>JBFWKI010000003.1:0-212016 GCA_050252755.1 Sphingobium sp.
TCAATAATGCCATGTCTAACACTCTCAATGACCCCCAGCCTGCAAAGCCAGAGGTGAGTTCAACATGGGTCAACTCTCAGTGGAAATTTATACCCCTCCCGGGTCACTTCTCAGCGGCAATCAACAGTGAGCGGTCAGGTGGCAGGGCACAATCACCCAGTCTGCTTGCGGGCCGCATCTTCGATCAGCACGGTGAGCCGCTGGTCGCCGTGCATGCCTGCAAGGGGAAGGTCCGCTATCGCTATTATGTGAGCCGGTCGCTCCAGCACACACCTGATGCAACCCATGTGGGAGGTCTGCGTATCCCGGCGTTGGAGATCGAGGCGGCCGTCAGCCAGCTTCTGGCCGAAGAACTCGATGACCCGCTGGCTACGCTCGCGCGAGCGGGGATACCGCTCGAAAGCAATCGCCTACGCATGATCCTCAAAAAGGCCGAACAGCTTGTCACTTCCATCCGTAGCAAGCAGCGCGATACGATCCGCGATCTTGTGGCAAAGGTTACGGTCCAACCAGATGAGGTGACGGTCGAGCTGTCTGTCACGGCTCTATGTGCTGCTCTGACTGTCGAGCACCCGGCAGATACACAGACCTCGATCCCGCTTAGCTCGCCGGTCCGTCTGACCCGAACAGGCCGAGCCATCCGGCTGGTCCAGCTTGATGGCCGGCCGGTATCACAGGGCAGACCAGACCCTAGCCTCATCGATTTGCTGCGCAAAGCCCGCAACTGGTGGCAACTGCTTCGGACCGGCACGATCGACATCGCCACCATCGCGCGCGATGAGCAGGTCAACGACTCCTGGGTATCGCGCCTCGTCCGGCTGAACTTCCTCGCGCCCGCGATCGTCGAAGCCATCCTTGCCGGAACCCAGCCTGCCTCTGTCAACGCGACATCTCTACGCACCGCAAACCTGCCAATCGACTGGAACGAGCAGATCGCCCTGTTCGGGATGTGATATATCTCAATGCATTATACCACTAGCGGCGCCTCGGCGCCGCTTTGCGTTGTCGGACCAATAAAGGTAGCCGATGGCTACTCACTCCGTACTGCCGAAATGGGCGACAGAGAAAAAGCCGTCGGAGCGACCAAATGTTGGCCCGGATACGCTCTCTGCAGACCGGACCATCGCCCCGAATGGCGCAGAACTGCGCCACTTTCTGAGCAATTATCCTTTTATATCAATGACTTATGGAGTCTTGGCGGAGAGGGTGGGATTCGAACCCACGTTACGGTTGCCCGTAAACCGCATTTCGAGTGCGGCGCATTCGACCACTCTGCCACCTCTCCGGGCCATAAGGCGGGGGCCGATCGTCCGATCCGCCCTCCCCCACATTCGCGGGTCGAGCGGCGCCATTAACCGACCTGAGCGCATTTGCCAAGCCGCCCGATGGCATTTTTCTTGTAAGCAGGCCCCGGCACCCTACATTGGAAACATGAACAGGATCACCGCTCATCATTCCACCCCCGCCCCCCTCTCTGTCGAGGCGCCCGCCATCGCCCATGCGCGCTTTGGCGTTGGCGAGGTGGTGCGCCACCGCTTGTTCGGGTTCCGGGGCGTCGTGTTCGACATCGACCCCGTGTTCGCCAACAGCGACGAATGGTATGAATCCATCCCCGAAAATATGCGCCCGTCCAAGGAGCAGCCTTTTTATCACCTGCTCGCCGAAAATGGGGAAAGCAGCTATATCGCCTATGTCAGTCAGCAGAATCTGGACCATGACGACAGCGACGAACCGGTCGATCATCCCGCCATCGCCAGCCTTTTCGGCCCCTATCAAAGCGGGAAATATGATCTGCGCCCGCATTATCGCCACTGACGGGCTTGACCGCTGCTCACCACCGCCCCCTGCCTTGAGCGGCAGGGCCGGAGCGCGGCGGCGGTCGGGAATGGCTAAAGCCCTATGGCGCGCGCGCCGTTTACGATCAGAGCGCGCTGCGTTCGATGTGACCAATGGGCCGCAAGCCGCGCGCTCCCGTTATTGGGCATCGCATCGTCTTTAGCGGAAAACCGGTTCCCGTTCCCGCACGATGCTCTGCTTCATGGCCTGATCTTCCACCCCTTGCGCAACGCTATATAGCACAGCAGCACCAGCCCGGCGTTCAACAGCGTCAGCGCGCCCACACCGCGCAGGACTTCCGTATCGGCGGCGGACAGGAAGCCGTAGCGAAACCCCGAAATCGCATAGAAAAACGGGTTGCCATGGCTGATTCCCTGAAACAGCGGCGAGAGATTCTCGACCGAATAGAACGTCCCCGACAGCAGCGAAAGCGGCGCTATCACGAAATTGGTCACGGCGGCGGCATGATCGAATTTTTCCGCCCAGATGGACGTCAGCACGCCCAGCAGGGCGACGAACATGGTCCCCAGCACCGCGAAAACGATGATCGCCCAGGGGTGCAGGGGGATCAAATTCACCCCCGGCCATAGCGTGATGGCGGCAGAAATCGCCAGGCCGACCATGAAAGCCCGCGTCATCGCCGCGCCGACCAGCGCGAACAGCAGTTCGGCGGTGGAAATGGGCGGCATCAGATAATCGACGATGGTGCCCTGAATCTTGCCGGACAGGAAGGAAAAGCTGGAATTGGCGAAGGCATTCTGGATCATCCCCATCATGATGAGGCCCGGCGCGATGAAATCGGCGAACGGCACGCCCAGCACCACGCGCCGCTGCCCGCCCAGTGCCACGGTGAAGATGATGAGGAACAGCAGCGTCGTCAGCGACGGCGCCCAGATCGTCTGCAACTGCACCTTCAAAAAGCGGCGCACTTCCTTCAGATAGAGCGCGCGCATGCCCGCCCAGTTGACGTTGCGGATGCGCGGCACGCCCGGTTCGGGCAGGGCGAAGGGGCGCGGCATCCCCGGCGCGGACTCAATCTGTGCGGATTCTCTCTGGTCGTTCATGCGCAGATCGACTATCGGCTGTGCCGGGTGCGGGCAAGTGCAAATGGGCGGCAAGGCATGCGGTTGAACTCACCGGCAGCAGCGCCCATATGGCGAAGACGGCGGCACATGATATGATGGGAGCGAATTTTGTCCTGGACCGATGAACGGATAGATCAACTCAAGGGCATGTGGGAAAAAGGCATGACCGCCAGCCAGATCGCGGAAGAGCTGGGCGGTGTCAGCCGCAACGCCGTGATCGGCAAGGCGCACCGCCTCGGCCTGCAATCGCGCCCGTCGCCGGTCAAGAGCAACGACACCCCGCGCAAAAAGGCCGCCCCCGCCGCCAAAAAGCCCGCCTCCGCGCCGACGGCGAAGGAAAAGCCGGATCAGGGCGCCACGCCCGCTCCCGCGGCGGCCGCGCCTGCTGCGCGCGCCCCGGCCGCGTCCTCCGGTGGACAGAATATGGCATCGTCCGGCGCGACGGAAGAAGCGCAGGCCCAGCCCCAACCCGCAGCCGCGCCGCAGCCGCGCATCGTTTCGGTCGGCCCCGGCGGCTTCCTGCGTCAGGGACCGGGCGATCAGCAGGCCCCGATCCCCCCGGCCCCGCCGCGCCGACTCGTGCCGGCCAAGCCCAGCCCGGAAATCGCGGGCAAGACCAGCCTGCTCGATCTCACCGAAAAAATCTGCAAATGGCCGATGGGCCATCCGGGCGAACCGGATTTCCATTTCTGCGGAGAAAAGGTGAACCCCGGTTTCCCCTATTGCGTGGAACATTGCGGCCGTGCCTATCAGGCGCAGCTTCCGCGCGGCACGCGCCGCCCGCCGCCGCCCATGCCCTTTGGCGGGCCGCGCGTTCGCTGAGCCTGTTTCCGGCCCAAGGACCGATCGACATTCAGCCCTGACGGCCTGCAAATGGCAACTTTCCGCGCTTCCGGTGCTCACGGACCTTAAGTCCGCTGCGTTGGAACGAGGCGCGTGACTCGTTCCAAGGGTCACGGAAAATCACCATTTTCGACTCGTCATCTTCTGAATGTCGATCGGCCCAAGCCCTTTTCCGACACGAAACTTTTTCAGGCCGGATAGAAGAGCAAAAGTGAAAAAAGACAGGGGGGAAGCGGATCGATCAGGGTCCGGCTTCCCTTCTTTTTTGCCGCCCGGCCTCGATTGCCCGTCCTTGCTGTGGCAATCCATGCCCTTATCTGTTGCACAAAGCGGACGGAGGCGATAGAGGCTGCCAAACGTGCAGACATCGTCATCGTCTTTCTTTCGGGGAGCCAGTCTTGACCGAACGTTCTGCCACGCTCATCCTTTTCGGCGCCACGGGCGACCTTGCCGGACGGATGCTGTTCCCGTCGCTCTACCATCTTCAGCAGGACGACCTGCTTCCCGATGATTTTCTGGTGGTGGCGTCGGGCCGCTCCGAACGCAGCGATGCCGCCTTTCGCGAGGATGTCGATGCGGGATTGCGCCGGTTCCTCACCGATGGCCGCTATGACGCCGCCGCCGCGAAAAAGCTGACCGACCGCATCGTCTATTGCGCGGCGGAGGCAGGCAATGCCGCGCAGTTCGGCGCCATTGCCGACCGGGTGAAAGGCCGGGAGGATCAGGGGTTGGCGATCTACCTCTCCACGCCGCCCGCCCTGTTCGCACCGACGGCGATCAGCCTGTCGCAAGCGGGCCTCGTCCGCGACACCACCCGCATCGCGATGGAAAAGCCGATCGGCCATGATCTCGCTTCCTCCATCGAGGTGAACGACGCCATCGGCAAGCTGTTCGCCGAGGAACGCATTTATCGCGTCGACCATTATCTGGGCAAGGAAACGGTCCAGAACCTCATCGCCCTGCGGTTCGGCAACATGCTGTTCGAACCGCTGTGGAACGCCAGCCATATCGACCATGTGCAGATCACCGTGGGCGAGACGGTTGGGCTGGAAGGCCGCGTTTCCTATTATGACAGCGTCGGCGCCTTGCGCGACATGGTGCAGAACCACGTCCTCCAGATCCTCTCGATCATCGCGATGGAGCCTCCCGCCCGGATGGACGCCACCGCCGTGCGAGATGAGAAGGTGAAGGTGCTGCGCTCGCTGCGGCCGATGAACGGCGATCTGGCGAAGCAGAACAGCGTGCGCGGCCAATATGCCGCCGGGGCAGTCAACGGAGAGATCGTCAAGGGCTATGCCGAGGAATTGGGCCAGCCGTCCGATACCGAAACCTTCGTCGCGCTGCGGGCGCATATCGACAATTGGCGCTGGTCGGGCGTGCCCTTCTACCTGCGCACCGGCAAGCGGATGCCCACGCGCCACAGCGAAATCCTGATCCAGTTCAAGCCCGTCGCCCATTCCATCTTCGCGCGGGGCGGACCGGGGTCGGCGCTGGAACCCAATACCCTCATCATTCGCCTTCAGCCGGAGGAGAATATCCGCCTGCTCATCATGGCGAAGGAACCGAGCCTCGACCGGGGCGGCGCCCGCCTGCGCGAGGTCGGCCTCGACGTGTCGCTGACTGCCGCCTTTGAGGGGCAGCGCCGCCGGATCGCCTATGAACGGCTCCTGCTCGACCTGCTGGAGGGCGACCCGACGCTGTTCGTCCGCCGCGACGAGGTGGAGGCGCAATGGCAATGGATCGATTCGATCATCGCGGGATGGCAGGAGGCGCATGTGAAAACCGCCCCCTATGCGGCAGGGAACTGGGGGCCTTCCTCGGCCATTGCCCTTATCGAACGCGACGGAGCAAGCTGGTATGAGTGATCTTCACCCCGTTATCGCCGCCGTCACCCGGCGGATCATCGAAAAAAGCGCGCCCACCCGCCGCAAATATCTCGACCTGATCGAGCGCGGCCGCGACGCAGGCACCAATCGCGGCCAGCTTAGCTGCGGCAATCTGGCCCATGCCTTCGCGGCGTCGGGCGATGACAAGCCCGCCATCCGCGCCGCGCAGGCGATGAATATCGGCATCGTCACCGCCTATAACGACATGCTGTCCGCGCATCAGCCCTATGGCCGCTATCCCGAACAGATCAAGATCGCCGCGCGCGAAGTGGGCGCCACGGCGCAGGTCGCGGGCGGCGTCCCGGCGATGTGCGACGGGGTGACGCAGGGTCAGGCGGGCATGGACCTCTCGCTCTTTTCCCGCGACGTCATCGCGATGGCGACCGCCGTGTCGCTGTCCCACGCGATGTTCGAGGGGGTCGCGCTGCTCGGCATTTGCGACAAGATCGTACCGGGGCTGCTGATCGGCGCGCTGCGTTTCGGCCATCTGCCGACGATCCTCATCCCGGCAGGCCCGATGCCGTCCGGCCTCGCCAACAAGGAAAAGCAGCGCGTCCGCCAGCTTTATGCCGAAGGGAAGATCGGCAATGACGAACTGCTCGATTCGGAAATTGCCTCCTATCACAGCGCGGGCACCTGCACCTTTTACGGCACGGCCAACAGCAACCAGATGATGATGGAGATGATGGGCCTGCACATGCCGGGCGCGTCCTTCATCAACCCCGGCACGAAGCTGCGCGCCGAACTGACCCGCGCCGCAGTGCATCGCCTTGCCGATATCGGCTGGACGAAAGACGGGCAGGCCAATGCGGATTATCGCCCGCTGGGCCATTGCGTCGATGAAAAGGCGATCGTCAACGCCGCGATCGGCCTGCTGGCGACCGGCGGATCGACCAATCATGCGATCCACCTGCCCGCCATCGCGCGCGCGGCGGGCATCATGATCGACTGGACCGACCTTTCCGAACTGTCGGACGTGATCCCGCTGCTCGCCCGCGTCTATCCCAATGGGTCGGGCGACGTGAACAACTTCCACGCGGCGGGCGGCATCGGCTATGTGATCGGCGAACTGCTCGACAATGGCCTGCTCCACCGCGATATCCTGACGGTCGCGCGCGCCGACATGACCGATTATGCCCGCACGCCCGAACTGGTCGATGATGCGCTGGTCTGGCCCGAACGGCTGAAGGCGCCGCGCGACGCCGCGATGCTGCGCCCCGCCGCCGATCCGTTCAGCGCCGATGGCGGCATGAAGCTGCTTCAGGGCAATCTGGGCCGCTGCGTCATCAAGACCAGCGCGGTGGACCCGTCGCGCTGGACGATCGAGGCACCGGCCCGCGTCTTTACCGAGCAGAACGACGTCATCACCGCGTTCAAGGCGGGCGAACTCGACCGCGACGTGGTGATCGTGGTGCGCTTTCAGGGGCCGCGCGCCAATGGCATGCCCGAACTGCACAAGCTGACACCGCCGCTCGGCGTCCTTCAGGACAAGGGCTTCCGCGTGGCGCTCGTCACCGACGGGCGCATGTCGGGCGCGAGCGGCAAGGTGCCCGCCGCAATCCACGTCTCCCCCGAAGCCAAGGGCGGCGGCCCGCTCTCCCGCCTGCGCGATGGCGACATGGTGCGGGTGTGCGCGCAGCAGGGCAGGCTGGAAGCGCTCGTCGATGCGCAGGAATGGGCCGCGCGCGAGATGATCCCGCCCCCGCCCCCGCCCTATGACACCGGGCGCGAACTGTTCGCGATGATGCGTCAGGGCTGCGACGAAGCGGAACGCGGCGCCTCGGCCATGCTGGCCGCCATGGATGGAGAATTGGCATGATGACGGTCGATGACGTGATGGAACTGGCGCCGGTCGTGCCGGTGCTGGTGGTGGAACGGGTCGAGGATGCGCTGCCCATCGCGCAGGCCCTTGTCGCGGGCGGCCTGCGCGCGCTGGAGGTGACGATGCGCACCCCCGCCGCGCTCGACGTGATGCGCGAAATGGCGCAGGTGGACGGCGCGGTGGTCGGCGCGGGCACGGTGCTGAACCCCGCCCAGCTCGATGCCGCGCTGGCGGCGGGTGCGCGCTTCATCGTCAGCCCCGGCCTCACCGACACTCTGGGCAGGGCGGTGATCGCCAGCGGCGTGCCCTTCCTGCCCGGCGTGGCGAGCGCGGGCGACATCATGCGCGGCATGGATCTGGGCCTCGACCGTTTCAAATTTTTCCCGGCGGAAACATCGGGCGGGCTTCCCGCGCTCAAGGCGCTCGCCGCGCCCTTTCACGAGGCCCGTTTCTGCCCGACCGGCGGCATCAGCGAAGCGAGCGCGCCCGACTGGCTCGCCCAACCCTTCGTGAAATGCGTGGGCGGTAGCTGGGTGGTGCCCAAGGGACCGATCGACCCGGCGAAGATCGAGGCCATGGCCCGCGCCGCCTGCGCCTTACGCAAGGGGTGAGATAGGGCCGGAGAGGCGAACAAGGGAGAGCCGCGCCGATCACCCTTGATCTGCGGCGGCCTCTCGCTTCGGGGAAGCAGTCGGCATCGCGGCTTTTCGTGGCCCGGAACGCAGCGTGCCCAAAACGGGGACGCATCGGAGGCACGGAGCAGAAGGAGGGCGAGCAGCTGGTGATGTCCGTGCCGCATGGGCATTGGAAGGCCGCATCCGTTGTCGCGGCGCCCCGCCCTGCCCATGGGCCATGCAGGAGCGGATGGATAGCGCATGGGAAGGCCGGGCAGTGTGAAGGCCCCCGCAAATATCCCATGCGGCATTCTGGCGGCATATAGCAGCGCGGTTCCGTCGCCTACAGGCTGGCGACGCCTCCGATGCGGCTCATCCTTTTGCCGCAGTCCATGCGCAACCATAAGGCAGCTAACGGGTCAGGCCGGAGCGGAGGCTACTGCGATATCACCCGGCGGCGTTAGCATCCCCCGCCCGTTCAGCGCATCAGGCCCGCATCCGGGCGACCTCTTCCCCATTTTCTTCCAGCGCGATCGCATGTTTCAGCCCGGCTTCGAACTGGTCGGTGCAGGCCGACCACTGAAAGCTGCGGCCATAATCCGCCGCGCCGCGCCGGTCGAGGCGCAGCGCCCCGGCGATCGCCGCCGCCAGATCATCATCCACCCTGCCGACCGGCGCGGGCAGCGCATTTTCCGGCCCGCGCCCGCTGGCTCCAAGAATGTCGAGCGGCCCCGGCACGGGGAACCCCGCCACCGGCAACCCGCACGCCAGCGCCTCTATCATCACCAGCCCGAACGTATCGGTCAGGCTGGGGAACACGAAGACATCCGCCGTGCGATAGGCCGCCGCCAGCGCATCCCCGTTCAGCGCGCCGGTGAACACGGCCTGCGGATAGCGCCGCTTGAGCGCGCCCAACGCCGGGCCGTCGCCGATCACCACCTTGCTGCCCGGCGTTTCGGCCTCCAGAAAGGCCTCGATATTCTTTTCCGCCGCCACGCGCCCCACCGACAGCAGGATCGGGCGCGGCAGGCGGGCCAGCCGCTCGTCGATCGGGCCATCGGGCCGGAACAGCGCGGTGTCGATCCCCCGCGACCAGATCCGCCCGCCCGTTATGCCCCGATAGGCCAGTTCATCGCGCAGCCGCGGGGTGGAGACGAACACCGCCGAGGACCGGCGATGGAAGCGCCGCATCACCGGCCAGAACCAATCCGCGGACATGCCCGTCCGCACCGCCGCATAATCGGGGAAGCGCGTGTGAAAGGCGGTGGTGAACGCCACGTCATGATCCATGCACCAGCGCCGCGCCGCCCAGCCGATCGGCCCTTCGGTGACGATATGGACGACATCGGGCGCAAAGCCCTGCAATGTCCGGCGCGTCCCGGCGCGCGGGGCGATCGCCAGCCTGATCTCGCCATAGCCCGGCATCGGCACGGTCAGGAAATCATTGGGCGTCACCAGCCCGACAGCATGGCCCCGCTCCTTCAACTGCTGGATCGTCATGCGCAGCGTCCGCACCACGCCATTGACCTGCGGTTGCCATGCATCCGTCGCGATGGCGATCCGCATCGGGGCGGAGCGGGTGGTCATGCCAGCGCGCCTTCGGCCTGCACCAGCCCGCGTTTCGCCTCTTCCCGCAGCCATTCCGCCCAATCGAGGATCGCCATCTGCCCCTGTTCATCCTCGGTCAGGGCGGTGCAGCTTTCCACCCAGTCGCCGTCATTATAATAGGTGATCTCGCCGATCTCGCGGATTTCGACGCAGTGGATATGCCCGCACACCACGCCATCGACGCCGCGCCCGGCGGCCTCATGCGCGACGGCTTCCTCAAAGCTGCACACATATTGCACCGCGTTCTTGACCCGGCGCTTGATATAGGCGGAGAGCGACCAATAGGGCATTCCCATCCATTTGCGGATGCGGTTGAACGCCTTGTTCGCCTTCAGCAGCAGATAATAGGCCTGATCCCCCAGAAAGGCGAGCCACCGGGCATAGAGCACCACGCCGTCAAAGGCGTCGCCATGGGTGACGAACAGGCGGCGTCCGTCGGCGGTGGTGTGGATCGTCTCGTTCATCAGGTCGATGCCGCCAAAGCCCAGGCCGACATAATCCCGCAGCATCTCGTCATGATTGCCGGTGATATAGACGACCCGCGTGCCCCGGTGCGCCATTTTCAGGATGCGGCGGATCACCTCATTATGGCTGTCGGGCCAGTACCAGCCCTTGCGCAGCCGCCAGCCATCGATGATGTCGCCCACCAGATAGAGCGTGTCGCACTCGACCGAACTGAGGAAATCCAGCAGCATCGTCGCGTTGCAGCCCGATGTGCCGAGGTGGAGATCCGATATCCAGATGGTCCGATAGCGGAGTTTTGGCCGGTAACTTTTAGGTTCCGGCAGATTGAGCCATTCCGGTATGCGTGTCGCCGCTTCTACCGCCCCTGCCAGATCATTGCGCCTTAAGATGGTCGCCATATTCTGCCCAGCCCCGTTTAGCCTCTGCATGGCGCGGGGCTTAGCAGGGATGCGTTACAGGCCGATGGCGATTTGCCGACACTTTTGTTGCAGCGCACAAAATGAAACGGGCGCGCCATGATGGCGCGCCCGTCCGCAATAGGTCGGAAATGAAATCCGTCAGCCGTCGTTGCGGGGATCGCGGCGCTCGGCGATACGGGCGCGCTTGCCGGTGCGGCCACGCAGATAATAGAGCTTGGCGCGGCGCACGATGCCCTTGCGGACCACGGTGATGCTGTCGAGGTTCGGCGAATAGAGCGGGAAAACGCGCTCCACGCCTTCACCGAAGCTGATCTTGCGAACGGTGAAGTTGCTGCCCATGCCCTTGTTGGAACGGGCGATGCAGACGCCTTCGAAATTCTGGATACGGGTGCGTTCGCCTTCGACGACGCGCACGCCCACGCGCAGCGTGTCACCGGCGCGGAATGCCGGGATTTCCTTGCCCAGAGCGGCAATATTCTCGGCTTCGATCTGTTGAATGAGGTTCATAAGCCCTTCTTCCTTCGTCTGTTCGTCGCGCGCCAGAGGCAGGTCAGTCCCGAACGCCCCCATGGCGCTCCCAAAGGTCCGGCCTGCGTAACCGTGTGTCGTCCTCCGCCCTTTGTTTCCGCCAGGCGGCGATTTTCGCATGATCCCCCGATCGCAACACTTCGGGGATCATACGCCCTTCCCATTCGGCGGGCCGGGTATAATGCGGATATTCGAGCAGGCCGCTTTCGAAGCTCTCCTCGATTCCACTAGAAGCCGCGCCCATTACACCGGGCAGCAGGCGAACGCAAGCGTCCAGCAGCATCAGCGCGCCCATTTCCCCACCGGACAGGATGATATCGCCCATGCTGACCTGTTCGATGGGCCGCGCGTCGAAAATCCGCTCGTCAAAGCCCTCGAAGCGGCCGCACAGGATCGTCACGCCCGGCCCTGCGGCAAGGGCGCGGATGCGGGCCTGCGTCACAGGCGCGCCGCGTGGGGTCATGGCGAGGACCGGCAGGTCCGGCGCCCGCGCCAGCGCGCTGTCCACCGCCGCGCCCAGCACGTCGCAGCGCAGCACCATGCCCGCGCCGCCGCCCGCGGGCGTATCATCGACGGTCCGGTGCCTGTCGATGGCGAAATCGCGAATCTGGATGGGGTCGCACGACCATTTGCCCTCGCCCAGCGCGCGCCCGGCGAGGCTGTGCCCCAGCGGCCCCGGAAACATTTCGGGATAGAGCGTCACTATCTGCGCCGTGAAACTCATTCCACGAAAGCGGCGTCGATGATGGCGCGGTCCGCCTCGACCGTCGCGGCGTGGATCGGCACCATGAAGCGCCTGGGCTTCTGGCCTTCCACAGCCGGGCGCTCTATTTCGAGGATATCGCCCGCGCCGAAATTCTCGACTGCGACGACGCCGCCCAGCGCCTCGCCCGTGTCGGCGACGCAGGGCAGGCCGATCAGGTCGACATGATAATATTCGCCCTCCTCCAGCGGAGGCAGGGCAGAGCGCGGGACGGTCAATTGCGTGCCGCGCAGCGCCTCGGCATGGGTGCGATCCGTCAGTTCCGCAAAGCGCGCCACCGCGCCATTGGGGCCGGGGCGCACCGACTTGAGCGTCAGCACGCGCCCGCCCGCGTCGAAGCTCTTATAGGCGCGCAGGGCCTCCGCCCCCTCGCCGAACAGCTTCAACCGCACATCGCCGGTCACGCCATGCGCGCCGATGATCGCCGCCAGAACGACAGGACGATCATCAGCGCTGCCCGATTGCCGGTTTTCACCGGACGGCGGCGGGACAGGCAGGTCCGGCAAGGCTCAGCCTTCGGCCTGTGCTTCCGTCGAAGCGGCGCCTTCGGCCGGAGCCTCCGCCGCAGCAGGCGCTTCCTCGGCAGCGGCTTCTTCAACCGGCGCTTCTTCAGCGGCGGGGGCTTCGGCGGCAGCCTTGGCGGCTTCCTCGGCCTCGGCCAGCTTCGCGGCCCGGTCCTCGGCGCGATCCTTGGCCTTCTGGCCCGGCTCACCCTTGTTCGGGTTGCTGCGGGCGGCGCGTTCCTTCACGCCCGCGACGTCGAGGAAACGGGCGACGCGGTCGGTCGGCTGCGCGCCGTTCTCGACCCAATATTTCGCACGCTCGACGTTCAGGACAACGCGCTTTTCGTCGGTCTTGGCGAGCAGCGGGTTATAGCTGCCGATGCGTTCGATGAACTTGCCGTCGCGGGGCGCGCGGCTGTCAGCGACGACGATGCGATAATAAGGACGCTTTTTCGAGCCACCGCGCGAAAGACGAATGGATGTTGCCATAAAACTAACCTACCCTTTCTGAAACAGTCAAAATATTGAAATCAAAAACAAATCACTTCTTCATAAACTTGTCGAAACCGGGCGGAAGCTGCGGCATAGTGCCGCCTCCCAGCCCCGGCAGGCCGCCAGCGCCGCCCGGCAATCCGCCACCGGCCCCGCCGAGCAGACCGCTCAGACCGCCGCCCTTGCCGCCCCCCATGCCGCCGGCGAACATCTTGGCGAGGCCGCCCAGACCGCCCATCTTGCGGATTTTCTTCATCGCGGTTTCCATCTCCTGATGCATTTTCAGGAGGCGGTTGACTTCCTGCACCGTGGTGCCGGACCCCTTGGCGATGCGGATCTTGCGCTTGGCGTTGATCAGCGCCGGCTTGGCGCGTTCCTTGGGCGTCATCGAACCGATGATGGCGTCGAGATGCACCAGCGCCTTGTCATTGGCGCCGCTCTGCGCCATCGCCGCCTGCGCTTTCTTGAGGCCGGGGATCATCCCCGCCAGCGCGCCAAGGCCGCCCATCTGCTGCATCTGGCGCAACTGCATGCGCAGGTCGTTGAGGTCGAACTGCCCCTTCGCCATTTTCTTGGCGAGCTTGTCAGCCTCTTCCGTGTCGATGACCTCGGCGGCGCGCTCGACCAGCGAGACGACATCGCCCATGCCAAGGATGCGATTAGCGACCCGCGAGGGGTGGAACGGCTCGATCGCGTCGAGTTTTTCGCCCGTGCCCGCGAATTTGATCGGTGCGCCGGTGACGAAGCGCATCGACAGCGCCGCGCCGCCGCGCGCATCGCCATCCATACGGGTCAGCACCACGCCGGTCAGCGGCACCTGCTGCGTGAAGCTGGTCGCGACATTGATCGCGTCCTGACCGGTCAGGCTGTCCACCACCAGCAGGATTTCCTGCGGCGTCGCGACATCCGCGACGGCCTTCATCTCGTCCATCAACGCCTGATCGACATGGAGGCGGCCCGCCGTGTCGAGCATCAGCACGTCAAAGCCCTGCAACTTCGCCGCCTGCATCGCCCGCTTCGCGATATCGACCGGCTGCTGCCCCGCGATGATCGGCAGGGTCGCGACGTCGGCCTGTTGCCCCAGCACGGCCAACTGCTCCTGCGCGGCCGGGCGATTGACGTCGAGCGACGCCATCAGCACCTTCTTGCGTTCCTTGTCCTTCAGCCGCCGGGCGATCTTGGCGGTGGAGGTGGTCTTGCCGGAGCCTTGCAGACCCACCATCATGATGACGGCGGGCGGCGCCACGTCGATCATCAGGTCGCTGCTCTCGGTGCCGAGGAACTCGGTCAGCGTGTCGGAGACGATCTTGACGACCATCTGCCCCGGCGTGACGGAGCGCAGCACGTCGCTGCCCACCGCGCGATCGGTGGCGCGATCGACGAATTCGCGCACCACCGGCAGGGCGACGTCCGCTTCGAGCAGGGCGATTCGCACCTCGCGCATCGCGGCGCGGACGTCATCTTCCGTCAGCGCGCCACGTCCGCGAAGCTTGTCGAACACGCCGGTCAGGCGATCGCTCAGGGACTCGAACATCAACACCTCTTGTCGCGGGAAACCCGCAGAAAAGCTTTCAGCGCACCCAAACGACGAACACGCCGGCGGGCGAAACCTCGCCGGCCAGCGTTGATCCCTGGACCATGTCGCCGAGCCTCATGGGGCGGCGGAGCCAATGGATATCATCAAGGCATCGAACGGCGAACCACCCGATTGCTGGATAGCCGCTTAGGGGAAAGCGGTGCGCAAGGCAAGGGAAAGGCGCTGTTCCTTTACCGCCGCTCATGATAGGAAGCGAGCCGCCCATCCATGCGGGCATCATGCGGGGGGAGGACCATCATGCATCATAAACGCGGCCGCGCCCGCAACCGGCGCGCGGGGTGCAAGCTCTGCAAGCCTTGGAAAACCAACGGCGTGCGGACAGAACGGCTGGGCGGGGAAAAGCACAGCGACCATGTCCGGCGCTTTGCCGCCGTGGATAGCGCCAGCGCCTGACCCGCCTATTTACTTGCCCCGGCCATGACGGGACTCATGGACTTCGCGCCCTCGCATGCCTAAATGGCGGCCATGGGCATATTCAGGAAAATGCACGGCCTCGGCAATGATTTCGTGGTGATCGACGCGCGGGAAACCCCGGTCGGGATGACGGAGGCCCGCGCCCGCGCCATTGCCGATCGCCATACCGGCATCGGTTGCGACCAGTTGATCGTCATCGCCCCTTCGGACCGCGCCGATGTGTCGATGCGCATTTTCAACGCCGATGGGTCGGAAGTCGCGGCCTGCGGCAATGCGACGCGCTGCATCCCGCTGTTCGTCGGCAAGGACGTGCTGATCGAAACGCAGGCGGGGCTGCTCGACGCCCGCCTCACCGACGAGGGCGCGAGCGTCGACATGGGCGCGCCGCGCTTCGATTGGGACGCGATCCCGCTTGCCTATGCGATGGACACGCTCACCCTGCCGACAAGCTGGGAAGATCTGCCGCCGCCCGCCTGCGTCAATGTCGGCAACCCCCATGTGATCTTCTTCGTCGAGAATCTGGCGGCGGTGGACACCGCCCGGCTCGGCGCGTTGATAGAGCGCGACCCGCTGTTCCCGGAACGGGTGAACGTCAATTTCGCGCAGGTGATCGACCCGCATCATATCCGCCTGATCGTGTGGGAGCGCGGGGCGGGCCTCACCCGGGCCTGCGGCACCGGAGCCTGCGCCACGGCGGTCGCCGCGATCCGGCGCGGGCTGGCGCGCGGGCCGGTGACGGTGACGCTGCCGGGCGGCGATCTGGTGATCGACTGGCGGCAGGGCGCGCCCATTCGCATGACCGGCCCCGCCACCTCCGTTTTCGCGGGCGAGGCCGACTGGGAGGCGTTTTGATGGGCGATCCCACGCTCATCACCTTCGGCTGCCGCCTCAATATAGCGGAAAGCGAGGCGATGCGGTCCCTCGCGCAGGGGCAGGATGATCTCGTCATCGTCAATAGCTGCGCGGTGACGGGCGAGGCGGTGCGGCAGGCGCGGCAGGCGATCCGCCGGGCCAAGCGCGAGCGCCCCGACGCCCGCATCGTCGTGACAGGATGCGCCGCGCAGACCGACCCCGCCATGTTCGCCGCCATGCCGGAGGTCGATTCCATCCTCGGCAACCGGGAGAAGATGCAGGCGAGGAGCTTCACGCCCGCTCCGCTTCCTTTCGCAGACACGCCGCAGCGGGTCCGCGTTTCCGATATCATGGCCGTGCGCGACACTGCGCCCCATCTCATCACCGCCTTTGCCGATCGCGCCCGCGCCTTTGTCGAGGTGCAGAATGGCTGCGATCATCGCTGCACCTTCTGCATCATCCCCTATGGCCGGGGGAACAGCCGCTCCGTGCCCGCAGGCGCGGTGATCGACCGGGTGAAGGCGCTGGTGGACGAGGGGTATAAGGAAATCGTCCTCACCGGCGTCGATGTGACCAGTTACGGCGCGGACCTGCCCGGCGCGCCCAATCTCGGCAGCCTGGTCGAGCGGCTGCTGACCCATGTGCCGGACCTGCCGCGCCTGCGCCTGTCCTCGCTCGACAGCGTGGAGATAGACGATCGCCTGTTCGCCCTCATCACGCAGGAAAAGCGGGTGATGCCCCACCTGCACCTCTCCCTGCAAGCGGGCGACGACCTGATCCTCAAACGCATGAAACGCCGCCACAGCCGCGCCGACGCCATCCGGCTGGTCGAACGGCTGCTGGCGGCCCGCCCGGACATCAGCATCGGCGCGGACATCATCGCCGGTTTCCCGACCGAGACGGAGGGCATGTTCGCCAACAGCCTCGCGCTGGTGCACGAATGCCATATCGTCCACGGCCATATCTTCCCCTATTCCCCCCGCACCGGCACGCCTGCCGCGCGGATGCCGCAGGTGGACAAGGCGGCGATCCGGGACCGCGCCGCCCGCCTGCGCGCCGCCTGCGCCGATAATCGCGCCCGTTGGCTGACCGATCTGGTCGGCACGGTGCAGCATGTCGTCGCGGAGGGCGACGGCAGCCACGGTCATGCCGAAAATTTCGCGCCGGTCCGCCTGCCGCGCCGGTTGGAACGCGGGGAAATCGCCCGCGTCGCCATCAGCGGGGTTGAGAAAGACCGGCTGATCGCGCAAGAGGCCCAATCATGAGTGATTCCGCACCCAAAAGCTGGCGCGAAAAGCTGTTCGGCGGCCTGAAGCGCACGTCCGACAAGCTGGGCACCAACCTCACCGGCGTCTTTACCAAGGCGGCGCTGGACGATCAGACGCTGGACGAGATCGAGGAAGCGCTGATCGTTTCCGACCTTGGCCCCGCCATGGCGCTGCGCATCCGCGACCGGCTGGCCGAGGGCAAGTTCAACAAGATGCTGACCGAGGACTATATTCGCGAGATCATCGCGGAAGAGGTCGAGAAGGTGCTGATCCCCGTGGCAAAGCCGCTGGAGTTCAAGGCCCATCGCCCGCAGGTCATCCTCGTCATCGGCGTCAACGGATCGGGCAAGACAACGACCATCGCCAAGCTGGCGAAGCGGTTTCAGGAACAGGGCCGGTCGGTCATGCTGGCGGCGGGCGACACGTTCCGCGCCGCCGCCATCGGCCAGTTGAAGGTGTGGGCGGAACGGATCGGCGTGCCCATCGTCTCCGGCAAGGAAGGCGGCGATGCGGCGGGCCTCGCCTTCGAGGCCGTCAAGCAGGCGACCGAACGGAATATCGACATATTGATCGTCGATACCGCCGGGCGCCTTCAGAACCGCACCGAATTGATGGACGAACTGGCGAAGATCCGCCGCGTTCTGGGACGGCTCGATCCCGCCAGCCCGCATGACGTGGTGCTGGTGCTCGATGCGACCACCGGCAACAATGCGCTGTCGCAGATCGAGGTGTTCCGCGATGTGGCGCAGGTGACGGGCCTTGTCATGACCAAGCTGGACGGCACCGCGCGCGGCGGGATGCTGGTCGCGGCGGCGGAGAAATATGGCCTGCCCATCCACGCCATCGGCGTGGGCGAGACGATCGACGATCTGCGCCCGTTCGACCCGGCCGACATGGCCAAAGCCATAGCGGGGAGCGCCTATGCCTGAGAATATCCAGACCCCGCCCACCCCCGCACCCCAAGCCACGCCCGCGCCCGCGCCCGAAGCCGCACCAAAACCCGCACATGGCGGCAATCTGTCGCTCGCGCTCGATTTCGGGCCGTTGCTGGTGTTCTTCATCGCCTATAAATTCTGGGGTATGATCGCGGGCACCGGCGCATTCATGGCCGCGATCGCGGTGGCGCTCATCGTGTCGAAGGTAAAGCTGGGCCGCGTATCGCCGATGCTGTGGCTGTCGGCCATCCTGATCCTGTTCTTCGGCAGCCTCACCATCTATTTCCACGATGAACGCTTCATCCAGATCAAGCCGACGATCATCTACGCCTTTTTCGCGGCCATGCTGCTGATCGGTCTGGCGCGGGGCAAGCCGCTGCTCAAATATCTGTTGCAGGCGGCCTATGACGGCCTTTCGGAAGAAGGCTGGCGCAAGCTGTCGCGCAACTGGGCCTTTTTCTTCGTCGCCATGGCGGTGGCCAATGAAATCATGCGCGCCGCGCTCAGTTTCGACACATGGCTGGCGGTGAAGGTATGGGGCGTGACGATCATATCCTTCCTGTTCGCGGCGGCCAATATCCCCATGCTGATCAAATATGGGCTGAAGCTGGACAAGCGGGATTCGATCGAGGAAGCCGCCGCGCAGGGCGACCCGCCGCAGGGTTGAGGGGAAAGCGCCCTCCGGCGCGGGCTGAGGGAAAGCGCCGTCCGGCGCGGGCTGAGGGGAAACGCCGTCCGGCGCAGGCCCTTCTACCCCCGCCGCGCGCTGCTTATTCCTCGTCGCCCACCACGGCGCGAATCTTGTCCCGCACGGCGCGGATGCGGTCGGCGGCTTCGGAAAAGGTCGTCACGTCCCCGCGATTGCCATTGGCGCGCGCATCGCGAACCGACTCTTCATAGCCTTCCAGATCGGCATCCAGAGCATCGATGATAATCGCCGCCTCGTCCCCGGTGAAGGTGAAGCTGTACCCGCTGGTCATAAACATCCTTTCAACAAGGAAGGCCGCCCCCTTTTGGTGGAGCGGCCTTCTGTTATCATTCAGGCCTATATCATTCAGGCGCCGCCTGCGATCAGCCGGGCTGATCCGCGCGCGACACGCCTTCGCCATCCAGATTCTGCGATACGAAATCCCAGTTCACCGCGTTTTTCAGCAGCATTTCGGCATAGTTGGGACGCGCATTGCGATAATCGATATAATAGGCATGTTCCCACACATCGAGGATGAAGAGCGGCTTCACATCATAAGCGACCGGCGTGTCGGCATCATGATAGGAGGTCACTTCCAGCTTGCCGTCCTTCAGCACCAGCGCGGCCCAGCCGCTGCCGAAATGGCCGACCGCTTCGGCCTGCAATTTCTTGATGAGTTCATCGGTGCTGCCGAAGGCCTCGTCGATTTTCGCCTGCAATTCCGCGCTCGGCTTGGTTTCCACCGGGCTGAGGCACAGCCAGTAGAAGCTGTGGTTCCAGATCTGGCCGACCTGATTGAACAGGCCGCCCTTGGCAGAGCGGATCAGGTCCACCAGCGACTTGCCCTGCAACGCCGGATCGGCCGCGACCAGTTCGTTCGCCTTGACCACATAGGCGTTGTGATGCTTGCCATGATGGTAATCGAAGGTTTCATGAGAGATCAGGTCGCCAAAGGCGTCCTTGTCATAAGGCAGGGCGGGAAGTTCGAAAGCCATGATGTTCTCCTCTTTTCTATCCTTGCGCACTCCACTGGCCAACGCAGGGGAGCGCACAAGGTTCAAGACTCTGTTATATCCCTTGCCTAATCGTCATGCCCAAGCCAATTTGCAAGCCGGAATTGGGCAAAGTTTTCGTTGACACGCATCGAATGGGCCGATGGCCGTCATGGTCAACGCGGCAGCCCATGTTTTTTCATGCAATGGCGAAGCTGATCGTAACTCAGCCCCAGCGCCTTAGCCGTCGCGCGCTGATTATGGCGATGACAGGCCAGCGCCTGCTCGACAAGGCCGCGTTCATAGGCGGCGACCGCCCCGCGCAGATCGCCAATCTCCGCCCGGCCGGTCTCCATCGGGGCGAACGAAGCGGAAGGCCGTGAAGGCGCGGGCGCGGGCCGTTCTTCCTCCTGCCCCTGCTCATCCCTCACCCCCTGCCCCTCGCGGCGCGCCGGCGCCCACGGCGACGCGAACGGATCGAGCGCGATCGCGCCGATCGGCTGCGCCTCGTCCGTCCAACGATAGACGGCGCGCTCCACCACATTGCGCAATTCGCGCACATTGCCGGGCCAGTCATGCGCCTCCAGTTGCGCCATCATCGCCCCGGAGAAGCCCGGCCAGCCATCCCAGCCGATTTCCGAGGCCATGCGCCGTCCGAAATAATCGGTCAGCACCGTCACATCCCCCTCCCGCGCCCGCAGCGGCGGCAGGGTGATGACATCGAAGGACAGACGGTCCAGCAGATCGGCGCGAAACCGGTGCGCCCGCGCGGCGTCGGGCAGATTCTCGTTGGTCGCGCCGACGATCCGCACGTCCACCGGGATCGGCCGGGATGCGCCGATTCGCGTCACCTCGCCATATTCGACCACCCGCAGCAGCCGTTCCTGCGCCGCCATCGACAGGGTGCCGAGTTCGTCGAGGAACAGCGTGCCGCCATCGGCTTCCTCGAACCGCCCCGCCCGCGCCCGCGTCGCGCCGGTGAACGCGCCCGCCTCATGGCCGAAAAGTTCCGCCTCGATCAGGGTTTCGGGCAGGGCCGCGCAGTTCATGATCACCAGCGGCTTGTCCCAGCGGGGGGAAAGATGGTGCAGGCGCTGGGCGATCAGTTCCTTGCCGGTGCCCCGCTCCCCGATCACCAGCACCGGCCGGTCGAGGGCAGCCGCGCGCCCGGCTTGCTCGATCGCATCGAGAAACGGGGAGGACTGGCCGATGAAGGATTGCCGATTCATTATGCTGATATTTAGGGATTTTCACCAATGTTTAGCAATATAAATATGGGCCACCGCGACGGAAAACGCAATAATCGCCGGAAATGCGCCCTTGTCGGAAATTGGCACGCCCCTTGCGTTTACCCTGACATGACCCGGCACCGGTTCGGGCCAGCAATTCAGGATCAGGGAAAGACACATGACCATCACCATGCATTCGTTCAAGGAACCTGCCCGCTGTCTCGCCGCGGGCATCCTCGCCCTTTCGCTCGGTTCCGGCCTTGCCGGCGCCGCTCAGGCCCAGGAAAACCCCACCGGATTCCGCAGCGCAGTGGAACAGGATATCGACCAGACGCTGCGCCTGCCGCGCACGGCCGACGACGTCCTGCACAACCGCACCGGCCGCAGCGCCGTCGCCACCGTCGCCGTCATGATCGACGCGCAGGGCAGGATCAGCGCGGCCGATATCGTGGAATCGACCGGCTGGCGCGATTTCGATGCAGAGGCGCTGCGAACCGCGCGCGCCGTTTCCTATCCCGCCACCGGCAAGCCCCGCAGCATCGCCATGGTGCTGGGCTTCAACAAGACAGTCACCGCCGACATGCGACAGGCGGCCCAGCGGCAGGTTCTCGCCTGGCGCGAGGACCGGCGCGTCAGGCTGGCCAACCGGATCGATGCCCAACAGCCCGACAGCTGAGCATCGTGCCGGGGCGGAGGGTATAACCGTCCCTTGCGCTCCGCCCCGGCAAACGAGAATATAGCGACTTGAAGGAGTATCATAACCATGGGCATATTTTCCCGCACCCGTGACATCATCGCCGCCAATGTGACCGACATGCTCGATCGCGCCGAAGACCCGGCGAAGATGATCCGCATGATCATCCTCGAAATGGAGGAAACGCTGGTGGAAGTGCGGGCCTCGGCGGCGCGCACCATCGCCGATCAGAAGGAAATGCGCCGCGCCATCGCCAAGCTGGAAATCGCGCAGGCGGGCTGGACCGAAAAGGCCGCGCTCGCCCTGTCGAAGGATCGCGAGGATCTGGCCAAGGCCGCACTGGTCGAAAAGCAGAAGGCCGCCGACATGGCGACTCAATTGCAAGGCGAGATCGGCGAACTGGATGAAGCGCTGAACGCGGCGGAAGACGATATCGGCAAGCTGCAAATGAAATTGCAGGAGGCCCGCGCCCGTCAGAATGCCCTCGTCAAGCGGATGGAAGGGGCGCAGAACCGCATCCGCCTGCGGGAAATGTATGCGGGCGAACGCACCCGGGAGGCCTTTGCCCGGTTCGAACTGCTCGAACGCCGGGTCGATCTGGCCGAGGGCCATGCCGAATCGCTCGCCCTTGGCGCGCAGCCCAAGACGCTGGAGGAAGAAATCGCCGAATTGCGGATGAGCGACAAGGTGGAAGCCGAACTCGCCGCGCTGAAGGCGAAATCCGCCCCGGCCCCCATCGCCCCGCCGGAAACCCCCACGCAACAGGCGGGCAACGATGATATGGGCGCGACGGACAAGAGCGCGATAAACCGGGCGGAAGGCTGATCCGATGGAGGATTTTCTTCTTCCCGTGATGATCGTCGGCATGCTCTTCATCGGCCTGCCGTGGATCGTCCTGCATCATCTGACCAAATGGCGCAGCGCCTCCAGCCTCACCCGCGATGATGAGGTCATGCTGGATACGCTGCACGACACCGCCCGGCGGCTGGAGGAGCGCCTCGTCACCATCGAGCGCATCATCGCCGCCGACCATCCGGACTTTTCGCCCCGGCGCGGTCTTTCCGATCCCGACGCCGCAAGCGACCCTTATCCCAGGAGCCACTGACATGAGCGCGAGCCGCACAAAATTCTATCTCGACAAGCAGAATTCCAAATGGATGGGCGTCTGTTCCGGCATAGCCGATTATACCGGCATCGACGTGACATGGGTGCGCGTCGGCGCGATCCTGCTGACGATCATCGGCGGCTTTCCATGGACGCTGATCGCCTATTTCATCGCCGCATGGCTGGCCGACGCCAAGCCGATCGGCCTTTACGACACGGCCGAGGACGCGAAATTCTGGCAGGGCGTGCGCACCAACCCCAAGCGCAGCGCGCGCGAGGTGCGCGGCCAGTTCCGCGATATCGATCGCCGCCTGTCGGACATAGAGGTGCATTACACCAGCGCCAACGCCCGTCTGGCGCGGGAAATCGACTCGCTGCGCTGACGGCGCGGCGGCCGGGGAAACAACAACAGGGGACGAACCCATGAATCCGTTTGAAATGGTGGTGCTCATCGTCGCAATCGTGGTGGCCGGGCGCGTGCTCGCGGTCCGTTATGGGCGCCACGGCGCCGGTGGGGGCGGGGGCGATGCCCCCTCCGCCGCCCGGACCGCGGAAATGGAGCAGATGCGGGCCGAAATCGGGAAGCTGAAGGACAGGGTCGCCGTGCTGGAAAGGCTGGCGACCGACGACAGCGCCGCGCTGGAACGCGAAATCGAAAAGCTGCGCGGCCAGCCCTGATATCGCCCCTGATATGACACCCGATATCACCCCCGATATCGCCCGCCCATCGGATTAGGGGCTTACGCCACGCGAATTTCGGCTTATATCGCCGCCCATGTCCGAACCAGTCCGCCAGATTTCCGACCTCTATGAGGAATATGAATTTCTCGACGCCGATGATCGCTATCGGCTGCTGATCGATCTGGGCAAGGCGCTGGAGCCGATGCCCGACGCGCTCAAGACGGACGCGACGCTGGTGCGCGGCTGTTCGGCGGCGGTGTGGGTCTATCCCACCGTGCTGGATGACGGGCGGCTGCACTTTCTGGCGGACAGCAACGCCGCGATCACCAAGGGCATCATCGCCCTCGTGCTGCTGACCGTGCAGGACCGCGCGCCCGCGCAGATCAGCGCGACCGACATAGAAGGCGCGCTCGCCCCGTTCGATCTGCGCAATCAATTGTCCTCCAACCGCACGCAGGGCATCCCCAACATGATCGCGCTCATCCGCAACACGGCGGCGCGCTATAGCTGATGGGGGCCTGACGCGGCCCGATACAGGAGGTTTTGACGCGCGTAGAATAGAGGGGGGTGACTTCCGCGCCCCGCACCCCATATGGGGGCGATGGTCAAATTATCCGTTCTCGATCTGGTGCCCGTCGTCGAAGGCGGCACCGTCTCTCAGGCCCTTGCCCATGCGGCGACCCTCGCCGCCCATGCCGAGGCGCTGGGCTATCATCGCTACTGGACGGCGGAGCATCACGGCATGCCCGGCATCGCCTCTGCCGCCACCTCGGTCGTGCTCGCCCATATCGGTGCGGCGACCAAGACCATCCGCATCGGCGCGGGCGGCATCATGCTGCCCAATCATGCGCCGCTCGCCATTGCCGAGCAATTCGGCACGCTGGACGCGCTGTTTCCCGGCCGGGTCGATCTGGGCCTTGGCCGCGCGCCGGGCACCGACCAGCATATCGTCAAGGCGCTGCGCCGCACCTTGGCCGGCGGGGCGGAGCGCTTTCCGCAGGATGTGCTGGAACTACAGGCCTATCTGGCCGGCGACCCGCGCCCCGGTTTCGAGGCGGTGCCGGGCGCGCAAAGCCATGTGCCGCTGTGGATCTTGGGGTCCAGCCTCTTCGGCGCGCAACTTGCCGCCCATTATGGCCTGCCCTATGCCTTTGCCTCCCACTTCGCGCCCGATGCGCTGGATGAGGCGCTGCTGCTCTATCGCCGCGATTTCAAGCCGTCCGACCAGTTGCGCGAGCCGCTGGTGATGGCGGGCTTCAACGTCTTTGCCGCCGACACGCAGGAAGAGGCCGAATTGGTCGCCTCCTCGATGATGCAGAGCTTCGTCGCGCTGCGCACCGGCAAGCCCGGCAAGATCAGGCCGCCCGTCCCCGGCTATCGCGAGGCGCTTCCCCCGCAATTTCAATCGATGCTCGGCCATATGATGCAGACATGGAGCATCGGCACGAAGGAGGATGTCGCCCGCGACCTTGCCGCCTTCGTGCAGCGGACGCGGGTGGACGAGATCATCCTGGGCGGCATGATCCATGATCCGGCGGCGCGGATGCATTCCCTCACGCTGGCGATGGAGGCGGCGCGGGATGCGGGCCTGCTGACCGACTGATCCCGTCCTCCCTGCTCACGGCCTCCTGCCCAGAAGCGACGGGCGCAGGAAATTCTTGCGCCCGCCGCGTGAAACATTAATAGCCGGACGATGGATCGCATCATCATTCGCGGCGGCAACCGCCTGACCGGCCGCCTCCCCATCTCCGGCGCGAAGAACAGCGCGCTCACCCTGCTGCCCTGCGCCCTGCTGACCGATGAGCCGGTGACGCTGCGCAACTTGCCGCGCCTCGCCGATGTGGACAGTTTCGGCCATTTGCTGAACCAGCTTGGCGCCTCGACGATGATCGAAGGCGCAAGGCCGGAAGATTTCGGCCGGGTGATGACGATGCGCGCCGGGCGGATCACCTCCACCGTCGCGCCCTATGATATCGTGCGCAAGATGCGCGCGTCGATCCTCGTGCTCGGCCCACTGCTCGCCCGCGCGGGCGAGGCGACCGTCTCGCTGCCCGGCGGCTGCGCGATCGGCAACCGCCCGATCGACCTGCACCTGAAGGCGCTGGAAGCGCTCGGCGCGATCATCGAAATTGCGGCAGGCTATGTGAAGGCGAGCGCGCCCGATGGCGGCCTGCCCGGCGGGGAATATACCTTCCCCGTGGTGTCGGTCGGCGCGACCGAGAACGCGCTGATGGCCGCCGTGCTGGCGAACGGCACCTGCGTCATGCAGAACGCCGCGCGCGAACCGGAAATCGTCGACCTGTGCAAGCTGCTCATCGCCATGGGCGCGGAGATAGAGGGCGTCGGCACCGATCATCTGATCGTCACCGGCAAGCCCCGGCTGCACGGCGCCACCTATGCGGTGATGCCCGACCGGATCGAGGCGGGCAGCTATGCCTGCGCCGCGGCGATCACCGGCGGCGATGTCGAACTGGTCGGCGCCGATGCCGAT
Source organism: Sphingobium sp. (assembly GCA_050252755.1). Classification (GTDB taxonomy): domain Bacteria; phylum Pseudomonadota; class Alphaproteobacteria; order Sphingomonadales; family Sphingomonadaceae; genus Sphingobium. The sequence goes on from JBFWKI010000003.1 coordinate 25,810, forward strand.
GACATGCAGGCGGTCCTCGCCGCGCTGCGCGATTGCGGCGTAGAGGTGGAGGCCAGGCGCGGGTCGATCCGCGTCGCCGCCCATGGCCGGCTGAAGCCGCTCACCCTCTCCACCGCGCCCTTCCCCGCCTTCCCGACCGACATGCAAGCGCAGTTTATGGCCATGCTGTGCCTTGCCGATGGCGCGAGCGTGCTCACCGAAACCATTTTCGAAAACCGCTATATGCATGTGCCCGAACTGGCGCGCATGGGCGCGGATATCAGCGTCACCGGCCGCACGGCGGTCGTGCGCGGGGTCGGCAGGATGACCGGCGCGCCGGTGATGGCGACCGACCTGCGCGCCTCGATGAGCCTCATCCTCGCCGGGCTGGCGGCGGAAGGGGAAACGCAGGTCAACCGCGTCTATCATCTCGATCGCGGCTATGAGCGGCTGGAGGAAAAACTCTCCGCCGCGGGCGCGGATATAGAGCGCAGCAGCGACGGCTGACCTCCCGCCTTTTCCTTCGCCTGCTCCTTCCGGCGCAAAAATCCCACTTTGCGGGGGCAGGCGGCTATTGACGGTTGCCAGCATCCCGGCACTGCCTATCCTGTCTCCAACGAACCGATTCTGTTCCAAGGAGACAAGCGCATGACCAAGGCCCTTACCGCCATCCCGCTCAAGACCATCCGGGGCGAGGACAGTTCGCTCGCCGACTATCAGGGCAAGGTGCTGCTGGTCGTCAACGTCGCGTCCAAATGCGGCCTGACCCCGCAATATGAGGGGCTGGAGGCCCTGCACCGGCAATATAAGGATCAAGGGTTTGCCGTCATGGGCTTCCCCGCCAATGATTTCGGCGCGCAGGAACCGGGGACGGACGAGGAAATCAGCAATTTTTGCACCACCAATTTCGGCGTGGATTTCCCGATGTTCTCAAAAATCGCGGTGACAGGCGCGGACAAGCACCCGCTTTACGCCGCGCTGACGCAGGCCAAGCCCGACAAGCAGGGGGAAACGGAAAGTTTCCGCGAAAAACTGCGCGGCTTCGGCATGACGCCGACCGAAGACCCCGAAGTCCTCTGGAATTTCGAGAAGTTCCTGATCGCTCGCGATGGCAGCGTGGCGGCCCGTTTCGCGCCCGGCACGACGCCCGACGACCCGGCCGTGGTCGCCGCGATCGAGGCGGAACTGGCGAAATAAGGCCCTGCCCCTGCGCAAAAGCCCCTGCGCAACGGCGGCGCTCGCTCCCCCGCCCTTCTCGCGCCCCTTGCCGGGTGAGGAGGAAGGCGGAGTGAGGAAGGCGGGGCGCCGCGTCATTTCAGCAGGCTGTCGACCGTGTGGATGACAAGGCCGACCAGCCCGCCGACCAGCGTGCCGTTGATGCGGATATATTGCAGATCGCGCCCGACCGTGCGTTCCAGCCGGTCGGTCACGGTCTGCGCGTCCCAGCCGCGCACCGTCTCGCTCACCAGCGTCACGATGCTGTCGCCATAGCTGGCGGTCATGCCGACCACGGCGCGGCGGGCGAAGCGGTTGACGACGCGCTTCAGTTCCTCGTCGCTTTCCAGCCCCGCGCCCGCCTGTTGCAGCAGTTCCCCGAACTTGCCCGCCAGCACCGCCTGCGGATCACGCGCGGCGCGCAGCATCGCCTCGCGCGCCTGTTCCCACAGCCCGTCGATCCAGCGCTGCATCGCGGGATTGGCGATGATCTCATCCCGAATGCGGGCGACCCGCGCCTGCATCTCCGGCTCATGCTGCAAGCGCTGCGCCAGACGGTCCAGCCCCTCCAGCGCGCGCAGCCGGACGGGGTGATCCGGGTCGCCCTCCATTTCGAGCAGCAGCTTCATCAGCCCGTCGAGGATCGCATTGGCCAGCCGCTCGTCCAGCCCGGTCCAGCGCAATATCGCCCCGGCCCGCTCATGCACCATCGCGCGGATCATCTCCGCCTGCGCGTCGAGCGTGCGCGCCGCCCAGCGGATGCCGGCATCCAGCAACGGCTCATGCCGCCCCTCGCGCATCGCCGCCTCCATCGCCTGCCCCAGCAGCGGGGCGAGGTTGAGCGCGGAGAGGCGCTGCACCAGCACGCCTTTCAGCATGCCGCCCAGCCGGTCCTGATCCATCGCCTCCAGCATATCGGCGGCGAGGCGGGACGCGCCCTGCCTTATCCGCCCCTCCAGCCTGCCTGCGGGTCGCGTCAGGAAGCGCCCCGCCGCGCCCGCCACATCGAACCGCCCCATGCGCCGCGCGACCACGGCGGGCGTCAGGAAATTGCTGTGCACGAACGCGGCGAGCGCATCGCCGATCCGGTCCTTGTTGCGGGGAATGATCGCCGTATGCGGGATGGGCAGGCGCAGTGGATGGCGGAACAGCGCCGTCACCGCGAACCAGTCGGCCAGCCCGCCGACCATCGCCGCTTCCGCAAAGGCCTGCACGAAACCCATGGCCGGATGCACATCGGCGAACCAGCGGGCGACGAGAAACAGCGCCGCCATCGCGATCAGCAGGCCCGTGGCGACGATGTAGATGCGGCGGTCGACGGCCGCCCCGCCATTGCCATTCACCCCGTTCACGCCATTGAAGCCGTTAAAGCCCACACCTGATCCTGCCGCCATCATCCCTGCTATAACCGTCCAGAGCCGTTTCCGATCCGATTGCGCCGCATCGGATGCTCCAATCCTTGTTTTGCCGCGTTTCCCGGGTCATCGGATGATTCCATCCGATTGGAACCGCGTTCGGTTGCCGCAGGGCCACGCCAGCCCGCCTGCCGCGCGCCCGCTTATTCAGCAGGCTGACCATGCCCCCTATCCTGCGCGGCCGCGGCCGCCTGAGCCTCCGCTTCCTTGTGCGGGTCATAGGTCAGCAGGCGTTTGAGGCGCGTTCCCATTCTCCGTTCCGCCCCCAGAGCGAGGCTGAACGCCGACGGCACGATGATGAGCGTCAGCAGCGTCGAAAGCAGCAGCCCGCCGATCACCGTCACCCCCATGGGCGCGCGCCATGCCGCGTCCCCGGTCAGCGACAGCGCGGTCGGGACCATGCCCGCGACCATCGCCACGGTCGTCATGATGATCGGCTGGGCGCGCTTGTGCCCGGCGTCCAGTATCGCTTCGCGCATCGGCACCCCGTTGGCGATTTCCTCCAGCGCGAAATCGACGAGCAGGATCGAGTTTTTCGCCACGATCCCCAACAGCATCAGCAGGCCGATCATCACCGGCATGGAAACCGGCATGCCCGCCAGATGCAGGGCGAGCGCCCCGCCCAGCGGCGCGAGGATCAGCGAACCGAGATTGATGAACGGCGGCATCACGCGCTTGTACAGCAGCACCAGCACCGCCAGCACCAGCAGCACGCCGGAAACCACGGCGATCACGAAATTGGCGATCATCTCCCGCTGCCATTTGGAATCGCCGACGTCCAGCATCCGCACGCCATCGGGCAGATCGCGATAGAGCGGCAGTTGCTCTATCTGCTTCATCGCCTGACCGCTAACCACGCCGGGCGCCAGATCGGCGCCGATGACGACGCGGCGCACCTGATTATAGCGGCGGATTTCGGTCGGCCCCGCGCCGAAGCTGATATCCGCGACCAGCTTGAGCGGCACCGATGCGCCGCTGCTCGTCGGTACGGGCATATTCTCGATCGTCGCGATATCGCGCCGGGCATTTTCCGCGATGGACACGCGGATCGGCACCTGACGATCGGCCAGCGAGAATTTGGCGCTGTTCTGATCGATATCGCCCAGCGTCGCGACCCGCACCGCCTGACTGAGCGCCACCGTGGTCACGCCCAGTTCGGCCGCCATGTCCATGCGCGGCTTGATGATGATTTCGGGCCGCTGAATATCGCCATCGACACGCGGCGCGCGGATTTCCTGAATCTTCATCATCTGCCCGACCAGTTGATGGGCGGTATTTTCCAGCAGGTCCGGGTCGTCCCCGCCCAGCATGATCGTGAGGTCGCGGCCACTGCCGCCCCCGCCGTCGGATTGCGACTGGAAATAGATGCGCGCATCGGCCACCTGCGCCAGTTGCGGCGCGAACTTGCGTTCCCATGCGACGCTGGAGATCGGGCGGTCCTTCTTCAAGGTGAGGTAGATCGTCGCCTTGGTCGGCTCTATGTCGCTGAACGCGGCTTCCACCACTTCCTTGTCCTGCGCCAGCAGATCGGACACCTTCTGCGTGACCTGGCTCGCCTGTTCCAGCGTGGTGCCGGGCACCAGCTCTATCTTCACCTGGCTATAATCGGTGTTGATCGTCGGCTGAAAGGTGAAGGGCAGCGTCGCGAACGCGATGAAGGTCGCCAGCAAGGCCCCGCCGCCGCCCAGCGCCACGACCTTCCAGCGATGGTCGAGCGACCAGCGCAATATCCCCATATAGCGGTCCATCAGCCAGCCTTCGCCATGGCTGGCCTCGCCATGGGCCTTCAGGAAATAGGCGGCGATCATCGGCGTTATCATCCGCGCCACCGCCAGGCTCAGCAGCACCGCGATCACGATCGTCATGCCGAACTGGATGAAGAACTGGCCCGATATGCCCGGCATCAGCGCGACCGGCAGGAACACCGCGACAATCGACATGGTGGTGGCGAGCACCGCCAGCCCGATCTCGTCCGCCGCGTCCAGCGATGCCTGATAGGCCGATTTGCCCATGCGCATATGGCGCACGATATTCTCGATCTCCACGATCGCATCGTCGACCAGCACGCCCGCGACAAGGCTGAGCGCCAGCAGGGATATGCCGTTGAGCGTGAAGCCCATCATGTCCATGAACCAGAAGGCCGGGATAGCGGAAAGCGGGATGGCCAGCGCGGATATCATCGTCGCCCGCCAGTCGCGCAGGAACAGGAACACGATGACGACGGAAAGCACCGCGCCCTCGACCATGGCGGTGATCGCCGAATGATATTGCGACCGCGTATAATCGACGCTGGTGAACAATTGCTTGAACCGGACCTTGGGATATTCCTGCTGGATCTTCTCCAGTTCCGCCGCCGCCGCGTCATAAACGCCGACATCGGAGGAACCCTTGGCCTTTTCCAGCCCGATGCTCGTCACCTGCCGCCCGTTCATCAGCGACAGCGAGCGCTGCTCGGCATACATGTCCCGCACATCCGCCAGTTCGTCGAGCCGGACGGAGCGCCCGCCGGGAATCTGGATCTGCGTCTGGCCCAGCAGATAGGCGGTCTGCGCATTGCCGAGCACGCGCACGGATTGTTCCGCGCCCGCGATTTCGGTGCGGCCGCCCGCGGCGTTGATGTTGACCTGCCGAAGCTGATCGTTGATCTGCCCGGCGCCGACGCCCAGCGCCTGCAACCGCTCCGGCTTCAGGATGACGCGGATTTCACGCGTCACGCCGCCGCCCCGGCTCACCGCCGCCATGCCCGACAGGCCCAGCAGCCGCTTGGCGACCGTGTTGTCGACGAACCAGCTTAGCTGTTCCAGCGTCATGTCGGTCGCCTCGACGCTGAAATAGGCGATGGGGCCGCCGTCGATATCGACCCGGGTAATCTGCGGTTCGAGTATGCCGTCGGGCAGGTCGCTGCGGATCTGCGCCACCGCGTTGCGCACGTCGTTCACCGCGCGATCGACCGGCGTGCCGATCACGAACTGGACATTGGTGACGCTGAGGCCTTCGCTGGCGTAGGAGGTCAGTTCATCCACGCCGTTGATCCCGCGCACCGCCGCCTCGATACGCTGGGTGATCTGGGTTTCCAGTTCGGACGGCGCGGCGCCGGGCTGCGACACCTCCACCAGCACCAGCGGGAAGCTGACGTCGGGATTATTGTTCACGTCCATGCGCATGAACGACACCAGACCGGCGAGCAGCAGCCCCGCGAACAGCACCAGCGGCGGGATCGGGTTGCGGATCGACCAACTCGATATGTTGCGGAAGTTCATCCTATCGCCTTTCCGCCGGGGCGCGAGTCAAAGCCGAAATCGGGGCCGAAGCCGAAACCGAAATCAGGGCCAGAGCCGAAATCAGGGCCGAAACCGAAATCAGGGCCGGAGCCGAAATCGGAGCCGAAGCGATAGCGCCCCCGACGGCGGCGCGCGTCCTGTCCACCGGACGCCCGATGCCGACCCCCGGAAAACCGGCGGCCCGCGCCCCTGGCCCATTCCGCCTGCCCGGCCGCCCGGTCGTCATTCGGCCGCCCTGCCCGTGCCGCCCCTGCCGCCCTTGTCGTCCGCCTTCTGCAATTCCGGCTCGACCTTCTGGCCAGCGTTCAGGAAGCCGCCGGCGAGGATCACCACCTTTTCCCGTCCGGTCAGGCCGTCCAGCACCGGAACGCCCTCCGCCGCCACCTGACCCGCCCTGATATCCCGGCGTTCCACGCTATTATTGCCGTTGACGATAAAGACATAGCTGCCCTTGTCGTCATTCTGAATGGCGGATTCGGGCAGGACCGGCGCCTGCGCCGTGCCGCTGACGATGCGGGCGGCGGCAAATCCGCCGGGCCGCAAATCCCGGTGATAGGTCAGCGCGATACGCGCATCACCCTGCCGCGTCTGCGGATCGATCACCGAGGAAATCTGCCATATCCGCCCTTCATAGCTCTTGCTGCCGCCTACCGGCGTCACGCTGGCCGAATCCCCGACCGTCAGATGCGCCAGATCGACTTCCCCGACGCGGGCCAGCAATTCCATCTCGCCGCCCTTCGCCATGCGGAACAGCACGCCGCTGCCCGATCCGATCACCTGCCCCTGCTCGACGGCGCGGGTCAGCACCAGACCATCGGCGGGCGCGCGGATATCCAGCCGCCCGATCAGCGCCTGCTGCTCGCCCAGTTGCGCGCGCGCCACATGGACGCGGGCGGTCGCCGCATCGCGGGCCGCCACCTTCTGATCGATCGTCGCCTTGCTGATGAAACCACGCGACACCAGCGCCTGCGCCCGGTCCAGCTCATTCTGGGCGAGCCGCGCATCGGCCTCCGCCACGCGGAGCGAGGCCGCCAGCGAGGCGCGCTGTTCCACCTGGACGGAGCGTTCCACCCGCGCCAACACCTGCCCGGCCTTCACCCAGTCCCCGGCCTCGACCAGAACCGCGCTCACCCTGCCCCCTTCACCGACCACGCCGACCGGCATTTCGCGGCGGGCCGCCAGCGTGCCGACGGCGTTGACGAGCGTGGAAACCGTGGTGGAACCGGGAATGAGAACCGTCACATGCGGGGCCGCCATGTCGGCGTCGCCCGGCGCGGTGCCCGAATCCTTCATCCACCACGCAAGGATCGCGACAAGCAATAACAGCCCCGCCGCGACCAGCACGATCCTTTTCCTGCGCGATGACAGACGGGAGGGATCAGCCGTCAGGCTGTCACCCGAAAACCCGGACTCGAAATTCATGTCAGCCCTTCCTGCACGGGGCATAAGCCCGCTCCGCTAGACGTCCCTGCCCCGATGAAGAAGCGTTTCTGTGAAGAAGCCGCCCTGATGCACAGTCCCGACGATATCCGACCCCGACGATATCCGACCCCGACGATCCACCCCGACGATATCCGACAACCCGCCGCAAATGGATCGGCCGCCGCAAAATGGATCGAAAATATCCTTAAATCAAGACCGCACTTACGGGATATCGGCAGATAATTGCAACGCATTATCATCGAATATCGGGGGCCGTGGATGAAAAACGCGTCCGACACCATGAAAAAGGGTCCGGAAAACCGGACCCTTTCTGCGCGCGCGGCAATGCGCGCTTCGTTTTATTCGGCCGCGACAGATATCGGGGGCCTCTCGATCGAGGCCCCGCTTCTGTCCCGAACCTGTGCCGTCACGATCCTGTCAGCGCACGGACCCGCGACGAATGAGGTTGACGATCGCCAGCAGGATGACCGCGCCCACGAGGGAAACGATGAAGCTGGTAACCGAAAGGCCGGCATTGTTGATCGAACCGCCAGCGAAAATCAGGCCACCGATGAACGCGCCGACGATGCCGACGATGATATTCATCAAGATGCCCTGCTGGGCGTCTGTCCGCATGATGATGCTGGCAAGCCAGCCGATAACACCACCCACGATGAGCCAGAGTATCAATCCCATGTTGGCTTCCTCCTTCCCAGATAGAGATCCGTCTATTCGGAACAGGGATGAAACGGTTTCAGGGCGCGATAAGTTCCACCAAATGACATCAAATGCACATGCCATGGGGTACGCCATTCTATAAGGGGCAAAAAATAACCGCCTGCCGGACAGGGCAGACGGTTCAGATCGATCGATTGCATGATCCCGGCGGGGATGTCGGGCGCGCGGGGTTTCCCGTTCCCGCGCGGCCTCATGCCTGTTATTTCGGGTCGGTGCTCCGGCCCCGCGCCTCAGCCTTCGCGCCTCAGAAGCGTTGCTGCCGCTCGTAAAGCGACTTGTAATGCTGGATGCGCGTGACGCGCAGGCCCGGCATGCCGGAACGATCGACGGCGCGCTGCCAACTGGCGAATTCTTCCAGCGTCAGCGAATATCGCTCGCACGCTTCATCCACAGTCAGCAGACCTCCGTTGACGGCGGCCACCACCTCGGCCTTGCGACGGACGACCCAGCGCGTGGTGCCGGGCGACGGCAGGGACTCGATCGTGAGTGGCTCTCCCAGCGGGCCGACCACTTGAGCTGGCCGAATTTTCTGATTCTCAATCATTCCTACCTCAATCAACAGCGCGGAACCTGTTTAAGTCCTCGACGGCGTCCCTTATCGACCAGAGCCTTTGACATCGGCTAAAGTTCGAAAGTAAACGCCGGCTTCACCCTTTCCCCCACCATCAATTGTCGGGCGACATGCGGGTTAAAGCTGCCCCCCACCGGCGCCGCACCGGCCGGGCCGTCATGGCCCGGCGCGATCCTGCGCGCCAGAATATGAACCCAGTCGGCTCCCTCAAGCCGATCATTTCCCTCCAGACGGTCCCCGCCGGATTGCCCAGTGGCGCTGTCCACGCGCCGCTGATCCGCCGCCGCCTTGATATCCGCCATGGATACGCCGCCAAAGCGAGCCCATCCATGCGGCTTCAGAGAGAAACTCAGATCCATGGGGAGTCACTCTAGGCAGAAATGGATAAGGTAAGGTAAACCCGACGGAAAATTCCTGCGCCCGCAAGGGCGTCCGGTCGCGTATATCCCTCATTCCGGCGTAAAAGCGCCCGCTTTTGCCACCATGGCCGTTAACATCTGCTTAAACCCCTGTCGGGTCCATATTTAGGGCCATATTTAGGGGGTGTATCCGGCGGGCAGACACAGTATATGCGCGCTCATGGATGCTCCCCTGCCCCTTGCCGATTTTCAACTGACAGCGCCGATGACCGCGCGCAAGATCGTCGTGGCCATGTCGGGCGGGGTCGATTCCAGCGTCGTTGCGGCGCTGGCGGCGCGGACGGGCGCGGAGGTGATCGGCATCACGCTTCAGCTTTACGATCATGGCGCGGCGGTGGGCCGCAGCGGCAGTTGTTGCGCGGGGCAGGATATTCGCGACGCCCGCGCCGTGGCCGATCGCATCGGCATCGCCCATTATGTGTTCGACTATGAAAGCCGCTTCCGGGAATCGGTGATAGAGGATTTCGCCAGCGAATATATGGCGGGCCGCACCCCCATACCCTGCGTCAAATGCAATATGGGGGTGAAATTCACCGATCTGTTCACCCTTGCCCGCGATCTGGGCGCCGATTGCCTCGCCACCGGCCATTATGTCCGCCGCGTCATCGGCGCCGATGGCGGCGCGCAGCTTCACCGCGCCGCCGACCCGGCCCGCGACCAAAGCTATTTCCTCTTTGCCACGACACAGGATCAACTCGATTATCTGCGCTTTCCGCTCGGCGGGCTGCCCAAGGGGCAGGTGCGGGAAATCGCGGGCGAACTCGGCCTTGCCGTGGCGATGAAGCCCGACAGCCAGGATATCTGCTTCGTGCCCGATGGCGATTATGCGAAGATCGTGCGCACGCTCCACCCCGACGCCGACGCCGATGGAGAGATACTGCATCTCGACGGGCGCGTGCTGGGGCGGCACAAGGGCCTCATCCATTATACGGTCGGCCAGCGCAAGGGGCTGGAGATCGGCGGCCAGCCCGAACCGCTCTATGTGGTGAAGATCGACGCGGCGGGCCGTCGCGTGATCGTCGGGCCGAAACAGGCGCTGGCTGTGGGCGAAGCGCGGCTGACCGACATCAACTGGCTGGGCGGCGATTTCGCCGGGCCGCTGCAAGCGAAGGTGCGATCGCTGGCCAGGCCCGTCCCCGCGCGGCTGGAGGGCGACCGCATCCTGTTCGATCAGCCCGAATATGGCGTCGCGCCGGGGCAGGCCGCCGTTCTGTATGATGGCGACCGGGTGCTCGGCGGCGGCTGGCTCGCGGAAACGACGAGCGCCGCCGACGCCGCCCTCGTCATGGCTGCATCAGGCATCCATAGCCCGGCCTGAAGCGCGCCTCCGCATGGCCGAGCAGCGGCACGCTTGCGGTGACGCGCTTCTCCTCCGGCTGGTCGGTCACGCTGACAAGGCGCGTGTCATGGCTGATATCCTGCGCGCAGCTTTCCGCGCTGCGCCCCTCGACATAGCGGCACGAACAGGTCAGCCGCGCCGCATAGGCGGCCCCCATCCGGGCCGAAGCCTGCCAGTCCTGCCATTTCCACACCATCAGCGCCACGATCAGCACCACTATCGCAAGGGCTGCCCATCTGGCCATTTTCAGGCGATCGGCGCGCCCGCCCGTCCGGGTTAAAACAGGGGACATTTCTTTACCTCCACTTCGGTTCGCGGCTGTTCCCTTTCCCGCGAAATCCCGGTACACGCCCTGCGATGATCGGGAGCATCAACAGCAAAAGCAGATTATACGCAAGCCTCATGCTCATCGCGCTGCTGATGCTGAGCGTGGCGGGCTGGCGCGGGTCCGCATGGTCGCGGCCCCCCGCCACCTATATGACGCTCAAGCGCAGCGAAGGCGTCAGCCGGATCGCGCTGGCCAAAGCGGTCGAACCCCTGTTCAACCGGCGCGCTCTGGGCGCGACGCAAGCGCTGCTGGTGATGCGCGACGGCACGCTGATCGTGGAACGCTATGGCGAGGGCATCGGGCCGGAAACCCGGCTGCTCTCCCGCTCCATCGGCAAGACGGTGACGGCGGCGCTGGTCGGCCTGATGGTGTCCGATGGCAGGCTGGCGCTCGACACGCCGGTGCCGGTGGAGGCGTGGAGCCAGCCCGGCGACCCGCGCGGCACGATCACGCTGCGCCATCTGCTCCAGATGACGTCCGGCCTCGAACATCGCGAAACAACCGATCCGCGCCATCAAGGCGATCTGGTGCGGATGCTCTTCACCGACGGCGCGCAGGACATGGCCGCCTTTGCGGAGGCGAAGCCCGTCGCGGACCGGCCGGGCAGCCGCTTCACCTATTCGACCGGCGACACGATGATCGTGGCCGATCTCATGACCCGGATGCTGACCGACAGCAAGCGCCCCGATGCGCGGCGCGACGCGATGATGGAATTTGTGAAGGGGCGGCTGATGGCCCCGGTCGGCCTTGCCAGCCTGACGCCGGAATTCGACGCGCGCGGCACGATGATCGGCGGCGCTTTCCTGCACATGACGGCGCGGGATTATGCCCGTTTCGGGGAATTTCTGCGCCACAGGGGCCGGGTCAACGGGCATCAGGTGCTCTCCGCCCGCTGGGTGGAGTTCATGACGACGCCATCGCCGCGCAACCCGGCCTATGGCGGGCAACTCTGGCTCAACCGCGAGGGCGAGGACAGCCCGCTCTTTCCCGGTCAGGGATCGAAGCGGATTTTCGCCGCGGTCGGGCATCATGGCCAATATCTGATCGTTTCGCCGGGGCAACGGCTGGTCGTGCTGCGCATGGGCATCACCCATGGCGAGGAGCAGACCGAGGCCCTGCGCGCATCGCTCGCCCGGCTGGTGGAGCTTTTCCCGAACAGCTAGAGCGGCCCGGAGGCCCAAAAAGCGCGGAAAACCGGCAATTTCGTCGAACCCGGCGCAGGATCACTTGCCCGCCCGCATTTCCTCTTCCAGCAGCTTGCGGCTTTCGGCGGCGCGCAGGGGGTCGTCCCCTTCCTCCCGCCCGTCATAGCCATAGGGATCGGGGTGGATCAGGATTTCGACGCCGGGAAATTCCAGACGCAGCCTGTCCTCTATCTGGTCCATCACCTGATGCGCATGGCGCACGGTCATCTCCGGGTCGACCGAAACGTGGAACTGCACGAAACGCTCCGCCCCGCTGCTGCGGGTGCGCATGTCGTGAATGCCGCGCAATTCGGGATGGCGCAGCGCGATTTCCAGAAAATGCCGCCGTTCCCCGATCGACCATTCCTTGTCCATCAGATGATCGACCGCCTCGCTGGCCGATCGCCACGCCCCCCAGCCCAGCCACAGGGCGATGCCGAGGCCAAAGGCCTGATCGGCCCCCCTCCACCCGGCATAATGGTCGAGCGCCAGCGCCGCGATCACCGAGATATTGAGGAACAGGTCGGATTGATAATGCAGATTGTCGGTGCTGATCGCCAGCGATCCCGTCCGCGCGATGATGCGGCGCTGATAGGCGACAAGGCCAAGGCTCAGCAGGATGGCGAAGGCCGACACGCCGATGCCCAGTTCCGGCGCGGCGGTGGCGTGCCCCGTGCCGAAGCGGCGGATGGATTCCCACGCAATGGCCGTCGCCGCCATCGCGATCAGCGTCACCTGAAACAGCGCCGCCAGCGCCTCCGCCTTGCCATGGCCGAAGCGATGCTCATGATCGGCGGGCATCGCCGCCCAGCGCACGCCCAGCAGCGTCACCAGACTGGCGATCAGGTCCAGCCCGGAATCCGCCAGCGACCCCAGCAGGGCCATCGATCCGCTCTGCCACAGCGCCGCCGCCTTCAGCAGCAGCAGGATGAGCGCAACCGCCATGCTGGCGCTCGCCGCCCGCCGCGTCAGCCGACCCCGCTCCCGCGGATCAGCCCCCGCCTCTGTCATGGATAGAGCATCCCGCGATCCCAGCCGCCTTCTTCCGTGCGGCTATAGACCTGCCGTTCATGCAGGCGATGTTCGCGATCCTGCCAGAATTCCAGCCGTTCGGGCACGACGCGAAAGCCCGACCAGTGCGGCGGGCGCGGCACGTCCTGCCCGGCGAACCGGGCCTGCGCGGCATCATAGCGCGCCATGAAGCTGTCGCGGCTGTCGAGCGGGCGGGATTGGTCGGACGCCCATGCGCCCAACTGGCTGTCGCGGCTGCGGGTCGCGAAATAAGCGTCGGCGGTCGCATCCCCGACCCGCTCCACGGTCCCTTCGATCCTGATCTGGCGGCGCAGGCTTTTCCAGTGGAACAACAGCGCCGCATGGGGGTTGGCGAGCAGTTCCCCGGCCTTGCGCCCCTCGAAATTGGTATAAAAGACAAAGCCGTCCGGCCCATGCCCCTTCAACAGCACCATGCGCACCGATGGCCGCCCCTGCGCATCGGCGGTGGCCAGCGCCATCGCGTTGCTGTCGTTGATTTCCGTCTCGCGGGCCTGCCCGTACCAGTCGTCGAACAGCTTGAAGGGATCGTCGTTCATGCGCCTTCCCTAATGCCCGCAGGAAAATCTGTCGAGATGATGCGGGGTTTGGGCTGTTATTTACGACTTGAAGCAAAGGCCGGGGCACGCCACATGTCAGACAGGTTTTCACCTTTTTAGAAGTGCAGGAACAACGGGGCAAGATGGCCGATCCCTACAGCATATTGGGCGTATCACGCAGCGCGAGCGAAAAGGACATCAAATCCGCCTATCGCAAGCTGGCGAAGGAACTCCACCCGGATCGCAATACGGACAATCCCAAGGCGGCGGAACGCTTTTCGCAAGTGACCGGCGCCTATGACCTCCTGTCCGACAAGGACAAGCGCGCCCGGTTCGACCGGGGCGAGATCGACGGCGACGGCAACCCGACCGCCCCGTTCGGCTTTGGCGGCGGCCATGGCGCGAATGGCCATCCCGGCGCGGGCGGCTTTGAATTTCGCAGCGGCGGCGGGGGCAGCGGCGATTTCAGCGACATTTTCGAAGGGCTGTTCGGCGGCGCCGGCGCGCATCAGGCGGGCGGCGGCTTTGGCGGCGGAGGGTTCGGCCGGCGCCACGCCCCGCCCCCTCGCGGCGCCAATGTGACCTATAGGCTGGCGGTGGATTTCATCGACGCGGCCACCCGCGCCACCCAGCGCATCACCTTGCAGGACGGCAAGACCATCGACGTGAAGCTGCCCGCGGGCGTCGAGGACGGCACCCAGATGCGCCTCAAGGAAAAGGGCCAGCCCGGCCCCGGCGGCGCGGGCGACGCCATCCTGACGATAGAGGTGCGCAAACATCCCTTCTTCACCCGCGACGGCGACGATATCCGGCTGAATCTGCCCATCAGCCTTGCCGAGGCGGTCAGCGGGGGCAAGGTGAAGGTGCCGACGGTCGATGGCGCGGTGATGCTGTCCATCCCGGCGGGCAGCACGTCGGGCAAGACGCTGCGCCTCAAGGGCAAGGGCTTTTCGACCAAGGCGGACGCGCGCGGCGATCAGTTCGTCACGCTGATGATCGACATACCGGACGATGACGCCCGCCTGAAGGAATTTGTCGCGGGTTGGGAGGATGCACGCAACCCTCGTCAGGCTTTGGGCGTTTAATGGGCGCGCGTTGGCCGCGGGGGAATAGTGCCGGGGGTGTTCTGACAGCCCTCCCCTGAAAAGGAGAGTGACCATAGACAGATCCCCCTTCACACCGGAGGCCCGGCGCAAGGTCCATCTCGGCTTCGTTCGCCTGCCTTGGCAGGATGCCGCCGGGCGGACGCTCTATTTCGCCTATCTGCGCGAGGTCATGAAGCGGGTGGCGGTCGGCGTCTACAGCGACGGCTTCATTCATGCGGGCAACCTTGCCTATCTGTCGCTGGTCGCGCTGTTTCCCTTCTTCATCGTCGCGGCCTCCATCGCCAGCATATTGGGGCGGACGCAGGATGGCGTCGCGGCGGTCAACGCCTTTTTGCTGACCGTTCCCGCCAATGTCGCCGATGTGCTGCGCGGGCCGATCGAATCGGTCATCAACGCCCGCACCGGCTCCGGCATCCTCTGGCTGGGCCTTGTCGTCGCGCTGTGGACGACCGCCAGCCTCATCGAAACCATTCGCGACATATTGCGCCGCGCCTATGGCACCAACAGCGGCATGCCCTTCTGGAAGCACCGGCTGCGCGCGATCGGCATCATCGTGTTCAGCGTGTTCCTCACCATGATGGCCTTTTCCGCGCAACTGGCGCTGGCCGGGGCGGACGAGTTCCTCACCCGCATCCTGCCCTTTGCCGACAACGCCATCGGCATCGTCAAGGCGACCAAGCTGGTGCCGCTGGGCGTCCTGACCCTCGCCCTTTACGCGCTGTTCTATTCGCTCACCCCTTCGCGCTATCGCGGGCGGGAATTTCCAAAATGGCCCGGCGTCATACTGACAGCCCTGTGGTGGTATGGCACATTGCTGCTGCTGCCATGGGTGCTTTCGCACTTTTCTTCCTACGACCTGACCTATGGCAGTCTGGCCGGGGTGATGGTGACGCTCATTTTTTTCTTTCTCGTTGGGCTGGGCGTGGTAATTGGCGCGGAATTAAATGCTGCCCTGACGGAATTTCCGCAAGGCGCGGGGTCAGAACAAGAGAAACCATAAGGGAACAGACTGGATGACGGGTTTGATGACAGGGAAACGGGGCCTCATCATGGGGCTGGCCAATGACAAGTCGCTGGCCTGGGGCATAGCCAAGGCGTTGCGCTCCCATGGCGCGGAGCTGGCCTTCTCCTATCAGGGGGAGGCGCTGGAAAAGCGCGTGCGGCCGCTGGCCGAAGAATTGGGGTCGGATTTCCTGATTCCCTGCGATGTCTCCGACATGGCCAGTCTGGACGCCATGTTCGATCAGATCGCCCAGCGCTGGGGCAAGCTGGATTTCGTCGTCCATGCGATCGGCTTTTCGGACAAGAACGAACTGCGCGGCCTGTATGTGGACACCAGCCTCGAAAATTTCCTGCTGACGATGAACATATCGGCGTACAGCTTCGTGGCCGTCACGAACCGCGCGCGCGCGCTGATGGCGGAAGGGGGCAGCATCCTGACGCTGACCTATTATGGCGCGGAAAAGGTGATCCCGCATTATAATGTGATGGGCGTCGCCAAGGCCGCGCTGGAAACCAGCGTCAAATATCTGGCTGCGGATCTCGGCCCGGAAAATATCCGCGTCAATGCGATTTCCGCCGGGCCGATCAAGACGCTGGCGGCCAGCGGCATCGGGGATTTCCGCTATATCCTGAAATGGAACGAATATAATTCGCCGCTGCGCCGCAATGTGACGATAGAGGATGTGGGCGGCGCGGGCCTTTACCTGCTATCCGATCTGGCGTCCGGCGTGACCGGCGAAATCCATCATGTCGATGCAGGTTACAACGTTATCGGCATGAAGGCCGAGGACGCGCCCGACATCACGCTCGACAAATAACGTACGGGAATAACGGTGAGTTTCAACAGCTTCGGCCATTTGTTCCGCTTCTCCACCTGGGGGGAAAGCCACGGTCCCGCCATTGGCGCGCTGGTCGATGGCTGCCCGCCGGGGCTGTCGCTCAGCGAGGCGGATATTCAGCCCTTCCTCGACCAGAGGCGGCCGGGCACGTCGAAATTCACCACCCAGCGGCGCGAACCGGACGCGGTGCGCATCCTTTCCGGCGTGTTCGAGGGGCGCACCACCGGCACCCCGATCAGCCTGATGATAGAAAATGTCGATCAGCGATCGAAAGATTATGGCGATGTCGCCAAGGCCTATCGCCCCGGCCATGCCGATTATGCCTATGACGCCAAATATGGCTTTCGCGATTATCGCGGCGGCGGGCGCTCTTCCGCGCGCGAAACGGCGAGCCGGGTGGCGGCGGGCGCGGTGGCGCGGCTGGTGATCCCAGAGGTCACGATCCTCGCCTATGTCAGCGCGATCGGCGGCGACGCCATCGACCGGGCCAATTTCGACCCGGCGGAAATCGGCAATAATCCCTTTTTCTGCCCCGATGCCGCAGCGGCGAAGCGGTGGGAAGATATCGTCGATGCGGCGCGGCTCGACGGTTCTTCGATCGGCGCGGTGGTGGAATGCGTCGCGACCGGCGTTCCGGCAGGCTGGGGGGCGCCGCTCTATGCCAAGCTCGACGCCGAACTGGCGAGCGCGATGATGTCCATCAACGCGGTCAAGGGCGTGGAAATCGGTGATGGCTTCGCGGCGGCAGCCCTGCGCGGGGAGCAGAATGCCGACCCGATGCGCCCCGGCACAGACGGCGCCCCGGACTTTCTCGCCAATCATGCGGGCGGCATCGCCGGCGGCATCGCCACGGGGCAGCCCGTCCATGTGCGCGTCGCCTTCAAGCCGACCAGCTCGATCCTGATCCCGGTCGAAACCGTGACCCGCCCGGACGAGGACGGCCATCGGCAGGCCACGGAAATCGTCACCAGAGGGCGCCATGACCCCTGCGTCGGCATTCGCGGCGTTCCGGTCGTGGAAGCGATGATGGCGCTGGTTCTGGCCGACCAGAAGCTGATGCACCGGGGCCAATGCGGTCAGGGCTAAGGCCAATCGACGTGCAGAAGATGATATGACGAGTCACGCGCCTCGTTCCAACGCAGCGGACTGAAGGTCCGGGCGCACCGGAGGCGCGGAAAGCCGCCCTTTGCAGGCCGTCGGGGCGGGAGCCGCAGACAGCCATGGGCCAATGTCGATCGGTCCCAAGCCCCCTTGCGCCTTTGCACCCGCCCCGGATCGAGCCACCACCATGGGACCGCAGGGCCAACCGGCCGCGCCCTCATGGGCAGCCAAGCGCCGAAGCGAGGACTGCTGCGCTTTATAGGCCGCGGGAGGGTTGCGCCGAGGGCCAGCCGTTCGCGCTGTCTGCCGCGCTTCACAGCGCCCGCATGACAGCGCCCACATGGACCAAGGGCCGATCCACCGCAGCAACATCCGGATAATATTCCTATAATCGCGACGAACCGTTGGTCCCGATTGCAGGAACCATATCTCTTCCGCGCCCGTTTCCTCTCCCGACCCTCTTGCGAGGCCAGATATATTTCAAGGCCGGGCAGCTTAAGCCTGACCGTTCAAGGCCAAACCGCTTAAGGCCAAACTGCTTAGGAGAGTAGAGATGCTGAACAGAAAATATTATATCGGGCTTTCCATCGGCGCGCTGCTTGTCGCCATGCCTGCCGCCCACGCCCAGCTTGGCGGCGCGGTGGGCGGGACAGTCAACGGCACGGTGGGCAACGGCCCGGTCGGCGGCGTTGCCGGTCAAGCCGGTGGCGTCGCGGGCACCTCCGCCGGGATGCCCCAGCCGGTCAATCCGGTGGATCGCGCTACGGATCGCGCCACCTCCACCACGCGCGACGCGACTGGCACCACGCGCGACGCGACGGGCCGGGTGAAGGACGGCGTCGATCATAAGGAACATAAGGTTACTGATCCCGCAAACCCCAATGGCGGCGCGCATGTCAGCGGCCATGCCGATGGCCATCGCGGCGCAAGCGGTGCGGACAGTCAGGGTTCCGTTTCAACCGGGACGGACGGCACGGGCGCGCAGGGCGGCGTTTCCGCCGATGTGCAGACCCCCGGCCGCTAATCGCCCTGCCGAACAAGGCCAAAGCGCGCCGATCGCCCCTTGACCGGCACTGTTCACGGCGAAACCTGAACAGGCGCAGCATGGAATAAGGAAAAGCGCGGAGAAGGGACCAGTACGCCCTTCCCCGCGCTTGTCGGTTCGTGTTTCGGTCCGTGGGCGCTATCCGGGAGCGGTCATGCACAGGACAAGCGGGCCAGCCCGGCGGCCATCAGCGCATCTCATCCACGACCAAGCTGTCCCCCACGGCGATGCGGCCCATTCGGCGCGGGATCGCGTTTTCCCCGAACAACACGCCGCTGCGATCGAAGCGCCCCAGCGTCCGCAGCGCCTTGATCGGCGCATTGCCACAGGGCCGCTCCCCGGTGCGATGATCCTGCGTAATGACGATGCAGCGGGCGCTCGGCTTCACCAGATCGAACAGGCATTCCCCCGCCCTCACCTGTTGCCAGCGCGTTTCCGCCCATGCCTCCAGCCCGTCGCCGCTGACGACCAGACCGGGCCGGAACCGCTCCATCGGCACCGGTTGCGCCAGCGCCCCCGGTCCGGCAGTCCGGCGGTTCTGCATCCCCTTGCCCGAAGTTCCCCCTGCCCGGCGCGAAACCCCCTTCCCGGCACGAACAGCGGGCACAACAAGGCCAGCCATAATGAAAAAGGGCGAGGAAAATCTCCCCGCCCTCTTATTTCATCGATCCAACCGGATCAATCCGGTCCGGTCAATCCAGATCGTTGGTGGTGAAGTCCTCACCCTGAACCTTGCCGAGCGGATCGTCGCCAATGGCGGCTTCCGGGCCTTGCTTCAGTTCATATTCCCGCTCTTCGGCGGCCGTCTGCGGTGCGACAAGATGGCTCTCGATGCTCCGCAGCGACGCGCGCAGCGCCGCATCGCGGCTGTTCGCGGTAACGCGCATCCGGTTCATGCCCGCGCCCGTGCCCGCCGGGATGAGGCGGCCGACGATGACATTTTCCTTCAGGCCGATCAGCGTGTCCTTCTTGCCCTGAACCGCCGCCTCGGTAAGGACGCGGGTGGTTTCCTGGAAGGACGCGGCGGAGATGAACGAGCGGGTCTGCAACGACGCCTTGGTGATGCCCAGCAGCACCGGCTTGCCTTCGGCGGGCTGTTGCCCGTCCGGCAGCTTCGCGTTCTGCTCGTGCATTTCCTCGGCATCGACCTGCTCACCGGGCAGCAGCGTGGTGTCGCCGCCATTGGTGATCTCGACCTTCTGCAACATCTGGCGAACGATCGTCTCGATGTGCTTGTCGTTGATCTTAACGCCCTGCAAGCGATAGACTTCCTGAATTTCGCTGACCAGATATTCGGCCAGCGCCTCGATACCGAGGACTTCCAGAATGTCATGCGGGTCCGGGCTGCCGCCGATCAGGTTGTCGCCGCGCTTCACGAAGTCGCCTTCCTGCACGTCGATGACCTTCGACTTGGGCACCAGATATTCGACCGGCTCGCCCCCGTCATCGGGAACGATCGCGATCTTCCGCTTCGCCTTATAGTCCTTGAGGAACTGCACGCGGCCCGAAACCTTCGCGATGATCGCATTGTCCTTCGGCTTGCGGGCCTCGAACAATTCGGCAACGCGCGGCAGACCGCCGGTGATGTCGCGGGTCTTGGCGGCCTCGCGGCTGACGCGCGCCAGCACGTCACCGGCCTCGACCTGCTGCCCGTCCTCCACCGAGAGGGTCGCCCCCACCGCCAGCATATAGCGGGCGGCCTCGCCGGATGTATCATCCAGCAGGGTGAGGCGCGGGCGCAGATCTTCCTTGCTGCGGGTCGAGGCGCGATATTCCGTCACCACGCGCTGCGCGATGCCGGTCGCTTCGTCCGTCTGCTCGGTCAGGGTCTTGCCGTCGATCAAGTCCTGATATTTCACCACGCCCGGCTTTTCGGTAATCACCGGCAGGGTATAGGGGTCCCACTCGGCGATGCGCGCGCCCTTCTTCACCTTGTCGCCATGGGCGAACAGGATCTGCGAGCCATAAGGCAGGCGATGCGTCGCCCGCTCCCGCCCTTCCTCGTCGATGATCGCCAGTTCGCCGTTGCGGGCGAGGCTGAGGCGGCGGCCATTTTTGTCGACGATGGTCGGCATGTCGCGCAGTTCGATGCTGCCATCGGCCACGGCTTCGAGGTTCGACGTTTCGTTAAGCTGCGCCGCGCCGCCGATGTGGAAGGTCCGCATGGTAAGCTGCGTGCCCGGTTCACCGATGGACTGCGCCGCGATGACGCCGACCGCCTCGCCGATATTCACCGGCGTGCCGCGGGCCAGATCACGGCCATAGCATTTCGCGCAGACGCCCATCTTGCTTTCGCAGATCAGCGGCGAGCGGATCTTGACCGCCTGCGTGCCGATGGCCTCGATCTTCGCGATCATCGCCTCGTCCAGCAATTCGCCTTCGGGAACGACGATCGACCCGTCCTTGGTGTCGACGATGTCCTCGGCCGTGGTGCGGCCAAGGATGCGTTCGCCCAGCGAGGCGATGGTCGACCCGCCCTGCACGATCGCCTTCATCTCCAGCGCCTTGTCGGTGCCGCAATCGACCTCGACGATCGTGCAATCCTGCGACACGTCGACCAGACGGCGGGTCAGATAACCGGAGTTCGCCGTCTTGAGCGCGGTGTCGGCCAGACCCTTGCGGGCGCCGTGCGTCGAGTTGAAATATTCAAGGACGGTCAGGCCTTCCTTGAAGTTCGAGATGATCGGCGTTTCGATGATTTCGCCCGAGGGCTTGGCCATCAGGCCGCGCATCCCGCCAAGCTGCTTCATCTGCGCCGGGGAACCACGCGCACCGGAATGCGACATCATGTAGATCGAGTTGATCGGCGTCAGGCGGCCCGTTTCCGGGTCTTTCGGCGTCGATTTCAACTGCTCCATCATCGCGGCCGCCACCTGATCGCCGCACCGGCTCCAGGCGTCGATCACCTTGTTGTATTTTTCCTGCTGGGTGATCAGGCCGTCCTGATATTGCTGCTCATAATCGGCCACCAGCGCCTTGGTTTCATCGACGAACTTTTCCTTGCTGGCCGGGATGATCATGTCATCCTTGCCGAAGGAAATGCCCGCCTGGAACGCGTGGCGGAAGCCCAGCGACATGATCGCGTCGGCAAACAGCACCGTGTCCTTCTGGCCGGTGTGGCGATAGACCTGATCGATAACGTCGCCGATTTCCTTCTTGGTGAGGAGGCGATTGACGACGTCGAACGGCACCTTGTAATTTTTCGGCAGGCACTCGCCCAGCAGCATGCGGCCCGGCGTGGTTTCGAACCGCTTCATATACTGGTTGCCATCCTCGTCCGTCTGCGGGACGCGGCTGGTGATTTTCGAATGCAGCGTCACCGCCTTGGTGAAGAGCGCCTGATGCACCTCCTGCATGTCGGCCAGCAACATGCCCTCGCCCGGCTCGCCTTCCTTCTCCATGGAGAGGTAATAGATGCCCAGCACCATGTCCTGCGACGGCACGATGATCGGCTTGCCGTTGGCGGGCGACAGGATGTTGTTGGTGGACATCATCAGCACGCGCGCCTCAAGCTGCGCCTCAAGGCTCAGCGGGACGTGCACGGCCATCTGGTCGCCGTCGAAGTCGGCGTTGAAGGCCGAGCAGACCAGCGGGTGAAGCTGGATCGCCTTGCCCTCGATCAGCACCGGCTCGAACGCCTGAATGCCGAGGCGGTGGAGCGTGGGCGCGCGGTTCAGCATGACCGGGTGCTCGCGAATGACTTCGTCGAGAATGTCCCAGACTTCCTTGCGTTCCTTCTCGACCCACTTCTTCGCCTGCTTCAGGGTCATCGACAGACCCTTGGCGTCAAGGCGGGCATAAATGAACGGCTTGAACAGTTCGAGCGCCATCTTCTTGGGCAGGCCGCACTGGTGCAGCTTGAGTTCCGGGCCGGTCACGATGACCGAACGGCCGGAATAGTCGACGCGCTTGCCGAGCAGGTTCTGGCGGAAACGGCCCTGCTTGCCCTTGAGCATGTCGGACAGCGATTTCAGCGGACGCTTGTTCGCGCCGGTGATGACGCGGCCGCGGCGGCCATTGTCGAACAACGCGTCGACCGCTTCCTGCAACATGCGCTTTTCGTTGCGGACGATGATGTCCGGCGCGCGCAATTCCATCAGCCGCTTCAGGCGGTTGTTGCGGTTGATGACGCGGCGATACAGGTCGTTGAGGTCCGACGTCGCGAAGCGGCCGCCATCGAGCGGAACCAGCGGGCGCAGTTCCGGCGGGATGACCGGCACCACGTCGAGGATCATCCATTCCGGGCGGTTGCCGGATTCGAGGAAGCTTTCGACGACCTTCAGCCGCTTGATGATCTTCTTGGGCTTCAATTCGGACTTGGTGGTGGCCAGTTCCTCCAGCAGGGCTTGCTTCTCGCCCTCAAGATCGAGGTCGATCAGCATCTGCTTGACCGCTTCCGCGCCGATCCCGGCGGAAAAAGCGTCCTCGCCATATTCGTCCTGCGCGTCGATCAGTTCATCTTCGGTCAGCAGTTGATATTTGTCGAGCGCGGTCAGGCCCGGCTCGATGACGATATAGGATTCGAAATAGAGCACGCGCTCCAGCTGCTTCAACTGCATGTCGAGCAACAGGCCGATGCGGCTGGGCAGCGATTTCAGGAACCAGATATGGGCGACGGGCGCGGCCAGTTCGATATGGCCCATGCGTTCGCGGCGGACCTTCGACACCGTGACTTCGACACCGCATTTTTCGCAGACGATGCCCTTATATTTCATGCGCTTATACTTGCCGCACAGGCATTCATAATCCTTGATCGGGCCAAAGATGCGCGCGCAGAACAGGCCGTCACGTTCCGGCTTGAACGTGCGGTAGTTGATGGTTTCCGGCTTCTTGATCTCACCGAAGGACCAGCTGCGGATGCGGTCCGGCGAGGCAAGGCCGATCTGGATCTGGTCGAAGGTCTCGGCCTTCTGCACCGGGTTCGCGAAATTGGTCAGTTCGTTCATATGTTCATTTCCTCACATAGAGGCAAAATTCGGGGCGAAACGGCGATGGAGAGGGGCGCGGCCGATGAAGGCCCGCGCCCCGCGCCCTTATTCCGCGGCGGCCTGAAACCCGTCATCATCCTCGATCTCATCAAGGGTAGCGAGATCGACATTGAGGCCGAGGCTGCGCATTTCCTTGACGAGAACATTGAAGCTCTCCGGGATGCCGGCTTCAAACGTGTCGTCGCCCTTGACGATCGCTTCATACACCTTGGTGCGGCCCACCACGTCGTCCGATTTGACGGTGAGCATTTCCTGCAAGGTATAGGCCGCGCCATAGGCCTGGAGCGCCCAGACCTCCATTTCCCCGAAGCGCTGGCCACCGAACTGCGCCTTGCCGCCCAGCGGTTGCTGGGTGACGAGGCTGTAGGGGCCGATCGAACGGGCGTGGATCTTGTCATCGACAAGGTGGTGCAGCTTGAGCATGTAGATGATGCCGACCGTCACCTTGCGGTCGAACATCTCACCGGTGCGGCCGTCATAGAGGTCCGACTGGCCCGAACGGTCGAGGCCAGCCAGTTCCAGCATCTCGGCGACGTCCGCTTCGCGGGCGCCGTCGAACACCGGGGTCGCCATCGGCACGCCGGTCAGCAGGTTGGAGGCCAGCTCGACGATCTGGTCGGTGCTGCGGGCCTTGATCTCGTCCGTATATTTGTCGCCATAGACGGTGAGCAGCCGTTCCCGCACCGCTTCGGGCGGGGCGGCGGTTTCCGGGTTCGGGTTGGCATCGCGCCAGTCTTCCAGCGCATCCCTGATCTGCGCGCCCAGCCCGCGGGCGGCCCAGCCGAGATGCGTTTCGAAAATCTGCCCGACGTTCATGCGCGACGGCACGCCCAGCGGGTTCAGCACGATATCGACCGGGGTGCCGTCCGCGAGGAACGGCATGTCCTCGGCAGGCAGAATGCGCGAGATGACACCCTTGTTGCCGTGGCGGCCGGCCATCTTGTCGCCCGGTTGCAGCTTGCGCTTCACCGCGACGAACACCTTGACCATCTTGAGCACGCCCGGCGGCAGTTCGTCACCGCGTTGCAGCTTGTCGACGCGATCCTCGAACTTCTCGACGATGCTCTTCACCGCTTCGTCATATTGCGCCTTCACCGCTTCCAGCGAAGCCTGCTGCGTATCGTCGGCAACGGCGAATTTCCACCATTCATGGCGCTCGACCTCGGCCAGCAGCGCCTCGTCGATCTCGACGCCCTTCTTCACGCCCTTGGGCGCGGAGGCGGCGACCTGACCGATCAACATGCCGCGCAGGCGGTTGAAGGTCGCGCGGTTGAGGATGCCGCGCTCGTCCTCGCGGTCCTTCG
The DNA here is from genome assembly GCA_050252755.1 of Sphingobium sp. Taxonomy (GTDB): domain Bacteria; phylum Pseudomonadota; class Alphaproteobacteria; order Sphingomonadales; family Sphingomonadaceae; genus Sphingobium. The sequence goes on from JBFWKI010000003.1 coordinate 50,675, forward strand.
CCAGACGGTCGATTTCCTCGCGCTCGATCGCCATCGCGCGCTCGTCCTTGTCGATGCCGTGGCGGTTGAACACGCGCACTTCGACGATGGTGCCCGCAACGCCCGGCGGCAGGCGGAGCGAGGTGTCGCGCACGTCGCTGGCCTTTTCACCGAAGATGGCGCGGAGCAGCTTTTCTTCCGGCGTCATCGGCGATTCGCCCTTGGGCGTGATCTTGCCGACGAGAATATCGCCCGGCTCCACCTCGGCGCCGATATAGACGATGCCCGCTTCGTCGAGGTTGCGCAGCGCTTCCTCGCCCACATTGGGAATGTCGCGGGTGATGTCCTCCGGCCCCAGCTTGGTGTCGCGGGCCATCACCTCGAATTCCTCGATATGGACCGAGGTGAACACGTCATCCTTCACGATCCGTTCGGAGATCAGGATGGAATCTTCATAATTATAGCCATTCCACGGCATGAACGCGACGAGCGTGTTGCGGCCCAGCGCCAGTTCGCCCAGTTCGGTGGACGGGCCATCCGCGATCACGTCGCCGGCGTTCACCACTTCGCCCACCTTCACCAGCGGGCGCTGGTTGATGCAGGTATCCTGGTTGGACCGCTGGAACTTCATCAGCGTGTAGATATCGACGCCCGACTTGCCGGGTTCGACATCTTCGGTGGCGCGGATGACGATACGGGTCGCGTCGACCTGATCGACGATGCCCGTCCGCTTGGCCGCGATGGCCGCGCCGGAATCATGCGCCACCGTCTCTTCCATGCCGGTGCCGACGAACGGCGCCTCTGCACGGACGAGCGGAACCGCCTGACGCTGCATGTTCGATCCCATCAGCGCGCGGTTGGCGTCGTCATTTTCCAGAAACGGAATGAGCGAGGCCGCGACCGAAACAAGCTGCTTGGGGGAAACGTCCATCAGCGTGATCTGGTCACGCGGAGCCATCAGGAATTCGCCGCCTTCGCGCGCCGAAATCAGTTCCTCGACGAAGCTGCCGTCGGATGTCAGTTCGGCGTTCGCCTGCGCGACGGTATGCTTCTGCTCTTCCATCGCGGAGAGGTAGACGACTTCGTTCGTCACCTTGCCGTCGATGATCTTGCGATAGGGCGTTTCGATAAAGCCATATTTATTGACGCGGCTGAACGTCGCGAGGCTGTTGATCAGGCCGATGTTCGGGCCTTCGGGCGTTTCGATCGGGCAGATACGGCCATAATGGGTCGGGTGAACGTCGCGCACCTCGAAGCCCGCGCGCTCACGGGTCAGACCGCCCGGCCCAAGCGCCGACACGCGACGCTTATGGGTGACTTCGCTGAGCGGGTTGGTCTGGTCCATGAACTGCGACAGCTGCGAGGAACCGAAGAACTCGCGCACCGCGGCCACGGCGGGCTTGGCGTTGATGAGGTCGTTCGGCATCACGGTGGACACATCGACGCTCGACATGCGCTCCTTGACGGCGCGCTCCATGCGGAGAAGCCCGACGCGATACTGGTTTTCCAGCAATTCGCCGACCGAACGCACGCGGCGGTTGCCGAGATTGTCGATATCGTCGATCTCGCCCTTGCCGTCCTTCAGGTTCACCAGTTCCTTGACCACGGCGAGAATATCCTCGCGGCGCAGCGTGGTGATGGTGTCCTCGCACTCGAGGCCCAGACGCATGTTCAGCTTCACGCGGCCCACGGCCGAAAGGTCATAGCGCTCCGCATCGAAGAACAGGCCCGCGAACAGAGCCTCGGCGGTTTCGCGCGTCGGCGGTTCGCCGGGGCGCATCACGCGATAGATTTCGGCGAGCGCATGGTCGCGATCCTCGGCCTTGTCGGCCTTGAGCGTGTTGCGAATCCACGGGCCGGTCGAAACATGATCGATATCGAGCAGGTCGATGCGATCAATGCCCGCCTTGTCGAGCGCTTCCAGATTTTCCGGCGACACCTCGTCACCGGCCTCGATATAGATTTCGCCGGTGGTTTCGTTGATGAGGTCATAGGCGCTGTAACGACCGAAGATTTCCTCGGTCGGGATCAGCAGCATCTCCAACCCATCCTTGCCCGCCTTGTTGGCGGCGCGGGGGGAGATTTTCTGCCCGGCGGCGAACACGACTTCGCCGGTCTTGGCGTCGACGACGTCGAAAGTCGGCTTCAGGCCGCGCCATGCTTCGGGCAGGAACGGGATCTGCCAGCCGCCCTGACCCCGGACGAACGTGACCCGGTTATAAAATTCGCTGAGGATTTCCTCGCTGTTGAGGCCGAGCGAATAGAGCAGCGCCGACACCGGCAGCTTGCGCTTGCGGTCGATGCGGACATTGACGATATCCTTCGCGTCGAACTCGAAATCGAGCCACGACCCGCGATAGGGAATGACCCGCGCGGCGAACAGATATTTGCCGGACGAGTGCGTCTTGCCCCGGTCATGATCGAACAGCACACCGGGCGAACGGTGCATCTGCGACACGATCACGCGCTCGGTGCCGTTGATGAAGAACGTCCCGTTCTCGGTCATGAGCGGCATGTCGCCCATGTAGACGTCCTGTTCCTTGATATCGAGGACGGAGCGGGTTTCGGTATCGGGATCGACCTCGAACACGATCAGGCGCAGGGTGACGCGCATCGGCGCGGCGTAGGTGATGCCGCGCTGACGGCATTCCTCCACGTCATATTTCGGCTCTTCGAGTTCATAGTTCACGAAGTCCATTTCGGCGGTGCCGGCGAAATCGCGGATCGGGAACACCGAACGCAGCGTCTTTTCAAGGCCGGACACATAGCCGATCGACGGATCGGACCGCAGGAATTGTTCATAGGATTCGCGCTGCACCTCAATGAGGTTGGGCATCTGCACCACTTCGTGGATATTGCCGAATACCTTGCGAATGCGCTTTTTCGCTGTCGGGTTCGATACCGCCTTGCTCGCCATGTAATGTCCGCCTTCCGGGCTGTTGGGCCGATAAAAATTCTTTCCGCATCGCAACGGGACTCAGCCGATTCGCGCACGCCGAGCGACGCAAAAAAGTGCGGGCCGGGGCTGTCCGAACCGCACTGTCAGCGTTATGAAATCCCAGCTCTTCCGCCCCATTCATCATGATTCGACCGCCAAATCGAACCCTGTCCCGGACAGAAGAAGGACTATCGCCATTCCCCCAAACCGGGGTAGCGGCGATATGAAATACCCAGCCCATATAGGGCATGCCGCAGGTTTTGTGAAGGGGGGGGGTTGTGAAGGGGCCTTGGCCGATTTCAGGCCGCGCGCTGATCCTTTTCCCGCCCCTTGCGCAGGGATCCGAGGAAGGCATTGCTCGTCATGCGCAGCGCATCGGATTTGGAGCGGAGCGCCATCATGATCGTGCGGATTTCCTCGGCCAGCAGATCGGCCTCTTTCGCGCTGCGGGCGACCTCGTCGGCGGAGCCGCGCACCTGTTGGGAGGCGCTGACGGTCCGCGCCGCCGCCTCGCTGATGTCGGCGGTGGTCTGGCGCTGGCTGGTCACGGCGTCGGCGATATGGCCCGCCCGCGCCGACACCTTGCCGATCGTTTCCGCGACGGAGCGCATGGCGATATCGGCCTCCTCCATCTTGACCCGCGTGCCGAGGATGATCTCGTCGATGCGGGCGACCGCGCCATGGGTCTGCGCGGCCAGTTGCTTCACCTCATGGGCGACGACCGCGAAACCGCGACCGGCATCCCCGGCGCGGGCCGCCTCGATCGTCGCGTTGAGCGACAACAGCCCGGTCTGGCTCGCCAGATCTTGTATCAGGCGGACGATTTCGCCGATATGGCTGGTCTGCTGCGCCAGCGCGCCCAGGCTGATCAGGCCGTTCACGCCCGCTTCCCGCGCAGCATTGCCGATCGTCACCTGCTCATCGGCCTCCGCCGCGATATTGGCCGCCGCCTGTTTGAGCGCGCCGGTCGCGCTGGCCACCGATTCCACCGAATCGGCGGTGCCGATCGCAAGGCTGAGGACATGCTGCGCCCGTTCCCGCGCATTGGCGTGAATCTGGCTGATATTGCCCGTGACCGTCGCCAGCGCGCTGATCGCCTCGTCAAGCTGCTGCGCGAGCATCGCCACCGATTCCTCATAATGGGTCGCCAGTTCCAGCATCCCGGCTTGCCGGTCCGCATCGGCGCGTTCCCGGTCCCGCTCCCGCTGGGCGCGCGCGGCAAGCTTGGCCGCGGCGGATCGCTCCACCTCCAGCCGCTCGGCCTCGGCGGCGCGGCGCTCCGCCTCGCGCCGTTCCAGATCGGATTGCATCCGGGCGACGAACTGCCCCGCCATCTGGATATAGGCCTGCGCCAGCATGAAGGAAAACAGCAGCACCAGCGCATGCAGCAGCCACAACGGATGTTCCAGCGTGACAAAAATATGCACCTGCGCCAACAGGCCGAGATTGAACAGATAGACAAGCGCCGCGCGCGGGATCATCGCGAAAGTCAGGCCGCCCACGCAGATCACGCCGACATGGATGCACAGCAAGGTTGCCTGCATGTCGAAATCGGAACCGAAGCTGGCCGCCGTCAGCAGCAGCCCCCACCCCAGCGAAATGGCGAAGGTATAGATGGTGAACGCCGCGAAACAGGCCGTTACCGAGCGATAGCGCAAGCGGCTGAACCGGGCGAACGGCATCAGGAATTGGGCCGCCACGGCAATCGCCACCTGCATGATGGCAAGCGCTATGACATAGGGGCCGTTGGTCGGGTTGTGAAAGGAAATGCCGATCGTCGTGGCCAGCGCCATCACGGGGATGACGGTCCGCGCCGCGCCGCGACTGGCTTCGCGCGCCTGCTCCATGCCGATCTCCCGCGATACCGGCGTGGCATCGACATGCCGGCCGCCGATCCATCGCACCAGCTTGCCCGGCAGGCGCGGCTTCGTCACCGCGCGCATCGCCATCAACCGGAATTCTGTCATCTTCCCTTGCATAACTGTCGGGCATAGCGGGGAAATAGTTTCCAAATCTTTACATCCCGACAGCCGCCCGGGATTTTTCCTTGGCGATTCAACACCGTCCGCCATTTCAGCCGGAATGGACCCTTTTCTGCCGCCACAAGCCGGCCAAGAGAACGCCCCTTCCCCGCCATCGGGGGTTTGACCTCGCCGCGCCGATGGCCCATCACCGGGGCGGCCGCCGCCCTTCCATCCCGCCGGGTTCGTTCAGCACATATATACCAATGGGTGCGATGATGACGGCCATCGGGTGCGCAATGCACAGCATGAACAACAGCGATCGGGAAGCAACGGCCATCATGAAGATAGTGATGATATTCGGGACACGGCCGGAGGCGATCAAGCTGTTTCCCGTCGTCCATGCGCTGCGCGCCCTGCCCGGCGTCGACACGCGCATCTGCGTGACCGCGCAGCATCGCGGCCTGCTGGATCAGGTGTTGGAGATCAGCGGCATCACCCCCGATATCGATCTCGACGCTATGCAGGAGAACCAGACCCTCGACGGCCTGACCGCCCGCCTTATCACCGCACTGGGCGAGGTGCTGGACGCCGAACGGCCCGACCGGGTGATCGTCCATGGCGACACGCTGACGACGATGGTGGCCAGCCTCGCCGCCTATTATCGCAAGATCCCGGTCGCCCATGTGGAGGCAGGGCTGCGGTCCGGCGATATCCACCACCCCTGGCCGGAGGAGGTGAACCGCCGCATCGTCGCCTGCATCGCCGACATGAACTTCGCGCCGACGCAGGGCGCGGCGAACGCCTTGCTGGCCGAAGGGCGTGACCCCGCCGGTATTCACGTCACCGGTAACACGGTGATCGACGCGCTGCTCGCCACCAAGACGCGGATCGATACGGACCCGTCGCTTGCCGCCGGGCTGGACGATCTGGCCGCGCGCTTCGCGGGCAAGCGCGTCATCGCCGTCACCAGCCACCGGCGCGAGAATTTCGGCGGCGGGATGGAGGCGATCGCGCAGGCCATCCGCACCATTGCCCAGCGCCCGGACGTGGCGGTGATCTTCCCCGTCCACCCCAACCCCAATGTGCGCCGCGTGATGGACGCGCAGCTTGCAGGCCTCGCCAATGTCGCGATGATCGATCCACTCGATTATCCGCATTTCGTGCGCCTGCTCGACATGAGCCATATCGTCCTGACCGACAGCGGCGGCGTGCAGGAAGAGGCGCCTTCGCTCGGCAAGCCCGTGCTGGTGATGCGCGACACGACCGAGCGCCCGGAAGGGGTGGAGGCAGGCACGGCGCGCCTCGTCGGCACCGATGGACAGCGCATCATTTCCGAAATATTCAGTCTTTTGGACGATAGCGACGCTTATTCCGCCATGGCCCGCGCCCATAACCCCTTTGGCGACGGGCAGGCCGCGACCCGCATTGCAAGGATTATCGCCGATGCCCGTTGATACCGAACAGAAAGTCGCCGTCATCGGCCTTGGCTATATCGGCCTGCCGACCGCCGCCCTCATCGCCCGGTCCGGCGCAACGGTGCTGGGCATAGACGTGTCCCCGCATGTCGTCGAAACGGTCAATTCCGGCAAGGTGCACATAGAGGAAGTCGATCTCGACGGCCTTGTGCAGGGCGTGGTGTCGCGCGGGCTGCTGCGCGCTTCCCTCACCGTCGAGGCGGCGGACGTGTTCGTGATCGCGGTGCCGACGCCGGTGTCGGAAGATCATGCGCCGGATATTTCCCATGTGCTGAACGCTGCTCGCACCATCGCCCCGGTGCTGAAGGCCGGGGACGTGGTGATCCTCGAATCGACCTCCCCTGTCGGCACGACCGAAACGATGCGCGATCTGCTGGCGCAATTGCGCCCCGACCTCAAAATGCCGGTGCCGGGCAATGGCAACCCGGCGGGCGGGGCCGATATCGCGATCGCCTATTGCCCGGAGCGCGTTCTGCCGGGCCGCATCCTCGTCGAACTGATCGACAATGACCGCTGCATCGGCGGCATCACGCCGCGCTGCGCCCGCAAGGCGCTGTCCTTCTATCGCGGCTTCGTGCGCGGGGCCTGCATCACCACGTCGGCCCGCGCCGCCGAAATGGTGAAGCTGGTCGAAAACAGCTTTCGCGACGTCAACATCGCCTTTGCCAATGAATTGTCGGTGATCGCGGACAAGGCGGGGATCGACGTGTGGGAAGTGATCGCGCTGGCCAACCGGCACCCCCGCGTCAACATCCTGCAACCCGGCCCCGGCGTCGGCGGCCATTGCATCGCGGTCGATCCGTGGTTCATCGTCCATGCCGACCCGGAAAATGCCCGCATCATCCGCGCCGCGCGCGAGGTGAATGACGGCAAGACCGATTATGTCATCGCCCGCGCCAGCGACCTGATCGACGCCTTTCCGGGCGAGGACATTGCCTGCCTCGGCCTCGCCTTCAAGCCCAATATCGACGATTTCCGCGAAAGCCCGGCGGTGAAGGTCGCCGCCCGCCTCGCCCGCCGCTATGGCCAACGGCTGAAACTGGTCGAACCCTATGCCCGCGACCTGCCGATGGATTTCGCCGGGACGGGCGCGGAACTGATCGACATAGACGCGGCGATCGAACGGTGCGGCGTGTTCGTCGTGCTGGTCGATCATGACGTGTTCAAATCGGTGCCGCTCGACGAGCGCAGCGGCAAGGCGGTCTACGACACCCGCGGCATCTGGCGCGACCAACCGACGCGCGCGCCCGACCCTGCGAAACTTCATATCGTAGGGGAATGACCGGAGGTTCGCCGCCGCGTCACCGTGGCAGCCGCGCACGCGCCGCCGGTCAGCACGCCCTGTCCGAACGCCCTGCCCTGCATCAGCGCCATATGCCATGCGCGACGGTCCACGCAGGGCAAATCCGCATGTCCCCATGGCGGTTATCCCGCCGGATCGGCGCGGAGACGCCCGGATTTCCAAAAGCACTTTCCCCTGCTTGCGACGCCATGACCTGAACTGATAGAAGCCCTCATGCCGATGCGCGTTTCCGTTCTGTTGCTGTGCCTTTCCCTCGCGGGGAATCTGGCCTTTGCGCTGCGCGACCCGAGCCTGTGGATGCTCCCCGCGCTGATCGCGGGCTGGTATGTCGCGGACATGCTGTCGGGCCTTGTTCACATGACGATGGATTATTTCCCCGCCCGCCTGCATGTCGGCCTCGATCGCCTCTATTTCTATCAAGGCTCGCGCGCGTCGGATGAATATCAGGGTTTGTTCCGCGCCTCGATGGCCCGGCTCAACCCGTTCGAAAAGCTGGTCTATGATTTCAAGAACCACCATCCCCGGCCCCATGCGCTGGGGCGGCGGACGATGTGGCGGCAGATCGGCTCCACCGTCATCGCCGGGTCGCTGCCCATGTCGGTGCTGCTCAATGCGGCCTGCCTGCTCTGGCCCGTTCCCGGCTGGGCGGTGGCGGGAATGGTGAGTCTGCTGATCGGCGGCACCTTCGCCCAATATTTCCACGGCACGCTGCACCGGGATGAAAACCCGTGGATCATCCACGCGATGCGCCGCACCGGCCTGCTGATGACCCCCGCCGCGCATCAGGTCCATCACGACACGCTGAAACGCGATTTCGCCACCAATAGCGGCTGGAGCAACGCCCTGCTCAACCCGGTTTTCCGCTTCGCCTATGGCAAAGGCTGGCTACGCGACGAGGGGCTGGAACCGCAGGGATGATGACCCGACGGACGCAGAAACAGAAGATGCCGCCCGGGCGGCGCGTGCCCCGGTTTGAAATTGCTTCCCGCTTTTTATAGCGCCCGCTTTGCGAGGACGGGAACTATCGCCTCGGCAATGTCCCCCTTGTGAAGCGCCGCCTCCGGCTCTTCCTCACCCCGTCGGTTCGCCAGTCCTGCGACAGGGAGCATGGGAGCATGGGCGGCACACCGCCGCTGACCATAGGTCAGGTCTGCATTCCGTCTTGTGGCGGCGATGCCGAAGCTGCCGGAGCCAATGTCCGACCGATCGAATCTGACAGGCAGGCCCCTGCGCCCACCCGCCGTCAATGCCGAATTGCCCGCACCCGGCGACCCTATGGATTTGAAATATGCTCTCCGCCCGGCCGCCATGATGCGGCGGATTTCAAATCCACCCCATCAGCGCAGCTTCACGTCTTCAAGCCCCTTGCGGCCGACGTCGGGGCGACGCTTGAGATCGACTTCCGGCTCACCCGCACGCAACCGCGCAAGCAGGTCCGCCGGGTCGAACTCGGTCCCGATCGGGTTTTCAGCGAACGCCTGACTGAAGAAAAAAGCGGTGGACTCCTCGACCGTATCGAAATTCTCGACCTGAAGCTCTAGCTGGTTATGATCGGGGTCAGCATAATAGATCGACGTCGTTGGGCCATGATTGATCGGATAAACCGGCGTGATCCCAACCGACTTGAGGCGTTCATAATTCTCCAGAAGATCCTTGAGCGAATTATAGGTGAAGGCGATATGGTGCACTCCCGCCGTCCCTTCCGGCTGTTCGGCAAGGCCGGGCATGTTGATCACGGCAAGACGATGATGTTCTTCATCATATGTCAGGAACGAAAGCGCATCACTCTGGAATACGAAGCGGGCGTTGAGAACCGTCTGATACCAATCGAGGATTTCCTCGTACCGGCTCGTTCGAATCACGAAATGCGCCAGCTTTGCAGGCGGCACCATTTCTCCCGCCTCAGCCACGCGTTCCTTCAAGCTCATCTTAGCGGCCATTCTTTCTTCCCCTCATGATTCGCCCCTGCCGTCCCTTCTCTCGCATGCCCTAAAATGCACCATATGGTCAATAAATCTCAAGGAAATTCCTATATTTTGCAATTTTGCAGACCATATGTTCAAATATAATTTCACCCGGATCAGAAACCGACCTTGTCCGCCCCCTTGAGAGAGAGAATGGATCGCGCCTCATCGGGCGAGGCGATTTCCAGCCCGAGTCCCTCGATGATCCGCCTCACATTCTCCACCTGAGCAGCATTGCTCTTCGCCAGTTGACCGCGGCCCAACCACAGGGAATCCTCCAGTCCGACCCGGACATGGCCGCCCATGGAAGCCGCCATCGCCGCCACCTTCATCTGAGCGGAACCCGCCGCGAGAACGGACCAGCGATATTTGTCCCCGAACAGGCGATCGGCCGTCCTCTTCATGTGCATGACATCATCAGGGTGCGAACCGATGCCGCCCAGAAGGCCGAAACAGGTCTGGATAAACAGAGGCGCTTCGACCAGCCCCTCCCGCCAGAAATAATGCAGATTATAGAGATGACTGGTATCGTAGCATTCAAACTCATACCGGGCGCCCGTAGCGTTCAACGTTTCAAGCGCGTAGCGGATGTCCTTGAAACTGTTTCGGAAAACCAGATCCGTCGAGCCTTCGAGCATCGGTCGTTCCCAGTCATGCCGGAAATCCTTATATCGCTTGAGCATCGGGAACAGGCCGAAGTTCATGGACCCCATGTTGAGGCTCGCGACTTCGGGTTTCCAGACCTCGGCCGGTTTCACGCGCTCCTCGACAGGCATATAGGGGGATCCGCCCGTGGTAAGGTTCACGACCACATCGGATTGCTGTTTGATGACCCGAAGAAACGGCTCGAACGCTTCCGGGCTCTGGTCCGGCCGGCCGTCAGCGGGATTGCGCGCGTGAAGATGGACGATGGCCGCTCCCGCCTCGGCCGCCTCGAGGGCCGATTGAGCGATCTCCTGCGGCGTGACCGGCAAATGCGGCGACATGGACGGCGTATGGATCGATCCTGTGATCGCGCAACTGATGATTATTTTGTCCGCCATTGCTTCACTCCTGAAAATTTGAAACCCCCTGCCTCAACTCAGGCTGTCCGGGGTGGTTGAGAACCAGCGCCGCATGTCCGGGTAGGCCGCGTGCTGCCACCCGCCATCGACATTCAGGCAGACGCCGGTGATATAGCCGGCGTCGTCACTCGCCAGAAACAGGCTCGCCATTGCCTGATCGCGGGCGCTCCCCGGCCGGTTGAGCGGGATGCGTTCGAGATAGGCATTGCGTATCTCGTCGGTCATATAGGCCGTCGCCGGCGTGGCCGTCATGCCCGGTGCGACGGCATTGACCCTGATGCCATATTCCGCCAGTTCGAGCGATCCACTCGCAGTCAGCATGTCGACGCCCGCCTTGGCCGCCGAATAGGCCGCCAGCCCCCAACTCGGCACTTTTCCGTTCAGCGACGATATATTGACGATGGCCCCTTTCCTGCCATGCGCGATCATCCCTTTTGCCTGATGCTTGATGCAGAAGAATGTGCCGACGGTGCACAGGTCGAGGGCGAACCGGAAATCGGCTTCGGACTGCTCGATAAGCGCCGACATCCGCGCCGACCCCGCAACATTGAACGCCAGATCGAGACCACCAAAATGCCTGCGGGCCGCATCGACCATGGCCTCGACATCCCGCTCTCTCGATACATCGGTAAGGATCGGCAGGCAGGCCCCGCCCAAATCCGACGCCAATGCCGTCAGGCCAGCCTCGTTAATGTCCGCGGCGACCACCTGCGCGCCTTCCAGGACAAGTTGGCGCACAACGGCTTCGCCGATCCCCGATGCCGCGCCGGTGACGATCGCGACTTTCTCCCTGAACCTTTCCATATGACAATCCTTTCAGGCCGGCTTTGCGGTGAATCGAAGCGGCAGGCGGGACAGCGCCGCGTTGAAGCCATTGCGGTAGGGAACACGCTCCCCCTCCGGGATGTGGAATTCAGGAATATGAGAAAGCCACAATTCGAGGAAAATCTTCAGTTCCGCGCGGGCCAGAGGCGCCCCCACACAAAAATGATTGCCCACGCCGAACGTCCCGTGGCGGTTGCGGGAACGATCCAGTTGCACGTCCATCGGGCAGGCGAATCGTCGATCGTCGAAATTATACATCCCGACACCCCAGACGATATGATCGCCGCGTTTCATGGTCACGCCCCGATACACCGTATCGTGCATGACATATCGACCGAGATTGGCCGACACGGGGAAACGGCGCAAAATCTCCTCGATCGCCTTGCTGTGAAGGCTGTGGTCCTCTCGCAGCCTTTGCCGCGCAACCGGGTTTTCAGCGAGATATCGCGTGGTGAAGCCCAAAGCCGCCGTCACCGTGTCCAATCCGGCGACCAGTGTGGAGCGCACAAGCTTCAGCGCCTCTTCGGTTGTGAAGGGGCGCCCGTGGTCGGTCTGGTTCACCACATGCGAGATCGGATCCCCGTCCTGCGGCGACGCCCGCCGGGCCTCCACATAAGGCGTGAGATAATCCGTCAACGCTTCCACCGAACGAAATCGGTGCACATCATCCCGCGGCTTGAAGATACCCTCTGCCATCTCCAGCAAAGGCAGGCGATCCTCCGCTGGCAAGCCCAGGATGCCGAGAAAGGTGATCACCGGCATTTGCGCCGCGAAATCCTCCATGAATTCGCATTCGCCTCGCGCCTTGAGCGGCTCGATCAAAGCGAGGGTGAGCGCACGGATATCGTCGCGATATTTCTCGATGGCGGAGGGCTGGAAAAGAGGCGCGATCGCCCCCCGATAGGCAGTATGCAACGGCGGGTCGGTGTCGTTCGGGGGAAATGTCGGCGTATCGGCATTCTGATGATCGGGAACGAAAAGCCGCGTCGCCGAGAAGGTCTCATAGTCCTTTCCCACGCCATCTATCGCTTCCGCTCCGGTGACGATCCAGTGTCCGCCATTGTTGCGCGTCCAGAAAATCTCCGGCACATGGCTCTCCATCAGGCCATGCACCGCCTCGTAAACATCGGCCGTTTCATGATCATAGAGATTGAAGTCGTGAACCAGACCGGCCGGAACATGCGCCGGCACTTCTGTTGTGTAATAGGGATCGGGATACATCGCTCAGCCTTTCGCCATTATGCGGGCGCCTGTCCGCGTTTCCATAGGTTGCCGCTGCCGTCAGGCAGCCGAACCACCATCGATGCGCAGGGTCGAACCTGTCACGAACGCGCTGCCGGCTCCGGCAAGCCAGGCGACCATATCCGCGATCTCTTCCGGGCGACCGTAACGGGGAATCGCCATGGTCTTGAGAACGCCGGCGGCCCATTCGGAATCCTCCCGGTTCATGTCGGTATCGACCGGCCCCACCTGCACGGTGTTGACGGTAATGCCGCGATGCCCCAGATCGCGCGCGGCGCAACGCGCCATGGCCGCGACCGCGGCCTTGCTGGAACCGTAGATCGAAGCGCCGGGAAACGGCATCACGTCGCTGCTGATGCTGCCGATGTTGATGATGCGCCCCCCCTCTCCCATCACCCTGGCAGCCGCATTCATCGCGACGAAGGTGCCGCGCACATTGACGTCGTAAACCCTGTCGAACGCTTCCAGAGTGGCCTCATCGATCGAAACCAGTTCCGCGACACCGGCGGAATTGACCAGAATGTCCAGATGGCCATGATCATCGACCGCCCTTGCGATGACCCGGCGAACGTCATCGACATCGCCGGAGTCCGCCCGGACCGCCACGGCCATGCCTTCCGCCTCCCGGACCACCGATTGAGCCGCGGATTCGCTCGACACATAGGTGAAAAGAACCGTCGCGCCTTCTGCGGCAAGGCGTTTGACAATAGCCGCGCCGATCCCGCGCGACCCACCCGTGACCACAGCCACGCGTCCCTCCAGCGCCTTCATACCCTCTCTCCTTCCAGCTATTTGTGCAGCCGATGCGTTTCTGTCGTTGCAACCGGAGCGACATAAAACTAGACATGAACTGACCGAAAGGTCAATGTACGATATTGAATGCGAGGGAGAGACAGGCAGAAACATCGTCATCGACGATGTCGGCACAGCGGATTGTCAACAAGACGCCACTGTCTACCCGACCAGAAAGGCTGTGCATGAACGCGCGGGCGCTCATGCGACAAAGGATAAATCAGGAGAAAAGCCAAATGTCCAACGCAACCGACGGCGCCTTGATGTTCACGCCAGAAGAAACCCAGAGCCACGGCGCGTCCCCCGGCGTTGGCCTGATCGATTTCCATTCCATCCCCGATGACAGCGTCATCGAGACTATTCCGATTCTTTCCGCGGATGGCGGAAAATCACGCGGGATCCTCTATACGCGCGGCAATGAAAAGACGGTGGTGTGCTTCACGCATCCGCGCGGCGACATGAGCCGCCACTATGCCATTCCCTTCCTGCTGGAAGGCGGTTTCGCGGGCTATAACCATCAATGCCGCAACCTTAACAACGACGTTGACACCGAGCATGAAAAACTGCTGTTCGATATCGCCGCGGGCCTGCGCGAACTCAAGAATCGCGGTTTTGAGAAAATCATTCTGGTAGGCAATAGCGGCGGCGGCTCCCTGCTCTCATTCTATCAGAGCCAGGCCGTCAAGGCCCCCGCCGACCGTCTGAAGGATACAGCAGCGGGCGAACCTGTCGATCTGGCGAATCTCGATATGCCCGTGGCAGACGGCATGGCGTTCATGGCCGTCCACCCGGGCGAAGGCGTATTCATGCAGCGCTGCATCGACCCTTCCGTTACCGACGAACATGATCCGCTGTCGTGCGATCCCGAACTGGACATGTATAATCCCGCCAACGGTTTCCGTATTCCGCCCCAGATCAGTTCCTATTCCAAGGAATTCCTTGCAAAATATGAGGCGGCGCAGATAGCCCGCAGCCGCCGCATCGATGCGCTCGCTCTCCAGTATGAGCAGGAGCGGCGGCGCTGGCAGGAACGCATGAAGCAGCCCGATTTCGACACCTTGCCGGTTGAAGAGCAGATCCGGATTACACGCCACGCAACCGTCGCCAAATATCTCACCATCTACCGTACCGAGGCCAATCCGGCTTATGTCGACCTTTCCCTGTTTGCGGAGGGATCGACCCGGGCGGTCGGCTCCCTGATCGGCCCGCGTCCCGACAAGCTGAATTATTCCGAAGGCGGCTTCGCGCGCTACATCACCCCCCGCGCATGGCTTTCCAGTTGGTCGGCCGGTGCCACACGGGCCGAAATCGAGCGGACCATAACCGATATCACCCAACCGACGTTGATGGTCATCTACACAGGCGACAATGGCTGCTTCCCGGAGGATAATCTCAGGCAGATGGCGGCCTGTCCGGCCGATGACAAGACGATCGAATATTGCGCGGCCGATCATTATGGCCAACCCATTCCGGAGCGCGACAAGGCCTGCACCCACTTGATCAATTGGCTGACGCCGCGCTTTCCCGCAGCGGAGCGTTAAGGATCATGGTCGATGACCGCGTGGCGCCGGCGGAGGCCTGCATCCGCTTCCCGTCGGGCTGCGCGGTCATATTCGGCGCCTCGGGAGCTATCGGCGCGGCGGTTGCGGAAGCCTTCGCCGCGACCGGCGTCGATCTGGTGCTCACCGCCCATAGCGGCGTCCACGAACTCGCGGAAAAATGGGGCCGCCGCGCGCTCATCCTGCCCTGCGACATAACGGATCGCGCCTCCGTCGGCTCGGTCATGGATCAGGCCAGACAAACCCATGACGTCATTCATTCCGTAGCGCTCTGCCACGGCGCCCGATATGAAGGCGGCACGGTCGCGGATGGCCCGCTCGATCAACTGCGCCTCAAACTCGACATGGATCTGTTTGGCTTCCTCCACGTCGTGCAGGCGGTGGTTCCCATCATGCGCGCGCAGGGAAGCGGCGCAATCACGACCATCGTCACGCCGGCCATCGACAAGCGATCCCCCGGTTACGGGCTGGCATCCGCTCCGAAAGTCGCGGTTGCGAAGCTGGTCGAATATCTCGCGCTGGAAGAAGGCGCGAACGGCATCCGCGTGAACGCCGTCGCCCCGGGGGTTCTGGATGGCGGCGTAGCCAGCAAGATCACCGCAGGCCCGGCGGCGGCAGTGATCCGTCGCGCCCTTGCCCAGACGCCGTTGGGCAGAACCGGATCGCCAGCCGAAGTCGCGGACCTCATCCTGTTCCTCAGTTCACTTCAGGCAGGCTATATCACGGGCCAGATCATCGATATAGATGGCGGCTACTCCCTCTGCTGACGCAGGAGAGCATAGGGGCGACCCGCGTGGAAGCGGGAATGGGGCGGGCACGTCAGCGAGAAAGGATAGTCCGGTTCGAATCGCCTTTCCCGATCGCCCATAGCTTCATGAGGCCAGACCGACCGGCGCTCTCCCCGGTCAGGTCAGGCCCCGGTCAGGCCGCGTAGGGCCGGGACGACAAGGCCGCGCGGACGCGACCCCCGGTCTGCCCGCCAGGGATGGCCGCGACACGGCGCGCCACTTCGACAAGGCCAGCCGCATTGATCCCGGTTTCGACCCCCATACCATCGAACATCCAGAGCAGATCCTCTGTGGCGACATTCCCCGTCGCTCCGGGCGCGAACGGGCAACCGCCAAGCCCGGCCACCGAAGCGTCGAAAACGCGCACGCCGCTATTATAGGCGGTCAACGTATTCGCCGCGCCCAGACCATAGGTATCATGCGCATGAAACGCCCATCTGACGCCGGGGAAAGACTGCATGGCCTTGCAACCCGATCCCCCGCCCATTGGGAACAGGGCCATAAACGACTTTCTTGCATATTGACCTTTCGGTCAGGTAATGCAAGGTCCGTCTGGTTTTGGAATGACTGCGCCAGCCCGCTGGATGCGCAAGGATGGCGCGATGGGGAGATTATGATGCCGAAATTGACTGTCACTACTCGCGAAGGGGAAACCCGTGACATCGAAGCCGAAAATGGCCATTCCGTCATGGAGGCGATCCGCAACGCCGGAATTGACGAACTGCTGGCGATCTGCGGAGGGTGCTGTTCCTGCGCCACCTGCCATGTCTATGTCGCCCCTGACCTTTCGGGAAATCTGCCCGAAGTCAGCGAAACCGAAGATGATCTTCTGGACAGTTCCGATCACCGTAAAGATGGATCGCGCCTGTCCTGCCAGATCATCATGAGCGACGAACTGGATGGACTGAGGGTCGAGATCGCGCCCGAAGACTGAAGGAGGCGTTATCGACGATATGAAAAGGCCGCCGGCATCGCATGCCGGCGGCCTTTTCATGTCTGACAGACGCAACTCAACCTTTGCCGATGACGAGCGGCAAATTGTCCAGCGTGATGGTGTGCCCATCGCGATAGCGGATATCAGCGCCCGGCCTGATGTGAAAATCCGGCACCCGCGAAAGCCAGACCTCGGCGAATATGCGAAGTTCGGTCCGGGCAAGGGTCGCGCCGGGGCAGAAATGGATGCCTTGCCCGAAACTGGCGCTCTGCTGCCGCTTGCGATCGAAATCGACGGTCAACGCATCGGGGAATTTCCGCTCATCCAGATTGGACATGGCCGCAGACCAGACGATGCGGTCATTTTTCTTCACCCTCACACCCCGATATTCCATGTCACGCGTAAACTGGCGGGCGAGATTGGAGACAGGATATCGCCGCAACACTTCTTCGATTGCGCGCGGAATCATGCCCGGTTCCTCGACAAGGCGCTGGCGATCCCCGGGACTCATGGCCAAATGCCGGGCCAGATAGGTAAGCGATGCCGTCACCGTATCGAGCCCGCCCATCAACACGGTGCAACTCAGCTTCACGATAGTGTCGCGGCTGAGTTGTTTGTCGTGAATTCCGTCATGGACAATTTTGCTGATCACATCATCCTTCGGATTCTCGGCGCGGTCATCGATGATCGGGGTCAGATAACCAACAAGGTCAGCGAGGCCCGACATCCGCACCTGCTCATTCTTGGGATCAAGCACCCGGTGAGCGATGCCGATAAGCTTTTCCCGATCCTCCCTGGGCAGATCGACCAGGCTCAGGAAGATGATGACCGGCAATTTGGAAGAGAAATCCGCAATGAATTCGCACTCTCCCCGCTCGAGGACAGGATCGATCAACTCGTTGGCGATTTCCCGTATATCCTGCGACAGCGCTTGTATCCGGTTCGGCGCAAAGAGGGGGACGATCACCCCCTTTTCAATCGTATGTTCCGGCAAGTCGGTCTGATTGGGCAGGAAAAACGGCGTTTCAGGATTAAGCTGTTCAGGAACGAACATGCGCTTCGTGCTGAAATGATCATTATCGCGATCGGTCTGGAGAATGCCCTCCGCCCCCGTGACGATCCAGTGCCCCCCATTGTGACGAGACCAGAAAATGTCCGGCATTCCCGCCTTCATCAGCGCATGCGCGGCCAGAAAGGGATCCTGATCCTGATAGTCGTACACGTTATAATCATGCACCAGCGCGGCCGGAACATGATCGGGAATCGCGGGATTATAATGCGGATCGTTCATCATCGTCCTCATAATGTCACTGCGCGCCTTGCCGACGCAGTGTCTGAAATATGGTATATTCGACCATGATCGAATCTATAACTGACCTTATGGCCAATTGCTAGAAGCCTCGCACCCGAACGCGGCAGGCCGGGCAATGCCGGTCCAGCCAAAAAGGGCGCCCTGCACCAAAAAAGGCGGCCACCAAGCTGGCGGCCGCACAGGCTTCACCGTCATGACCTCACGTCAGAAGCGGATCGCCCCTGCGCTGCGGGGCGCCCGCCCAGCATGCGCCATTTCCATCGCCTGCTCGAACAACCTTGCTTCGCCGGTCGTCCACCAAATTTCGAGTTGAATGTGATTGAGCTTCCATCCCGCGCCGGTCCGGTGGAATTTATGCGTATATTCCCCGCCCACCACATAGCTTTCATCGTTCAGTATATGCTGCGCCCAAAGATAGCTGTTGACTGTCGCGGCATCGCCCTCGATCTCGAACCGATAATTTGAGAGATGGTGAGACGTCACGTCAAAGCCTTCGATCGCCCGGCAGAAATGCAGCCACTCATCGACCGGCCAGACACGCGGCTCAGGCACGCCCGGCAAGGCCGGATCATGGAAAAAGACAGTCACCTCATCCTCGTACATGGTACGGATAAGCTTCCAGTTGAGCTTGTCGACCCCGCGACACCATTTCTCACTCAGAATATCGCGCAGCGCCTCACGATCCTGAAGCGTACGCACATCAATCTCGCCCATAAGAGCCTCTCCCTTCTTCTGTTGTGAATATAGCGGTTGGCCGCCCATCATCAGGCCGCAGCGCGCGAGGGCGCATCGACGACAAGGTCCAGACGCTCGAGAATAACGGTAAACCCGCCCCGGTAATTGGAAACGAAGCCCTCCCGCACCGAAAAGTCGGGCAGAATGTCGAGCCATTCTTCCAGAAATATCCGAAGTTCCGCCCGCGCGAGGAAGGCGCCAACGCAGAAATGCACCCCCACCCCAAACGTCGCGTGCCGATTTCCCGATCGCAGGAAATCGACGGTCATCGGATCGGGAAATTTCGAGGGGTCGAAATTGAAAGCGCCCACCGGCCAGAGGATATGATCGCCCGCCTTGACCGGCGCACCATGGAAATCATGGTCGGCCGTCATCCAGCGACCGATCACCGAAACGGGGTAGCGCCGCAGAAACTCCTCGATCGCCTTGCGCATGAGATCCGGGTTCCCGCGCAGTTCCGCCCGCGCGCCGGGATTATCCGCGAGATAGCGGGTCATGTAAGACATCATGCCGACAGTCGTGTCCAGCCCGCCAAGCAGGACGGCCCGCGTAAGCTTGAAGGCCTCCTCATAGGTCAGGGGGCGGCCTTCGACCTGCGTGCACACCAACTCGCTGATCGCGTCATCCTGCGGAGTCTCCATGCGCCCGAGGATGATCGGCCGCAGATAATTCTCGATTTCGCCGAGCGGGATCGAACGATCGCCACCATCCTGCGCATTGGGGTCCAGGATACGGTGCGCCACCGCCCGCAAATGCGGCCCGTCCTCTCTCGGCAGGTCCATGATATCGAGAAATATCTGCACCGGAAGTATGGATGCGACTTCCTCGATAAATTCACATTCCCCGCGTTCGCGTACATCCTGCGCGAGCTTGCGGCACAGGGCGCGAAAATTATCCGTCACATTTTTTACGCGATTCGGCCCGAAAAGTGGGGCGACCACGGCCCTGTAGTGGGTATGAAGCGGCGGCTCCACATCCAAGGGCGGGAACTCCATCACGTCCGAATTCTGGTTGTCGGGAACAAACAGGCGCCGGGTTGAAAAGAGATTGGGCTTTGCAGCCATCTCGTTCACGGCATCGATGCCCAGCGCCACCCAATGTCCGCCATTATGACGGGTCCAGAAAACAGGCGGAACGCCGCGGCGGAACAGGCCATCGATGATTTCGAAATAGTCACCGTCATTATAGCCGAAAATATTGAAATCATGGACCAGTTCCGCCGGGACGTGCGCGGGAACCTCTGGCGTGTAAAATGGATCGTTCATATCATTCTTCCTATCGGGCGCGACAACCCGCAAAGCATCCTGCAACCGCTGAACCGGATAAAAAGATACCGGGGATTCTCTTTTCGGCACCCGTTCCGCTTATCTTTATAAACTGACCTATCGGTCAGTATAAATCAAGTCGATTCTGGTGAGATCAAGCCCTGCTGGCCAGGGCCACCAGACCACAGGCAATGATCAGCATGACCGCTTTGGCCCATGACATGGGTTCGGCGTAGATCAACACGCCCAGCGCTATGGCGCAGAGCGGCACGAAGGCTGCGCTGAGCGGTATGAGCGTACCGATATTCACGCCGCTGACGATGATGCGCGCCAACAGAAAAACCCCGCCCAGAAAGCATAGGGCAGATGCAACCGTCGGCAATGGCTGCGTAAAACCACGACTCGCCGGAAGCAGCGCCACCCCCGCAAGCTGAAGAGCAGCCGATCCGATGAACATGAAAATCAACGAAAGCGAAAGAACGGGCATCGCAATGCTCCCATCATGACAAGGTGGCCGTGACAGACCGGACGGCGCGGTTTGCTCAGGGACGCGGCTCAGGGGCGCGGAATGAAACGCATGTAGCTGTTCTGCTCGCTATGATTGTCGAGCACGATCTCTGCATCGGTAAAATCGGAAACCTGCTCGAAACGCTCCGCAACGGCCTCCGCGCTGATCTGCGGGTCGAAATATCCCGGCGCCACCGCATATCCCATGCGCGCGAACCTTCCCCCTCCCACGATAAAGGCCTCTCCCGAAGCCGCACAGGCGTCGCTGCACAGATAGGCGACCGCTTCGCCTACCTGATGGGCGGGAAAATGCTCGATGAACCAGTCTCGTATCCGTATCTCACCGGCCGCCTCAAGCCCGCTCCTCGTCGCCCGCGTATCTGCGGTAGGCAAAATCGCATTGACGCAGATACCGTCCGCCTTGCCTTCAAGGCCCGCCGCGCGCGACAGGCCGATCAGACCGGCCTTCGTTGCCGCGAAACTGGAATAACCGGCCCTTCCGAACGAAACGCTGGAGGCCACGTTCACGATCCTGCCGAAACCCGCCTGCCGCATTTCAGGCCAGATCAGGTGCATGAGGGCGCGCGGCCCGTTAAGATGCACATCAAGCCCGAAGCGCCAACGCTCCTCACTCACCTCTTCCAGCAATCCCGAGTCGCCAAAGCCAGCGTTGTTGACGAGAATATCGACATGACCGAAAGCCACTTTCGCCGCGTCGATGATCGCCGCCGCGCTCTCCTGCGTTCCGACGGGTATCGCGCAACCGACGGCAATGCCTCCCTGATCCTGAATACGCGCCGCGGCCATGTCCGCCCGGCTTTGCTCTTCACCACCCCGCCCACTCACATCCGTGCCATAATCATTGACGAGCACCGCGCACCCGCGCCGGGCAAGCGCCTGGGCTACCGCTTCACCGATCCCGGCGCCGGCACCTGTGACGATCGCCACGCGACCGTTGAAGTTCAGCATGCTCCACTCTCCCCGGATTGTCGTTTTTCAACCGCAGGCATCTCTATGGCCTCGCATCGATGCACCATAAGGCGGAAAACAGGCGGGGCAATGAATTTTCTGATCTTATGGTCAGTTAATTTACGATTAAGAACCATTTTTACGGGATTTTGACGTTCATCCTGACCGTTGCCATATGGATTGATGTCGAAAACAGTTGATGTTGCGGCGCCAATGAGGCACTTCGGAGGGGATATGGCAGACAAATCCAACGACATCACCAAGCCGGTGCGAGAAAATAGGGGCCGCGTTGCTGTCCGTCTCCCCGATGACGGCACGGCCGAACCACCCAAGCCCGCCAAGGCGAAGAAAGGACGGCGCGGCGACGATGTACGCAAACGCGTCCTGCGCGCGGCGCTCGAATGTTTCGGCGCGTTCGGATTTGAAGGAACGTCTACCCGCGCCGTCGCGGAAAGGGCGGATGTCACCCACACGCTGGTGCTCTATCATTTCAAATCCAAGGATCTGCTTTGGCGCGCCACGATAGAAAACAGCATCGGCAATTATACCGAAGCGGTGATCGACGATGACGTGACCGAGCGTCCGGCGGAGGAGGCTGCGGTCGAACTAAGGCGCTTCATCGAACGATTTGTTCGCTTCTCGGCGGAAAACCCGCAGGTTCATCGAATTTTGACGATGGAGAGCAACCAGGGAACCGATCGCCTCCAGTGGGTAATCGACAATTTCCTGAGAGAGCATTTCACCCGCGTGCGCGACCTCATTCGTCGCGGGCAGATGGAAGGGTCGGTACGCGAGGGCGATCCCGCCCGCCTTTATTATCATATCATCGGCGCGGGGGGCACGCCGTTCACGGTATCGACAGAGTATTTTGAGTTTACGGGGCGCGACATTTTCTCGGAAACGGAAATTCTCCGAACGATCGCCTTCATATATGAAATCGTTTTCATTTAGAGCATCGCGGGAAAAAGCGGGAACCGGTTTTCCGCGCGATGCTCTACCAAATAACGAGAGCGCGCGCCTTACGTCACATTGAACGCAGCGCGCCCTGAACCGCCTTGGCCGATTTGCGGGCTGACCACATGATCATATCTCTATCAGCAGCTTGCATGTCGTAGACGGTTTGCGCAGCGCCTCGAACCGCTGGGGAAGGTCGTCGAGGGTGATGCGGTCCGTAATCAGCGGTTGCGGCTTCACCTGATGAGTAGCGATCGCATCGATGACGGCCGCGAAATCGGACACTTCATAGGCCAGCGAAAAGTCGATGGATATCTCCTTCACCAAGGCATCTATGGGAAGGAAACTGTCGGCCAGATAGGAGCCGCCCGCGCTCAATATCTGGCCGCGCTTGCGTACGAGGCGTATCGCTTCGCCCAGCATGCCCGGATAGCCGACACATTCCACCACGATATCCGGCGGATCGCCGCACAGCGCCGCGAAACGGGCGGCGACGTCCTCTTCCCCGGCATCGAGCGCGGCATGTGCGCCCAGATCAATCGCCATTTGCCGCCGTCCTGGGCTGGGATCGCTCACAATCACCCGCCCCGCGCCGCCATGGAGAGCGAAAAGAAGAGCCGAAAGGCCGATGGGGCCGACACCGAGGATGAGGACATTCGCGCCCCTGAGCCGACGCGCATGACTGATCGTATGATGACCGACGGCCAACGGTTCCACCAGCGCGCCTTCCTCGAACCCGACACCATCAGGCAAACGCTGAACCAGTCTGCTGTCGACAACCATCGTCCGCGCCAGCGCCCCGTCGCGCTGCAAACCGATGACCTGCTGCCCGGAACAATGATAGACGTGACCTTCCGAACACTCCGCGCATTGCCAACACGGATGAATGGGCAGAGCCGTAACCCGCGTTCCGGCAGCGAGCGCCGATCCGTTGGAATCGACGATCGTGCCGGAAAATTCATGTCCCAATATGCGGCCGCTGGTCAGGATGCCGGGTGTTTCCGTCCAGTGGAGGTCCGACCCGCAAATGCCGGCTCGCGAAACCTCTACAACGACCTCTCCCGCGCCGGGCGTCGGGTCAGGCATGGTTTCGATCGACAGCGGTTTGCCAACCTCCTGAAAAATAGCGGCCCGCATGGCATTCTCCTCAGATATGTCCGGTCAGAAGCGGAAGCCGGCGCCGACACCATAGAGCCGGCCGGGCGCGGCCGACACGATATCGCCCAGCCCGCCAGACTCACCGAATACCAGATATTTTTTGTTGGTGAGATTCCGGCCGAACGCCCAGACCCGCCAATGATCGCCGATCTCGTATGAAATTTCTCCGCTCAGCGTCGTGTAGCTCTTCTGCTTCAGCCGATTCTCCGCCTCGAAGAAGAAAGATCCGCTGTGATAGAGATTAAGCTGAGTCATGAGGCGATTGTCACCGATCGGGAAGTTACCCTTCAACCCCAGATTGCCGGTGAATTTGGGTGTTCTGATCAATCGATTGCCGGAAAGATCGGCGTTGCCCACTATATTGCCGCCCGCAGGATTGGGCGTGAATGTCGGCCCGTTGAGGAACTCGTCATACTCGCTGTCTACATAGTTGCCGCCAAAAGTGAGGCTGAAATTCTCAGTGAGAAGCGCCTCGCCCTCGAAATCAAAGCCCTTGAGCGTCGCCTTCGCCGCATTCAGGATCAGCAGCGCGCCGCCCTGCGTCTGCGTCAACTGGATATCCTTGTATTTGTATAGAAATGCGGCGGCGTTGAAGCGGATGGTCTTCGACGCATTGGTCGATTTGACGCCAATCTCATAGGCATCCAGCTTCTCCGGGTTGGCGGCTGGCGCTCCAAGCTGGGCGGTCGAGAACACGCCGCTTTTGAAGCCGCGATTATAGGATGCGTAGAGAAGAACATCCGGCGTGAACTGATGATCGAGGGATAAACGCCAGGTTGGCTCGGACCAGCGCTTCGAGCGGTTGTCCGTTATCTGCTCCACGCCGTCCAGCGTCATCCGGCCGTTCATTTTCCGCAGGTCGGACGAATAGCGGATACCCGCCGTGACCTTCGTATTGTCGGTTATCTTGTAATTCCCCTGGGCAAAAGCAGACCATGACGTCGTCTTGACCTCGCCGTAAATATTGAGTTCTCCGCCCACGCCCTGACCGCTGAGGCCCAACGGATCATAGAACGCCCGCCCTTTCATGAAAAATCCGCCGATGATCCAACTGAAACGACCGGCATTATTCGACAGCAATTGCAATTCCTGGGTGAAGAACCGATTGCCGTTGATGATGTCGACATCGACGATGGGCGCCTTGACGGCATCCTGAGTGAACACTTCCGTCGCATCGTCGCGTTGATAGGCCGTGATCGAAACCAGGTCCGCGCCGCCCAGATCATAGTCCACCCGCGCCGATGCGCCATAGCGTTCCACATCGTTGAACGCATCGAGCCGCGTGTCCACATCCCAGAACCCGCCGGTATAGGTGGTGCCATCCACACCCACCGCGCCCGGAGCCAGGCGGCGGCCCAGACCGAAGGA
Organism: Sphingobium sp.; assembly: GCA_050252755.1. Classification (GTDB taxonomy): domain Bacteria; phylum Pseudomonadota; class Alphaproteobacteria; order Sphingomonadales; family Sphingomonadaceae; genus Sphingobium. The sequence continues at coordinate 75,770 of JBFWKI010000003.1, forward strand.
GGAATCGGTCCTGGAATAATAGGCGGCAAGGGTTATCTTCGCGAGATCCGATGGCTGGATCAGCAGCTTGCTGCGCAGCGAATATTCCTTGGACCGATTGATGTCGTTGCCCGTCATCAGGTTCGTGCCGAAGCCGTCATACTGGTTGGAATATTGGCCGGCCAGATCGATCGCGACGGTATCGGAAAGCGGGGTCGTGCCATAGGCCGACAGTTCCAGCCGGTCATGATTGGCGAAACTCACCGACCCTTCGACATGCGTATCGAACTGCGGCGTGCGCGTGATGATATTGATCAGCCCGCCCGTGGCATTCCGGCCGAACAACGTGCCTTGAGGCCCCTTGAGCACCTCGACGCGGTCGATATTCGTCAGATTGAACAGATTGGCGGCAGGCGATGCCTGATAAACACCGTCGATATAGGTCGCGACGCTGGACTCGTCACCGATCGACGGGTTCTGCGTTCCCACGCCGCGGATAAACACCAGAGCCGTGGCACCGCCCGTACCGATATAAAGGCCGGGCGCCTTCTGTTGCAGGTTCAGCATGTCCGACACGCCCGAAGAAGCCAGATCCTCGCCGGATACCGCAGTGACGGCGATCGGCACCTTCTGCATGTTTTCGCTGCGCTTCTGCGCGGTGACGACAATTTCCTGCAACCCACCGGTCTGCGCGGTCTGGGCCTCTTGCGCGGCGGCCCCGACCGAACAGGCCGCGCCGACGATTATGGACATCCCAACGCCCATCAATTCCGTTTTCTTCATCGATTTCACTCCCTTTTTCCTCATTTTTTCAATCGGTTGTCCGGCTCCGGCCAGCATCATGCCCTGATATCGACCAGCACCTTGCAATGGCCGGACGGCTCCCGAAGATTTTCGAAAATATTCGGCAAGTCCCGAAGGCCGATCCGGCCCGTGACGAGCCGTTCCCCTTCGATCCGGCCATGGGCCATCGCGTTCGTGATCGCTTCGAAATCGGCAAGCGTGTAGCCGGCGCTGAAACGAATGGTGATTTCTTTCACCAATGCGTCGATGGGAACGAAGCCGTCATATTGAAAGCTTGCCCCCGCGCTCACAATCTGCCCGCGAGGCCGTACCGCCGCGACAGCACCGGCGAACATGCCCGGCCGCCCGACACATTCGAACACAATATCGGGGCGCGCGCCGCAAAGACTCGCTGCGCGTGCGGCCAAATCCTCCGTGGACGGGTCGATGACGGCATCGGCCCCGAGTTCCAGAGCCTTTTCGCGCCGCGCCGGGTTGATCTCGCTGACGACGATCCTGCCGGCTCCGCCCAGACGGGCAAAGATGAGTCCCGCCATGCCGACCGGCCCGCCACCTTGAATCAGGATGTTCGCGCCTTTCAGGTCTTCGGCCAGTCCCACCATCCGCCGTCCGACCGCCAATGGCTCGACAAGCGCGCCATCTTCGAACGACACCCCGGCGGGCAACGGCTGCACCAGCCGCTCATCAACCGCCACGGCCTCGGCATAGGCTCCGTTCGCACTGACGCCGACCAGATCGGGCCGAACGCAATGAAACAGATGCCCTTCCCGACATTCATCGCATGTCCAGCAGGGCAGCAGGGGGAGCGCCGTCACCCGCGTTCCGGGCCGGATCTGTCCACTCCCGCCTTCGACCACGGTTCCGGCGAACTCATGCCCGAGCACGACCCCGGCCTTTATCAACCCTTCCCGCTCGGTCATGTGGATATCCGATCCGCAGATGCCGCAATGGCTCACCTCAACCAGCAATTGGCCGGGCCGGGGTTCGGGATCCTCTATCTGCTCAATGGCGAGCGGGATGCCTATGCCATGGAAAACGGCAGCGCGCATGCAACGTCTCCTTTCATCACGACGGGACGCAACCAGCCTTTTCCGGGCCACGCCATCGCGCCGCCCGGATTCGATAACCGGCAATCGTCGTCGAACTATTTTCCGCGTCGGGAACCGTCGATATTATCTACAGTATCTAGTCCACCTGCCCCACGCTCTTGCCTGTCGCGAGGTCCGTTTCGTAATTTTTCATCGTGTAAAAGCGGATCGAAGCCCGATCCATGAACTTGAGTTCATCCTGCGCGATCTCCGCAGCGGCGGCAGGATCACTCAGATACGCCATTCCCTGATTGAAATCTTCTTCGTCATCGAACCAGATTTCCGTGATGACATCATAAGGGGCGTCTGTTTCCAGCGTATATGTGCCATCGCCATAAGGCTCGATATGATGCCGGATATATTTCTTCAGGTTCGGCACCTTGCTCGCGCCAAGAACCGAATGAAACTCCTCATAATATTTCACGAAATCTTCGTGAGACGTTCCGGGTTTGCGTTTGATCATCACGATCGCCTTGAACATGCCCTCATTCCTTTCCTGTCATTGCGACTGTCGCATCCATCTAGATGCAATAGCCTCCATCCACCACGAGTTGATGCCCCGTCACAAAGGCCGATCTGTCGGACAACAGCCACATAACCGCATCGGCAACTTCCTCCGGCTCTCCGAAACGGCCGATAATGTGACGCTTGCGGATGCCATCGAGGGCCTGCGAAAAGATCGGGTCGTTCATCAGACGCTCCTTCGCCATGGGCGTCATAATGAGGCCGGGACACACGGAGTTGACGCGGATGCCCCATTGCGCGCCATCGACCGCGCTCGATTTCGTCAACCCGACAACCCCATGCTTGGCCGACACATAGTCGGCGGCATTGATCTGCCCCCGCAATCCTGACCCGGAAGCGGTATTGACGATCGCGCCGCCGCCGGATTGCCGCTTCATCGCCAGAAATTCATATTTGGTGCAATAGAACACGCCGGTCAGATCGACGTGCAATGCCCGGTTCCATTCCGCCCCGCTGATCTCATGGATGGGCTTGTTGACCATTTCGATACCGGCATTGTTATGCGCCCCGTCAATCCTGCCATAATGTCCGACGGCAAAATCGATCGCGGCGGCGACATCGGCCTCTTCGCCCACGTCGCAACGACGCGACACGGCATCGCCACCTTCCGAGCGGATCGCCGCCGCCGTGCGTTCGGCTTCTTCGCTGTTCAGGTCGGTCGCCACAATCTGCGCGCCTTCCACGGCCATGGCCCGCGAACAGATGCGCCCGATCCCCGATCCGGCGCCGGTGACGAATATGACCTTGCCTTCCAACAACCTGCCGGTCATGATGCCGCGCTCCCCACATCCATGGCGATATGCTTATATTCGAGGAACAGGTCGGCGGCGGCCAGACCGTTCAATCGCCCCAAGCCGCTCTGACGAAAGCCGCCTTCCTCGAAATCGTCATAGACCATGGCCCAATTATTGAGCCATACGGTCCCAGCCTGAAGCTTTTGCGCGACCCGCATCGGCCTTGCCGCGTCATTGCTCCACACGCTTGCCGCCAGACCATAATCGCCCTGATTGGCGAGGCGAATCGCGTCCGCTTCATCGGTAAAAGACTGGAGAACCAGAACCGGCCCGAAAATCTCATCCTGTCCGATCGAAAGATCCTCGCGGTCCAGTTCAAGGAGAACGGGCCGGTAGAAGGCGCTGTCCGCATCCACCCGTCCGCCCCGCACCAGCACCTTCGCGCCGCCTGCGATGGCCTCCTCAACCAACCGATCGACCCTCGCCGCGCTGGCGGCATCAATCAGTGGTCCCATATCGGATTCCTGCCGATCGCCCGGTCCCGGACGGATATTTTCCAGCAACGGCGCGATCCGCGCTTTCATCGCCTCGCAGGCGCTTTCCTGCACGAGCAGGCGGCTGCCCGCCATGCAAAACTGACCGGCGAAAGTCGTTATGGCCTTCATCGTGACGAATGCCGCCATGTCCAGATTCGCATCCTCGAATATGATCATCGGCGTTTTCCCGCCCAGTTCGAGGCCAAGCCGCTTGAGACGCGGCGCCGCCGCTGCCGCGATCACGCGACCGGTGCGCGTGCTTCCGGTGAAACTGATCGCCGGAACCTGCGGTGCCGCAACGATCGCCGCTGCGCCCGCACTGCCGCTTTCGGTGAACTGGTTGAACACACCTTGGGGAAGGCCGGGCGTGCCGCCGATCACCTCCGCCAGAAGCGCGTTGGTGAGCGCCGTTTGTCCCGGCATCTTCATCACAGCCGTGCAGCCCATGGCCAACGCAGGCGCAAGAGAACGGATGGCTAGCGCAACCGGGGCATTCCAGGGAACGATGATCCCGGCGACCCCTATAGGCTCTCGGATCACGAGCGAAAGACGCCCCGCCTGCGGCACGCCCGCCCGCCCCTGAAGCGTGAGCGCCATGCCGGCCCAATAGCGCAGCTTGGGCGCGACGGTCGAACATTCGAACGCCGCCTCGCCCAGCAGCTTGCCATTTTCCGCCGACAATGAGGCGACGATATCATCCATGGCGGCCTCGAAGCGATCGGCCATGGCGTTGAGGACGCGTGCGCGCAGCGCTTTGTCCTCCCTCCACGTCGTCGTCTCGAATGCGTGCGCGGCGGTGTCGATAGCCCGCGCGGCCGTCTGTGGATCGGCATCGGCCCACTGGCCAAGGACCGCGCCTGTGGCGGGGTTGATGCTGTCCCTGGACACGCCGCCATGGTCCCAACCGGCAATCCAGTGTCCGGCAAGCGCCTGCGTCATGCGACCTCTCCCTTCAACTCGAAACGCAGAACGGGCTTGACCACCTCGCCACGCGCGGCATCGGAAAACGCCGTGTTGATTGCCTCGAAAGGATAGAAACGAACCAGCCGTTCGAGCGGCAATCGACCTGCCTTGTAGAAATCGACCATTTTGGGGATCAACAGCTTCGATACGGCGTCCCCCTGATGGATGCCGCGCACCGTGCGGCCCAGCAGAAGCTTCATCACCTCGACGGGAGCGGTCGCGCCCGGCGGCATCGTCCCCACCAGCCCCGCCACGCCGAGCGGCGCGAGGACATCGACCGCGCACCGCACCAGATCGGGATGCCCCACCGCTTCGACCGAATAGTCGACCGCACCGCAGATATTCCCGATCCTGCGGCACACATCCTCGCTGTCGGCATGGATGCCGTGGGTGGCGCCGATATCCAGCGCGAGGGCAAGGCGATCCCGGTTGCGGTCGATCGCGATGATCGTCGCCGCGCCCGCAATCGCCGACGCCATAATGGCTGCCAGACCGACCGCGCCGCACCCGAATATGGCAATTCGCGAGCCGGGCGCCACCTTGAGGGCATTGAGCACGGCGCCAAATCCGGTCTGGATGCCGCAGCCCAGCGGCGCAAGCAGGTCCAGCGGCACAGAAGGATCGACCTTCACGGCATTCTGCTGATTGGCTATGATCTGCGTGGCAAAGGACGACTGGCCAAAGAACTGGCCGCTGACCTCCCGCCCGGCATCCCCTGTTTCGGACAGGCTGTTCGATCCGTCGGCGCGCCGCCCACCAAAATTGAGCGGGAGAATATCGTCGCAATAATAGACCGCCCCTTGTCGGCAAGGACGACACGCGCCGCATGAACGATAGGACATGACCACATGATCGCCCGGCGAAAATTCGGTGACAGCCGAACCGACGGCCTCCACGATGCCCGCGCCCTCATGCCCCAGAACCGCCGGTAGCGGCATCGGGATATGCTGATCGCGAACATGCGCATCGGTCTGGCAGATGCCGCATGCCACCATCCGCACCCTCAGTTCATCGGCGCGCGGATCGTCGAGCCGCAAATCGCGCAGAACCATCGGCCCGCCCGCCTCTTCCACCACGGCCGCCGTCACCACCGTCATGGCCTTGCCGCCGGATATACGTAGCTGGCGAACGCGCCGACGCCATCGGCGCCCGCATCGATCCTGTCGCCGGCTTGCAGCGGGCCGACACCCTCTGGCGTACCGGTCATGATGATGTCTCCGGGATAAAGCGTGTATATGGCGGATGCTATTGCGATCAGTTCCCCGATCGGAACGGTAATGGCCGCCGTCGATGATTGCTGTCGCGTCTCGCCATTGATCGAGAGCCAGAAGCGCGTGTCGTCGGGGTCGCGTATTTCGTCGGGCGTTGCGATCCACGGGCCGAACAGCGCGAAGCTGTCGGCGGATTTTCGATAGCTGCGTTCCTCGGATCCGCGTACGGTGATGTCGAGGCCGATGCCATAGCCCGCGACATGATCGAACGCGTCTTCCACGCGGACATGCCTGGCAGGTCGGCCGATGACGACCGCGAATTCGACCTCATGATCGAAACGGCGCTCCTCGCCGGGCCAATCGAGCGTCACGCCTTCATGTGGCCCGACCAGCGACGAACTCGCCTTGAGGAAAAGCCCATAGGTATCGACGGGCCTTTCCAGACCCAACATCTGGCGGCGATGGACCCCCTGATCCACACCCGGGTCCGAGGTATCCTGCTCGACATGCTTGCGATAATTGGCGGGAGCGGCCAGAATCTTGCTTGCGCGGGTGATCGGGCTATGCAGGGTGACGTCACCGATCGCGAACTGTTGCGCCCCCGTCCTCGCCCTCAGCATCGCCTCACGCATAATATCCAGATTCGCGATCAGCGCATCGCCGGGCCGGGCCGGCCATCGCTCCGGGGGAAGCATATCCAGCGCCGTCGAGACATCGAAAATGACATCGCGTTCGACGAGCCCCAGACGATTGTCATTGAATCTGCAAATCTTCATGTCGCAGCCTTCATCGCCATTCCATGAAGTAGCTATTGGCAAAGCGCATCAACGGCGCATCCGACAATTCCAGCGCCATGCTGTCGACAGCCGGCACGATCTGCGCCCAGTTTCCCGACGGCACGACGATGGTGTCGCCTTTCACGAAAGAATAGCGCCGGTTTTCCACCCGTAATTCGCCGCGGCCTTCCATTACGGAATAAATCCGGTTGGCGCCTGCTCGCGACCAGGCATAATTCCTTCCACCCTCCAGCCGTTCGACTTCCAGTCCAACCGCTGGCATTGAGGGGGTCGGCAGCACAAAACGCTGGCCGGTTCGGCCATCGGATGAGACCTCGGCAGCATCCAGACCCGCCACGATCATCGCCTTCGAAAAACGGAAGGGGCTTTGCTCGACCCAGTCCGTCACCGGAGGGGTTGGCTGCGTGTCCGGCTGGAAATACATCGGCTCCAGCAGATAATTGAGGGGCACATCGAGGCAGTCGAGCCAATAGGCCGGATGATCGCCATCATGACCATGGCCGTGGAAATGCCCGCCAGGCGTCAGAACGACGTCTCCGCTTTCCATGGGCATCTTTTCGCCGTCCACGATCGAATATGTGCCCTTGCCGTCGATGATGACGCGCAACGCATTTGCGCTGTGCCGGTGCGATGGCGCAAACTCTCCCGGCAATATCATTTGATAGGCGCAGACCAATGTCCGGCTTGTCGCCCAGTCATTGCCGTCTTTCGGGTTGCGCAAAATCAGGTTACGGCGCTCGGCGAACGCGACGTCCACCAGCCGGCCCGCCGCATCGAGGCCCGCCTGCGCATCGGCATAACGCCAATGCGCGGGTTCAAACACCGATTTGGGCGTGGAACCCATGATGGGCGACTTGCGGCTGATCCATCCCGGCGTAAGGTCAAGCGGATCGACCTGCGCATAAAGAGCATCGAGCGTCGGAGCGGTCCGTAACCGGTCGTTATCCTCCCGGCTACGGGTCGCCGCCATGTCCTCCAACGCCATATTGCTCATCATCGGTTCCCTCAGGCGATCGTCAAAGCTCCGTCGATCGGAATGCAGGCGCCCGTGGTGTAGGAAGCCTCGTCCGACACGAGCCAGACGGCTGCGGCCGCGATCTCCTCGGGGCGAGCGAAACGCTTCATCGGGAACATATCGACGATGGCGTTGAGCGCCGGATCCTTGTTGATCGAAGCCTCGACCATCGGCGTCCAGGTGCCGCCGGGCATAATGCCGTTGATGCGGATGCCGCGACTGGCATAATCGACCGAACCGCCCCGCACGAGACCGTTCACACCCGATTTGGCCGCACAATATTCCGAACTGTTGGGCACGCCGTTATACGCCGCTGTCGAAGAAATCGCCACGATCGAACCGCCGCTCTCCAGCATGGCTTCAATCTGGTATTTCACGCACAGGAACATGCCGCGCAGATTGATGCCGACGCAGCGATCGAACTGCTCGATCGAGACTTCGTGAAGCGGAACGCCCGCCTGAGCGACACCGGCCGCGTTGATCGCGCCATCCAGTTTGCCATAGGAAGAGACTGCCGCAGCGATCATGGCCCGGACCTGATCTTCCCGCGATACGTCCGTGGAAATGAATTGCGCCCGGCCCTTGCCCTGCGCTGCGATGGTCGCGACGGCATCCTTGCCGCCATCTTCGTTCAGATCGGCGATCGTGACATCACAGCCCGCCTCACCCAACAGAAGCGCCGCCGCCTTGCCGATTCCGCTGCCGCCGCCTGTTACGATGACCGATTTTCCGATGAGTGACATTGCTATCTTCGCTCCGATGCTATCTTCGGCCCCGATTCAGGGATCAGAATTCAGGGATAGGCCGACTGACGGACCTCAACGACGTACATCTTGGCATGACCCGGTTCGACGAAATTGTCCTCGTCGGCGCGAATGCGTTCGAAGATGCCGGGCGTGGCAAAGGCCTTCATCAAAGCTTCGGCCTCCTCCCGCGTGCTGAATACGCTTTCGGTCAGGACGTCGAAACCCGCCTCCTCGGAATCGCCTCCACGCCCGTCGGCATCCAGCATCGGATCGTTGAACACGAGATAGTTGCGGCGATACACGACAGACCGGGGCAGCAATTCGCGGATCAGCGGCTCATGCTTGTTTTCATAATAGTCGATGAAGGCTTCCCGGCTCATGCCCTTCTTCTTCTTGATCATTACAATCCACTTGAACATGCCGATATCCTCCATTTTCTTGGAAAATGCTGGCGATGACCCTCTCGGACCATCGCCAGCAACGATCAGAATTTGGTCGTCAGCGTGACGCCATAAGTACGGGGCGGCGCATAGACGATGAGATCACCCAGGCCGCTTTCCAGCGCAGTGACCAGATAACGTTCATCAAACAGATTCTGCGCCCACACCCGGATATTGAGATGATCGTCCAGCGACTTCCAGGTGATCGAGGAATTGACGGTTTTATAGGATGGCAGCGCCCGCCTGTTCGTCGGCTGGACAAAGGATTTCCCGCTGAAGATCATCGTCGCATCCAGATCGAAGTCACCGATGCTGGAGGGGATGGTGTAGGTGCCACCCACATTGCCGGACCATTTGGGCGAATAGACCGTGCGATTTCCCGCCGGATTATATTCAAAGCCCGCCCCGGACGACGCAGGATATCCCGGCAGGGTGAACGGCAAGCCGGTAGTCGGATCGATCACCTCGCGATATTTGCCGGTCAGATAACCTGCTGCGCCGCGCAGAGTGAAATTCTGCGCAACCGCCACCTGGAAATCGACGTCGACACCCTTCATCCGGGCCGCCGCCGCGTTCGCGGTATTTTCGCCGCCCGGCTGCGTCAACTGCACCTGAATATTCTTATATTTATAGTAAAAAGCGGAGATGTTGAACCGCAAATGCCTGTCGAACAATTCCGTTTTGAGGCCAACTTCATAGGCATCGAGTTGTTCGGGCTGGAAAGCCGGAATGGCGCCGACCCCCGTGAGATTGTAGCCGCCCGTCTTGTAACCGCGACTGAAGGATGCATATCCCATGATATCATCGGTGAACTTCTGATCGGCGGCAAAACGGAAGGTCAGCTTCTTGTTGCTGTCGGACTGCTCCGGCAGCAATTCCGTGAAGGTCGTGCCATCGGAATAGAAGACATCGTTACGCGCATCGACCCGCTTGACCTTTTCCCAGGTATAACGCAGTCCGGCGGTTAGCTTGGTCGTTGGCGTGACGCTGTAGCTGACCTGTCCGAAGATCGATTTCGACGAAATCTTCTGCGTGCCATATTCGTCAAGCGCATCCACGCCGACGCCGGGCGCGGGCGTAGGATAAACATCCGGCTGAGCCGCCTGGAAACCGGCAACGATGGCATCGTCGATCAACCCCTGAAGGCGAAGCGGCGTATAGGTCGCCTTGGATTTGAAATAGAACCCGCCGATCATCCATTCAAGCGGACCGCCGGACGCGCCTTCCAGCCGGACTTCCTGCTGCCAGTTGCTGCTCGGCTCCTTCGCATAAGGAACGTCCACCAGACCGAGCGGCGTGCCGTCCTGATCGGTGATATAGGTGGCATTCACCTTGCGATAGGCGGTGATGCTCACCAACCGCGCGAAATCGAAGTCCTGCTCGATCTGCAACGACCCCATATAAGAGCGCGCATAGAAGCCATCCTCATGGTTCGCCACCTGATCATAGGGCCTGATATCGCGAACGATGCCGTCGACACCCGCTTCGCCCGGAGCCAGCGCGACGTTGAAACCGGAGTTGTTCTGATAGGTATAGGCGCCGATCAGCCGCACCTTGGTCCGATCGGTCGGCTCCCACAGCACTTTACTGCGGATCGAAAGATCCTTGCCGAGATAAACATCCTCGTTGCGCGTGATATTCCGGCCCCACCCCTTGTTCTGGTTTTTATAGCTGATCGAAAGGTCAGCCGCGATGGTATCCGTAAGGCCGGCCGTACCATAGAAGGACGTGTTTATAGTCTCATAATTCGCATAGCCGAGACTCATGCCGACCTCGGCCTCATGCTGCGGTTCGCGCGTGATGATGTTGATCACGCCACCCGTGGCATTGCGGCCAAAGAGCGTGCCCTGAGGCCCTTTCAGAACTTCGACGCGCTCGACATTATTGAGGGGGAACATATTGCCGACGGAGGAATAAATATAGACGCCATCGACATAATTCGCGACCGACTGTTCCGACTGAACGCCCGAACCGTTGGAGCCGACGCCGCGGATGAAGATAACATTCTGCGGACCGCGTGTGGAAATGGACAGCGAAGGGATCTGGCCGTTCAGGGACGTTGTATCCGTCACGCCGCTTTTTGTCAGCGTTTCGGAATCGAACGCGGCAACGGCCACAGGCACATCCTGCAACGATTCAGAACGCCGCTGCGCGGTAACAACGATGTCCGCCAGGCCCCCGCTCGATTGGGCCTCCTGCGGCTGGGCCGGCCCCATGTCCTGAGCGATCGCCGCCGTCGGCACGCTCGCGCCAAAGATGATGGGACCGAGATAAGCGTAAACGAATGACTGACGCATTTTTGTCCTCCCCTTCCTATTTTTACTGGATTTCCAGCGCTGAGCCTTCTGCTCGCCGAAGACATATCCTTCGACCGCCCGCCCTTGATGTCATGCTTATGCATTACGAGAACGCCTGTCAACGCTAACTGACCGATTGGACAACTTTCATTGCGGCACGAAATCGGCATGGCGCAGAAATTTCCCGGAAATCCCTGTGTCTTTCTTGTATATTTCAAGTATATATATAGTGATCCGGCGAGATTTTTCGACGATTGAGCGCTGGACAGCCTCTTCGCGAATCGCTAACCAAACCTGACCATAAAAACAGGAAGCCTCCCGGTCAGGCTTTCGCTGGCTTATGGTGGCCGGAAAATGCGCGTCGCCCCCGGTCAAACCTATTCCCGGCCCAGGGCAATCCGGTTCGACATGACAGCGGCCACGGGATCGCATCCAGTTTATTTTCCTAGTCGGAGATCATCTATGTCCAAACCCAGAATTGGCGTTATTCTCAGCACCACACGCGATCAGCGCTTTGCGGACACCGCAAATGATTGGCTCGCCGGACACACCGGAAAGCGTGAGGACATGGAGTTCGAGATTATCGATCTGCGCGATTTTCCTCTTCCCTATTTTGAGGAGGCGATGTCTCCCATGTATGGCCCGGCGGCCAACCCTGTGGCGCAGAAATGGGCGGCAAAGATAGGCGCGCTGGATGGTTTCATCTTCGTGGTCGCAGAATATAACCGCAGCTTGCCCGGCGCACTCAAGAACACGCTCGATTATGCCTATCCCGAATATAATCGCAAGCCGGCCGCATTCGTTGGCTATGGCGGCGTAGGCGCGGCGCGCGCGATCGAGCACCTGCGCCTCATCTGCATCGAATTGCAGATGGCCCCTACCCGAACCGGCGTTCATATCGGCCTCGAACCTTTTCTTGCCGTCCTTCAACATGGCAAGAATCTTTCGGATTTCGAATTTCTGAACACGTCCGCAGAGCAAATGCTGGATGAGTTCAGTTGGTGGGTGAACGCGCTCAGAAACGCGCGTCAGGCATCCTGACCCCGATTCCAGAAGGTTCAACCAAACAGGAGACAATGATGTCGTTGAAAGGCAAATCGGTAATCGTAACGGGCGGCGGCAGCGGCATTGGGAGGGCCGCCGCCATCCAATTGGCAACCGCAGGCAGCAGCGTCACTATCGGCGACGTCAACGAAGCGGGAGCAGCCGAGACGATCGCCCTTATCGAAGCGGCGGGAGGTCGCGCCCAGTTCATCAGGACGAGCGTGGCCGATGAAGATCAGGTCATCGCGCTCGTCAAGGCCTCTTTGAATGCCTATGGCAAGCTCGATGGCGCCATAAACGCCGCTGGCGTGGCCCAAAAGGGCCAACCCCTGCACCTCCTGACGGCAGCCGACTTCGATCGCGTCCATGGAATCAATCTGCGCGGCATGTTCTTTTGCTTCAAGCATCAGATCGCTGCCATGCTCGACAATGGCGGCGGTTCGATCGTCGCGATCGGCGCGATCGCCGGCAAGAACGGCGTACCGAACAGTTCGGAATATGGTGCGGCCAAAAATGGCATCAACGGCTTGGTTCGTTGTGCAGCGATCGATTACGCATCGCAGAACATTCGCATTAACGCCATCCTGCCCGGCGGCACCTGGACGCCGATGGTGCAGGGATCGCTGGCGAAAGACCCCGCGTTGCAAGGCGTCGTCGATAGCTTTCCGATGAAGCGTTTCGCGCAGCCCGAGGAAATTTCCTCGGCCGCTGTCTGGCTGATCACGGATGCCGCGTCGTACACCACCGGCGCCTGCATCCCGATAGATGGCGCCCTCAGCGTCATCTGAGCGCCGATCACGAAAACGGGGCATCCGGCCAACGGATTGCCCCGTTCCGCGCCCGTTTCTTCAGAGACGATACAGCCTGGCCGCCGTGTCCCCCAGAATCATGCGCGCCTGAGGCTCCGTCGTCCGTTTCACGACATCCTCCATCGCGCTCCACCCGATGCCGAAAGTACTTTCGGAATGGGGAAAATCTGCCGACCACATCACCCGGTCCGCGCCGATATAGTCCAGTTGCTCAAGGCCGATCTTATCGACCATGAACGTCGCCCAGCATTGGCTGTGCCAATAGTCGCTGGGACGTTGCTGGATCTTCCAATCGAACACCCCGTACATCCCGTCGGTCAGATGCTCGGCGTCCTGAAGGAAACCCGGCACCCAGTTGATGCTGCCTTCGGTGAACACGACCTTCAGGCGAGGATGGCGATCGAACACGCCGCCGAAGATCAACTGCGCGAGCGGGCGGCGGAATGGGCTGGTCGCGTGCATGTAATTAATCGCATAGCCTCCCCTTCCCGCCAGGGAGGGATCCTCCCCGACATGGAAGTTCACCGGCAGGTCAGCCTCTTCCACGATGCTCCAGAAACGGTCCATTTGTTCCGACGCGAGGCTGATTTCCTGCCCCTGCGCATCCTTGAGCATGCAGGGAATCTGGATCGTCCGCAGGTCCAGATCAACGATCTGCCCGACCGCCGCCTCATAGCGGCTTTCTTCCCACCAATTGCTGCACAGGCCGACGCCGAAAAAAGCGCCGGGGTCTTCGCGCTGAAGGCTGGCAAACCACTCATTATGGATGCGGAAGATCAGTTCGCGCGCTTCCAGATCCTTGTGACGGACGAAGGCAAGCAAGGATTGCGTGAACACGATCTCCTTTTGAATCCCCTCCTGCATGATCTGCCCCTTGCGTATGTTTCTATCGAAACTTTCCGACGGATTGAGACTCGTGAGCAAAAACTGGATGCGCTCATCCTCCCCGAATTGCTGGGCGCCGTCTCGAAATCCAATATGCCAATATTTGTCGAACCAGACGCGCGGCGCCCTGTTCTTCATATGCGCGGGGAAATTTTCATAAAAAATATCCTCCGTCACCTCCAGATGATTATCGGCGGAAATGACGACCTGCCCTGCCGGCAGACCGATATCGCGCGGTTTCTCAGGCTGGCGTTCCGTCGCAAGACCGATATCCTTCAAAAGCTGCTGGGCCAGCTTTGGCCGTTCCATCAACATGTCATCCATCCTTCCTTCGACTTGCGCTTATCCGTGCGCCTGAAGATTCAGCCGGGTTGCACGGCATCGAAAATATAATGGGGAACGCCGATCAGCGGCCTCAGCCGTGTCGTATCGGCGAACTTCCCCACCTCTGCCTTCCAGCGATGACCAGCCTGTGCGGACAGGGCGGCCGTGAGGGCTTTTGCGTCGGGGAACCACATTTCGATGGCCCCGTCCGGCGCCGGTTTCCACCCCCGTGCACGGGCGAAATCAAAGCGGTCGTCATCCACGGGACAATTCACGATATAGCGCGTGAGCAACGGTCCATCTGCATCATCCCAGACCGGCGGCACATGATCGCAAAGCCAGTCCCGATAGGTCGGCGCGCCATCCTTTCGCCACAGCTCCACCACCAGCTTGATATCGGACGCGCCGAATCGAGAGGGCGGATCGAGATCGAGAAGGACGGACTCTTCGGCCAGAAACGCGCTCAGATTGGCCACGTCGCAAAAACGCTTTTCATCGTCTTCGAATAATTTGCTCGCAGCCTGACCCCGGGCCGTTGCGCCGGCGCCGAGCATGGCCTCGATACTGTCCCACCACAGTTCCGCCTGTCCATTTTTATAGATGTCCGGGCCTTCGGTGCCGACAAGTGCCGATGGCAGTTCCATGGGCAATAAATGGGTCTGGATATACCGCCGGAAGCCCATGTCCTGACCATATCGGCGCACCAGATCGCCATGATTGATGCCCCAGTGATCGCTATATTCCCGATCACTCATCTCCGGTTTCTTGCGCGCGGACACCAGCATTTTAATCATCGAAGTTCCTCGCTGACGGTCTGTTGAAGGATTGTCTGCCTGCTGCCGAGTTCAGCATCGACAAGCGGCTTGACCCTCGTTCCGAGCAGTTCAATGGCATGCAGAAAGTCGCGCTGCGGCAGATGCCCGATATCCATCTGAAAGAAATGGCGATCATGACCCATTTCCCTGTGCAGCAGCACGATCCGTTCCGCCACCTCCTCGGGCGATCCCACGAACAGGGCGCCCCCTGCCGACGCATCGGCCTCGAAGCGCCGCCTGTCCGGGGCGCCGACACCGCGCCCCGAGCCGGCAACGTCCTTCAACAATGCGCACCAGTGCCGCCACCATAGATCGCGTGCGCCGCGCCCGTCTGCGGCGATGAAGCCAGGACTCGCGACCGCGACATGCAATCTTTCCAGACCATGTCCAGCCTCGCGGGCCGCCCTGTGATATAGATCGACGAGCGGAGCAAATCGCGCGACCGGCCCGCCGATAATGCCATAGCAGATCGGCAATCCAAGCTGCCCGGCCCGGATCGAGGACGCCGCCGAACCTCCGGTGCCAAGCCAAATGCTCAATCGCCCGCAATGGGCACGCGGCACGATCCGGGCCTCTTTCAAAGGCGAACGAAAGCGCCCTTCCCAGGTAACGGCCTCGTTCCGGTCGAGTTGAAGCAGCAGTTCGAGTTTTTCGGCAAAGAGCGCGTCATAATCCGCCAGATCATAACCAAAAAGGGGGAAACTCTCCGTCGATGAACCACGCCCTGCGATGATCTCGGCACGGCCGGATGCTATCGCGTCGAGCGTCGCGAATTGCTGGTAGAGCCGCACGGGATCTTCGGTGCTGAGCACTGTTACGGCGCTGCCTAAACGGATTTGCTTCGTCCTGCTCGCCGCGGCGGCCAGAAGGACGGGAGCCGCCGAAACAGGCGCCCAGTCCGTGTGGTGCTCGCCCACTCCGAAATAATCGAGTCCCAATTCGTCGGCCAGACAGATGGCTTCTAGCAGATTGCGCATGGCGAGCGCCGTCGGCTCTCCCCTACCGGCGGACATCGGCGTATCGCCAAAACTATAAAGACCGATCTGCACGGCCGACCGAAACGTCAGGCGGGGCTGAATATGGGCGTGATGATGCGTTCGGCCAACTTCCAGCCATCTGCTTCGCGGATATATTTTTCCTCCGCATCAGCGATGAACGCCGGATCGGTCGTTGCCCGGCCTTCCAGCCCATCGCGGAACATCACCAGCAGATGCGTGGCCGACACCTGACCGTTTTCCAATGCCGTCATCCTCAGATTGCTGAGAACATGGCGGCAGGTGACATGCGCATTTTTCATCCGCTCCCCAAACCATTCCTCTACCGCCGCTCGCCCCTCATAAGCGCCAGCACGCGGCGCGGGCGGCATGAACTCCAGCCGCGGGTCGGACGAATAAAGTTCCAGCGCCTCCATGATCCGGCCATGATCGATTCGCCAGATATGCTCAGCGATCAGATTGGATATTTCACACCAGGTCTGGCTATCGACGCCACTGGAATTCATCGCATTTCCTCTCTGTCTGCGGCCGCTGGCGGATGGATGGCTCCGCCCGGCGTGGCCCGGCATGAAGCCCGGCCCGGACTTATTGAACGACAGAGCCTGCCTCAGTCTTTCCAATTGGTCAATATTATCCTTGCCGGAAATCTCAAGCGTCGATCTTTCCCCAAGATTTTTCTGTTATTTTACTTGACGCAGAGCACTTCCCCCAATTATTTGCTGACCAAATGGTCTATATAAAAGCGAGGGGAGTCATGGCCGACACAGCCTGCTCACCGCATAAACATGTGGAATGGTGGGATGAGCACAGCAGCCAATAAATTCACGGAAATACCTGTTCTGATCGCCGGTGGCGGCCCGGTCGGCATGACCCTCGCACTGTTTCTCGCCCACTATGGCGTTGCGTCGATTCTGGTGGAACAGAACGCCTCGACCACCCGCCATCCCAAGATGGATCTGACGAACGGGCGCAGCATGGAATTGTTTCGCCGCATCGGCCTCGCCGACACGTTGCGCAGGGTCGGCGTTCCTGCGGCAAATCCGTTCGACATCGCCTATCTGACATCTCTGGCGGGCCATGAGATTCATCACTTCGTTATCCCGTCCGCCAGCCAAACCGCGCAGGAAATCGCCGAGCGCAATGACGGAACCCACGCGCGGGAGGAACCGCTTCGCGTCAGCCAGGTCGTGATCGAGCCTGTTCTTAAAGACGCCGTCGACGCGCACCCACTCATAGATGTCCGCTTCGGCACATGCTTCGAGGAGATCACCGAAAACGGCGCCGAAGAGGTGCTGGCGACCGTCCGCCACCGTGACAGCGGCATGGTCGAAACCATCCGTTGCCAGTATCTCATCGGCTGCGATGGCGGCGGCAGCCGCGTTCGCCGTCAACTCGGCATACCGCTTGATGGCGAGCAGGGGGTTGCCGGCGCCTATATGGTACATTTCCGTTCCGGCGACGCCGATCTGTTGCAGCGTTTCGGGGTGCTCTGGCATACGCAAACGCCCCTCGGCACCATGATCGCGCAGGATGATCAGGAGGTCTTCACCCTCCAGCGGTGGCTGCTTCCCGACGATGAGCCAGACAAGCTGAATCCCGAAACCCTGCTCGAACAATGGGCCGGCCGAAGCTTCGACTATGAAATTCTTCAGGCCAACCCCTGGACCGCGCATTTCGTGGTGGCGCAAAGCTACAGGAAAGGCAGGGTCATTCTTGCCGGCGATGCGGCTCATCAATATGTGCCCACGGGCGGATATGGCATGAACTCCGGCATCGCGGATGCAGCGGCCTTGTCCTGGGTTCTTGCGGCTCTGGTGCAGGGGTGGGGCGGCGAGACGTTGCTGACGGCCTATGAAGAGGAAAGGCGCCCGACAGCATGGATGCATCTGGAGGCTTCACAACGCCATCTCGGCACGCGCATCGACATTCACACCCGATATGCCAATTACGACAAGCTGGACGACGATACACCCGAAGGAGAGGCGCAAAGACGGGAACTGGGCGCCTATATCGAGAATATCGGCAATGCCGAAAATGCAAGCTGGGGGGTTGAGTGGGGCTATCGCTATGATCACTCCCCGATCATCAGCTATGACGGCGAAGCGCCGGAATTCGAGCCGGTCGATTATCGGCCCAATACCTGCCCCGGCGCGCGGCTTCCGCATATTTTCCTCGAGCCGGGCGTGTCGATCCACGACCGCCTCGGTTCCTATTTCACGGCCATCTCTCTTGACGGCTCAGATCTCGGCGCCTTCGCCCAAGCCGCTCAGGCGCAGAATATTCCGCTCGAAACGCTTATCCTCGACCGGCCGGACCTTCTGTCCGTCTACGAAAAGCCGATCCTGCTCGTGCGCCCCGATCAGCATATCGCCTGGCGTGGCGAGGCCCTGCCCGAAGAGGTTGCGCCCATCCTCGCCAAAGCGGTGGGGCGCTGAAGGCTCGCCGGTCTTGCCGAAACGGACGAAAAAGGGGGCGGAAGATCAATCTTCCGCCCCCTTTTTCTTCGCCCGGAAAGAGCCGCGTTCAGCTATCGCCAAAGAACCGCCGCGCATCCGCATAGGTCGCAAGCGGCACCGTGCCTCCACCATCCGCATGGACAATCTGCCCCGTCAGATAGCGCGCTTCGTCGGATGCCAGAAAGGCGACGACATTGGCTATATCCTCAGGCTCGCCCAGAAACGGCGTCAACGCGCTGTCCTTGTTGAGATCGATCAACGCCTGAGGAATGAGTTTGGCAAGCGCGGGAGTATAAATCATCGACGGCGCGACGGCATTGCACCGGATATTCTGGCGGCTGTAGGAAGTCGCCACATATTGGGTGAGCATGTTGATCGCGGCCTTTGCGACGCCATAGGCAGGCATCCTTACAAATGGCTGGACGCCGTAGCTTGATGACGTATTGATGATGCTGCCGCCGCCATTTTTGAGCATCTGCTTCACCGCATAACGGCAACCAAGCATCGTGCCGCGCAGCGTCACCTGCATCGTCTGATCCCAAAGTTCCGTCGGGATGTTGAGAATGTCGGTATCACCAGTCGCGGAATCCGCAGTCAGCAGCGCCGCATTATTGTGGAGAATGTCCAGACGGCCATAATGTCCAGCCACCTGCCCGACCGCAGCCGCAATGCCGTCTTCCTGACCAATGTCGCACGCAAGGGCGATGGCGTCGCCACCCGCAGCGCGGATCTCCTCCGCCACAACCTCAGCGGCATCGACACGCAGATCGGAAACGCAAACCCGCGCACCTTCCTCTGCAAGCTTTATACAGGACGCTTTTCCAATCCCCGATCCGCCGCCTGTAACCATGGCGACCTTGTCTTTCAGACGCATAATATTCTCCCAAAGCATCGCCAGAGCAAGCCGACGCAATGACTTTTGCATAATCTCAGATTGACCGCAAGGTCAGGATTGGTATATCTCAGGAATCGACAACAGAGCGAACGGGAAGCGTCGCTCCGACATCTGGAGAGTTCAGGATGACAAGCCCGGAAGAGGCCAATACCAAAGTCGTGCGCGAGATTTGTCAGTCCCTTGCCGACAGGAATGTCGATGGGATCATGGCGCAGCTTGACGACGATGCGAATTGGACCATCGTTGGCCGACCTGACCGCTTCCGGTTTGGAGGCAAGAGCGACAAGGCCGGCTCGCGCGCAACACTTGAAGGCTTTCTGGGCGGTTTCAGTGAATTCAGCTTCGTCGTCGATAGCATCACCGCCCAGGACGACCGCGTCGCGGTGCGCGCCACATCGCAGGGCAAGGGACCGGGCGGCGCCGTTTATCAGAATAATTACCTCATGCTGTATCGCCTTGAGAACGGCAAGGTCATCGAGGCCCTGGAATATTTCGATCCTTTCGAGGTTCTCGCCTATGTCGAGCAAATGGCCTGAGCGCAGGAATGTGACGCGGGAGTTGATCCATGAATAAAGTTGCAACCATTCTCTCTTCGGATGAAACATTCACCGAGACATGCGGCATGGGGCATGACCCCGTTCCGCTGGAACCTTATCGTTCCGAAGAATATTTCAAGCGCGAACGTGACATGATCTTCCGTCGCTGCTGGCTGATCATGGGGCGTGAAGAAGAGATTCCCAATATCAACGATTATATCGTGCGGGAAATCGAAGCGACCGGTTCCTCCATCATCATCTCGCGCGGCAAGGACGGCACGGTCCGATCGTTCCACAATACCTGCTCGCACCGCGGCAGTCTGGTGGAATATGAACCCAAGGGCACCAAGTCCCGGTTTATCTGCCCCTATCACCACTGGTCCTACGCGACCGACGGCCGCCTGCTGGGCGTACCGGACGAACGCAGCTTCCACGGCCTCGACAAGAAGAAGTGCGGCTTGTCAACGATCGCGACGGAAACATGGGAAGGCTGGATTTTCATCAATCTTTCATCCGAGCCGGAAGTGACGCTCGATGAATATCTTGGTGATTTCAAGCCATTTTTTTCCGGCTGGCATTATCATGCCGTACAGACGCCCTTTCATGTCCGTGCCGATCTTGACGCCAACTGGAAGGTCATTCTCGATGCCTTCATAGAGAATTATCACATCGGCCCGATCCATCCGAACACCATCGGCAAGACCTTCGTGTCAAAGGACAATCCCTTTTCCAGCCTGCTGGATGCCAAGGTTTTCGGACCTCATCGCTTTGTCTCGATGTTTGGCAATTCCGAATATTCGATCGACGACAATGCGCTGGTCGAACAGCTCGCTTATGCCAGCAATACGACCGGCAGCACGATCGCCGCGTCGTCGGGCGACAGCGTGGTCAAATTCCTCGCCCATCCGTCGGTCAACCCGACCGGCGCGCGCGACTGGTCGATGGACGTCAACAACATCTTCCCCAATACACAGATTGACAGCGGTCCCGGCGGATTTTGGTATCACCAGTTCTGGCCCACCTCGCACAACACCACGCGGTATGAAGCACGGTTTTACGTCCCCCCCGCCAGCACCGTGCGCGAACGTTTCCAGCAGGAAATGTATGTCGCCCGTCTCGTTGAAGTCCTGGTCGAGGATCTGATCAATGTCGCCCGGACACAGAAGGGAATCGAGACGTCCGGCAAGGACAGCATGCAATTACAGGATAATGAAGTCGGCATCCGCCACTCGGTCGAGCAGGTGGAAAAATTTGTGAATGCGCCGACGCTGCGGGAGGCCCTTTCGCTGTGACAGTCATCGAGACAGAAAAACCGCTTCCCCCCGCATTCGCGGATCTCGCGCCCATGGCGAAATGGGCTGTGCGGACCACTGAGGAGCGCATCATAATCCGCTCTAATGCGACCATGGATGAATTGCGGGAATATTATGACATCGTCGTCGCGCGCGCCGATGCGGCTCTTGTCTATTGCGAGCAGTTCGATCTCTGGGATCTGCCAGAGGACGCCGCGAACCTGTACAGCATGGTGTTGATGCTTGCGCAGGTTTCCGTGGCGATAGAAATTCATGGCCGGCCAAGAGCGCCCCTGTCACCCTTTCCGCACGGGATAAGGATTTTACAGAATGTCCAGCCGCTTGGCTGACGATGAAAGCCGATGCCAGCCTGCCGGCCGGCTTATACAGGGCAGGATGCATGGCATCCGCCAGATGGCATCGACCGGACCAATGCCACCCATGAGAGGGAACAGACAATGAAATCATGGATTCATCATAGCCGCGGGAAAGTGCTGCGGCAGGCGCATGTCAATCTGGAAGAACTGGGCGGCCTCAAGGAAGACGAACTGGGCCGTCAGGGCTTTTCCGGGCGCGTGGCGGAACTGTATCGCCGTAACGAACCTATCAACTGGACCCGCATCGAAGGTCCGATGAAGCCTTGGGATCTTGACGGTTATCAACTCGTCCCGGCCGACCATAAGGATGCCCATGGCGGTCCGTTGCGCCTCTTCTACAATAATGAATGCGCCGTCTGGATAAGTCGCCGCAAGGAAGCGATGCCCTATTGCGCGCGAAACGCCGATGGCGACGAAATCTGGTTCTGTCATGAAGGAACCGGCATGTTCGAAACCGAGTTCGGCCCCATTCCCTATGAGCCGGGCGATTATATCGTCCTGCCCAAGGGCGTGACCTACCGGATCATCCCCGATGAGGAAAACAGCTACTTCTTCATTATCGAATCCGTTGGCGAAGTCGAATTCGCGGACATCGGGCCGATCGGCCGGCACGCGCCCTTCGACCCTTCCGTGCTGTTCGTTCCCACGCCTTCGGACAATCTCATGGGCAAGCCGACCAATGCGGACGGTGAATGGGAGGTCAGGATCAAGCAGAGCGGCGAATATTCGTCGGTTTTCTATCCCTTCGATCCCATCGACGTCGAAGGCTGGAAGGGAGATCTTTTTCCCTTCAAACTCAACATCCGCGACTATCGGCCGATTTCCAGCGAACGCATCCATCTGATGCCGAGCGCCCACGGCGTGTTCAAGGCGCCGGGCTTTCTGGTGTGCAACTTCCTCCCGCGTCCGGCCGAGGGCGCGCGCGAGGTGGAGCGCGTGCCACCATTTCATCGCAACATTGATTATGATGAGGTCATGTTCGCGCATGGCGGCCGCGTGCTGAATTCCGAACTCAGCCCGGCCAGCATCACGCTGTTGCCCCAAGGCCTGCATCACGGCCTGCCGGACTCCTTTTCGCAACTGGCGCGCGAAACCTGGAAGCGCGACGATTATTACGATCAGAAACTTATCGCGCTCGACACCGAAAGGCCGCTCAAGGTCTGCGAGGAAGTCAAGTTCGCCGCCCGCATGATGGATCAGATCCGCGGCGCGAAAATGGCTGAAGAAACCGTCTGACACTGGCAGGATCGCCCGGTCCAACGCCCCGGAAAGCCACCGGGCCGGGCGACCCTTTCCCGACATCTCTTCGTTGCGCGCAGGAGGCATCATGCACTCGACCGCCCCGCTTGCCGTCGCCGATGGCCTGTTTTCGATTGACGGCGGCGCGGTCCGCCTTGTCGGCACGCGCTGCCTGTCCTGCAACAGCGCCTATTTCCCTCAAACCGTAAGCTGCCGCAATCCGGACTGCCGGGACAAGAATATCGAGGAATGCCGCCTCAGTCCCAAGGGCGTGCTTTACAGTTGGACGCGACAGCAATATCAGCCCCCGACGCCCTTTCGCATGGACGATTGGAAGCCCTATCTGATCGGCCTCGTGGACCTGCCGGAAGGGCTGCGCGTTCTGGGCATGCTGGATATGGGGGAAGAGGAAGCCGCCATAGGAATGGCCGTGCGCGTCGAATGCCTGGCGCTCCATGCCGACAGTGACGGCGCGACCCGCCATACCTACTGCTTTGTCCCGGCCGATCAACCGGAGCCTCAGCCATGAGGCCGGTGCGCGTCATCGGCGCGGCCGCCCACCGCTGGGGCAAGTTTGCCGACCGGTCCAGCCTTCAGATGGCAATCGCGACGCTTGGCGACGCTCTGGACGATGCCGGGATCGCATGGCGCGATCTTCAGGGACTGGTTGCTGCCAGTTCCCGTTTCGAAGGCGGGATGGGATGGGGCCTCCATGCCAATGAAATCGTACAGGCCGCCGGAGAACACGGCATCGCCTGCGTGAATGTCGGCGGGGCCTGCGCTGCTGGCGCGGTCGGATTTCATACAGCCTGCGGGATGATCGCCAGCGGTCAGGCCGACATCGTGGCCGTGATCGGCGCCGAAAAAATGCCCCGCGGCTTTATCCCGCGTCCCCCCGGATCGCAGGACGACATCCATGACGGCGACTATGTGCGCTGGGTCGCGATGGGCGCAACCAACCCGGCTTATTGGGCGATCGAGGCACGGCGGCGAATGCACGACTATGGCACCACCCGCACCATCATGGCGAAGGCGGCTGTATCGATGCGTGAAAATGGCGCGCGCAATCCCCGTGCCCGCTTTCAAACCGCCACCTCCGCCGAAGAGGTGCTCGCCTCGCCGACGGTAAGCGATCCGCTCCACCTGCTCGAAGTCTGCGCAGTCAGCGACGGCGCCGCCGCGCTGATCCTCGCCAGTGAGGAACGGGCACGGCAGTTGGGCGCTTTTCCGATCCATGCGGCCGGATACGGTATCGGAACGGGCCTGTTCGGAGACCCGGCGATCCGCGTTCCGACTGTGGCCGCGACACCCAGGGAAGGGATCGGCCATACCAGCGAGTTGCTACAGGCGGTGGATCGCGCCTTCGCCATGGCCGGTATCGAACGAAGCGATGTCGATCTGATCGAAATCGCCGACAATTCCACCTGGCAGATCCTCGCATGGCCTGAAATGCTGGGTCTGGCCGCTCCCGGACAGATGGATTGGCTGGTCGAACAAGGTGAAATCGCACCGGAAGGGAAACTGCCCGTCAATCCCAGCGGCGGCTTTCTCTCCTTTGGCGAAGCAACCACCGCGCAGGCGCTTTTGCAGATTTGCGAATGCGTCTGGCAATTGCGCGGTCAGGCGGACAAGCGGCAGGTGCCCGATCCGAAGGTCGCGATGTCCGCGGTTCTGGGGCTGGGAGCGAATGGGGGATCGGTCATCCTCACCCGATGAGGGGAGTTCCGTTCCGTTTCAGTTTTTCCGATAGTCGGCAAAGCGCCGCAGATGATGACGCCGCTGGCCCAGCATCAGTTCGATCATCCTGAGGCGCTTGAGATAATGGCTGACCGCATATTCATGGGTCATGCCGATTCCGCCATGCAATTGCACCGCCTCATGTCCGATATGCCGGGCCGCGGCAGCGGTGACGGCCATGGCGCCGCTGACGATCCGCATCCTTTCCGCCTCATCACTGGACCGGAGCGCCTGTTGCGCCCGCCGACCGACCGACCGCACCTCTGCTTCCTGAATCAGGCATTCCACCATGCGGTGCTGCAAAACCTGATTGCTCCCGATCGGACGACCGAATTGTTCCCGTTGCGCGAGATAGGCGCATGTCATCTCATTCAGTCGGCGGATGGCGCCCCATGCCTCGCTGCACAGCGCAACCACCCCTTCATCGATCGCTCTCACCAATGCCGTCCGCGCGATGGAACCGCCCGATAGCGCCAGTCCATGGGCCGTATCAAACGCGATGGTGGAAGCCCGGCGTCCATCCAGAGTCCGATAATCGGTGCGGCGAATACCCGGCGCATCGGCCCGGACAAGCAAAATGACCAGATCGCCTGCCTGATCGCTGGCGGTCACAAGAAAATGCGACACCGAATTTCCGTGAAGCACATTCACTTTCGTGCCGACCAAACGCCCCTTATCGAAGGTGCAACTCCGATCATCCCAAGGCGAGTTGTCGAAGCCCTCTTCATGGGCCAGCGTCAGGATGATCGCGCCAGATCCGATCCCGGCTGCCGCAATCCCCCCCTCTCCGTTCCAACCCACGAGCCGCAGCAGGCGCGCGGAAAGGATGGCGCTGGCAAATATCGGTTCGAGCAACAGACCGGCCCCAACCCCGGCCATGATCGCGCCCACCAGTTCCGGCGCGCCGTCAAAGCCGCCCGCCGCCTCGTCAAGCGAAACCGCAAGCCAACCCATGTCGCCATAGGATCGCCATGTCTCGGCGCTGTAGCCGGGACCGTCGTCGTCCAGAAAGGCAAACCGCCCTTCGAACGGCGCGCCGTTCAGCACATAATCTTCAACCATCCCACGGAAAAGATGCAAAGTTTCCTCATCCACCTGCACATTCTTCATGATGACATCAACGCCTTTGCCAGGATGTTGTATTGGATTTCGTTCGTTCCGCCAAAGATCGTCGTGGCACGCGTATACAGATGCTCGCGGATGATCCCATCGGCGCCTTCGATACCCGATGCGGCCTCCCGGCCGGCCCCCAGGGTCCGTTCGGCTTCAAAGATCATCCCGGCAGATCCCAGACAATCGAACAGCGTCTCTGTTATATCTTGTTCCAGCCGGGCGCCCCGAATCTTCAGCATGCTTGCGCTGGCGGTCGCTTCGTCAGCGTTGACGGAAGCGATGTCGTCGAAGAGAGCGTCGAGGGCGAAGAGCCGCAATTCCAGTTCAGCGATGCGGGCCTGCAACACCGCCCGATCCGACGATGGCATTGTACAGGATCGGGCGGTAAGCGCATGCAGATGACGGAGCTGACGGCGGTATTTTCCCGGTTCCGCCACCAGCATCCGTTCATTGTTCAGCAGAAATTTGGCGATCTCCCATCCCTGTCCTTCGACCCCCACCAAATTCCCGACAGGCACGCGCACATCGTCCAGAAAAACCTCGTTAAGGTGATGCATCATATCCATCGAGACGATCGGACGAATGGTGATGCCCGGACTGCGCAGATCGATCAGGAGGAAGGATATCCCTTCCTGAGGTTTGGCACTGTGCCCGGTCCTTACCAGACAGTAGAGCCAATCGCCCCACTGTGCGTAGCTGGTCCAGATTTTCTGCCCCGTCACGACATAATGGCCACCGTCGCGAACCGCTCGCGTCCTGAGGCTGGCGAGATCCGACCCGGCGCCCGGTTCCGAATAGCCCTGCGACCACCATATCCGCGCCTGGGCGATGGGCGGAAGGAAACGCCGCTTCTGCTCATCCGTTCCGAATGCGATGATGACCGGGCCGACATGACCTACCGCCATCGGCACCAGCCATGGCGCATGTCCCAGTGCCGTTTCCCGCTCGAAGATCATGCGCTCCCGCGTGGACCAGCCGCGCCCGCCATAGGCCTGCGGCCAATGGCCGATGAGCAGGTCATGCTCTGCCAGAAGCCTGTAATAGGCAAGATATTCGTCCCGCTCTATCCAGCCATTGGCCGCCACCCGAGCGCGCAGATCGGCAGGAACCACCGTTTCGCAAAAAGCGCGGACCTCCTTGGCCAGCCGCGCTTCGCCTTCAGCGGCACTCTTGTCCGTGCTGACCATATCTCTCCGTTTCGTCCTTATTTTCTAGGGGAAACCTAACTCTTCAGGCACAATCGAGCAATCATAAATAACCAATTGGTTATTAATCACACCCGCATGTCGCAATGCATTTGACACGTTAGTTACCGATAGGTAATTTATGGCGAGAATATATCAAGCCCAGGAGAGCGGGATCATGTCGAAGCTTGCAGGAAAGATCTGTATCGTAACCGGAGGAGCAAGCGGCATCGGCTTCGCCATTGCCCGCAAGCTGACAGAAGAGGGGGCAAGCGTCGTGATCGCTGACCTCGATATCGCCAGGGCCAGAGACGCCGCGCGTTCGCTCGGTCCGTCCGCAGCCGCCTCTGCCGTGGAACTGGACGTTCGCGACGCCGATGCCTTTCTGCGCGTGGTTCAGACCGTGGCCGACGAACATGGCAAGGTGGATGTTCTCTTTAACAATGCAGGGGTTGGCGGTCAGGCCGGTCTCGATGACATCAGTCGCGAGCGGTTCGACGCCATGATGGCGATCAATGTCTACAGCGTCGTCGCCGGCACGCAGGCCGCCGCAGCCATCATGCGCCAGCAGGGATATGGCAAGATCATAAACACCTGCTCCGTTTCCGGGCGGCGGGTGTTTCCGGGCCATACGCTGTACGGCGCGACAAAGTTCGCGGTTCGCGCGCTGACCCTCGGATTTGCTCAGGAACTCGCGAAGGACGGCATCCGCGTGAATGCGATCTGTCCCGGCATGGTGCATACCCCCCTGTGGGATGATTTCAACGAAGGCGGCCTTTCCGGCGGCGCGCTGGTGGATGCCTATGCCCAGGGCGTGGCGCTCGGTCGCGCCGCGCAGCCGGAGGATATCGCGGGAGCCGCCCTGTTTCTTGCGTCCCCGGACTCGGACTATATCACGGGACAGCTCATCACCGTGGATGGCGGCCTCGCCTTCGACTGAGGCCCCTATCCCGTCGACAGGCTGTCGCGCAACACATTTTTCCGAACCTTGCCCGATGCCGTCATCGGCAGGCTTTCCACGATCTCCAGCCGCTCCGGAAATTTCTGCCGGGCTATTCCGCTGGCTTCCAGAAACGCGACGATCGCCGCCAGATCAGGCGTTTCCGGAGCGGCGGTGGCGGCGACGACGAAGGCGCACGCCGTCTCACCCAATCGGGCATGCGGCATGGCCACGATCGCAACCTCCGCGATCGCGGGGTGCGTATGCAGCAAGTCCTCGACCTCCTTCGGGCTGAACTTCTCACCACCCCGGTTGATCAGATCCTTGGAGCGTCCCGTGATGGTCAGGAACCCGTCATCGTCGACATGGCCCAGATCACCCGTTCGAACATAGCCGTCGCTGGTAAAGGCCTCCGCATTATCCTCCTCACGCGAATAGCCGACCATCATCTGCGGACCATGAAGCGTGATCTCGCCTTCGGTCCCGGCGGGCAGTATTTCCCCCGTTTCCGGGTCCGCGATGCGGATCGCATAATTTGTGATCTGCCCGTCCGTTACCGCCCCTTTTTCCATATTCCCGGCCCCCGGCGGCCCCAGCGCGGCATCGGGCGTCTCCGTCGCGCCATAGACACGAAAGACATCCGCATTCTCAAAAAAAGCCGCGCCCTGCCGAATAAGTTCGGGCGGAACGGCGGCACCACCGCACATATAGAAACGCAGGGAGGGCAGGCGCGTGTCCGCCGCTCTGGCCGCGCCGATCAGCTCGGTCAGGAAAGGCGTCGTACCCACGCTGAACGTCGCTTTTTCTTCATCGATGAGGCGGACGGCCTCAACAGCATTCCAGCGATCCATCAGCACCGCCTTGATTCCCGCAACGAACACCAGTTCGAGCGCGAAGAGGTAGCCCGTGATATGAGTGACGGGTGAAGGCATGAAAACCGCATCGCCGGCGCGCAACCCACATCGTTGCCGGAACGTCTTCACCGTTGTGTTGATGCTGTTATGGGTATGCAACACCCCCTTTGCCTTGCCCGTCGTGCCGGACGTATACATGACCAGCTTTACCGCATCGGGATCGACCGGCGGCAAGGGAGGAGCATCGACACCGTCCGCCGAAACGACGAAATCCTCCCACCGTGCAAAGGACGTGCGGTCCGCCCGCATCATGAGGATCAGGCGCAGATCGGGACAATCCCGCGCAAAGCGCCGGGCAAGACCCTCGTAATCCACATTCCGAAACTGCTGCGGCGCAATATAGGCCTTGCTTCGCGCATCGCGGATGATGAAGCGAAGTTCCGCATCCCGATAGATGGGAACGATCGGGTTGGCTACCAGTCCGGCATAGGCAAGGGCGAGATTGAGGGAAACCGTCTCCCACCAGTTCGGCAACTGAAAGCTGACGACGTCCCCCGGCCGAAGACCCGCAGCGAAAAACGCGGCGGCGATTCGCCGCGCCTCATGATCAAGGGCGGCGTAGGTCATTCGCACGTCCCCTTCGACCAGCGCCAGCGCGTCGGGGGTTTCGGCGGCCCGGCGCCTGGCCCAGTCGCCGAGGGTTTCGTCGCTCCATCGCCCTTCCGTGGCAAAGTCCGTGACCAGACGTACGGGCCAGCCGCTCGCATCCATGCGCACTTCGATCATCTGCACTTCTCTGAAGAATGGCGGGCGGCAGAGTCCGGAGTCCCGGGACGAGACGCAGCCGCCCGGATGTCCGTCAGTATTTTTCTTCGATCAGATATTTGCGCAAAAAGCGCGCATGCGCTTCTCCGGCGATTTCAAGATGCGATTTATTCTCGTAAAGGCTGAGATGATCGACCTGCGGCAATACCACCAGTTCCTTGCGGGTGGTTTGCAGGCTGTTGAAGAATGCGATCTCGAAATCCCATTGGGTGTAGCGATCCAGCGCCGCCACGACCATCATCGTCGGGGTGCTCAGTATCTTGTCCGCGAAATGCCGGATATTATAGGCCAGCAGCATTTCCGTCGAATGGATGGTGCTTTCATGGCGGTGATTGGGCGCTTCGGTGGCCTGTATCTTTTCAAAGACGACGCGGGCATGGCCGAAGGGCCATGTCGAAATGCCGACCTCCGGTTCGTCCGACATCGGGATGAGGCCGCCTTCCTCCCCCTTATAGCGCCGATCGCGATCATCCCCGATCGTCTTCAACAGCTTCTTGAAACCATGCGCGCCATGGCTGCGCAACATGGTTTCCCAGCCTTCGATGACCGGGACGGTCGAGACGATAGCTTTCACGCGCGGGTCCATCGCGCCCACCGCCATCACATGGCCGCCTGAATAGGAAATTCCCCAGATGCCGAGCCGGTTCTCGTCGCACTCCGGTTGCTCCGCGACGAAGGAAAGCGCGTTCTTATAATCTTCCCATTGCTCATAGGGATCGATATGCTGGCGCGGCGTCCCTTCGCTATCCCCCATATAACGGTAATCGAAGATCAGGCAGGCGATACCGGCATCGACGATCGGCTTGGCGTAATGCGGCATCACGATCTCTTTGACGTAACACCATCCCCCGGCCATCACGATCGTCGGGAATGGCCCTTCGCCTTCAGGCGTGATGAGCATGGCCGCAAGCTTGTGCCCATCGCTGATGAATTCCACGTCGCGTTTCAAAGCTTCTCTCCAAGATTTGTGTCGCATGCCCGCCACGGGCGGATAGCATCATCATTTTTCCTGACCAGATTATTTGTTACCAATTGGTCATTGTCAAGCGCATATCGCTGTCGGGAACAGGTGACTTATGATTTTCCGCCGCTTATCGAACAATATGATCCCGCACATCGAATCATCTTCATAAACCATATGGTCAGTTAACCGACAACCCGATATCATCCCTTTCCCGCCGGGCAAGCTTCCGGCATCAAACACTGGAATCACAGGAGGAATGCCCCGTGCCCGATCAGTTGAAGGACAAGGTTGCCATCGTCACAGGCGCATCGAGCGGCATCGGTCTGGCGACCGTCCGCGCCTTTCTCGCTGAAGGCGCCAAGGTTGTCGGCGCCGATATCAAGGACGAAGAAGGTGAAAGGCTGAGCCGCGAACTCGGCCCGTCCTTCGCCTATCTTCACTGCAACGTAATGGAAGAAAACGACATTGCGGCTCTGGTCAAGACGGCGGTCGATCGTTTCGGCCGGCTCGACATCATGTTCAACAACGCGGGCGCCGCGGGCGATCCGGCCTCCATTCTGGAACTCTCCACAGAAGGCTTTGATCGCACCATCGCGCTTATCTCGCGTTCGGTCGTCCTCGGTCACAAATATGCCGGACGCCAGATGATTGCCCAGAAATCGGGCGGATCGATCATTTCGACGGCCAGCCTCGCCGCGATTCAGGGGGGATGGAGCAATGTCTCCTACAATATGGGCAAGCACGCGGTCGCCGGTCTCGTCAAGCAGGCCACGGCGGAACTCGCCCCCCATGGCATCCGCTGCAACGCAATCGCGCCGGGCATCATTCCCACGCCCGCCATGGCCGCGGCGTTTGGAGTGCCCGCGACAGCCACCGGCAGCTTTCTCGAATTTGTGACAGGGGAGATCGCCGACCAGCAACCCATCGGACGCACAGGCCGCCCCGAAGACATAGCCAACGCGGCGGTATTCTTCGCAAGCGACGCCGCCAGCTTCATCACCGGCCAGACCCTCGCGGTGGACGGCGGGGCGACGAGCGTCTATCAGGGCAATTTCCCCAGCGTAGCGCAAGACATCGGCAACCGCTTCATCGCCGGACTCGCACCGGCCTGATATCGGCAACCGGCGCGCGGGCGAGCATGGCTTGCCGCTCCACCGATGCTGCGTTAGTCTCCCTGCTGGCCCTTCAGGGACCGGCAGGGGGCGATGTTCGACACGTGCAACAGAAAATAAAGACAAAAGTGGCGCCATCACAACCACAACGGCGCAAGCGCATCCCGCGCGAGGAACGGCATAGATTAATCATCGAAGAAGCGACCATACTCTTTGCCGAAAAGGGCCTGAGCGCAGACATGCGCGAACTCGCGCGACGCCTTGGAATAACGCACCCCGCCCTCTTCCGCCATTTCGCCAACAAGGATGCGCTGATCGCAGAAGTCTATGAGCACACGTTCATGGATGGGTGGGATCCGGCATGGGAAGCGATGATAACCGACCGGACGATGGCATTGCCGGAACGGCTTGCAACCTTCTACAAAAGCTTCGCCCGCGTCGCCCTCTCCTTCACATGGGTGAGGCTCTACATGTTCGCCGCCCTGGAAGGCCTTGAGGCTCACAAGACGATATACCGGTTCATCGGGACGCGCCTCATCAGATTGCTATGCACGGAGATCCGGGCAAGCTACGACCTTCCCTCCGTTGAGGAACTCCCGCTTCAGGAACTGGAAATCGAACTGGTCTGGTCCTTCCATTCCCGCATCTTCTATCTCGGCATCCGGAAACATATATACGGAATGCGCCTCCCCGACGATCTCGACGGGATCATCTCCGCAGAGGCCGCCACCATGACAACCGGTCTTGGCCCTTATCTCTCGTCCATGCTGAAGAACCTGCCGCGCTGACATCATATTCGGGGAACAGGATCTCGCCAATGCCGGCACCGACCAGATATTGCCCAAACAGTTTCTCAAGACCGTAAAGCGCACGGGCCTTGCGGCCGGTCTTTTTTACGATATGCGCTTCGATCGGCAAGGAGCGGAAATCGCGGATCTCGTCTTGTGCGAGGTGAAAGCTCCCTCCGGCGCCAGCTACACTTTCTCCATCGGTGAAATCCAGAAACAACGGCTGCTCAAAGGCCTCGATCTTATCGGAGACACCCTACAGTTCACCGAAGAAATCACCCGCTTCGAAGCCCGGAACGCGCGCGGGAACCCGTAATACCCCCGGAGCCGCGCATGCCGCGTCCTCCGGTCGAACAGGGGCATGATTTCCTTTCCGCACAATCTCCCGCCTTGCCGCTCGTCGCAAAGCGGCATTGCAAGGCGCGCGACTATGCGGCAGGTTCCCGCGTGAACAGAGGGGGCTGCCATGAAACATATTCCGTGGATCATTCTCGCCATCATCGGCGCCATCGCCCTGTCGGTCACGGCGACCGTGCGGGGGGAGCAGATCAGCGCGTTGTGGATCGTCGTGGCCGCCATCTGCACCTTCCTCGTCGCCTATCGCTATTATGCGCTGTTCATCGCGCGCGACGTGATGCGGCTGGACCCGGCGCGGCCCACCCCGGCCGTCTATCGCGCCGACGGCCTCGATTATGTCGCCACGGACCGCCGCGTCCTGTTCGGCCATCATTTCGCCGCCATCGCGGGCGCGGGGCCGCTGGTCGGGCCGGTGCTGGCCGCGCAGATGGGCTATCTGCCCGGCACGCTCTGGATCATCGCGGGCGTCGTGCTGGCGGGCGCGGTGCAGGATTTCATGGTGCTGTTCATCTCCATGCGGCGGGACGGGCGATCGCTGGGCGAACTGGTGCGCATGGAAATGGGGCCGGTCGCAGGCACGATCGCGCTGGTCGGCACCTTCATCATCATGGTCATCATCCTCGCGGTGCTGGCGCTGATCGTCGTCAAGGCGCTGGCGGAAAGCCCGTGGGGCATGTTCACCGTCGCCGCCACCGTGCCGCTGGCCATGGCGATGGGCGCCTATACCCGGTGGATTCGCCCCGGCCGGATCGGCGAGGTTTCGATCATCGGCTTTGTCGGCCTGATCCTTGCGATCATCTTCGGCCAGAACATCGCCGCCTCGCCCTTCTGGGGGCCGCTGTTCACCTTTACGCCGGTGCAGCTGTGCTGGATATTGATCGGCTATGGCGCAGTGGCGTCGGTATTGCCGGTGTGGCTGCTGCTGGCGCCGCGCGATTATCTCTCCACCTTTCTGAAGATCGGCGCGATCGCCGCGCTGGCCATCGGCATCTTCATCATGGCGCCGCCGCTGCAAATGCCCGCGCTCACCCGGTTCGTGGACGGTGGCGGGCCGGTCTGGTCGGGGGCGCTGTTCCCGTTCCTGTTCATCACCATCGCCTGCGGGGCGGTGTCGGGCTTTCATGCGCTGATCGCCAGCGGCACCACGCCCAAGCTGATTTCCACCGAAGCCGATGCCCCGCTCATCGGTTATGGCGGCATGCTGATGGAGGCCTTTGTCGCGATCATGGCGCTGGTCGGCGCGTCGATCCTCGATCCCGGCATTTATTTCGCGATGAACAGCCCGGCCGCTGTCCTCGGCCCCTCACCGGAGACGGCGGCGGCGGCCGTCACCGCCATGGGCTTCCCCATATCGCCGGACATCCTCGTGCAGACCGCCAAGGATGTGGGCGAACATTCGATCATCTCCCGCACCGGGGGCGCGCCGACGCTGGCGGTGGCGATGGCGGAAATCTTCAGCCATGTCGTCGGCGGCCCGGCGATGAAGGCGTTCTGGTATCATTTCGCGATCCTGTTCGAGGCGCTGTTCATCCTGACCGCCGTGGATGCGGGCACCCGCGCCGGGCGGTTCATGTTGCAGGATCTGATCGGCCTTGCCGTGCCCTCCTTCCGATCTCACGGGTCGCTGGCGCCGGGGATGGTCGCGACGGCCATCTGCGTCGCGGCCTGGGGATTCTTCCTCTATCAGGGCGTCACCGACCCGCTGGGCGGTGTCAACACGCTATGGCCGGTGTTCGGCATCTCCAACCAGATGCTCGCCGCCATCGCCCTGATGCTGGCGACCGTCGTGCTGTTCCGCATGAAGCGCAACCGCTTCGCCTGGGTGACGGTAATCCCGACCCTGTGGCTGCTGATCTGCACGCTGAGCGCGGGCGCGCTCAAGCTGCTCTCCGCCGATCCGGCCGTGGGCTTCCTCGCCCATGCCGCCAGATTCGCGGGGGCGGCGGAGCAGGGCATCGTGCTGGCCCCGGCCAAATCGATGGAGGAAATGCGGGCGATCATCTTCAACGATCGGGTGGATGCGGCGCTGTGCGCGATCTTCCTGTTCGTCGTGCTGGCGCTGCTGTTCTTCACCATCCGCACCTGCATCGCCGCGCTGCGCGCCGAGCGGCCGACCATCCATGAGATAACGCCCGACATGGTGCCTGCGGAATGAGGAAGCTGCTGGCCTGCCTGCGCGAAATGGCGCTGCTGATGGTCGGTCAGCCGAGCTATGAGGCCTATCTGCGCCACATGGCCGATCGCCACCCCGACCGCGCGCCGATGGATCGGGTGGAGTTTTTCCGCAACCGGGAACAGGCGCGCTATGGCGGCGGCGGGGGCCGCTGCTGCTAGGACAAGCGCCTGTTTCCCTCGCGGATGGTTGTCGTGCGGCGCGTGGCGATGTAGGCCGCCGGGTTGATCCATCCCACCGTCCTCATCAGGGAGACTGAGCATGAGCAAGATCGAGCATAATCTTCAGCAACTCGGCATAAAGCTGCCCATCCCGCTGGCCCCGGTCGCCAATTATCTGCCCTATGTGCAGAGCGGCAATCTCATCTATATTTCCGGCCAGATCTGCGCCGGGGCGGACGGCAGGATCGCCGATGCGCACAAGGGCAAGCTGGGCGGCGACATCGATGAGGCCACGGGCAAGGAAGCCGCCGGCCTGTGCGTCATCAACCTGATGGCGCAGCTGAAGGCCGCCGTGGACGGCGATTTCAGCCGCGTGGTGCGCTGCGTGCGGCTGGGCGGCTTCATCAATTCGACCCCCGATTATGCCGCGCTGCCCGCCGTGATGAACGGCGCGTCAGACCTGATCGTCGCGATCATGGGCGATGCGGGCCGCCATGCGCGTTCGACGGTGGGCGTGGCCGAATTGCCGCTCGATTGCGCGGTCGAGGTCGAGGCGATCTTCGAGATTCGCTGAAACCGGGGCGCAGCGCGCTATCTCATATCCTTTCCTCGGCGGCGCTGAACTCTGCGCCGCCGCTGCGGGCGCTGATGACCTGCGCCGCGACCAGATCGCCCACGACGTTGAGCGTCGTGCGGCACATGTCGAGCAGGCGGTCCACGCCCAGCACCAGCCCGATCCCGGCGGGCGGCACGCCGATCGTGCCGAGGATCAGCGCGATCACCGGCAGAGATCCGGCCGGGACGCCCGCCGTGCCGATGCCGCCCAATATGCAGATCAGCATCACCACCCCCTGCTGCCCCAGCGTCAGATCGACGCCGAAAAACTGGGCGAGGAACAGCACCGTCACCCCTTCGAACATCGCCGTGCCGTTCTGGTTCGCGGTCGCGCCGATGGTCAGCACGAAGCGCGCGATCGGGCGCGGCAGCTTCAGTTGCTCATCCGCGACGCGCAGCGATGTCGGCAGCGTGGCGTTGGAAGAGGCGGTGGCGAACGCCATCACCGTGGCTTCCTGCACCTCCCGGAAAAAGCGCACCGGGTTCTTGCGGCCCAGAAACGCCAGCAGCAGCGGAAACACGCCGAACATCTGCAAGCCGAGCGCCAGCAGCACCACCCCGACATAGGCCGACAGCCGGATGATGAGATCCCAGCCGAATTGCGCGGCAAGGTTGAACATGAAGCAGAAGATCGCCAGCGGCGCCATGCGGATGACGATGCCGATCAGCTTCATGGATATTTCGAACACGCCTTCTATGCCGGACCGCAATGTCTGCGTCCGCGCCGGATCGGTGACGAGGAAACCGATGCCGAACATCAGGGCGAAGAACATCACCGCCAATATGTCGTTCTCGCTCATCGCCTGAATGAAGTTGGACGGCACGATGGCGACGATCGAATCGATGCCGCTTTTCGCCCCCGCTTCCTGCGCATTGCGGACAATCGCCTTTGCCCCCTCGCCGGAGGTTTCGAGCAGGGATTGCGCCGTCGCATGGTCCACCCCCGCGCCGGGACGCAGCAGATTGACGACCGCAAGGCTGAGCGCGACCGCGATGCTCGACACGACGATGGTGTAGAGGAGGGTGCGCACGCCAACGGCCTTGAGCGCGCGTATCTCCCCCATTTCCGCGACGCCGACGATCAATGCCGATACCAGCAGCGGAATGACGAGCATGAACAGCAGGCGCAGGAAAATCTGGCCGATCGGCGCGGTGAAATGAGAGATCACCCATTTGACCCACGGCGCATCCCCGCCAAGACTATAGACCACCAGCCCAAGGATCAGCCCGGCCAGAAAACCGCCGAACATCCAATATTGCAATCGGGTTCCGGCCTCGCCTTCGCCTTGGCTTGCAGTCATGCGCATCCTTCCATCGTTTTTCCGCGGTTCAGGGGATAGGGAACATCCCCGGCGTGGCGGTGGCCCGCTGTTTTTTTCCGCGCCCTGCCTCCTTTTTCATGTCGGCATGGCCGCCAAAATGCAAGGAAACGAAAATCGGGTGGCCGCAATCCTCCGTCCCGGCTAGAGGGAAAAGCGATGAAGAGCCTGCCCCGCCCCCTATTTTTTGCCCGGCCTTTCGCCCTGCTTTCGGCCCCGCCTTTCGCCTTGCCCGCGCACGGGGCCTGCTGATGGCGGCGACGCCCGCATGGCCGCCGCGCAGCGCGCCGCGTCTCTATACGCAGGCGGCTATCGGCCCCGGCCTTGCCATCGCGGTGGACGGCAACGCCGCCCATTATCTCCTGTCCGTCATGCGGGTTAAGGAGGGGGATGCCGTCCTGCTGTTCAACGGTCAGGCCGGGGAATGGGCGGCGCGCGCCACCGCGATCCGCAAGCGCGATCTGGTGCTGGAATGCGTCGAACAGACAAAGCCGCAGGAACCCGCGCCCGATTTCTGGCTGTGCGCCGCGCCGATCAGGAAGGGCCGCATCGATCTGGTCGCGGAAAAGGCCTGCGAGCTGGGCGTCGCCCGCCTTCGCCCGGTGCTGACCAGCCGCGCCGTGGTGGACAAGCTGAACCTCGACCGGCTGCACGCGCATATGGTGGAGGCCGCCGAGCAATGCGGCCGCACCGCCCTGCCCATGATGGACGGCATGGAAAAGCTGCCCGCCCTGCTGCGCGACTGGCCGGAGGGGCGGCGCCTGTTCTTCGCCGATGAACAGGGCGGCGCGCCAATGCGGGACGCCTTTGCCGCCCATCCCGGCCCGGCCGCTCTGCTGATCGGCCCGGAAGGCGGCTTCACCACGCAGGAGCGCGAGGCGATCCGCGCCCACCCCGCCGCCGTGCCGATCAGCCTTGGCCCGCGCATATTGCGCGCCGAAACCGCCGCCATCGCCGCTACCGCCTGCTGGATGGCGATGAACGGCGATTGGGCGTCGGGCTGATTTGATTATCCCATAAATGAAATTTCGTTTTGCAATTGCGGAGTGATTGATCGCGGCGCGTCTCATCCCTATTTGCAGCGGCACGGACAGGGCCAGTGATCCGAATCTGAAGTTCGTCCCATAGCCGGGCAAGCGTGGAACGAACCTCAGCTTCACAAGGATCACTGGAAAATACAGGGGTTTCAGGGTGGCTTGATGGCATCGGCCACCGCTTTGAATGGTTTTTTGTTTTCCGCATTCTGCGAGCCGCCAGCTGTTCCAGCCGACTTCAGAATGCTCTGAACGGTTTTTTGTTTTCCGCATTCTGCGAGCCGCCGGCTGTTCCAGCCGACTTCAGAATGCTCTAAGGGGGCGCATGAGCACCAGAACTGATACAGGGGATGCTGATCCCGTCATCGAAAACCGGGATCAACTGATCTCCGTTTTTGCGCGTGGCGAGAAACCCCCCAAAAATTGGCGCATCGGGACCGAGCATGAAAAGTTCGTCTATGCTCTGGCCGATCATCATGCCCCTTCCTATGAAGAGGAAGGCGGCATTCGCGCGCTGTTGACGGGCTTGCGCGACTATGGCTGGGAACCGATTGTCGAGGGCGGCAACGTCATCGCCCTGGGCGGCGCGGACGGCACGATCAGCCTGGAACCGGCGGGCCAGTTGGAATTGTCGGGCGCGCCGCTGGAAAATCTGCACGAGACTTGCGCGGAAACCGGCCGCCATCTGCAACAGGTGAAGGCGGTGGGGGATCGGCTCGGCATCGGTTTTCTGGGTCTTGGCATGTGGCCGGACAAGCGCCGGGCGGACCTGCCCGTCATGCCCAAGGGCCGGTATGAGATCATGCTGCGCCACATGCCGCGCGTCGGCACCATGGGCCTCGACATGATGCTGCGCACCTGCACCATCCAGACCAATCTCGATTATGAGAGCGAGGCGGACATGGCGCAGAAATTCCGCACCTCGCTCGCCCTGCAACCGCTGGCGACCGCGCTGTTCGCCAACTCGCCCTTTACGGAGGGAAAGCCCAATGGCTTCCTGTCCTGGCGCAGCCATATCTGGTCGGATACCGACCCGGCGCGCACCGGCATGCTGCCCTTCGTGTTCGAGGACGGTTTCGGTTATGAGCGCTACGCCGATTATGCGCTGAACGTGCCAATGTATTTCGTCTATCGCGACGGCAAATATATCGACGCGGCGGGGCAGAGCTTCCGCGATTTCCTGAACGGAGAACTGCCCGCCCTGCCCGGCGAAAAACCGACGATCGGCGATTGGAACGACCATCTTTCCACCGCCTTTCCCGAAGTGCGGCTGAAAAGTTTCCTCGAAATGCGCGGCGCGGATGGCGGCCCGTGGAGCCGCATCTGCGCGCTGCCCGCCCTCTGGGTCGGCCTGCTCTATGACAAGGGCGCGCTGGATGCCGCATGGGATCTGGTGAAGGGGTGGAGCATCGAGGACCGGCAGGGCTTGCGGGATTCCGTGCCGAAGCTGGGCCTCGACGCCCCGGTGCCGGGCGGGCGCACGCTGCGCGACATCGCGCCGCTGGTGCTGGACATAGCGCAGGGCGGCCTTGCCGCGCGGGCGCGCCTCGACGCCAGCGGCAATAATGAAACCGGCTATCTCAATGCCCTGCATGAGATCGTCGCGCGCGGCAAGACGCCGGCGGAAATCCTGCTCGATCGCTATGCGGGCGAATGGGCGGGCGATCTGGGCCGCGTCTATACGGAAGAGAGCTTTTAAGCGCCGCCCGTTACGGCGCGCCTTCAGGCATCCAGCGCGGTCATCCTGAAAATGCCCTGCGCATTGCCGCTGTCGAAGCGCAGGTCGAGCGCGCCCGTCTCCGGGTCCACGTCCCGGCTGATAAATTCATAGAAAGAGCCGGGGACGCTCATCGTCACCGTCTGCCCGTCCGCGCCGATGAAGGGGCGGTCCACCCGGTCGGCGCGGGTCGCGGTCTGGCGCACGCGGCCATTGCCGGACACCTCGATCCGGTCCTTCATGGCGCGCCCCGCTGCGCGCTGGGCCGCGACGGTCGCGTCGAGATCGTCCACCCGGTCGGTGCCGTGGTTGAAGGCATTGCCCTCGGTCGCGATCCACGCCGCCTCCGCGCTTTCCTGTTTCAGCGCCTCATAATCGGCAAGGGCGGGCACGTCATGATGGCGGTCGAACGTCCCGGCCAGCACCGGCAGCAGCGCGGCGGCCTCCTCCATCGCCAGCCAGCCCTGCGCGGCGATCCGGTCCAGCGAGGCCCGCGCCGCACCGGTGAGGGGGTCGCGCGTCGTGCCGAACAGGCGCCGCGCCGCCGCCTGAAATTCCGGGCTGAACCGCTCCACATGCAATTCGCTCACAAAATATTGGGCGAGCGCCTGCGGTTGCCCCGCATGACACCACGCATAGCCGGTCATCTTCAGTCGATCGAGCGGATAGACGCCCGCCCGCCGATAGCCGAGCGGTTCCAGCAGGCGGGCAAAGGCCGCTGCGCCCGCAGGCAGCGCCCCGGTGCTTTCCCCGCCGGGCAGGCGGATGGTGCGCAACGCGCCATGATCCAGCATCACCCGGCCCCCGGCCGCGAGCCGCTCCGCCACATAGGCCCTCCCGGTCGGCACCCGGTCCAGCAACCCCTGATGCAAGGCGACGCTGAGCGCATAGGCAAGGTCCGCCGCGCCTACCCGTTCCGGCACCCGTTCTGGCGCCCGTTCCGGCGGCATCGCCCCGCCCCCATCGGCAGGGGCCAGAGCGGCCAGAGCGCCTTGCGCCCGTTCCCCCAGCACCGGGGAAAGCAACCGGATCAGCTTTTCCTCGTTCATGGGCCGATTATCCGCCTTTGCGCGCCAATGCGCAAGCACCGGCCTGACGGCGCAGCCCCTTGTGCCGGGCACGGCCAGTCCCTACACTTCATTCATGGGCAGCCATCATCATCATGAGTTCACCGGCGCTTCGTTGCGCGAAGCGGCGCGGCGTTCGCTCGAAGAACAGGGCGAACAATGGACGCCGATGCGCGCAGCCATTTTCGACGCGCTCGCCGGGCAGGCCAGGCCGACCTCCGCCTATGACATTGCCGACGCCGTGTCCGCCGCGCGCGGCAAGCGGGTGGCGCCCAACAGCGTCTATCGCATCCTTGACCTGTTCGTCGCGTCGAACCTCGCGACTCGCGTGGAAAGCGCGAACGCCTATATCGCCAACGCCCATCCCGGCTGCCTGCACGACTG
Source organism: Sphingobium sp. (assembly GCA_050252755.1). Classification (GTDB taxonomy): domain Bacteria; phylum Pseudomonadota; class Alphaproteobacteria; order Sphingomonadales; family Sphingomonadaceae; genus Sphingobium. The sequence continues at coordinate 116,916 of JBFWKI010000003.1, forward strand.
CATCTTCCTCGTCTGCACCAATTGCCGCAGGACGATCCATGTCGATGACGACCAGATCACCGCCTCCGTGCGGGATCGCGCCGGTCGCGAAGGCTTCATCGCCGACCGCCCGATCATAGAGGTGCAGGGCCGTTGCGCGGAGTGCGCGCCCGCATGACCGGCCCTTCCAAGGGGGTTCGACAAGATTGTCCGCAAGGTCTATGGGCGGGGGTTGGAGATACAGGCACAATGAACGAACGCCCCGCCACCCCGCTGCTCGATCAGGTCAACAGCCCGGCCGATCTGCGTCGGCTGAAACCGGAACAGCTGAAACAGCTGGCCGATGAACTGCGCGCCGAAACCATCAGCGCGGTCGGCGTGACCGGTGGCCATCTGGGGTCCGGCCTTGGCGTGGTGGAACTGACCACCGCGATCCATTATGTGTTCGACACGCCCAACGACAAGCTCGTCTGGGATGTCGGCCATCAATGCTATCCGCACAAGATATTGACCGAGCGGCGCGACCGTATCCGCACCCTGCGGCAGGGCGGCGGGCTTTCCGGCTTCACCCGGCGGAGCGAAAGCGAATATGATCCGTTCGGCGCGGCGCATAGTTCCACCAGCATCAGCGCGGCGCTGGGCTTTGCCGTCGCCAGCAAGCTGGCGGGCACGCCGGGCAAGGGCATCGCCGTCATCGGCGACGGCGCGATGTCGGCGGGCATGGCCTATGAGGCGATGAACAATGCAGAGGCGGCGGGCGACCGCCTCATCGTCATCCTCAACGATAATGACATGTCGATCGCCCCGCCGGTCGGCGGCCTGTCGGCCTATCTCGCCCGGCTGGTGTCGAGCCGCGAATTTCTGGGCCTGCGCGGCCTTGCGCGGCGGCTGGCGCGCAAGCTGCCCCGTTCGCTGCACAATGCGGCCCGGAAAACCGACGAATATGCGCGCGGCATGGCGATGGGCGGCACGCTGTTCGAGGAACTGGGCTTTTATTATGTCGGCCCGGTCGACGGGCATAATCTCGATCAGTTGATCCCCGTGCTGGAAAATGTACGCGACGCGGCGGAGGGGCCGTGCCTCGTCCATGTCGTCACGCAAAAGGGCAAGGGCTATGCGCCCGCCGAAGCGGCGGCGGACAAATATCATGGCGTGCAGAAATTCGACGTGGTGACGGGCGCGCAGGCCAAGGCCCCGCCTGGCCCCCCCAGCTATACCGGCGTCTTTGCCAAGGCCCTGATCGCCGAGGCCCGGCGCGACGAAACCATCTGCGCGATCACCGCCGCCATGCCGTCGGGCACGGGCCTCGACAAGTTCGGGGAAGCCTTTCCCGATCGCTGCTTCGATGTCGGCATCGCCGAACAACATGCCGTCACCTTCGCAGCGGGGCTGGCGGCGCAGGGCATGCGACCCTTTTGCGCAATCTATTCGACCTTCCTGCAACGCGCCTATGATCAGGTGGTGCATGATGTGGCGATCCAGAATTTGCCGGTGCGCTTCGGCATCGACCGGGCGGGGCTGGTCGGCGCAGACGGCAGCACCCATGCGGGCAGTTTCGACATCACCTATCTCGCCACCCTGCCCAATATGGTGGTGATGGCCGCCGCCGACGAGGCCGAACTGGTCCATATGGTGCACACCTGCGCGTTGCATGACGACAGCCCGATCGCGGTGCGCTATCCGCGCGGCAATGGCGTGGGCGTGCCGCTGCCCGATGTGCCGCTGCGGTTGAAGATCGGTGAGGGCCGCATCGTGCGGGAAGGCAAGAAGGTCGCGATCCTCTCGCTCGGCACGCGGCTGGAAGAGGCGCTGAAGGCCGCCGATGCGCTCGACGCGCGCGGGCTTCCCACCACGGTCGCGGACCTGCGCTTCGCCAAGCCGCTGGACGAGGCGCTGATCCGCCGCCTGCTCACCACCCATGACGTCGCCGTGACGGTGGAGGAAGGCAGCATCGGCGGGCTGGGCGCGCATGTGCTGACGCTCGCCAGCGATGAAGGGCTGATCGATGCGGGCCTGAAACTGCGCACATTGCGCCTGCCCGACCTGTTTCAGGATCAGGACAAGCCGGAAAAACAATATGCCGAGGCGGGCCTCGACGCGGACGGCATCGTGCGCACGGTGCTGAAGGCGCTGCGCCACAACAGCACCGGCGTGGATGAAGCGGGCGCGCGGGCGTAAGCCGCCCGCCCCGCCCGGCATTTCCATGACGACACCCCGCGGCTATCCCCGGAAAATCGGCCTGCTGGGCGGGTCATTCAACCCGGCCCATGGCGGCCATCGCGCCATCAGCCTGTTCGCTCAGGAGGCGCTGGGGCTGGATGAAGTGTGGTGGCTGGTCAGCCCCGGCAACCCACTGAAACCCACAAAGGACATGGCCCCGCTGCCCGCCCGCCTCGCCCATGCGCGGCGCGTGGCGGCGCACGCGCCGATCCGCCCCACCGCGATCGAGCAACATCTGGGCACCCGCTACACCATCGACACGGTGCGCGCGCTGGTCCGCCGCTACCCCCGCCACCGCTTCTGCTGGCTGATGGGCGCGGACAATCTGCGCCAGTTCGGCGCGTGGAAAGATTGGCGCGCCATCGCCCGCACTATGCCCATTGCCGTAATCGCCCGGCCGGGTTATGATGCGCGCAGCCATGGTGAATCCGCCATGAACTGGCTGCGGCGTTTCGTCCGGCCCGCGCGCCAGAGCAGACACTGGACGGACTGGAGAGCTCCGGCGCTTGTGCTTTTGCGCTTCCGCCCTGACCCACGATCGGCAACCCTGTTGCGACGGGCCGATCCTTTCTGGCACCGCGAATATTCGAGTCAGCGCGTGCGCGATACGCTGTCGCGCCGTCCCGTCTCATGAACCCTGTCTCTATGAACCCACATATGAACCGACTCAGGCCCACCACCCATGAAGGAGCGATTTTGAACCAGACTCACCCCGCCAGCGTCCCGGCATCCGATGCCGGTTCTCCGGCAGATATCCACGCCATCGTGATGCAGTCGCTGGACGACGATCAGGCGCAGGAAACCATCTCCATCCCGCTTGCAGGCAAAAGCAGCATCGCCGATTATATGGTGATCGCCAGCGGCCGTTCCTCGCGTCAGGTCGCGTCCATGGCGCAAAAGCTGGCCGAGCGGATCAAGCAGCAGACGGGCCGCTTCGTACGGATAGAGGGGCTGCCCGCCGCGGATTGGGTGCTGGTCGATGCCGGGGACGTGATCATCCACCTGTTCCGCCCGGAAGTGCGCAGCTTCTATAATCTGGAACGCATGTGGGGCTTTGCCGACGCGCCGCCCGCACCCTCGGCGGCGACGCTCTAGGCCCTGCCTGCCCGTTCTGGCTGAAGCGGAAAGGCCGCGCCCATGCTGTTGCACATCATCGCGCGCGGAAAGATCGGCCGGTCGCCGGAAAGCGAACTGGTGGAACGCTATCTCAAGCGGATAAGCTGGCCGACCCGCGTCACCGAAATGCCCGACACCGGTGGCAAATTGCCCGCCGTCACCGCCACGCCCTGCGTGACGGTGCTGCTCGATGAAAAGGGCAAACAACTGGGGTCGATGGAATTTGCCGGGCGGCTGGGCGGCTGGCGCGACAACGGCATGCGCGAATGCCGCCTGATGATCGGCGCGGCGGACGGGTTCGATGACGAGGCGCGGGCCGGGGCCGATCTGCTGATCGCCTTCGGCACGATGACATGGCCGCACATGATGGCGCGGGCGATGCTGGCGGAACAGCTTTTCCGCGCCACCTCCATCCTTGCCAACCATCCCTATCATCGCGAAGGATAGCGCGGATGAAGCGGGGGGCCATCATCGCGATTCTTTCCGGCCTTGCGGGGACGGGCGCCCTGCTGCTCGGCGCGAGCGCATGGGTGGCCTCCGCCCAGCAGGTCGTCGTCGCCGGGCGCGCCACCTCCATCGCGGAGGAACAAAAGGCGCTGAAAGAGGCGAAGGCGCAGGCCCAGCGCGCCCGCGCCCTCTCCCGCCAACTGGAAGCGCAGGCCGACGCCGCGACCCGCGATGCCGATCGCCTGAACGCGCAGGCCGACGCGCTGGCCGCCCGCGTGGAGGAAAGCGAGGCCGATCTGCGGGCGGGGCAGGCGCGGCTCGCCATCATCAACCGGCTGGTGGATCGGCAATCCGCCCGGCTGGCGCAGCAGCAGGGGCCGCTGGTGCGCCTGACCGCCGCCTTGCAGGGCTTCGCCCGCCGCCCGCCGGTGCTCGCCCTGCTCCAGCCCGGCAGCCTTGCCGACACCGTGCATGTCCGCGCCGCCTTCACCCATATCCTGCCGGTGATCCACCAGCGCACCGCCGATCTGCGCGGCGAACTGGGCAAGACGCGGCAGCTTCACGCGATGACCGCGCAGGCCACGCAGGCCGTGAAGGATGGCCGGGTGAAGCTGGCGGGGCAGCGGGTCGAGCTGAACCGCCTCGAAGCGCAAAAGCGTCTGGTGGCGAAGGATCTGTCCTCCACCGCCGCGAAAGAGACGGAACGCGCGCTGGCGATGAGCGAGCGCGTGCGCGATATCGACGCGCTGATGGGGCAGGTGCAGCAGGCAGGCGCGGTGCGCACCCGCCTCGCCGCCCTGCCGGGGCCAAGGCCGCGCCCCGGCACGCCGGAACCGGGCGCGACGGCGGCGGCGGCGCAGGGGTCGGGTTCCGCCGATGCGGGCGCCGCCACCACCGGCCCGTCCCCCGCCTATCGCCTGCCCGTGCCCGGCACGCTGATTACCGGCATGGGCGAATTGTCGGACAGCGGCGTCCGGTCGCGCGGCATCACCCTCGCGACCCGGCCCGGCGCGCAGGTCATCGCCCCGGCAAGGGGCCGCATCGCCTATGCCGGGCGCTATGGGGGGTTCGGCCAGATCGTCATCATCGACCATGGCGACGGGTGGACCACGCTGCTCACCGATCTGGCGCGGCTCGCCGTCACCGTCGGGCAGGATATCGGGCAGGGCGCGCCCATCGGCACGGCGCGAACCGGCAATCACCCCGCCATCACGATCGAACTGCGCAGGCAGGGCAGGCCGGTCGATATTGTCGCGATGATGACCGTGCCGTCCTGATCCGCCCCCGCGCCCGTCAGCCACCCTCGCCAGCCACACCCGCCAGCCACTCCCGCGCCTGCCCCATCACGCCCGGTAACGCAGCGAAAATCCGGGCTATGCGCGCCCCCTCCGCCGTCCTATAGTGCGGCGATAGTATAATCGGGACTGCTGCCTCTATGAATCCATCGTTGTTCCGCAATGCCGCCGCTCTGGCCGCGCTTGCGCTTGTGCCTGCCACCACCGCCGCCATGGCCGAAGCGGAAGGCAGCAACTATGCCGCGCTTGATGAATTCATGGACGTGTTCCAGAAAGTGCGGACCGATTATGTCGAGAAGGTCGATGATCAAAAGCTGATTCGCGGCGCCATATCCGGCATGCTCACCAGTCTCGATCCGCATAGCGGGTTCCTCGACGCCAGCGATTTCGAAAATCTCAAGACCCAGACCGAGGGCAGCTATGGCGGCCTCGGCCTTTCCGTCACAATGGAGGACGGCACCGTCAAGGTGATCGCGCCGACCGCCGACACGCCCGCCGCCCGCGCCGGCATGAAGGCGGGCGATTATATCACCCATATCGACGGCGAGCTGATCTACGGCAGCTCCCTCGATGAAGCGGTGGGCAAGATGCGCGGCAAGCCCGGCACGCCGATCAAACTCACCATCGTCCGCCCCGGACGCGACAAACCCTTCGACGTGACGCTGACGCGCGAGATCATCGATATCAAGCCGGTCAAATGGGAAGTGAAGAACGGCATCGGCGTCATCCAGATCGTCAGCTTTTCCGCCAATACCGGCGCGGATGTGCGCTCTGCTATCCGCAGCATCACCCAATCGCTGGGCCGCAAGCCGACCGGCTATATTCTCGATCTGCGCTCCAACCCCGGTGGCCTGCTGGATGAAGCGGTGTCGGTGTCCGACACCTTCCTCAACAGCGGCGAAATCGTGTCGCAGCGCGGCCGGGCCAAGGGCGATATCGAACGCTATTACGCCAAGGCGGGCGACGATACGGGCGGCGCGCCGGTCATCGTGCTGGTCGATGCGGGGTCGGCCTCCGCGTCGGAAATCGTCGCGGGCGCCTTGCAGGATCAGCACCGCGCCCTCATCATGGGCGAAACCAGCTTCGGCAAGGGCAGCGTGCAGACGCTGCTGCCCCTTTCCCCCAGCACGGCGCTGCGCCTGACGACCGCGCGCTATTACACGCCATCGGGCCGCAGCGTGCAGGAAGGCGGGATCAAGCCCGATATCCGCGTGCCGCAACTGTCCGACCCGGATTACAAGACGCGGCCCAAATTCCGCGAATCGGACCTGCGCCGCCACCTCATCAACGAGATCAAGAGCGACGACCCGGTGTTCGAGGAAGACGCGAAGGATGATCCGCGCTTTGCGATGACGGCCGAGCAGCTCAAGGAAAAGGGCATAGAGGATTTCCAGTTGCACTATGCGCTCGACACCATCGCCCGCCTCGGCCCACAGGCCGCAAAGGCGACGGCGGCGGCGCAGACCGGCGCGCTGAAGAAAGCCGCGGGCCAGCGCTGAGGCCGTGATGAACCGGGCGCACCGTTCCTCATCCCTCCCGGCGGCGCGCGCCATCGCGCTCCTCGCCCCGGCGCTGCTGCTGGGTGGCGCGCTGCTGTCTCAATATGTCGGCGGGCTGTACCCGTGCGAGATGTGCCTGTGGCAACGCTGGCCGCATCTCGCCGCGATCCTGCTCGCGCTGGCGGCCTTCGCCCTGCGCGGGCGGGCGGGCCTCAGCCGCCTGCTGGTGGCGCTCGCCGCGCTCGCCATCGCGCTGAGCGGGGCCATCGGCGCCTTTCATGCCGGGGTCGAATATGGCTGGTGGGAAGGCGTCACCGCCTGCTCCGTCTCCATGGGCGGCGGCAGCGCGCAGGATATGCTCGACGCGATCATGGCCGCGCCGATCACCCGATGCGACGTCGCGCCATGGTCGCTGCTGGGCATTTCCCTTGCGGGCTATAATGCTCTATTGTCGCTGGGCGCGGCCTTGCTGATCGCCCTGCTGCTGCGCCGACAGAAGGACAAGGCATGAGCGACTTTCCCCTCCCCAACCGGCCACGGCCCGACCGCATGTCGATGCTGCGCGTCGATCAGGCGGGGGAATTTGGCGCGACCATGATCTATGCAGGCCAGCTTGCGGTGATGGGCGATCGCCATCCGATGAGCCGCTCCATCGCCCTGATGGCCGCGCAGGAAGAACGCCACCGCCAGCATTTCGACGCGATGATCGCGCGGCGCGGCGTGCGCCCCACAATGCTGCATCCCGTCTGGAAAGCCGCCGGTTTCGCGCTGGGCGCGGTGACGGCGGCCATCGGGCCGGAAGCCGCCATGGCCTGCACCGCCGCCGTCGAAACGGAAATCGACAAACATTATGCGGACCAGCTTCGCGAACTGGGCGACAGCGATCCCGAATTGTCGGAGGTCATCGCTGAATTTCAGGCGGAGGAAGTCGAACATCGCGACGCCGCCCTTGCCCATGGCGCGGAAGACGCGCCGGCCTATCCGCTGCTGTTCGGGGCGATCAGGCTGGGGTGCAAGGCCGCGATCGCCCTTTCGAAAAGGATCTGAACCATGGGTAACGGACTGAAATATTGGACGGGCGCGGGCTTTGCCGCGATGCTGGCGATCAGCGCCCCGGCCCTTGCGCAGACGGAAACCGCCGGGCCTTCGGCAGAGCGCGTCCGGCAGGTCATCGTCTATGGCGACGATCCCTGCCCGGCCAGCGCCTCCGGCGAAATCGTCGTCTGCGCCCGGCAGGAAGAAAAGGAACGCTATCGCATCCCCAAGGAATTGCGCGAAACGCCCGATTTTGGTTCGACGCAGAATGAAAGCTGGGCCAACCGGGTCCAGTCGATCGAATATGTCGGCAACAGCGGCACCGAAAGCTGCACCCCCTCCGGCGCGGGCGGCGTCACCGGCTGCTTCAGGCAAATCGCCGCGCAGGCCAAGGCCGAACGCCGCATGACCGGGGAAAAAAGCTGGGCCGATCTCGTCGCGGCGGAACGGGAAAAGCGCCTGTCCACCATCGACGCCGATTCAGAAGAAATCGAGGCCCGCGCCAAGGCCGAGGAAGCCGCCGCTGCTGCCGCCAAAGCCAATGCCAATGCCGGCAGCGATACCGATCAGCATGGTCTGGAGAACAAGGCCGACCCCGCGACCGGCGCCCTCGCCGACCCTGCGCGCAACTAGGACCGATCGACATTCCGCCCTGACGGCCTGCAAATGGCAACTTTCCGCGCTTCCGGTGCTCACGGACCTTAAGTCCGCTGCGTTGGAACGAGGCGCGTGACTCGTTCCAAGGGTCACGGAAAATCACCATTTTCGACTCGTCATCTTCTGAATGTCGATCGGTCCTAGGAAGCAAGCGCCATCGGCTTAGGGCGACGGCATGCCCAACGGCGGACCATCGCGGCATAATGGCGCGCCATGAGCCGAGGCGACGCCCGCAGGAACGTGCAAGACGCACGGAAAGCCGTTCGCCCCTGTTGTGCCGACTCTGTCGGTATCCGGCCTTCCGATATCATCGCAATAGGGCCAGAAGGAATCGCGCCCGGCAGGCCACAGAGGCCGAAATCGCGGTTTCACCATGGCACGAAAACCCATTCCCGCCCCGCCATACAGGCTGGGTTCAGGCCATCGGGCGAAAGGATAGGCCATGTTCTCCGCTCGATCCCTGTTCCTTTGGCCGCTTCCCCTGATGGCCGTGCTGGCGCCCCTTTCTGCGGCGCAGGCGGAAGATCCGCCGCAACGGGTCATCGCTCTGGTGGTCTATGGCGACGATCCCTGCCCCACCGATACGGGCAGCCGGGATGAAATCATCGTCTGCGCCCGCAAGCCGGAGGCCGAGCGCTATCGCATCCCCAAAACCCTGCGCGAAAAGCCCGAAGTCACGGGCGGCCCCGGCTGGGCCAGTCAGGTCGCGGCGATGGATCAGGCAGGGCAGGCGATCACCCCGAACAGTTGCTCGCCCAATGGCAGCTATGGGTTCACCGGCTGCACGCAAGCGATGCTGCGCCAATGGCATGCGGAAAAACGGATGCGGGAATCGGCGGGCATTCCCTGACGACTGTCGCTTGGAGTTTTCCGATCAGATAGTAACGCCGTGCGGCGCAGCCGGATCGACTGCTCTCCCGCCTGCGCCCGCAGCACCGCTCGCCCGCGCGAACATTCAGACCAGTCCCAGCCGATCCAGTTCTTGCGCCAGATGGGCGGGCAGCGCCTCGCCCTGCCCCGCCCCCTCGCCCAGATCCGGCGGCGCGTCCTTGTCTTCCAGATAGCGCCAGCCCTGATGCGCCCTTTTGGCGCGGGGAACGACCGGGATCAGATCAGGCTCGATCCGAATCCAGTACCGCCCCTGCCCATTTTCCATGAACCCCAAAATCGGGCTGCGTCCGACGATAGCGCCCGCATGAATCCAGTAGAGCGAGCCGCCCGCCATTTCATTGGCCCGCTTCGGGCGATAGCGGGTCGTCAGGCGCGCCTCGCCTTGCAGCTTGCACGACAAAAGATAGTCGCGAAGGTCTTCCGCGCTCTCGGCGCCAAAGGCGATCTTGGTCATATGCAGGGGCATGTCCGGGAAATGGCGTGCCTCGCCCGCCCTTTCAACCATTTTCCCGTGCAGCCGGTCCTAGGACCAATCGACATTCAGAAGATGACGAGTCGGAATCGCAGACAGCCGCAGGCCAATATGGTGATTTTCTGTGACCCTTGGAACGAGTCACGCGCCTCGTTCCAACGCAGCGGACTTAAGGTCCGTGAGCACCGGAAGCGCAGAAAGTCGCCATTTGCAGGCCGTCAGGGCTGAAGTCGCAGACAGCCGTAGGCCAATGTCGGTCGGTCCTAGCCTGTCAGCCCCGCCGCCGTCGCTAACCCCAGAAAGGCGAGGAAACCCATGGAATCGGTAATCATCGTCACGAAGATGGAAGAGGCGACCGCCGGATCGGCATCGAACCGGTCGAAGATCAACGGGATGGAGGCCCCCGCAAAGCCCGCCGTCACGATATTGGCCATCATCGCCGTCGCGATCACCGCGCCCAGCACCGCATTGCCGAACACCAGCGCGACGCCCACCCCCAGCACACAGGCGACCGTCGCCCCGTTGAGCAGCGCCACGCGGATTTCCCGCAATATCGTCCGCCAGCGGTTGGACGCCGTGATCTGGTTGGTCGCGAGCGCGCGCACCGTCACTGCCATCGTCTGGCTGCCCGCATTGCCGCCGACCCCGGCGACGATCGGCATCAGCGTGGCGAGCGCCACCATCCGTTCGATCGTGCCTTCGAAAACGCCGATGATCGTGGACGCGACCAGCGCCGTCACCAGATTGGACAGCAGCCAGCGCACCCGGCCCTTATAGCTGTCCAATATCGGTTCGTTGATGTCGCCATCGCCGGCGCCCGACAGGCGCAAAATGTCCTCGCCCGCCTCTTCCTGAACGATGTGCAATATGTCGTCGACCGTGATCATGCCGACCAGCCGCCCTTCGCCATCGACCACGGCGGCGGAAATCAGCGCATATTTCTGAAAGCGCAGCGCGACCTCTTCCTGATCCATATCGACCGGGATCAACGTCTGTTCCCGCTGCATCACATCGGCGATCGGGATGCCCCGCGGGCAGGTGAGCACCCAGCTCAACTGGCAGGTGCCGATCGGGTGGTGCAGTTCATCGACAACGAAGATTTCCCAGAAATCGGTCGTCAGGCCCTGCCCATCGCGCAGATAGTCGATCAACTGCCCGACATTCATATGGGGCGGCACCGCGATCAGATCGCGCTGCATCATGCGCCCCGCCGATTCCTCCGGGTAGGACAGCGCGCTTTCGATGGCGGCGCGGTCTTCCGGCTCCATCGCATCGAGGACGGCCTGCTGATCGGCCTCCTCCATGTCCTCGATAATGGCGACCGCGTCGTCGGTATCGAGTTCGGCGGCGAGATCGGCGACCTGCTGTGGTTCCAGCGCCTCGATCACATCCTCGCGGACATATTCGTTCAGTTCGGAGAGCACCTCCGCCCCGACCAGATCGCCCAGCGCGGCGATGACGTCAGCGCGCTCTTCCGACGGCGTCAGTTCGATAAGGTCGGCAATGTCGGCCGGGTGGAGCGGCGCCACGAGATCGCGCGCGCGCTCGCTATCGCCCTGCTCCACCGCCTCGCGCACGGCGGAGACATATTCGGGCTTCAGCCGGTCGTCCTCGTCATGACGGGATTCGACGGCCATATCCTCCGCGATGGAGGGATCAGGATCGTTCCGGGGGTCCACCGGGGGCGCAGCATCGGTCTGGTTCATCCGCGGCCCCCTCTGTTGCTGTTGCGTTCCGGTCGATCATGCGCCCGCTTTCGCCCAGGTCCGTCGGAATTGCAATGCAATTCAGCGGACAACGGCCTTTTGCGGGTTTCCAAAACAAATGCAGCCCCTATATGGGCGGCAGCACCCAACCGGGCGCCTCGAAAGCTAAGGCTATGGCAGGAGATAAGGATATGGCTGACCAGAGATTGACCCTCACCCTCGATTCCGGCGATGTCGTTATCAAGCTGCGCCCGGACCTTGCGCCGCTGCATGTGGAGCGCATCTCCACCCTCGCGAAGGAAGGCTTTTACGATGGCGTCGTGTTCCATCGCGTCATCCCCGGCTTCATGGCGCAGGGCGGCGATCCGACCGGCAGCGGCATGGGCGGTTCGCAACTGCCCGACCTGACGGCCGAGTTCAATGCGGAACCGCATGTGCGCGGCGTCTGCTCCATGGCGCGGGCGATGAACCCGAACAGCGCGAACAGCCAGTTCTTCATCTGCTTCGACGACGCGACCTTCCTCGATCGCCAATATACCGTCTGGGGTGTGGTGGAAGAAGGCATGGAGCATGTCGATGCCCTGCCCAAGGGTGAGCCGCCGGCAAATCCCGGAAAGATCATCAAGGCGACCGTGTCCTGAGCAATGGATGAACAGTCCTGACCGACAAAGGCAAGGCTGTATTGCTATACTATTCAAAGGCGGGGCGCCATTCCCCGCCTTTTTTGCATCTGAGCAACATTTCGCTCTTATTCCAGTAATGTCAGGTTCAGAAACCGTGACATTATTGCCGCATTATCGGCTTCTTTTCAGTTTCTATCATTGTTCATGAAACTGTAATGCGGCCCCAAGCATTTGTCCCCTTGCCAGTGCGATCACAGGGAACGTTCGATCGCCAGCCGCCGGGTCCAAACCGTGTGTTTCAACAGAAAATGATATGAGGTCGAAAGACATGAAAAAACTGCTTTTCGCGGCAATGGCCGCTGCATCCATCATTCCTGCCGCGGCTTATGCCCAGGACGGTGCAGGTCGCCTCGAACCCTATGTCGGCGTGATGAGCGGCTGGGAAAAGTTCAACGATCAGCCGGACAAGAGCGGCATTCCTCCGCTCGGCTATGATAGCTGGACCGTCGAAGGCGTCGCGGGCGTCAACTATAATGTCGCCGGGCCGATCGTCGTCGGTGTCGAAGGCAATGTGGCCAAGGGCCTCAAGGGCGATGTCGATTGGCAATATGGCGTGACGGGCCGCGCGGGCGTGAAGGCCGGCAAGGACAGCCTGATCTTCGGTTCGGTCGGCTATCGCTGGACCAATTTCGACGCGCTGGGCAATGACAGCCCCGATTTCCACGGCACCACCTATGGTTTCGGCACGGAACTCTCGCCCGTCGATTTCGGCATGGGTCAGGGCGACAGCAGCAATATGCGCCTGCGTCTTCAGGTCGATACGCTCGGCAATTTCAACACCCTCCGCCCGATGGCCGGTGTGGTCGCGAAGTTCTGATCTGATCTGATCTGAACCGATCCGGCGTCCCAATGGGGCGCCGGGCCTCTCCCTCCCTCCCCCGCCTGTTTTCAGACTGCCTGGCGAAGGGACGGGAGGGCGAATGGCCCCCTCTCCCGATGGGGCCTTATCAAATTACCCGCTGTTGCGCAGGGCCGTCGCGATCGCATTGAGCGACAATTCGATCCCTTCCTTGATACGGGGATCATCCTCCCCCGCGCGGTGACGCTTCAGCAATTCCACCTGCAACAGGTTGAGCGGCTCTATATAAGGCAACCGCAGGCGGATCGACCGGTCCAGCAAGGGATTGGCCTCCAGCATATGCGCCTGCCCCGTGGCCAGCAACAGGCCGTCATGGGCCTTGTCCCACCCTTCGCGGATGCGGGCGAAAATCTCTTGTCCCGCCTCCTGATCCTGCACCAGCGGCAGATATTGGGCGGCAATGCCCATGTCGGATTTGGCCAGCACCATTTCCATATTGGCGAGCGTCGATGTCAGAAATGGCCAGATCCGCGCCATGTCCTTCAGCAGCACCTTGTCCGGGAACTGCTCCAGCGCGTGCCCGACACCATACCAGCCCGGCAGCATCACCCGCGCCTGCGACCAGCTGAACACCCACGGGATAGCCCGCAAATCCTCGATCCGGTCGCTTTTCGTCCGGCTGGCGGGGCGCGACCCGATCTTGAGGCCCGCTATTTCCTGAATCGGCGTCAGGTCGCGGAAAAACTGCTTGAAGCCGGGCGTATCGTAAACCAGCGCGCGATAGGCCGCGAAGGCCGTGTTCGACAATTGCTCCATCGCGGCGGCGAACCGCGCCTTGTCCTGCGGGCCGAGGCTCTGCGGTTCCAGCGTCGCCAGCAAGGTCGCGCTGGTCATCGATTCCAGATTGGCGGCCGCGACATCGGGCGTGCCATATTTGGCGGCGATCACTTCCCCCTGCTCGGTGATGCGGATGCGCCCCTGCACCGATACCGAGGGCTGCGCACGGATCGCAGCGAAGGCGGAACCACCCCCGCGCCCGACCGCACCGCCCCGGCCATGGAACAACTGCATCCCGACGCCCGCCTGCTCGAACACCGGCGCCAGGGCCTCGCTCGCCTGATACAGGCCCCAGGTCGAGGTGAGATAGCCCCCGTCCTTGTTGCTGTCCGAATAGCCGATCATCACTTCCTGATGGCCCCGCGCCCGCGTCATCGCGCCGATTTCCGGCAGGGCGAACCATGCGCTCATGATGCCGGGCGCGGCCTCCAGATCGGCGATAGTTTCGAACAGGGGCACCGGCATCACCGCGCAATGCGGCGTCTCCCCCGGCCCCTCGACCCGCCACAGGCCGACCTCTTTCAGCAGGATCGCGACCTCCAGCATGTCGGAAACGCTCTCCGCCTTGCTGATGATATATTGGGTGATGCACTGCGGCCCATAAGCCCGGTGCGCCTGCGCGGCGGCCTCCACGATCGCCAGTTCGCTCGCCGTTTCCTCGCCATAGCGGGCAAAGCGCGACCCCAGCGGCCGGTTGGTCGCCAATTCCCGGCGCAGCAGGGCGATCCGCGCATATTCGTCGAGCGCGATATAATCCCCCTCGACGCCCGCTTCCTTCAGCAATTCGGCCACCACCCGCTCATGCACGGCGCTGTTCTGGCGCATGTCGAGCGTGGCGAGATGGAAACCGAATGTCTCCACGGCGCGGATCAGGCGCCCCAGCGCGCCGCCGGTGGCCAGCGCGCCTTCCCCATCGCTCGCCAACCCCTGCGCCAGCGTGACGAGATCGGCGCGCAGATCGCACGGGCCGGCATAGGGGGCCTGTTTCAGGGTCGAGGGACGCGGCGGCGGCTTGCCGGTCAGCCCTTCATAGGTCGCCGCCAGACGCGCATAAATGCCCGAAAGCGCGCGCCTATAGGGTTCATCCGCCCGGCTGGGCGACGTGTCGCCGCTCGCCTCGGCCAGATCGAGCACGGCGCGGGGCACATCGGCCAGTTCGGTCGAAAGGGAAAGGTCCGCGCCCAGCGCATGGACGCCGTCCATATAATGTTCCAGCGCGACTTCCGCCCCGCGCGCCATGACCGATCGCACCTGATCGGCCTGCACATAGGGGTTGCCGTCGCGATCGCCGCCGATCCAGTTCCCCACCCGCAGGAAGCTGGACGGGCGGCTGCCCAATATCCGTTCCCACCGGGCATAAAGGGCGGGCAGCGTCGGCAGGAACACGTCGCGGAAATAGGTGAGCGCGTTGTCGATCTCATCCTGCACATAGAGCCGTTCCCGGCGCAGCGGGCGCGTCTGCCACAGCAGCGCGATCTGCCGCATGATCGCCTCATCCACCGGCTCGCCCGCATCCGTCTCGATCTGGCCGTCGTCGCGCAGCCGCATCAGTTCGGCGATGCGGTTGCGGTGGTCGATCATCGACTTGCGGCGCACCTCGGTCGGGTGGGCGGTCAGGACCGGCGCGACCAGCGCGGTGTCGAGCAGCGCCGTGATCCTGTCCCGGCCGATGCCGTGACGCTCCAGCGCGGCCACCGCCCGCGCGAAGGAGGCCTCCATGTCGCCATCCATGCCCTGCCGGTCCTCCGCCAGATTGGCGAGCATGGAAAACAGCATGAAGCCGCGCACGAAGGACAGCGTATCGTCCAGACCGAGCGCGCCCAGCCCGGTATCGACCAGATCCGCCCCTTCGACGCCCCGCGCGCGATCGACCGAGGCCGACCGGATATACTCCGTCTGGCGATAGAGCTTGTCCCCGCCATAGGCGCGGATGACGTCACCCAATAGCCGTCCGAGATAGCGGATATCCGGGTTTTGCGAGATCGTCGCTTCCTGCTTCATGTCGGGCTTTTCTCTGATGGAGGGGGTGGTCATGCTGCACTGCACCGCAACAGCGGTCAAGGGATGGCGATCGAGGATGTAGCGATGGGGCGGCGATCAGGCGGCGCGGGGACGGCTTTTCAACGCAAAAGGGCGAGCCATCGGCCCGCCCTTCGCTATGTTCATCCAGAACTGTCAGCCAAGCGGGCGCGATCAGTATACGCGGGCCTTCGGCTTGATATATTCGGCATCGTCGGTGAGCGTGTAATCATGCACCGGACGGTAATCCAGCGTCACCTTGCCGCCCGTGCCGCCCCAGCCTTCGAACCAGGAAACGGTGTGCTTCATCCAGTTTTCATCGTCGCGGTTCGGGAAATCCTCATGCGCATGAGCGCCGCGCGATTCCTTGCGCGCATGGGCGCCTTCCATCGTGCAGACGGCCTGCGCCATCAGATTGTCGAGTTCCAGCGTTTCGATGAGGTCGGTGTTCCAGATCAGGCTACGGTCGGCGATCGACACGTCGCCCAGCCGCTTGTTGACCTTCTGCATCATGTCGACGCCTTCGGCCAGCAGCGCGCTGTCGCGGAACACGGCGGCATGTTTCTGCATCGTCTGCTGCATGTCGAGGCGGATATCCGCTGTCGGCGTGCTACCCTTCGCATTGCGATAATGGTCGAGACGCCCGAGCGCCAGATCCGCCGAATCGGCGGGCAGCGGCCGGTGGGTGCTGTTCGGCTTGATCGTTTCCTTGAGGTGGAGGCCGGTCGCGCGGCCGAACACCACGAGGTCGATCAGCGAGTTGGACCCCAGGCGATTCGCGCCGTGGACCGACACGCAGGCCGCCTCGCCCACCGCATAAAGGCCCGGAATGATGACTTCCGGGTCATCGCCCACCTTCGTCACCACCTGCCCATGATAATTGCAGGGGATGCCGCCCATATTATAATGGACGGTCGGGCAGACCGGCAACGGCTGGCGGGTGAGGTCCACGCCCGCGAAAATCTTGCCGCTTTCGGTGATGCCCGGCAGACGCTCGGCCAGCACCTTGGGGTCGATATGGTCGAGGTGCAGGTAGATATGATCCTTGTTCGGGCCGACGCCGCGCCCCTCGCGCATTTCCATCGCCATCGAGCGCGACACCACGTCGCGCGACGCCAGATCCTTCGCCGAGGGCGCATAGCGTTCCATGAAACGCTCGCCTTCGGAATTGGTGAGATAGCCGCCCTCGCCGCGCGCGCCCTCGGTGATGAGCACGCCCGCGCCGTAGATGCCGGTCGGGTGGAACTGCACAAATTCCAGATCCTGAAGCGGAAGGCCCGCGCGCAGCACCATGCCGCCGCCGTCGCCGGTGCAGCTATGCGCCGATGTGGCGGAGAAATAGGCGCGGCCATAGCCGCCCGTCGCCAGCACCACGGCATGGCTGCGGAAACGGTGGATGGAGCCGTCCTCCATGCAGATGGCGATCACGCCCCGGCATTCGCGGCCATTGGGGCCGTCTTCCATGATGAGGTCGATGGCGAAATATTCGATGAAGAAGTCCGCGTCATATTTCAGCGACTGCTGATAGAGCGCGTGCAGCATCGCATGGCCGGTGCGGTCGGCCGCGGCGCAAGTGCGCTGCACCGGCGGGCCTTCGCCCATATTCTGCATATGGCCGCCGAACGGGCGCTGATAGATGGTGCCGTCGGCATTGCGGCTGAACGGCACGCCGGCATGTTCCAGCTCATAGACGGCGGCGGGCGCCTCGCGCACCATATATTCGATCGCGTCCTGATCGCCCAGCCAGTCCGACCCCTTGACCGTGTCGTACATATGCCAGGTCCAGTGATCCGGCGTGTTGTTGCACAGCGAGGCGGCGATGCCGCCCTGCGCCGCGACCGTGTGGCTGCGCGTCGGGAACAGCTTGGTGATGCAGGCAGTCCGCAGGCCCGCTTCGGCGCTGCCCATGGTGGCGCGCAGGCCCGAACCGCCCGCGCCGACGACGACCGTGTCATAGCTATGGTCTATGATCTTGTAAGAGTCCGACATTATGCGGCGCCCCCCGTGAATGCGATTTTGGCAACCGCGAAGATGCCGAGGGCACCCCCGCCAAGGGCATAGAAATTCAACAGCATCAGCACGAAAAATTTCAGCCCGTCATCATGAACATAATCTTCGATCAGCACTTGAAGGCCCAGCTTCAGATGCCAGAAGATGCTGACCAGCATCAGCATGAGCGGGACAGCGACCAGCGGCTGCGCGATCCAGCTCGTCACGCTCGCATAATCGAGGCCCGGCATTTGCAGCAGGGCAAGGATCAGCCAGAGAACCAGCAGCATATTGCCGACCGCGGTGAAACGCTGAAGCACCCAATGATGCACGCCCGACTTGGCCGAACCGAGGCCGCGCACGCGGCCGATAGGCGTTCCGTTACCCATCAGAGCTTCTCCACCAGCAGCCAGACCCAGATCGCCGCCGTGACGACGACAGCGAGAACGAAGACCAGAATCGACCAGGTGCGGTTGCGCGCCAGTTCATACCCTGCCCCCATGTCCAGCACGAAATGGCGGAGGCCGGAAAACAAATGCTGGAAAAAGGCCCAGGTGAGGCCGATCATGACGATATAGCCGATCGGGCTGACCGCCCAGTTCTGGAAATAGGCATAATGGGCCGGGCCGGATGCCGCCGCGACCAGCCACCAGACCAGCGCCATCGCGCCGACGATCGCCATGCCGTCACCGGCGACGCGATGCGCGATGGAAACCGCCATGTGCGGCCCCCAGCGCCATATGGAAAGATGCGGCGACAGGGGTCTGCTCTGCCCCTTTTTTTGTGGTTGAGCCATGATGGTCCCGTTCTCTCAGTTAAACCCTGAATCGGCTCCCTTTAGCGCGTGGGTCCGCCGCACGCAAATCATCATGGGGTGGTAATTGGCCCTTCCCGGCATTTTTGTTCGCTATTGCGAAAGATAATCAAAGATTAACCTCCTTCCCGTACGGTTTCGCGGCATTTGGGCAACGCAATCACTATTGGGGCAGGAACAGCAATGCCGCACGATCTGGCGATCGGGAACTATATGGACAACCAGGAGATGCTGGGGGATTTCGACCCCGACGGCACGCTGGAGGAAAGCGCGCGCGAAATCTGGGCGTTGATCGAGCATGAAATCAGGCCCACGGACGATTTCGTCACCGTCTATCTGGGCGCCAGCGGCCTGCGCGATCGCCTGCCGCCCGATGCCGATCAGGTCATCCGGGCGCAGATAAAACGCTATTTGCGGCAGAAATTCTCCTTTTTCTCCTCCAATGGCTGGATTCGCTCGGTCAGCGAATGCGTCAATCTCGCCCGTCGGCATCAGGTTACGCTGCGCACGATTTTGATGGCGATCCATGCCTCGAACGAAGCGATCACCGACATCGTGCGCAGCAAGGTGGATGATTCGGATGTCCGCCATCGCCTGATGCGGGCGCTGCTGCGCATGACGATGATCGAGGTCGAGGCCATGTGCGCCGCCGTCGCCGACATCAACGTCCGCCGCGACAGCATGGAACGCAGGCACAATAGCGAGATGTTCGAGCAGCGGATCGCCAGCGAGGTGGATGACGCCTCGCGCTTCGGCGTCAGCCTGCGCGGGCAGGCACAGCATGCGTCGCAGGCGACCCGCGGGATGCTCAATCAGGTATCCGAGGTGGCGGCGGCGGCCGAACAATCGGCGCTGGCGATGCGCGAGGCCGCGCATATTTCCGCCGGGCTGATCCGCGCCATAGAGGAAACCCGGGCGCAGGTGGAAAATTCGGCGGAGGTGGCGCAACGCGCCTCGCTTCAGGCGGGGGAAGCAGTCTCCATGTCCACCACCCTGTCCGATCATGCGCAGGCGATCGCCTCCATCCTCGGCCTCATCCGCGACATTGCGGGGCAAACCAATTTGCTGGCGCTCAACGCCACGATCGAGGCGGCCCGCGCGGGCGATGCCGGGCGCGGGTTCGCCGTGGTCGCGCAGGAGGTGAAATCCCTCGCCAGCCAGACCGCGCGCGCCACCGACGACATTGCGAACAAGATCGCCGCCATCCAGAGTTCGACGCGCCAGTCGGTCGATACCAATCAACGCATCCGCGATACCGTCGGCGATGTGCAGGAAAGCGCCGAACGCATCCGTCATGCGATGGAGCAGCAGGCACAGACCGTCACCATGATCACCGCAGCCGTGGACGAAACCGCGCTGGCGGCCGATTCCATGTCCACCACCGTGGACACGATCCGGCGCGATACGGAAGTCGTCGCATCGGAAATCGACACGCTGGAACAAGGCTTCGGCACGGTCGAAACCATGCTGGAAAATCTTCGCACCGCTTCGGCCGAGTTCAGCCGCCGTGTCGGTTCGGGGACCGAAAAATCCCCCGATATATGGCTGAACGGCACCAGCCCGGGGCGCACGCAGGCGACGAAGGGCGCGGCCTGACCGGGTCGCTGCCCATTTCGGTATCGATCGGCATTCCAGTTCGGGCGGCCTGCGCGGGGCATTGAGATGAGCCATAGGCCGCGCTGTCGTCCGCGCCGCCGGTTGCTCCTCCTTCGGGCCGGTCGACATTGGCCGATGGCCGCCTGCGACTCCAGAAGATGACGCGACGGGGCCGCGAACCGCCGCAGCGCAATATGGGGGGTTTCCGTGCCCCGGAATACGGCGGGCTTAAGGTCCGGGAGTACCGGGAGCGCGGGAAGTCGCCCTTTTGCAGGCCGTCAGGAATGGAGTCGCAGACGGGATTGACCCTTGCGGCCGAAAAACCTGTGGTCGCCTCCGGTCAGGTTGATCCGCTCGCTTCCGACAAGGGGCAGAACGTCGTTCCGACATGGGACAGGGCATCGTTTCGACACCGGGCAGAACGTCGTTCCGGCACGGGGCAGGGCATCGTGAAGCCATGCGGCCTGTCCCGACCCATACCGATGCCGACTACCCATGCCGACTGCCGGAGCCGATGCCGATTTGTCGGCGCCGGCCCCGTCATCCCCCATGCGTCCCAGCCGAAAGGCCAATGAGGGGAATATGAAAAGGACGCCCGTTGCCGTAACGGACGCCCTTCGCATTGAACCTTTATCGGGGGAGGAAGCGCGGTCAGGCCGCGTCCTCGGCCTTCTTGTCCTTTTCGCTAAAGACGCGCACCGGCTCCTTGCGGCCCTCGACCACGTCCTTGTCGACGACGACCTCGCCCACGCCTTCCATCGACGGCAGATCGAACATCGTGTCGAGCAGGATCGCCTCGATGATGGAGCGCAGGCCGCGCGCGCCGGTCTTGCGCTCGATCGCCTTTTTCGCGATCGCGGTCAGCGCCTCGTCGGTGAAGGTCAGGTCGACATCTTCCATCTCGAACAGCTTGCGATATTGCTTCACCAGCGCGTTCTTCGGCTCGACCAATATCTGCACCAGCGCCGCGACGTCCAGATCCTCCAGCGTCGCGATGACCGGCAAACGACCGACAAATTCAGGGATCAGGCCGAATTTCAGCAGATCTTCCGGCTCGCTCTGGCGCAGCAGTTCGCCGGTGCGGCGTTCCTCCGGCGCGGCGACATGCGCGCCGAACCCGATGGATTTCGCCTCCAGCCGATCACCGATGATCTTTTCAAGGCCCGCAAAGGCCCCGCCGCAGATGAACAGGATGTTGGTCGTATCGACCTGCAAAAATTCCTGCTGCGGATGTTTGCG
This sequence comes from Sphingobium sp., assembly GCA_050252755.1. Classification (GTDB taxonomy): domain Bacteria; phylum Pseudomonadota; class Alphaproteobacteria; order Sphingomonadales; family Sphingomonadaceae; genus Sphingobium. The sequence goes on from JBFWKI010000003.1 coordinate 138,209, forward strand.
CCCGCCCTGCGGCGGAACGCTGGCGGTGGTGCCTTCCATCAGCTTGAGCAACGCCTGCTGCACGCCTTCGCCCGACACGTCGCGGGTGATGGAGGGGTTTTCCGCCTTGCGGCTGATTTTGTCGATTTCGTCGATATAGACGATGCCGCGCTGTGCCTTTTCGACATTATAGTCGGACGACTGCAACAGCTTGAGGATGATATTTTCCACATCCTCACCGACATAGCCCGCCTCGGTCAGCGTCGTCGCGTCCGCCATGGTGAAGGGCACGTCGAACGTCTTGGCCAATGTCTGGGCGAGCAGCGTCTTGCCGCACCCCGTCGGGCCGACCAGCAGGATGTTCGACTTGGCGAGTTCGACGTCACCCGTCTTGGCGCCATGGTTCAGCCGCTTGTAATGATTGTGCACCGCGACCGAAAGCACCCGCTTCGCCCGCGCCTGCCCGATCACATAATCATCGAGAACGTCGCAGATTTCCTGCGGCGTCGGCACCCCGCCATCCTTCTTTCCGACAAGGCCGCTCTTGGTTTCCTCGCGGATGATGTCGTTGCACAACTCAACGCACTCATCGCAGATGAACACGGTCGGTCCGGCGATCAGCTTGCGCACCTCATGCTGCGACTTGCCGCAGAAGGAGCAATAGAGGGTGCTTTTCGAATCGGAGCCTGTCAGCTTGGTCATTCCTGCTCTTTCCTTGCCCGGCCCCGATCACAAGGGGCAATCCGTTCCGGCCGGGCATATGTCACGATCATCCTAGACCGCAGTTTCCCTGTTTCACAAGTCCTGTTTCATAGGGGGAGGGACAGCGCCTTCCCCCCGGCATCGGCTTATGCGTCGCCCGATTCGGTCGGAACCGGACGCTTTTCGAAGACCTGATCGACCAGGCCGAACGCCTTGGCTTCCTCCGCTTCGAGGAAGGTGTCGCGGTCCATCGCGGCCTCTATCTTCTCCAGCGGCTGGCCGGTGAACTGCGCGTAGAGATTGTTCATCCGCGACCGGATACGCAGGATTTCCTTCGCCTGAATCTCGATATCCGAGGCCATGCCCTGCGCGCCGCCCGACGGCTGGTGCACCATGATGCGCGCATTGGCAAGCGCGATGCGCATGCCCGGCTCACCCGCCGCCAGCAGGAAGCTGCCCATGCTGGCCGCCTGACCGATGCACACCGTGCCGACCTTCGGGCGGATATATTGCATCGTGTCGAAGATCGACAGGCCCGCCGTCACCACCCCGCCCGGCGAGTTGATGTACATGTAGATGTCTTTCTTCGGATTTTCCGATTCGAGGAACAGCAATTGGGCGACGATGATCGACGCCATATGATCCTCGACCTGGCCGGTCACGAAGATGATCCGTTCCCGCAGCAGGCGGGAATAAATGTCGAAACTGCGCTCCCCGCGATTCGATTGCTCGATGACGACAGGAACCAGCGCGGCCATGGGATCGAAAGTGCTGTTGTGCATGATGATCGTTTTTCTTTCAGACGTCTTGATGTTGCCCGCCACCTACATCGGGGCAAAATGATGCAGGTTCAAGGGGGAGATTGCCTCCCCCCCTGTAAAGCGCAGGGATTAACGCCCCTTTATCGCTCCACCGGGCCGGGCGAAACCGGGCCAGACGAAACAGGGCTGTATGAAACCAGATCGGCGGGCGCGCGATAGGCAAGATAGGCCAGGCGCTTCACCTCCCGCCGCCCGCGCACCACCGTATCGAGGATGAGGCCGCACATCAGGCTCAACCCCGCGACGATCATCATGCCGGTAACAAGGATGGCGGTGGGAAAGCGCGGCACCAGCCCGGTTTTCATATAGGTCGCCAGCAGCGGCGCGGCCATGCCGAACGCCAGCACCACCAGCAAAGCGGCGATCAGGCCATAGAACCAGATCGGCCGTTCGGTGCGATAAAGGGTGATGATGGTCCGCAATATGCGCCAGCCGTCGCGCCAGGTGGAAAGTTTGCTGACCGACCCTTCGGGCCGCGCGCCATAGGCGGTCTGCCTTTCGGCCACCGGCATCGCCAGTTCCAGCGCATGAACGCTGATTTCCGTCTCGATCTCGAACCCGGCGGACAGCACCGGGAAACTCTTGACGAACCGTCGGGAAAAGACGCGATAACCCGACAATATATCGGTGAAGCTGCGGCCGAAAAGGCCCTGCAACAGCCCGGTGAGCAGCCGGTTGCCGACACGATGGCCCGCGCGATAGGCGGCTTCCTCTTCCGATCGGCGCGCGCCCACCACCATGTCGAAATTATGCTCCAGCACCATCGCGATCATATCCGGGGCGGCGGCGGCCTCATAGGTCGCGTCGCCATCGGCCATCACATAGATATCGGCATCGATATCGGCGAACATGCGGCGCACCACATGGCCCTTGCCCTGCTGGCGGACCTGCCGCACGATCGCGCCTGCCTGCGCCGCGATCTCCCGGCTGTCGTCCAGGCTGTTATTGTCATAGACATAGATGGCCGCACCGGGCAGCGCGGCGCGAAATTCCCCCACCGTGCGGGCAATCGCTTCGGCCTCATTATAGCAGGGCAGCAGAACGGCGATACGCGGTGCGGTCAAAAGACTGGCCCTATCAGTGGAAATGGTCGGGAATGAAGAACGCCCCTCTATCCCAACTGCGCGGATCAATGCAATTGCCGTTCACGGGCATCCGGCCTGTCGCATTGCTGGCGGGAAGGGGAGAAGCGATCGGGGGGAAGGGGGCCGTTGGCGATTCTGCTTTTCCCGTATCCTGCCGCCCGCGCCATCGCCGGGATGGCATGCGGTTATAGAGGCTGGCGGGCGTATATGCCGACCCGCCGAAACGCGCCGCGCTCTTCGGCAGCATTCCGCAGCATGGACCTCATGGCGCAGGACAGGACGAGGTTTACCGCCTCCACATCGGCGCCGATCCGGGCCGCCTCCCGCGAACCCATCCTGTCATCGGACTTCGGGGCGTTTAACTGCGCAAATCTTTCCCGCCCGATATATCCCCGCTGCGCACCTCCGTCAGAACGCCGCGATTACCGATGTGAGAGGACGAAAGGGCGACGGCGGCAGCCTCCCCCTCCGCCCGGACTGTTCGCCTGCCGCGCTGTCCCCTGCCTGCCCAACGGAAAAGGGTTGCGGACCGGATGGCGCGCAACCCTTTTTCCTATTCCGATCCCAGCCCCCTCATGCGGGGCGGACGGCCCTGTGCGGGAATCACTCGGCCTTGGCGGCGGCCGCTTTCTTGGCCGGGGCCTTTTTGGCGGCGGGCTTCTTCGCGGGCGCTTCCTTGGCTTCGCCCTCGGACGCATCCGCCTTCTTGGCCGGAGCCTTTTTCGCGGGCGCCTTCTTCGCCGCGGGCTTGGCTTCCCCGGTCACGTCCCCGGCTTCGCCCTCGGCAGCTTCGGCCTTCTTGGCGGCGGGCTTTTTGGCAGGCGCCTTCTTCGCGGGCTTGTGGTCGTGGTCATGGTCATGACCGCAATCCGGGCCATGGACATGGGGCTTCACATCGCCATCCTCGGCCTCGATCGCGGCTTCCAGATCTTCCTTGCTGACGGCGCGGTCGGTGATTTCCGCCTTGTCGAACAGGAAGTCGACGACCTTGTCCTCATAGAGCGGCGCGCGCAACTGGGCGGCGGCCATCGGATCATTCTGGATATATTGGACGAAGCGCTCCCGATCCTGCGGGCGATATTGCTGCGCCGCCTGCATGACGAGACGCTGCATTTCCTGCGCGTTCACCTCAACGCCATTCGCCTGGCCGATTTCCGAGAGCAGCAGGCCAAGACGGACGCGACGCACCGCGATGGCGCGATAATCTTCCTTCTCGGCTTCCAGTTCCGCCTTGGCGGCTTCGGGGTCTTCCTCATGGCCGGCTTCATGCTCAAGCTGCGCCCAGATCTGCTGGAACTCGGCCTCCACCATCGAGGGCGGCACGTCGAAATCATGCGCGGCGGCAAGCTGATCGAGCAGCTTGCGCTTCATATGGGTGCGGGTCAGGCCGTTATGTTCCTGCTCGATCTGGCCTTTCAGCAGATCGCGAAGCTGGTCGATGCCTTCAAGGCCCAGATTCTTGGCGAACTCATCGTCCACCTTCGGCTTCGACTTGTCGAGGATCGCCGTGACCTTGATATCGAAGGTCGCATCCTTGCCCTTCAGCGTATCGACGCCATAATCTTCGGGGAAGGTCACATTGACGACCTTTTCGTCGCCCGTCTTCACGCCGACAAGCTGGTCCTCGAAACCGGGGATCAGGTTGCCCGAACCGATTTCGACCTTCATGCCCTCGCCGGTGCCGCCATCGAAAGCGACGCCATCGACCTTGCCGGTGAAATCGAGGACGACCACATCGCCCGTCTTCGCCTTGTGGCTGGCGGCGAACTCGGCATAGGCGTTCTGCTGCGCGGCGATATTGCCGGCGGCCTCGTCGATCGCGGCATCGGCCACTTCGACGGTCAGGCGCTCCAGCTTCAGCCCTTCGATCGAAGGCGCCGCGATTTCCGGCAGCACTTCCAGCTCGACCTTCACCTCGGCGTCCTTGCCGAACTCGAACCCTTCGTTCAGTTCGACCGCAGGCTGCATCGCGGGACGCAGCTTGTTGTCGGAAAGCAGCTGTTGCACGCCTTCCTGGATGCTGTTGTTGAGCGCATCGGCCTGAAGCCGCTCCCCATGCATCTTGCGGACGAGGTTGGTGGGAACCTTGCCGGGGCGGAAGCCCGGCATACGGATTTGCGGGGCAATGCTCGCCACTTCCTTATCGACGCGAGCGTCGATATCCTTGGCGGGGATCGTCAGGGTGTAGGCGCGCTTCAGGCCCTCGTTCAACGTCTCGACAGTCTGCATTTTTCTACTCAACGCTTTCTAGATCTCTGCGAAATTTCGTTGGCGCAGCGCCCGCGAGCGGGAACCTCTCCGACATAGGATGGCGCACTGGTGCGGGCGAAGGGACTCGAACCCCCACATCTTGCGATACCAGAACCTAAATCTGGCGCGTCTACCAGTTTCGCCACGCCCGCATCGGTCGCCGGTCGGCGGGGCATAGAACAAGGGGGACAAAAGGGCAAGAGGGCGGGAAATTTCCCTTCCCCGGCCCCCGGCGGCCCGAATCATGGTAAAGTCTCCCGTCACGCACCACGCAGGAGAACAGTCATGACCCAGGAAGGAGGATGCCATTGCGGCGCCGTCCGCTATCGGCTGGAAGGGGAACCGATGCACGTCGCGCTATGCCATTGCAACGATTGCCGCAAAAGCGCGGGCGCGCCGATGGTAAGCTGGGCGATGTTCGAGGAAAAGGCCCTCACCGTGACGCAGGGCGAACCACGCACCCGCAATTCCTCCGGCACGGCGATGCGCAGCTTTTGCCCCGCCTGCGGCACCGGGCTGTTCTATCGCAACGCACAGATGTTGCCGGGCATCGTCGATGTGCAGTCCGCCACGCTCGACGCGCCGGAAACATGGCCTGCGGGCGCGCAGATCCAGATTGCCGAGCGGCTGTCATGGATGGAGCACGCCCACCAATTGCCCCAATTCGAACGCTATCCCGAAGGCTGACCGCAACCGCCCGCGACTCGGAAGAGCGAGGCGCGGGGCGGTTTCACGTTCGTCGGGCGTTCCCCGCATGCGGCGGCGGGACAGCGCCGCCCTCAGGCCAGCGCTTTTTTCAGCAGTTCGTTGACGATCTGCGGATTGGCCTTGCCCTGCATCGCCTTCATCGTCTGGCCGACGAAGAAACCGAACAGCGCCTCCTTGCCGCCCTTATATTGCGCCACCTTGTCGGCATTATCGGCCAGCACCTTGGCGATGACCGCCTCGATCGCGCCGGTGTCGGACGTCTGCTTCAGGCCCTTTTCCTCGACGATCTTGCCCGCCGCATCGCCGGTTTCCAGCATGATCTCGAACACCTGCTTGGCGATCGTGCCCGAAATCGTGCCGTCCGCGATCAGCGCGAGCAATTCCGCGCCCTGTTCCGGGCTGACCGGCGAATCCTCAAGGCTGCGGCCCAGACGGTTGAGCGCGCCGAACAGTTCGGACAGCAGCCAGTTGGCCGACGCCTTGGCGACATCGGCCTCGCCCTTGTTCTGGACCTTCGCGCCAGCGGCCAGCAGCGCCTCGAACCAGCGCGCCGTTTCCGCCTCGGCCGTCAAGGCGGCGGCGTTATAGGCGGACAGGCCCAGATCGCTCTCATAGCGTTTCAGCTTCGCGTCCGGCAGTTCAGGCAGGGATGCGCGGCATTCCTCCAGAAACGCATCGTCCAGTTCCAGCGGCAACAGGTCCGGGTCCGGGAAATAGCGATAATCATGCGCGTCCTCCTTGGACCGCATGGACCGGGTTTCCATCTTGTCCGGGTCGAACAGGCGGGTTTCCTGCACGATCGTGCCCCCCGCTTCCAGCACATCGACCTGCCGGTTCGCCTCTATCTCCACCGTCGCCATGACGAAGCGGACGGAATTGACGTTCTTCGTTTCGGTGCGGGTGCCGAATTCCTCACCCGGACGGCGCACCGAGACATTGACGTCCGCGCGCATGGAGCCTTCCTCCATATTGCCGTCGCAGGAACCGACATAGCGCAGGATCGTGCGCAGCTTGCGCAGATAGGCGCCAGCCTCGGCGGGCGAGCGCATGTCGGGACGGCTGACGATCTCCATCAGCGCCACGCCGGACCGGTTGAGATCGACATAGGATCGCGTCGGGTGCTGATCGTGCATCAGCTTTCCGGCATCCTGCTCGACATGGATGCGCTCGATGCCGATCACCTTGGTCGGGCTATCCGCGTCCTTCTCATCGAGCGTCACCTCGATCTGCCCTTCACCGACCAGCGGGTGGTAAAGCTGGCTGATCTGATAGCCCTGCGGCAGGTCGGCGTAGAAATAATTCTTGCGGTCGAAGCGCGACCATCTGTTGATCTGCGCGTCGATCGCCATGCCGGTGCGCACCGCCTGACGGATGCATTCGCGATTCGGCACCGGCAACATGCCGGGCATCGCCGCATCGACAAGGCTCACCTGGCTATTGGGTTCCGCCCCGAAAGCGGTGGCCGCGCCGGAAAACAGCTTGGCCTGCGTGGTGATCTGCGCATGGACCTCAAGGCCGATCACGACCTCCCATTCCCCGGTTGCGCCCTGAATGCGGTAGGTGGAGTTGCTCATCGATTAAACCTTGGTCCGCGAAAGAGAATCGTCGCCATAAAAATAAGGATGAAAATACCCAGCATGATCGCCTGCCACGACAGGGCGACGCTCATATCCCCCACCAGCACGATCGCCGCGCCCCCACCAGCCAGTGCCACCAGATCGGATCGGCTGAACTTTTCCCGATACACGATGGGCAGGCACAGCAACGGCACATAAAGGGCAAGGCCGATGCCCGTGACCAACGTGAGCACCCTGTCCGCCATATCACCCGTCCTTTCCTGGGGAAAGGCGGTCATGAACGTCAGAAACAGCCCGATCGCGGCGATGACCCAGCCGGATCGCAGCAGCGCGATTTTCTCTTCCTGCCACATGATATTACCACCATTTCTCCGGCCGCGCCGCAAAGCCCGCCCGTTCCTCCAGCGCCAGCGCGGCGTTGAGCACGCCCTGCTCGTCGAGCGGCCGCCCGATGATCTGGAGGCCCAGCGGCAGCCCCTCGGCGGACAGCCCGCCCGGCACCGACATGGCGGGCAGGCCCGCGAGGCTGGCTGGCACGGTGAACACGTCGTTCAGATACATGTCCAGCGGATCGGCCTTTTTCTCGCCCAGCGCGAAGGCCGCCGACGGCGCGGTCGGCGTCAGCAGCACGTCGCACGTCTCGAACGCCTTCGCGAAATCCTGCGCGATGAGCGTCCGCACCTTGCACGCCTGCGTATAATAGGCGTCATAAAAGCCCGCCGACAGCACATAGGTGCCGATCAATATGCGGCGCTTCACCTCGTCGCCGAAACCGGCGGCGCGGGTCGCGGCGTACATGTCCTGCAACCCCGCCCCTTCGGGCAGATCGCGCAGGCCGTAACGCACGCCGTCATAGCGGGCGAGATTGGACGAGGCTTCGGCGGGGGCGATGATATAATAGGCCGCCAGCGCATATCGGGTGTGCGGCAGGGACACGTCCACCACCTCGGCGCCCGCATTCTTCAGCCATGCGACGCCCTGATCCCACAGCGCCGCAATCTCCGCGTTCAGGCCATCGGGGCGATATTCCTTCGGGATGCCGACCTTCTTGCCCTTGAGGCTGGCGGACAGGCCCGCCTCCCACTGCGGCACCGGCAGGTCGAGGCTGGTCGCGTCCTTGGGGTCGAAACCGGCCATGGCTTCGAGCAGGATCGCATTGTCCTTGACCGTCCGCGCCATCGCGCCGGGCTGGTCGAGCGAGGAGGCGAACGCCACCACGCCCCAGCGCGAGCAGCGGCCATAGGTCGGCTTGATGCCCGCAATGCCGGTAAAGGCGGCGGGCTGGCGGATCGAGCCGCCGGTGTCGGTGCCGGTCGCCGCCGGGCAGAGCCGCGCCGCGATCGCCGCCGAAGAACCGCCCGAAGAGCCGCCGGGCGTCAGATCCTTGCCGTCCGCGCCCTTCCATGGGGAGACGACATTGCCGAAAAAGCTTGTCTCGTTGGAAGACCCCATGGCGAACTGATCAAGGTTCAGCTTGCCCAGCATCCCCGCGCCCGCCGCCCAGAGCTTGCCGGACACGGTTGATTCATAGGTCGGCGTGAAACCTTCAAGCATATGGCTGGCCGCGCTGGTCTGCACCCCTTGCGTGCAGAACAGGTCTTTCATGCCGATCGGCACGCCGGAAAGGGGCTTCAACTCGCCCGCCGCGCGCGCCTTGTCGGCGGCGTCGGCCGCGTCGAGCGCCTGCTGCGGCGTTTCGACGATATAGGCGTTGAGCGGACGCCCCGCCTCCACCGCCGCGTTGAACGCCTGCGCCACTTCACGGGCGGAAAAGCTGCCCTGCGCCACGCCGTCGCGAATATCCGCGACCGTCAGTTCGGTCAGTTCCGTCATTATTCGATCACCTTCGGCACCGCGAAAAAGCCATGTTCGGCCTGCGGCGCATTGGCCAGCACCTTCTCGCGAATATGGCCATCCGTCACCACATCCTCGCGCAGGCGCAGATGATTGGGGATAACGGCGGTCATCGGCTCCACGCCGGTCACATCGACCTCGCCAAGCTGCTCGACCCAGCCGATGATGGAATTGAGTTCGGGAACCAGCGCGTCGGCCTGCGCATCGGTGAGCGCGATGCGGGCGAGACTGGCGACCTTTTTGACGGTGCTGCTATCTACGGACATGATGTTTCGTTGCTCTAACCTGTTACGGCCCCGGGCGATCGAGGCCCGGTGCCGGACCCTGCTCAACCGAGCGCACGCAGCCGCGCTAGCATCCGGCCCCCGATCCATCAAGCCCGCATCCATCGCCCGCCGCGCCCATTACCGCTTGCCAATCGCGCGCCCGATGCACAAAACGCACGGAGCGAGGCCGGAGCAACACTTGCGTCGGCGCCCTTTCTATGTTGCAATGCACAATATGGAGCATCAATGGCGGCCCGGAAATTTCTCTATATCGTGGCGGCACTCATCATGCTGACGCTGGGTTCCGCTCTTGCGTACAGAATTTGGGGGCAACAAATGCTGGGTGCGGTCATGGTGCCGAGCGCGCCTTTTGCGGAACCTCAACGGCTGAGCATGGCGGATTATGCCGACCGCGCGCTCTGGCTCGCCCGGCCGGACATCAGCGCGACGAACGATTCCCGCTGGCTGCCGGAGGGGGTGCCGGAAGAGTTGACAGCCTCGTCCCCCGGCCCCGCGGCAGTGTTCTACGTCCACCCGACAAGCTATATGGCCCCGTTCAACCGCGCCCGCTGGAACGCGCCGCTGGACGAGCGGGACAGTCAGGAAACCGCCCGCCGCTTCGTGATGACGCAGGCCAGCGCCTTCACCCAGGCGGGGCAGGTGTGGGCGCCGCGCTATCATCAGGCGCATTTCGGGGCGTTCGTCGCCCATGGCGAGGATGCGCAGCGGGCGATCGCCGCCGCCTATCGCGACGTGGCGGAGGCGTTCCGCGCCTTTCTCCTCGCCAACCCGGCCGGGCCGATCATCCTTGCCGGGCATAGTCAGGGGTCGCTCCACCTGCTCCATCTGCTCAAGGATCAGGTGGCGGGCAAGGAGGTCGCAAAACGGATCGTCGCGGCCTATGTGGTCGGCTGGCCGGTGTCGCTGACCGCCGATCTTCCCGCGCTCGGCCTGCCCGCCTGCCAGCGCGCCGATCAGGCCGGGTGCGTGCTGAGTTGGCAGAGCTTTGCCGAACCGGCGAACCTTTCCTCGGTGCAGAGCGCCTATGGCTGGTATCCCGGCATGACCGGCCAGCCGCGCGAAGGCACGCCGATGCTGTGCACCAATCCGCTGACCGGCACGCCGGACGCCACCGCGCTGCCCGGCGCCAATCGCGGCACGATCGGCCCGTCGATCCAGCTTGACGGCAAGGATGCGCGGCTGATCGCGGGCGCGGTGGGCGCGCGCTGCGGCACGGGCAAGGAGGCCGGTTTCCTGCTCGTCGGCACGCCGCCCCAGCTTGGCCCCTATGTGCTGCCGGGCAATAATTATCATGTCTATGATTATGCGCTGTTCTGGGCCAATATCCGCGCCGACGCGACGAAAAGGCTGACGACATTTCTGGCACAGCAATAATAACGACCGACCGCGCCGCCTTTCGCGAGGCCCTGCCCGGCGGCGGCCGCCTGCTCGGTATGGATGTCGGCACGCGCACCATCGGCCTTGCGCTGTGCGACGCGGGCTGGACCATCGCCAGCGCGGCCCACACGCTGACGCGGGGGAAATTCACGAAGGACAAGGCGAAGCTGGCCGACTTCATCGCGCAGCAGCAGGTGAAGGGGCTGGTCATCGGCCTGCCGCTCAACCTCGACGGGTCGAACAGCCCGCGCAGTCAGGCCAGCAACGCCTTTGCCCGCAACATGGCGGATATGGGCCTGCCGATCCTGATGTGGGATGAGCGCTGGTCGACGCAGGCCGTCACCCGCATGATGATCGACGCCGACACGAGCCGCGCCCGCCGCGACGAACTGGTCGACAAACTCGCCGCCAGCTACATATTGCAGGGGGCCATCGACGCGCTGATGATGGGGTAGGCGTCTTCCGCTTCGCCCTACCCGCCGTCATGGCGTCGAGGTTTTCCGGCCAGCGGAAAAGCGCGCCGCCCGACAATGCCGCAATGCTTCAGGGTGGCATGCGCCGATTCCCGGATGCTCCATCCGGCCTGAAAATGCAGCGCACTCTTGAGGTCGCATTTTCCGAGTCGCCACATGTTCCATCCGGCTTGAAAATGCAGCGCACTCTTGAGGTCGCATTTTCCGAGTCGCCGGATGTTCCATCCGGCTTGAAAATGCTCTAGAGCCGCCCCATGCCCAGTGGAACCGCAGAGTCACCTCCCTCAACCCTCACCGGCCGCAACCTGTTTCCGCACAGGCATCTGCTCGGCATCGCGCCGCTCAAGCCGTGGGAAATCCGCTTCCTGCTCGATCAGGCCGAACATTGGGTCGGCATCAACCGCTCCGCCGCGCGCAAGCATGACGACCGGTTGCAGGGCCTCACCCAGATCAACGCCTTTTTCGAGAACAGCACCCGCACGCTGCTGTCGTTCGAGATCGCGGGCAAGCGGCTGGGCGCCGACGTCGTCAACATGCACGCCGCCCAATCCAGCGTGAAGAAGGGCGAAACGCTGATCGATACGGCCGTGACGCTGAACGCGATGCGCGCCGATGTCATCGTCATCCGCCATGGCAGTTCGGGCGCCGTGCAACTGATCGCGGATCAGGTCGATTGCCCGGTGCTCAATGCCGGGGACGGCTGGCACGAGCACCCCACGCAAGCGCTGCTCGACGCGCTGACCATCCGGCGGCGGCGCGGCTATATAGAGGGGCAGATCGTCACCATCTGCGGCGATGTGCTGCACAGCCGGGTCGCGCGCTCCAACATGCTGAGCCTCGCCGCGCTGGGCGCGCAGGTGCGCGTGGTCGCGCCGCCGACGCTGATGCCCGCCAATGTCGAATGCATGGGCGCGACACCCTATAGCGATTTCAACGCCGCGCTGGACGGGGCGGACGTGGTGATGATGCTGCGTATCCAGAATGAGCGGATGGACGGCGGCTTCATCCCCTCGACCCGCGAATATCACCGCCTCTACGGCCTGACGCCGGAACGGCTGGCGCGGGCCAAGCCCGACGCGCTGGTGATGCACCCCGGCCCGATGAACCGGGGCGTCGAAATCGACAGTTGCGTCGCGGACGATCCCGATCATTCGGCGATCACCGAACAGGTCGAAATGGGCGTGGCCGTGCGCATGGCGTGCCTTGAAGTCCTGACGCGATCGACGAGGGGCGTGGAAGGATGGTCTTGAGCATCCTGACCCACAAACAACGAAGGATGGGCTTGAACATCCTGACAAACGAGGAACGCAGGATGGGCTTGAGCATCCTGACAAACAAGGACCGCAGGATGGGCGTGAACATCCCGGCCAGCGCGCAGCCGTCGATCGGCCTCGACATCCCGGCAAACAGGCGGCAGGCGAGGGGTCGGAATACCCCGCATCCCGCCGCGCATGGAACGGGTCGCACCGCCATGGCCAGCATGACATATCCGACCGGGCCGCGCCGCCCGGCCAAAGGGGGAGAATGGGGATGAGCCTGAGCCGCAAGATCGCCATTACCGGCGGCCTGCTGGCCGATCCCGCGCGGGAAAGCGCCGCGCCCGGCACGCTGCTGATCGAGGGCGACCGGATCGCCGCCGCCGGGCAGGTCGATCTGCCGTCCGATGCGGAGATAATCGACGCCGCGGGTCAGGTGATCGCGCCCGGCCTCATCGACCTTGGCGTGTTCCGCACCGACAAGCCCGCCTTCCACTTCGGCGGCATCACCCGCGCCGCGCTGATGCCCGACCAGTCGATGCCGCTCGACGATGTGGGCCTGATCCGCGAGGCGACGCGCAAGGGCAAGCCGGATTTCTGGGTCCACCCGATCGCGGCGGCCACGCGCGGCCTTGCGGGCAGGGAAATGGCCGAAATCGGGCTGATGCAGGAGGCGGGCGCGAAAGCGGTCGCGACCGGGCGGCACTGGATCGCCGATTCGGGCGTGATGTGGCGTATCCTTTCCTATGCCAGCAGCCTTGGCCTGACCGTGATCGCCCATGCCGAGGATGGCGGCCTTGCCGCGAAGGCCGTCGCGACGAGCGGCGAAACGGCGACCCGCCTCGGCCTTGCCTCCGCCCCGGCCTGCGCCGAGGCCATGGCGATCGCCCGCGATCTGGCGTTGCTGCGCGATACCGGCGGGGCGATCCATTTCCGGCTGGTGACGACGAAGGCCGGGTTCGACCTGATCCGCGCCGCCAAGGCCGAGGGGCTGAACGTCAGTTGCGGCGTGTCGCCCGCCTATTTCATGCTGTCCGACAATGCTGTGACGGATTACCGCACCTTTGCGCGCATGTCCCCGCCACTGCGATCGGAGGATGACCGCAAGGCCACCATCGCGGCGATTGCCGACGGCACCGCCGACGTCATCACCTCCAGCCATGATCCGCGCGGGCCGGAGGACAAGCGCCTGCCCTTCGCCGATGCCGCGCCGGGCGTCGCGGGGGCGGAAACACTGCTGGCCCTGTCGCTCAATCTGGTGCGGGACGGCCATCTGGGCATCACCGCGCTGATGCGCCTGCTCGCTACCAACCCGGCGCGGATATTGGGCGTCGAGGCGGGCGATTTCACCCCCGGCAACGCGGCGGACATCATCTTCATAGAGCCGGACGCGCCATGGATCGTCGATACCGCGAAAATGGCGGCGACCGCAGGCAATACGCCGTTCGACCGGATGCCGGTGCAGGGCCGCGTGCGCCGCGTGATGAAGGGCGGCTTCTTCTACTGAGGGCCTGAGCGCGATTCCAAAGATGACGTGACGGAGTCCCGGCCGACCGCCGGTGGACATGGCAATGTTCCGTGCCCCTTGGAACGAGTCACGCGCCTCGTTCCAAGGCAGCGGGCTTATGGTTCGTCAGTCGAAAGCCAGAATGGCGGCCAAGACCGGAACGCAACGAACGGATGCCCTCTTGGACCATCGTACGAATTGGACCATCGTGCGAAAAAATGGGCATCGGTTTTCGCTAAAAACGATGCGATACCACATAACGGGAGCGCGCGACTTGCGTCACATTGAACGCAGCACGCTCCAAGAATCCGGCATATGGCAAGCAGCGCTTTGCGAACGAGCGGGAACCAACCAGTGGGGGGCGAACCATCAGGGGCAAGCCGTCCGGGCTGGAATCGCCGACGACCACAGGCCAATATCGCCCGGTCCCAAGGGCCGCGACGGACAGATTCCGCCAAGGCCACCCCGGCGGACAGCCCCCATGCCGACGAGCAGGCACAAAAAAGGGGGCGTCGCGGCCCCCTTTTTCCTGTCTGTCCTGCCAATCGGCGTCAGCGCATCGCCAATTGCTGGGGCTTGCCGCGGCGCAACGCCTCCGCCCAGCGCGCAGGGGCAGCCTCGGCCCCGCCCTGCCGGACAAAGCATCGCCCGCCCTGCCCCTTGATGCTGGCGCACAACCGGTCCGCCCCGGCCCGATCGCCAAATCCGGCGACCGCGACCCGGTGGAAGAATCGTCCGTTGAGGGTGATGGTGCTCTCGACAATCGGGAAGGCCCGAAGCGCCGCATGGCCGCGCACATATCGGGCATGGCTCGACCGGGCGGCCTGCTGCGTCGAAAAGGCGCCCAATTGCACCACCCATGTCGATCCATGGGCCGGATCGACCGGGCTCCATGCATTGACGGGCGTTGCGGCCGGAATGCTCGTCCGCAATACCGGCGTGGCCTTGGCGCGCAACAGGGGCGCGGGCGGGGCTTCGGTCAGGGCGGCTTCCACCGTCATCCCGGCATCTGCCACGTCCGTTTGCCGGAACGGGGCAGGCATCGGGGCCTGCGAAACATCCTGCTCATTGGCTGCGGCGATCATGGAAAGCGCCGCGCTGTCGGGCGCCGGTTCGGGGGTGGCCTCCGCCATACGCACGACCTCATCCGCATCCGCCTTCGGTCCCAGCGCCAGACGCACCGGCAGACCGGCATCGTCGCCGCGCGGGGCAACCCCGATCATCGCGATCACGCGGGCGCTTTCCGCACCGGGCTGCGCCATTTGCGCCCAGCCCGCCACCCGCTTCGCCGCATCGAGCGGCGGCAGGTCGAGCGTCGCGATCTGCCGCGCCTCTGTCCAATGCCCGGACAGCGCATAGGCATAAGCGAGATTCTGCCGCTCCTTCGCGGATGCAGCGGGATCGTGAATGGCCTGCGACAGGATGCGAATCGCCTCGTCGGGGTCGCCGGCCATCGCCATGGCAAGGCCATAATCCGCCGCCGAAAGCTGGCCGATATGGGTGGAAAGCAAGTCCCTCGCGCCGTTCGCATCGCCACGCGCGGTCCGCGCCAGCGCCAGATTGACGATCGTGCGCGGGTCGGCGCTGCCCAGCGTCAACGCATCCTCAAAGGCGGTGCGTGCCGAATCATAGCGCCCGCCCAGCAGATAGGCGCGCCCCAGCAAGGTGCGATAGGCGGCATTGTCGGGATCGGCGGCGACGGCGGCCTCCGCGACCTCGATCGCCCGGCCCGCATCGCGCCGGCCGATCGCCTTTTCCGCGTCCTGCGCCTGGGCATCGGCCATGCGCGCCATCCGGTCGGACGAAGCCGCGACCCGTTCGGCCAGCCCGGCGCCGCTGCAACCGGCCATGGTGCAGGCGATAATCAGCGACGATGCCGCGATCCGCAATACTGCCCTGTCCTTCATGACTGCTCCCCTGTTCATGCGGGTTTCCCTTTTCGCGTGCCGGTGGCGGCGGGTAGTTGATCGGCCAGCGCCATCACATCGGGCTGACCGGCAAGAAAATGATCAAGCGCCTCGGTCACGATCCGCTGCGCGCTGCGGCCGGACAGCGTGCAGGCCAGACGCAGCCGCAAATGGCGATCCGGGTCGAGACGCAGGGTGAAGGCGGCGCGGGTGCTGCGCGGCTGAATGGCCCCCATCCCGGCGAGGGTGGCGGCCTTGGGCGCGCGCGCAACGGAACTCTTGGGACCGGAATCTTTGCGGCCAGCATCCTTGCCGGATATGCGCGCCTTGCCCGACTTGCCCGGCGTCAGGGCACTGGCGGGCGTGGCCCGCGCTTTCTTCGTAACCACCGCCCCTGCATCGACGGGGCGATCCTCCACCACCGGGGCGGCCTGCGGCTCTGGCTGTTCGGCCGCAACGGCGGGCGCGGCAACGGCAGGATAAGCAGGCGCGGCGTGCAACGTCTGGTCATTGCCCATGATCGCCAGCGGCGGAACCGATACGGGGCCGAAATCGTCGCGATCCTCCCCCATGTCGTTCCAGCCCAGATCATCCTGCACCGAAAGCGGCAGGGTGGGAACCGGCGTGGACCCGTGATTGGGGCGGCGCATGGCGGGACGCGCCGCACCCTTGCGGGCGAGCAGGCCGGCCGTCAGCGAAGCGAAAGGTCTGGCTTCCATGGTCGCGCTCCTGCTCTTCACTGTCCGGCGACGCGGCGGCCGAAACCGGCGGCCGGGCGCTTGATGCCAGCGGCGGCGGGGGCGGCGAGGCCATTGGGAACGGTAAAGACGGTGCGCCGGAAATTGCGCTCCAGCCGATCGGAAATATAATTCCACAGCGCTTCGACTTCCTGCGCGGACCGGCTGGCCGGGTTGATTTCCATCACCGTGCGTCCATCGATCATGCTCGCGGCGAAATCGGTGCGCTGGTGGACGATCACCGGGGCGACCGTGCCGTGCTGGGAAAGGGCGATGGCGGCTTCGGACGTTATCTTGGCCTTGGGCGTCCCGGCATTGACGACGAAGATCAGCGGCTTCCCGGCCCGCTCGCACAGGTCCACCGTGGCGCCCACGGCGCGCAGGTCATGCGGGGAAGGGCGAGTCGGCACGACGATCAGTTCCGCCACCGAAATGACGCTCTGGATCGCCATGGTGATGGCGGGCGGCGTGTCGATGACCGCCAGCTTGAAGCCTTGCTGCCGCAGCACCTCCAGATCATGGGCGAGTCGCGCCACCGTGGTTTCGGCGAAAGCGGGGGTTTCGGCCTCCCGCTCATTCCACCAGTCGGCCAGCGATCCCTGCGGGTCGATATCGATCAGGACGACAGGGCCAGCCCCGGCCCGTTCCGCCTGAACGGCCAGATGCCCGGAAAGGGTCGTCTTGCCCGATCCCCCCTTTTGCGATGCCAGTGCCAATACGCGCACACGAATCCCCTGTTCCCTACGGATATGGGGAAAAGACTGTCACGGTCGTCCTAACATAATGTTAATCCGACTCCCGGCCCGCCTGACAGCTTGAGTTTCAGGATTAACGTGCTGTCCACCTTTTTCTTTCATATAGAGGGGATCAGGGGATCGGCGCGCCCGATAAAGCGCCACAGGCTTCAACATCGGACTGGAGAGCCATGACACAGCATTTCCTCAAACCCGCTTTGGCGTCCGCCCTTTCGCCATTGCTGGCCATCGCCCTTCTCGCAGGCGGGGCGGTCAGCGCCCTTGCCGACGTGAAGGCGGGCGTCGATGCATGGGCGCAGGGCGATTATGCCAAGGCCGTGGGCGAATGGACGCCGCTGGCGCAACAGGGCGACGCCGATGCGCAGTTCAATCTGGGGCAGGCCTATAAGCTGGGCCGCGGCGTGCCGGTGAATATCGACCTCGCGATCGATTATTACCGCAAGGCCGCCGCGCAGGGCCATGCCCGCGCAGAGGATAATTATGGCCTGATGCTGTTCCAGCAGAACCGGCGAATCGAGGCGATGCCTTATATCGAACGGTCGGCGCAGCGCGGGGAGCCGCGCGCGCAATATCTGATGGGCGTCGCGCTGTTCAACGGCGATCTGACCGCGAAGGACTGGCCCCGCGCCTATGCGATGATGACGCGGGCGGCCAGCACCGACCTGCCGCAGGCGACCACCAGCCTCGCCCGGATGAACCAGTTCATCCCGGAAGATCAGCGGCAGCAGGGCACCGCCCTTGCCGCGCGGATGGAAAAGGAAGAGCAGGCCGCGAAGCTGGCCGCGACCTCCGCCACCGTCGCCCCGGCGCAGCCCTTGCGCCAGCCGCCCACGCCCATCAGGCAGGCCGAACTGCCGCCGGCGACCATCGCTCCAACAGCAACCGGCGCGGCGCCCGTATCCGTGGCGCCAACCCTATCCGTGACGGCCGCAGAGGCAACGCCGCCGGAGGGACCTTCGGCCCCCGCCGCGCCCGACGCTCCCACCGCCGTTGCGGTTGCGGAGGCTTCCCCCGCGCCTGCTCCGGCCAAGGCGCAACCCGCGCCAGCGCCCGCATCACAGGCCAGTGCATCACAGGCCAGTGCATCACAGGCCAAGGCAACGCCGAAACCGGCCGCTGCCAGCACCCCCGCCCCCAAGGCGGCGCCAGCGGGCAAATGGCGCGTCCAGCTTGGCGCCTTCAGCGAGAAAGCCCGCGCCGAAACGCAGTGGAAGACCCTGTCCGCCAAGATCGGCGACCTTTCCGGCCTGACCCATTATGTCGAGCAGAGCGGCGCCGTCACGCGGCTTCAGGCAGGCCCGTTCGCCACGCAGGGGGAAGCCAGCCGCCTATGCGCCAAGGTCAAGGCCAAGGGATCGGACTGCCTCGTCAAAAGCCTGTAACAAGGGGCTGATCAAGGACGATGGCATAAGACAGAGGGCATAAGACAGGGGGCATAAGGCAAAGGGACGGAAGGCAAGAGGGGAAGCTGGCCGGTCTGCCTTCCTCGCGCCTTTTGCGCCCGACCGCTGCGGCTCTTCCGGCCTGACCGCCCGACCGTCGTGCCCGCCCGACCGTCTGGCCCGCCTGCCTGTCTGGCCCGCCTGCCTGTCCCGCTCACCTGCCTGTCCCGCTCACCTGCCTGCCTCGCTCACCGGACCGTGGCCCGCATGGCCCTTCTGCCCGTCAGGCCTGTTCAGCCCCCATGCGCGCACCCGGCGGCCTTGAGGACGCACCCCTCCCCGCTCCGGCAGCGGTCAGATCATTCCGCCGCCCAGTCGTCCCGGGCAATGCCCTGCGCGTAGAGCAGCACGGAAAGGTCGCCATGGCGGATTTCGGCATCGGCGGCGGCCCGCGCCTTTTCCTTCGCATGATAGGCGACGCCAAGCCCTGCGGCCTCGATCATCGGGATGTCGTTCGCGCCGTCGCCCACCGCCATGCTGCGGTCCACCGCTATGTCATGGGCAGTCATCGCCGCTTCCAGTTCCTGCCGCTTGCGCGCCGAATCGACGATGGGATCGCCCACGCCGCCGGTCAGCCTGCCGCCCGCTATGCCCAGCACATTGGCGACCACCTTGTGAAAGCCGATCTCCGCGCCCACCGGCTCGGCAAAGCGGGTGAAGCCACCCGACACCAGCACCGCATGCGCGCCGCGCGCACCCATGGTACGCACCAGCGCCCGTGCGCCGGGCATGATCTTCACCCGCTCTTCGCGGCACAGGTCGATCTTGGCTTCATCCAGATCGGCGAGCAGGGCGACGCGGGCGCGCAGCGCCTCGGCAAAGTCCAGTTCGCCGCGCATCGCCCGCTCCGTCACATCGGCGATCTGCGCCTTGATGCCCGCATAATCGGCCAGTTCGTCGATGCATTCGATGGTGATCATCGTCGAATCCATGTCCGCGACCAGCAATTTCTTTTCCCGCGTCGCTTCCGCCTGCACCACCACGTCGATCGCGCCGGGCAGCGCCTGAAGCGCGGCCCGCACCGCCTGCCGGTCGCCTTCGAAGCGGATATCGGCGGCCTTGCCCGGTTCCAGTTCCGTGGTGCCGAGGACGCGCGCGCCGGCCTGCGCGACCCGATCGGCGGCTTCGCCAATATCCCCCTGCCCCAGCGACCCGCTTGCGACTATGGTAGCGACGAACATGAACACTCCTTACGCCTGTAAATCGGGGACCGACTCCGGCCGCCCGCCGCTGGCGCTTATTGCCGGGCCGACGGCCAGCGGCAAGAGCGCGCTTGCGCTCGCCCTTGCGCAGCGCACTGGCGGCACCATCATCAATTGCGACGCCAGCCAAGTCTATGCCGATCTGCGCGTGCTGTCCGCCCGCCCCTCGGTAGAGGAAGAGGCCCGCGCCCCGCACCGCCTGTTCGGCACGCTGGACGGCACGCAGGCCTGCTCCGCCGCGCGCTGGGCCGAGGATGCGCGGCGGGAGATCGCCGGGGTGCATCGCATGGGCGGCCTGCCGATCCTCGTCGGCGGCACCGGCCTTTATATCCGCACGCTGCTGGACGGCATCGCGCCCGTGCCGGACATCGCGCCCGATATTCGCGAGGCGGTGCGCGCCCTGCCGGTGGCGCAGGCCCATGCCGCCCTGTCCCGCGAAGATCCCGCCTCCGCGCAGGCGCTCGCCCCCGCCGACACCACGCGCATCGCCCGCGCGCTGGAGGTCGTCCGCTCCACCGGGCGCAGCATCCGCGACTGGCGCGCCCATAAGGAAGGCGGGATCGGCGATAGGGTCCGCCTCGCCCCGCTGCTGTTGCTGCCGCCGCGTGACTGGCTGATGGCGCGGTGCGACGCCCGCTTCGAACAGATGGTGCAGGAAGGCGCGGTCGAGGAAGTGCAGGCATTGCTCGCCCGCGCCCTGCCGCCCGAATTACCGGTGATGCGCGCCATCGGCGTGCCGGAAATCCGCGACTGGCTGACCGGGGCCTTGTCCCGCGAGGACATGGTCGGCCGCGCCCAGATCGCCACCCGCCAATATGCCAAGCGGCAATATACATGGTTCGCCAATCAGCCCCCCGCCCATTGGCCCCGCCAGCCCGATAACAAAAATCTCGATCAATTGGTAATTAAATTACAACAAGAGTTATTGACATAATATTTTATGTCTCATAGAGCGCCAACTATCGCATGGGGTTGCGATTCCCGCCGCTATCGCGCATGCGCTTTTCGGTGTGATCGCATGGCCTCATGATATGCGCGAAGGGCTGTTCCGGCCCGATGGTGCGAAAGCGACGGATTGCCAGGGAGACTGAATGTGGCCGAAATGAGCGGCGCGAACATATTGGTGCAATGTCTGATCGATCTGGGGGTCGAAGTCGTCTTCGGCTATCCGGGCGGCGCGGTGTTGCCCATTTACGACGTGCTCTACGACCACCCGAAGATCAAGCATGTGCTGGTCCGCCATGAACAGGGCGCGACCCACATGGCGGAAGGCTATGCCCGTTCCACCGGCAAGCCCGGCGTGGTGCTCGTCACCTCCGGCCCCGGCGCGACCAACGCGATCACCGGCATCACCGACGCGCTGATGGATTCCATCCCGATGATCGTCATCACCGGGCAGGTCGCCACGCACCTGATCGGCTCCGACGCCTTTCAGGAGGCCGATACCGTCGGCCTGACGCGCCATTGCTCGAAGCATAATTATCTGGTGAAATCGCCTGCGCGCCTCAGCCATATCGTGCATGAGGCGTTTCATATCGCGACCACCGGCCGGCCCGGCCCGGTCGTCATCGATATCCCGAAGGATGTCCAGGTCGCCACCGCGCCCTACACCATGCCCGATGTTTCCAACCATGCGAGCTATCGCCCGCAGGTAAAGGCCCCCGCCGGGGAAATCGCGCAGGCGGTCGAGCTGATCGCGCAGGCGCAGCGGCCGGTCTTCTACACCGGCGGCGGCGTCATCAACGCCGGGCCGGAAGCCTCCGCCTCGCTGCGCGAACTGGCCGAACTGACCGGCGCGCCGGTCACGTCCACGCTGATGGGCCTGGGCGCCTTCCCCGCTTCGTCCGGCAAATGGCTCGGCATGCTGGGGATGCACGGCACCTATGAGGCCAATCTGGCGATGAACAAGGCCGATCTGGTCGTCTGCATCGGCGCGCGGTTCGATGATCGCGTGACCGGGCGGCTGGATGCCTTCTCGCCCGACAGCAGGAAAATCCATATCGATATAGATCGCAGTTCCATCAACAAGAATGTGCTGGTGGACCTGCCGATCGTCGCCGACGCGGGCAGCGCGCTGGCGGATCTCGTCGCGGGCTGGAAGGCGGGCGGCCATAAGGCGGCGGACCTGTCCGAATGGTGGGCGCGGATCGATGGCTGGCGCGCGGTCGACAGCCTCAAATATCCGCCGGACACGGACGAAATCATGCCGCAGCACGCCATTGGGGCGCTGTTCGGCGCGACCCGAGGCAAGGATGTGATCATCACCACGGAGGTCGGCCAGCATCAGATGTGGGCGGCGCAGCATTTCCATTTCGACGCGCCGAATAAATGGCTGACGTCCGGCGGTCTGGGCACCATGGGCTACGGCTTTCCGGCCGCCATCGGCGCGCAGATGGGCAATCCCGACAGCCTCGTCATCTGCGTTGCGGGCGATGCCTCGGTGCAGATGAACATTCAGGAAATGGGCACGGCGAGCCAATATCGCCTGCCGGTGAAAATCTTCATCCTCAACAATGAATATATGGGGATGGTGCGCCAATGGCAGGAACTGACCTATGAAAGCCGCTATTCCAACAGCTATTCGGACAGCCTGCCCGATTTCGTGAAGCTGGCGCAGGCCTATGGCTGGACGGGCATCCGCATCGAGGGGCCGCAGGAACTGGAGGCGGGCATTCGCCAGATGATCGAAACGCCCGGCCCGGTGCTGGTCGATTGCCGCGTGGCGAAGCTGACCAACTGTTTCCCGATGATCCCGTCGGGCGCGGCGCACACCGAAATGCTGCTCGACCCAAGCCAGGTTTCCGGTACGATGGCCGACGAGGCAAAGGCCCTCGTATAGCAGGAAACAGGGGTAGAGGAATGACCGCACATCTCAAGCTTCGCGTCCATATTGCCGAGCCTTGGGATTTTGAGCGGCAGACCGGAATGGAAGGTCTCACCGGCTGGACGGTGGATCATGTGATTGACGAACTGGAGGAATGGGAATTGATGCTCGACGCCAGCTACCGGCTGCATGATGTGGTGCATGGCCGCATCCTCATCAGCCCGCGCTATGTCGGTGAGCGGTTGAGCAAGGTTTTCGATTCCATCGTCGGCACCCCGGTGCGGATCGCGCACCGGCTTGACGGCGACTGGCATTATGCGATGGCGGGCACGCTATCCCTCCGGCACGACGAAGAACCAAAGGAAAGCAATTGATGCATATCGCCGAAGAGCAGCGCGAACGCCATGTTCTCTCGATAACCGTCACCAACGAGGCGGGCATATTGGCGCGCATCGCGGGCATGTTCACCGCGCGCGGCTATAATATCGACAGCCTGACCGTGGCGGACATCACCGCCGATCACCAGATCAGCCGCATCACCATCGTCACCAGCGGCGACCCGCGCATGATCGACCAGATCATGGCCCAGCTCGACCGGCTGGTGCCGGTGCACAAGGTCGTCGACCTCACCGAAAGCGGCCCGTTCGTGGAACGGGAACTGGCGCTGGTGAAGGTCGCGGGCACGGGCGAGCACCGGATCGAGGCGATGCGCATCGCTGATATTTTCCGCGCCAAGGTGGTGGACACCACGACGGAAAGTTTCGTCTTTGAAATCACCGGCCCGACCGAAAAGATCGACACCTTCATCACGCTGATGCGGGAACTCGGCCTTGTCGAGGTGGGGCGCACCGGCATTATCGGCATGGTGCGCGGCAAATATTGACGGCCAATGGCTGAAAGGTCCACCAGCCTGCCCCGTCATCCGCATTCGATTCCCAAACCCTTCTCTTTTATCTCATATCCGAAAGGAACAGGAAGATTATGAAAGTCTATTATGATCATGACGCCGATATCGGCCTCATCAAGGGCAAGAAGGTCGCCATTCTCGGCTATGGCAGCCAGGGCCACGCCCATGCCCAGAATCTGCGCGACAGCGGCGTGGCCGAAGTCGCCGTCGCCCTGCGCGCCGGTTCTTCCAGCGCGAAGAAGGCCGAAGGCGCGGGCTTCAAGGTCATGTCGAATGCCGATGCCGCCGCATGGGCGGACGTGCTCATGATCCTCGCCCCCGATGAATTTCAGGCCGAGATCTACGCCGCCGACATTCACGCCAATCTGCGCCCCGGCACAGCGCTCGCCTTCGCCCATGGCCTCAACGTGCATTTCGGCCTGATCGAGCCGCGTGCGGACGTCGACGTCATCATGATCGCGCCCAAAGGCCCCGGCCATACGGTGCGCAGCGAATATCAGCGCGGCGGCGGCGTGCCCTGCCTGATCGCCATCTATCAGGACGCGACCGGCAATGCGCATGACATTGCCCTGTCCTATGCGTCGGGCGTGGGCGGCGGGCGCAGCGGCGTCATCGAAACCAATTTCAAGGAAGAGTGCGAAACCGACCTGTTCGGCGAGCAGGCCGTTCTGTGCGGCGGCCTTTCGCACCTCATCATGGCCGGTTTCGAAACGCTGGTCGAGGCGGGCTATGCGCCCGAAATGGCCTATTTCGAATGCCTCCACGAAGTGAAGCTGATCGTCGACCTGATGTATGAAGGCGGCATCGCCAACATGCGCTATTCGATCTCCAACACCGCCGAATATGGCGATTACCACACCGGCCCGCGCGTCATCACCGACGAAACCAAGGCCGAGATGAAGCGCGTCCTTCAGGACATTCAGCAGGGCAAGTTCGTCCAGCGCTTCATGACCGACATCAAGATGGGCTATCCGGAGATGAAGGCGAAGCGCAAATTGCAGGCCGAGCACCCGATCGAAAAGACCGGCGCCCAGTTGCGCGCGATGATGCCGTGGATCGGCGCCAACAAGCTGGTGGACAAGGAAAAGAACTGACCGGATCGAATAAGGGGCGGCGGGCTATCCTGCCGCCCCTTTTCCATCGAACGGCCAAGACATAGGGGCGACTCGCGCAAGAAGCACCGGCCCTATGCAAGACTCTGTAGCCTCCATGCATATTCGGATACTCGACATTGGCGCTATATCGCCTATGGTTCGGCATCCGTTTCTGATGGAGAATGACGATGCGTGCTTCCCTCATTGCCCTTGCCGTCGCCGCCGCGCTTACCACCGGCGCCGCCATCCACGCCCAGAACACCCCCGGCATGCCCGGCCAGCACGACGCCAAACTGGTGACGGGCGGCAGCTATGCGGTCGATCCCAACCATACGCAGGTTCTTTTCGCCTTCAACCATATGGGGTTCACCCAGAATATCGGCATCATCGCCTCCCCTGCTTCGGGTACGCTGACGCTCGATCCCAAGGCGCTCGACAAGGCGAAGGTGGAAATCACCTTCCCCGTGACGAATATCCGCAGCGGCGTGTCCGCCTTTGACGAGCATCTGATGAAGGACGAGTTCTTCGACGCCGCCAAATTCCCGACCGCCAGCTTCACCTCCACTTCGGTGAAGGTCGATGCCGAGGACAGGGAAGCGGAAATCACCGGCAACCTCACGATCAAGGGCATCACGAAGCAAGTGACGCTGGATGCCGATTTCGTCGGCGCGGGCACCAACCCGATGTCGAAGAAGGAAACCGTGGGCTTCAGCGCGGAAGCCGTCATCAAGCGCAGCGATTTCGGCCTCGGCGCCTATGCGCCCGCGATCGGTGACGCCATTGAACTGAAGATCGCCGCCGCCTTCGAGAAATAAGGCCGAAAAACAGGGATCAGGATCGGGAAGGGGGTGCGGTGCGCGCCCGCTTTCCCGACCCCGCCCTTCCGCATGATCCGTCGATATAAAAAAAGCTGGACGACATACCGCTTCAACCGGTAAAGGCGTTTCATGGCATCCTACCTGTCCCTGCTGCTTCTACGACTTACACGCCCTTAGGCGTGTCTTTTGGCGTCGCTTTTTTTGGCCGCGCCTATCGCCTAAGGGCCGATCCATCCCCAAATCATAATTGCGGGCCGCACAAGCAGGCTCCGCCAGCAGTTTCAGGACTCCCTTCATGACCATGCTCGCCGATCCGTCCGTCAAATATCGCTCGTTCCCGCAGGTCGATCTGCCCGATCGCCAGTGGCCGGGCCGCACCATCGCCAAGGCCCCGCGCTGGCTCTCCACCGATATGCGCGATGGCAATCAGGCGTTGATCGATCCGATGAACGCCGAAAAGAAACAACGCTTCTTCGATCTGCTGGTGAAGGTGGGGCTGAAGGAAATCGAGGTCGGCTTTCCGTCCGCGGGCGCGACCGAGTTCGATTTCATCTCCGGCCTCGTGCGCGACGACAAGATTCCCGACGATGTGTTCGTGCAGGTGTTGACGCAGGCGCGGCAAGATCTGATCGAAAAGACGTTCGAGTCCCTGCGCGGCGCGAAACAGGCCATCGTGCATGTCTATAATGCGGTGTCCCCGGCATGGCGCCGCATCGTGTTCGGCATGGAACGTTCGGAAATCAAGGATATCGCGATCCACGCCGCCAAGCTGCTGCGCGACGGGGCGGCGAGCCAGCCCGACACCGACTGGCATTTCGAATATTCGCCCGAAACCTTCTCCACGGCGGAACTGGATTTCAGCCTGGAATGCTGCGAAGCGGTGATGGATATTCTCCAGCCCACGCCGGAAAGGCCGCTGATCCTGAACCTGCCCGCGACGGTCGAGGCCTCGACGCCCAATATCTATGCGGACCAGATCGAATGGATGTGCCGCCATATTTCCCGCCGCGACAGCGTGATCATCTCGCTGCATCCGCATAATGACCGGGGCACCGGCGTCGCCGCCGCCGAACTGGGCGTGATGGCGGGCGCCGATCGCGTCGAAGGGTGCCTGTTCGGCAATGGCGAGCGCACCGGCAATTGCGATCTGGTGACGGTCGCGCTGAACCTCTACACGCAGGGCATCAACCCCGGCCTCGACTTTTCGGACATTGACGAGGTCGTGCAGACGGTCGAATATTGCAACCAGTTGCCGGTCCACCCGCGCCATCCCTATGGCGGCGATCTGGTGTTCACCGCCTTTTCCGGCAGCCATCAGGACGCGATCAAAAAGGGTTTCGCCGCGCAGGAAGCGCGCAATGACGAAATCTGGGACGTGCCCTATCTGCCGATCGACCCCAAGGATCTGGGCCGCGATTATGAGGCGGTGATCCGCGTCAATTCGCAATCGGGCAAGGGCGGCGTCGCCTGGGTGCTGCAACAGGACCGGGGGTTGAAGCTGCCCAGGCGGATGCAGGCCGATTTCAGCCGCGTGGTGCAGGACGTCGCCGACAGCACCAGCCGCGAACTCAACGCCGCCGATATATGGGACACGTTCGAGGCGCATTATCGCCTGAAGCCGGGTCAGCCGATCCGCCTCATCACCTATGAACGCAGCGGCTCCATCGGCGGCAGCGACCGCAGCTTCATCGGCCGTCTGGAAATCAATGGCGAGGAACATGCCGTTTCCGGGCGGGGCAAGGGCCTGATCTCCGGCATATTGTCGGCGCTGCGCGATCAGAGCGGGATCGAACTGGACGTGGTCGATTATAACGAGCACGCGATCGGCTCCGGCACGGATGTGAACGCCGCCGCCTATGTCGAATGCAAGACGCCCGATGGCCGCACCGTCTTTGGCGTCGGCATGGACGAGGATGTCGCCACTGCTTCGGTGCAGGCGGTGCTTTCCGCCGCCAACCGGCTGCTCGCCACCGAATGACACCACCGCATGAACAGGCTTGAACGGATCGGCCGGACGTGCTTTCCCTTTAGGTAATCCCGTTACCTTTAAGGAAAATTGCTCCATGGCCGATCCCGCCGCCCTGTTACGCCGGTTGCGCCTGCCCGCCCTCGCCGCGCCGATGTTCCTCGTGTCCGGGCCGGAACTGGTCATCGCCCAGTGCAAGGCGGGCATCGTCGGCAGCTTTCCCGCGCTCAACGCCCGGCCGCAAAGCCAGTTGGGCGAATGGCTGCACCAGATCAGCGAAGAACTGGCGGCATGGGACAGCGCCCATCCCGATCGCCCCGCCGCGCCATTCGCGGTCAACCAGATCGTCCATAAATCCAACGCCCGGCTGGAAGAGGATATGGCGACCTGCGCGCAATGGAAGGTGCCGATCGTTATCACGTCGCTGGGCGCGCGGGAGGATGTGAACGCCGCCGTCGCCGGATGGGGCGGCATCACCCTGCATGACGTGATCGACGATCGCTTCGCCCGCAAGGCGGTGGAAAAGGGCGCGACCGGGCTGGTCGCCGTGGCGGCGGGGGCGGGCGGCCATGCGGGCACCCTCTCCCCCTTTGCGCTGGTGCAGGAAATCCGCCAATGGTTCGACGGGCCGCTGGCGCTGTCGGGGGCGATCGCCCATGGCCGCTCCATTCTGGCCGCGCAGGCGATGGGGGCGGATGTCGCCTATATCGGCAGCGCCTTCATCGCCACGCAGGAAAGCCGCGCCATCGCTGCCTATAAGGAGGGCATCGCTGCGGGGCAGGCCAGCGATATCGTCTATACGAACCTGTTCACCGGCATTCATGGCAATTATCTGCGCCCGTCCATCATCGCGGCCGGGCTGGACCCGGATCATCTGCCGCAAAGCGACCCGACGAAAATGGATTTCGGCTCCGGCGGCAATCAGGCGGCCAAGGCATGGCGGGATATATGGGGATCGGGTCAGGGCATCGGCGCGATCGACGCGGTGCTGCCCGCCGGTGAGATGATAGCGCGATTCGCGAAAGAATATGAGGCGGCGAAAGCGGCCCTCTGCAGCTGAACCGCGCCGATACAGGCGCGAACGGCGGCTACAGGCGCAGGCGCGCGGGTGGCGGTTACGGGAGCGAGCGGCGGCTATCGGCAGCGGCCATCAGCGCTTCGCTTCCGGCGGGGGCAATCCTTGCCGCCCGCCGGAGCGTCCCTGTTCAGCCCAACCGGCAGGCGCAGAATTTATTGCCATCCAGATCGCGGAAATAGGACATGTAGAATCCCGGTCCCCGCTCGCCCGGCGCGCCCTCATCGCTGGCGCCCAGCGCCAAGGCCTTGGCGTGAAAGGCGTCCACCGCCTCCCGGCTGGGCATGTCGAACGCGATCATCCCGCCATTGCCGACGGTGGCTTCCTTGCGGTCGAACGGCACCAGCAGGCCGAGCACCAGTTTCCCGTCCTTGCCGAACAGCACGCCGCCGCGCGGGTGGTCCATCAGCTTGGCGACGCCCTGCGTGCCGAGCAGTTCGGTGAAAAACGGCTCGGACTTTTCCAGGTCATTCGTGCCGATCGTGGCATAACTCAGCATATGGCAACTCCTCTTCTCTCAATCCGATTCTGCCCCATGACGCGGTATCCGTGCGGCGGGGGCGGCCCAGAATAGCGGACCCTATCAGCTTTTGCCCCTCTTGGCAGGGGCCGGTGACAAAAGCGGGACAATCGGGACGAGGAAGGGCAGCAGACCGGCGCCTGAAAGACGCGCCGCCCTATATCTCGACCTGACTGCCCAGTTCCACCACGCGGTTGGTGGGCAGGCGGAAAAACTCCATCGCGCTTTCCGCATTGCGCAGCATCCACGCGAATATCTTTTCCCGCCAGACCGCCATTCCGGGGCGCGAGGAGGGGAGGAGCGTCTGGCGCGCCAGAAAGAAACTGGTATCCATCATCTTGAAGCTCTGCCCGCAGCCCTCCACGCGTTTCAGCGCGGCGGGCACGTCCGGTTCCTGCATGAACCCGTAATCGAGGCGCAGGCGGAAGAAACCGCGCCCCAGATCCTCCAGCCGGTAGCGTTCCTCGTCCGGCACCACCGGCACATCGGAAATCTTGACGGTGAGCAGCACCACCCGCTCATGCAGCACCTTGTTGTGCTTCAGGTTGTGGAGCAGCGCATGGGGCACGCCGTCGGCGGTCGATGTCATGAACACCGCCGTCCCCGGCACGCGCACCGCGCTGTTGGCGGCGCTGGCGACGAACACGGGGATGGGCATGGCCGATTCGCGCAGCCGCTCCACCATCAATTGCCGCCCCTTGGCCCAGGTGGTGAGCAGCGTGAAGATGACGAAGCCGATGAACAACGGCACCCAGCCCCCATCGGGCACCTTGGTCAGGTTGGCCGCGAAATAGGCCCCGTCGATGATGTAGAACATGCTGAGAAACGCCACCGCGCCCGCCCAATGCCATTTCCACAGGCGGAACAGCACGACCGTCAGCAGCACATTGTCGATGAACATCGCGCCCGTCACCGCGATGCCATAGGCCGCCGTCAGGTTGGACGATGTGCGGAACGACAGGACCAGCAGCAGCACCGCCACCAGCAGCCCCCAGTTGACGAGCGGAATATAGACCTGCCCCACGGTCGAGGCATTGGTGTGGGCGATGCGCAGGCGGGGCATGAAACCTAGTTGAATCGCCTGCTGCGTCACGGAAAAGGCGCCGGTGATGACGGCCTGACTGGCGATCACTGCCGCCATCGTCGCAAGGCCGATCAGCGGCAACTGGAACCAGTTGGGCGCGAGATTGTAGAACGGGCTTTCCAGCGCGGCATAGCCTTCCCGTTCCAGCAGCGCGCCCTGCCCCATATAGTTGAGCATCAGCGCGGGCAGCACGAAAAACAGCCATGACACGCGAATCGGGTTGCGGCCGAAATGCCCCATATCGGCGTAGAGCGCTTCGGCCCCCGTCACGGCCAGCACCACCGACCCCAGCGCCAGAAACGCGGCCAGCGGCGTATCGACGAAGAACCGCACCGCCCAATAGGGGTTGAGCGCATATAATATGTCGGGCGTCTTGATGATGCTGAGCAGGCCGAGCGTGGAGATGGTGAAGAAATAGACCAGCATGATCGGGCCGAACAAGGCGCCGACCTTGCTGGTGCCGCCCCGCTGGATACAGAACAGGCCGACGAGCAACGCCACCGCGGCGGGCAGGATGATCGGCTGGAAACCGGGATTATAGACCGCCAGACCTTCCACCGCCGACAGCACGGACACCGCCGGGGTAATCATCGAATCGCCATAGAAAAGCGCGGTCGCGAACACGCCGAGCAGGACGATGCCCGATGTCCATTTCTTCCCGTCGCTCTGGCTGTTGATCAGCGCGAGCAGGGCAAGGCTGCCGCCTTCGCCCTTATTGTCGGCGCGCATGATGATGGTGACATATTTCAGCGTCACCACCAGCATCATGGACCAGAACATCAGGCTGATGACGCCCAATATGTGCAGCCGGTCGAGCGTCAGCGGGTGATGGCCCGCAAAGGTTT
Organism: Sphingobium sp.; assembly: GCA_050252755.1. Taxonomy (GTDB): domain Bacteria; phylum Pseudomonadota; class Alphaproteobacteria; order Sphingomonadales; family Sphingomonadaceae; genus Sphingobium. The sequence goes on from JBFWKI010000003.1 coordinate 169,261, forward strand.
CGCGAAAGGCGTAAAGCGGGCTGGTGCCGATATCGCCGAACACGATGCCGATCGCGCCCGCCACCAGCTTGAATAGCTTGTCCTGCTGCCCATGAGGCCCGTGACCGGTCGGGGCCGTCACCGCCGGGGATGCGGATGCGTCGCCCTCCCCCCCTTTGCTTCTGTCATCAGCCATGGGCAAATGTCTTCGCTTCCTATCGGGCGACCAATCGACGCCGGTTAGCACAGCCCCTTGGGCGGTGCAACACGGCCTCGCTGGTCATGGCCCGGCCCTGCTGGCCTGTTGCGCGATGATCTGGTCCAACCGCTGGAGATCCGCCTGCAACTGCGCATGCAGCGGCGCCTTTTCGGGCACGCGAGCGAGCAGGTCCGCCCATAGCGTGCGCGCCCGCGCGAACTGACCGGAAGAGGCGAGCGCCAGCCCGTAGAAGAAAGGACCGGCGGAGGCTTCGGGCGCGACGGTCATCGCCTGACGATAGCTATATTCGGCGGCAGGCGAGAGCATGCCATCGCCATGCGAGAGCAGCGCATTGCCCATGCCGACCCACAAGGCCGCGTCCCGTGGCGCGGACCGCAGCGCGGCCGCCAGCACATTGACGGCTTCCTTCGTCTTGCCCTGCCGCGCAAGGCCATCCGAAAGGGTGAGCCACTGGCCTGCCTCCCCATAGGTTCCGCCAAAGCTGTTGCGCAGCTTCGCCAGATCCTCATCGAAGCGGGGGCGCGCCGCCCCGGCATGGCGCGGTTCCCCTCGCAGGCCCGGCTCCCCCTGCCATGCATAGCCCGCCAGCCCGATCAGCAGCGCGGCGCCCACCAGCCCCCAGAGGACACGCGGCAGGCGCCCCAGCAGGAACAGCCCCGCCAGCAGCAGAATCAGCAGCAGCCCGATGAACGCCCAGCTCATGCCCCGTCCTCCCGATTCGCGCCGCCTGATGCGCGCCTGCGCCGCCGGATACGCGTGGCGGCCAGCGCGCCGCCGCCGATCAGCAGCAGCACCGGCACGCCCCAGAGCGGCCAGAGCAGCGGATCGGCCGTCGGCTCATAGCTGATCCAGTCGCCATAGCGCTCGATCAGCCATTGGCGAATCTGGTCCGGTTTCTCTCCCTGCGCGATGCGTTCCCGAATTTCGGATCGCAGGTCGCCCGCCATGCTGGCGTCGCTGTCCGCGATCGACTGGCTCTGGCAGGTGAGGCAGCGGATGGTCAGCATCAGGTCGCGCGCCTGCCTTTCCTGCGCCGGGTCATCAAGCTGGCGATTGGCATAGGGCGCGGGCGGCAGGGCGCTTTGCGCCGCTACCGGCTGCGGGAGCCAGACAGCGAGCAGGCAGGCGGCAAGGAACAGCAACCGCCTCATTGCGCGGCCTTCCATTTCGCGATCAGGCCCGGCACGTCATCGGCGCGGATATCCCCGATATGCTGATGCAAAATGCGCCCCTGCCCGTCGATCAGGAAGGTTTCCGGCACGCCCGACGACCCCAGCGCAATCTGCACCTGCGACCGGGCATCGAGGCCGATATGACGATAGGGATTGCCCCAGCGCGTCAGGAAGGCGTCCACATCCTGCCGCGCATCACGGATCGCGATGCCGTCGATCGGCACCCCGGCTTGCGCCAGCGCCTCCAGATGCGGCGCTTCGGCGGCGCAGGGCACGCACCAGCTGGCGAAGATGTTGAGCAGGCGCGGCTTGCCCTTGGCAAATTCGCTGCTGACGAGCGGCGGACGATCGCTCGCCCCCTGCGGCAGCTTGAACTCCGGCAAAGGCTTGCCGACCATTTTGGAGACGATCAGGCCGTCATCGGGCTGGCGCAGGCGGCCCACGAACATCAGCGCGAGCGCCACGAACAGCAGCAACGGCAGCCAGAGCACCCAGCGCTTCATGCAAAATCCTCCGCAGCGCGGGATTTGCGCAATTTCAGCATCCAGCCGCGCCGTTCCCGCCCGATCAGCGCCAATATGCCGCCCAGCGCGATCATCAGGCCGCCCAGCCAGATCAGCGTGACGAACGGCTTCCACCAGATGCGCATCTGCCAGCGGCCATCCTCCAATTGCTCGCCCAGCACGACATAAAGCTGCCCGTTCCAGCGGGTGAGCATCGCCGATTCGGTCGTCGTCGTGGGCGGGCTGGTGAAGAAGCGGCTTTGCGGGTGCAGCATGGCCGCCGCCCCGCCGCCCCGGCTCACCGACATATCGGCCTGCATCGCGATCCAGTTATCGCCCGCCACCGGGGCGACGCGATCGAAACGCAGCTTCCACCCGGCGCTTTCCACCGTCTCGCCCGGCGCCATCGCGATCAGCTTTTCGGTGGTGAAGGCGCTGTCCGACGCCATGCCCGCGAGGGAAACGGCGCAGCCCAGATGGGCGATCACCATGCCATAGACGAACAGCGGCGTGCGGCGCAGATTGCGCTTGAACAGCGGAATGACGCTGCCCATCGCCACGCCCGCCGCCACGACAAGGCCAAGGAAGGACAGCAGGCTCAGCCGGTCGCGCTCCATCACGCCCAGCACCGCCGCCACGCCCAGCATGGCGAGCGCGGGCCAGATCAGCCGCCCGCCGACCACGCCCGCCTTGTCGCGCCGCCAGCGGGTGAGCGGCCCCACCACCATCGCCACCATCAGCGCCAGCGCCAGCGGCCCGGCAATCCGGTCGAAATAGGGCGGGCCGACCGAAACCTTATACCCGAACGCCTCGGTCATCAGCGGGTAGAGCGTGCCGATCAGCACCACGCCGAGGATGACGGTAAGCAGCAGATTATTGACGACGAGCAGCGTCTCCCGACTCACCAGTTCGAACTGCGATCCCTCGCGCACCGTGCCGACCCGCAGCGCGAACAGCGCCAGCGCCCCGCCGATATAGATCGCCAGCAGCGCGAGGATGAAGCTGCCCCGTTCGGGGTCCACGGCAAAGGCATGGACGCTCGTCAATATGCCCGACCGCACGAGGAAGGTGCCGACCATCGACATGGAAAAGGCGACCACCGCCAGCATCACCGTCCACGCGCGCAACGCGTCGCGCGTCGCCAGCACGGTGACGCTGTGCAACAGCGCCGTCGCCGCCAGCCATGGCATCAGCGAGGCATTCTCCACCGGGTCCCAGAACCACCAGCCGCCCCAGCCCAGTTCATAATAGGCCCAATAGCTGCCCGCCGTGATGCCGATGGTCAGCAGCACCCACGCCGCCAGCACCCATGGCCGCATCGCGCGAGCGAACAGCGCATCGACCCGCCCCGTCACCAGCGCGCCGACCGCGAAGGAAAAGGCGACCGACAGCCCGACATAGCCGAAATAGAGCGTCGGCGGATGAAAGGCGAGGCCGGGGTCTTGCAACAGCGGGTTGAGGCCCTGCCCATCGGGCGGCGTGGGGCTGAGCCGCGCAAAGGGGTTGGAGGAAAAGAGCAGGAACGCGTAAAAGCCAAGGCTGATCGCCGCCTGCGCGCCCAGCGTCGCCATATGGGTATCGCGCCGCAACGCCCGCTCGAACAGGGCGACCGCCGCGCCCGCGACGCCCATCACCGTCACCCAGAGCAGCATCGAGCCTTCATGATTGCCCCATGTCCCGGCCAGCTTGTACAGCCATGGCTTCGCGCTATGGCTGTTGAGCGCGACCAGCATCACCGACATGTCGGATCGCCAGAACAGCAGGACGAGGCAGGCAAAGGCCAGCGTCACCAACAAGCCCTGCGTCACCGCGACCGGACGGACGCCGGACAACAGGTCTTGCTTGCCCTGCGCCAGGCCGAATAGCGAAAACAGCAATTGCAACGCCGCCAGCGCCGCCGCCAGCCATAGCGCCGCCAGCCCCAGTTCCGCGATCATGGCGTCTTCATTTCATGGCTGGTCATATTGTAATCCATGCCTTCCAGTTCGCGGGGCATGTAACGCTCATCATGTTTGGCGAGCAGTTCGCTCGCGACAAAGACGCCGCTGCGATCGAAGGCGCCTTCCGCCACCACGCCCGACCCTTCGCGGAACAGGTCCGGCGTGATGCCGGTGAAGCGGGCCGGGACCGTCGCCTTGCCGTCGGTCACGTCAAAGGCGACGGTCACGCCGTCCGCCTGTTTCTTCAGGCTGCCCGCGACGACCATGCCGCCCAGGCGGATCGCCTTGCCCGGTTCCACGCCCTTCACCTGCACATCGTGCGGCGCATAGAAATAGGCCGCCTCGTCCTTCAGGGCCGAGGCGGCGAGCAGGCCTGCGCCGATCACCGCGACAAGGGCGATGATCGCGAGGATGAGCCGTTGATGCTTCTGTTTCATCGCCATGATGGCCCGATAGCCCTATCGCTCTCGCCGCAGCGCGTCGGCGCGGGCTTCCGCGCCGCGCATCGCGCGCCAGCTTGCCCAGCTAAGGCCGATGGTGCCGAGCGCCGTCAGCCCATAGGCGGCGATGATATATGGCCAGTGATTCACGCGACCTGTCCCTCTCGCGCCATGCGGGTAAGGCGCGCTTCCACTTTATTTTCCGCCAATATGGCACGCATCCGCATCAACACAATAGCGCCGAACCAGAGGGAAAAGCCCAGCACCGTCAACCCCAGCGGCCACAGGATGGACCCGTCGATGGAGGAACCGCGCACGGTGATGCTCGGCCCCTGATGCAGGCTGTTCCACCACACGACGGAACGGTTGATGATCGGCAGGTTGATCGCGCCGACCAGCGCGAAGATCGCGGTAACGCGGCTCACCCCGCCATTGTCGCCAAGGCCGCGCCCGTCGGCGGCGCTGGCGCGGGCCAGCGCGATATAGCCGAAATAGAGAAACAGCAGCACCAGCATGGAGGTCATCCGCCCATCCCATTCCCACCATGTACCCCATGTCGGGCGTCCCCAGATGGAGCCGGTGACAAGGCAGATCGCGGTGAACAACGCGCCCGGCACGGCGATGGCACGCCCGGCGACCCCGGCCAGCGGGTGACGCCACACCATCTGCATCAGCGCGGCGATCGCGATGCCGGCCCAGCCCCCCATGCCGAGCCACGCGGCGGGCACATGGATGTAGAGGATGCGGACCGATTCGCCCTGAAGATAATCGGCGGGCGTCAGGAACAGCCCGCTCGCCGCGCCCGCGATCAGCAGCGCAAGGCCACCCCAGAACAGCCACGGCGTCAGCGGACGCGCAATGCCGAGAAATCGGGTCGGGTTGGCGAACACATGCATGGCGGCCCTCATAACCGCGTTGCGATACTCTGGCTAGATTCCATCGCACCCATTGCCATGCGGGGCGGACGCCCGGATTTCCGCCAACTGTGACATAAATGCGACATAAAGCCATGATGTGACGCCCAATCGCGGCGGACGATAACAAAATATGGGATCAATCCGTTGAATTTCCGCCCTTTCCGGGCGATCCGCCCCGTCCTTCTTTCGGGAAACCGCTCTAGGGGGCGACAAATGGGTACAATGCTCCTATATGCGCTTCATCAGGCCGCGTTGGACGGCGCCCACGACAGTCGCAGTGGACCGACAGGACATGCTTACCACCCATCCCTTTGATGATGACAAGCTGCGCGAGGAGTGCGGCATTTTCGGCGTTTCGGGCGCCTCCACCGCTTCGGCGATGGCTGCGCTGGGCCTGCATGCCCTTCAGCATCGCGGTCAGGAAGCGGCCGGGATCACGAGTTGGGACGGCGACATTTTCCACACCCATCGCGCCATGGGCCATGTCGCGGGCAATTTCGACAATGACGAGGTGATCCGCAGCCTGCCCGGCCCCGCCGCCTGCGGCCATGTGCGCTATTCGACGACCGGCGAAACCTCGCTGCGCAACGTCCAGCCGCTTTATGCCGATCTCGCCTCCGGCGGCTTCGCCATCGCCCATAACGGCAATATTTCCAACGCGATGAAGCTGCGCCGCGAACTGGTGCGGCGCGGGTCCATCTTCCAGTCGACCAGCGACACCGAAGTCATCATCCATCTGGTCGCGACCTCCAGCTACCGCACCTTGCTCGATCGCTTCATCGACGCGCTGAAACAGATAGAGGGCGCCTATTCGCTGATCTGCATGACGCCCGAAGGCATGATCGCCTGCCGCGATCCGCTCGGCATCCGTCCGCTGGTGATGGGCCGCCTGGGCGATGCGGTGCTGTTCGCCTCGGAAACCGTCGCCTTCGACGTGGTCGGCGCGGAGTTCGTCCGCACCATCGATCCGGGCGAACTGGTCGTCGTGCCCAGCGGCGCGACCCAGCCCGAAGACCTTCGCAGCCATCGCCCGTTCGGCGACGTCGCGCCCCGCCCCTGCATTTTCGAGCATGTCTATTTCTCCCGCCCCGATTCGATCGTCGATGGCAACAGCGTCTATTCGGTGCGCAAGGAAATAGGCGCGCAACTGGCGCTCGAAAACCCGGTCGAGGCCGATTATGTGATCCCGGTGCCGGATTCGGGCGTGCCCGCCGCCATCGGCTATGCGCAGCAATCCAGCATCCCGTTCGAACTGGGCATCATCCGATCCCACTATATCGGCCGCACCTTCATCCAGCCGGGCGACAAGGTCCGCCATCTCGGCGTCAAGCTGAAACACAATGCCAATCGCGCGCTCATCAACGGCAAGCGCATCGTCCTGATCGACGATTCGATCGTGCGCGGCACCACCAGCCTCAAGATCGTGCAGATGATGCGCGAAGCCGGCGCGACAGAAGTGCACATGCGCATCGCCAGCCCGCCGACCCGGCATAGCTGCTTCTATGGCGTCGATACGCCCGAACGGTCGAAACTGCTGGCGCACAAACTCGATATCGAGGGGATGCGCACCTTCATTCAGGCGGACAGCCTCGCCTTTCTTTCCATCGACGGCCTTTACAAGGCGCTGGGCGAGGCGCGCCGCGCCGACATTCGCCCGCAATATTGCGATGCCTGCTTCACCGGGGACTATCCGACCTCCCTCACCGATCAGGATGAGGCCGAGGTGCGCGATCAACTCGAACTCCTGTCGGAACGGGTCGTCTGAACGGCATGAGCGGGGCAGGGCAACAGGGGGCATCCTCCGGCATATTGGCCGGCAAGCTGGCGCTGGTCACGGGCGCGAGCCGGGGCATCGGCGCGGAAACGGCCTTTGCGCTGGGCAAGGCGGGCGCGCATGTGCTGCTGATCGCGCGCACGGCGGGCGGGCTGGAAGAGATCGAGGAACGCATCCATGAGGCAGGCGGGTCGGCGACCATCGCGCCGCTGGACCTGATCGACGGCGAAAGCATCGGCCGTCTCGCCAGCGCCGTGGCGGAACGCTGGGGCAAACTCGACATCATGGTGCTGAACGCCGCCACGCTGGGCAGCCTCGCCTCCGTCCCGGCGATCGACACCAAGGAATTTGCCCGCACGCTGACCCTCAACGTCAGTGCGCAACAGGCGTTGATCGCCGCCTTCGACCCGCTGCTGCGGGCGAGCGAGGATGCGCGGGTCATCGCCGTGACGAGCAGCGTCGCCCGCAAGGCGCGGCCCTATTGGGGCGGCTATGCGGCGACCAAGGCCGCGCTGGAGGCGCTGGTGCTGGCCTATGGCGAGGAAGTGAAGAACGTCTCGGCCATCCGCACCCACATCATCGACCCCGGCGCCACCCGCACCGCGATGCGCGCCAAGGCCTTCCCCGGCGAAGACCCGGCAACGCTCAAAGGCCCCGACGTTGTGGCGCAAGCGGTGCTGGATCTGGCATTGAGCGACGCGCCCGACGGGCATTTCCTGCGGGTGGAGGGGTAAATTGGGCAGCCATGCCTGACTGCCCAATCCGTTCAAAGATCGCGATCCAACAGCAACAAACCCTAACCCATGTTGAAAAATCATGTTTTCTTTCAAGGTCGCGGTTTCTTACTGTTTCTCAGCCGTTTGCTATAGCTGAGAGCTAAAAGGAGCTAAGCAAACACGATAAACTCCGATCAGCTTTTGCCGCTATATCAGAGGGGTTAGCGCGCGGCAATCCATGCCTAAATCCTAACCCGTATTTAATTACTGGCTTTATAAATCGTCACCTGCGCCACATCGATGCCGCCCCCGGCGAAACCGCCTTCGCAATACATCAGATAATAGCGCCACAACTGCACGAAGCGCTCGTCGAAGGTGGCGGGCAGGCGGCCTTGCTCGATCGCCGCGTCGAAACGGTCGCGCCACAGGCGCAGCGTCGTCGCATAATCGGCGCCGAAGCCGCGCCGGTCCTCCCATGACAAACCGGCCTGCTCCGCCAGCGCGCGAAAGCGGCTTTCGGAAATCAACATACCGCCGGGGAAGATATAGGTCTGGATGAAATCGGCGCTGGCCGCATAGCGCTCGAAGATCGCGTCGTCGATGCTGATATATTGCACCACCGCCCGGCCGCCCGGTTTCAGCAGGCGGTGGATCGCCGCCAGATAGGCGGGCCAATATTCCTGCCCCACCGCCTCGACCATCTCTATGCTGGCGATCGCGTCATATTGGCCGGGCGCATCGCGATAATCGGTGAGGTGGATCGCCGCCCGGTCGGCGGGCAATTGCGCCCGCGCCCATTCCGCCTGTTCCTGCGAGAGGGTGAGGCCATCATAGCCGATCGCCGCCCGGTCCAGCGCCCGCGCCGCCAGAGCGCCCCAACCGCAACCGATTTCCAGCAAGCGATCGCCATCCTTCAGGCACAACCGGTCGAGCGCGGCGTCGATCTTGGCCACCTGCGCGGCGGCCAGCCCTTCGCGCGGATCGGCGGGGTCGGTGAACAGCGCGCTGGAATAATTCATCCCCTCGTCCAGCCAGAGGGCATAGAAATCATTGCCGAGATCATAGTGAAAGGCGATGTTGCGCCGCGCCCGCGCCCGGCTGTTCGCCCGCAACGCATGCACGGCCCGCGCCAGCCAGCGCATCGGCCCGCGCGCCCGCGCCACGCCGCCAAGGCTGGCCGCATTGCGCATGAACAGCGCGAAGAGCGGCACGGGGTCGGGGCTGTCCCACTCCCCCGCCTCCCAGGCGCGATACCAGCCGACCGAGCCGCCCGACGCCAGCCGCGCCAGCGCGCTCCAGCTATTCAGCCGCACCTCGCACAGCGGACCATCGGCGCGCGCGCCCAATATGCGAAAGCTGCCATCGGGCAACCATGCCTCCAGCCGCCCCTGCTCCAGCCCCCGGTCGATCCGGTCCAGCAGGCGATGGCCGAACGGCGCGAAGGCCCGCCCCCACAGGCGCGATCCGCCGCCCGGCAACATCCGGGCCGCCTTCACCATATGCCCGCCCCGTCTGGAATCGATATTGTTCATGACCCCGCCAGAATATCCCCGTCCTGCCCCGTCGATCAAATCCCGGCCTTCATGTCAGGCCCCGGCCCTCATGTCAGAAAAGAGCCGGCAAACCGCCGCCTATTGCTCGCCCGGCGCGATCGCGCGAATGCGCAGCGCGTGGATGCGCTCGGCCAGCAAGTCCTTCAGCGCCTCATTGACCATGCGCTGACGCGCGACGCGGCTTTGGGAAACAAAGGCGGTGGACACCAGTTCGACGGTGAAATGGCTCTCCCCCGATTCGTCGTCATGCCCGGCATGCCCCGCATGAAGATGGCTGTCATTGATGACGAGCAGATGCGACGGATTGAGCGCCAGACGCAGCCGACTTTCGATTTCCGTTGCCACAGGGCCTTTTGCTTGCGTGTCCATGCACCCTATATAGGTGTTTTTGCATCGAGAGGACATCCGATAAATTGGCTTCCGGCTCCACTCAACAGCATAAACGTCCGTCCCGCTTTCATGGCCGGGTAGAAGGCACGCAGCGCGATTGCGCCGCCCAGGGCTGCGACCAGCCCGGCGAGTTTCGCGCGCCCGCCGACCGCGCCGCCTCCGCACCCGCCGACCAGCCGCCGCAATGGCGCTGGCTGTGCCTCGACCATGTGCGGCAATTCAACGCAGGCTATAATTTCTTCTCCGGCATGAGCGAGGAAGAGATATTCGAAGCCCAGCGCCCCCATGCCGGGTGGGAGCGGGAAACCCGCGCCTTTTCATCGAGCGCCGCCGCGCCGGGACCGCGCTGGGCGGATTTCTCCGATCCGCTCGACGCCATCGGCGCGGGCTTTCGCCAGAAGATGCGCGAAGCCCGCGAGGCGCAACGGATGCGGCAGGATGGCCGTCCGCTTTCGGACATGGATCGCAAGGCGATGCGGACGCTCGACCTGCCCGTCGATGCCGATCGCAAGGCGCTGCGCAACGCCTATAGCGCGCTGGTCCGGCGCTATCACCCGGACCATAATGGCGGCGACCGCACACAGGAAAAGGCGTTGCAGGAAGTCATCTCCGCCTATACCCACTTGCGAAAGGCCCCTGCATTCGCTTGAGTCCCTTTTCGCCCTGCCCGCTTTCATGCCCATTAGTTTCAAGGCCAGACAGATCATGACCGACATACCGAATTCCAACCCCGATATGCGCAGCGAAACGCTGATGGATACGCCGGACAGGGAAGTGAACGTCCGCGACGTTTTCGGTATCGACATCGACATGACCGTACCCGCCTTTTCCGAAGCGGATGAGCGCGTGCCCGATCTCGACCCCGCCTATGTGTTCGACCCGGACACCACGCTGGCGATCCTCGCGGGCTTTTCCTACAACCGCCGCGTGATGGTGCAGGGCTATCACGGCACCGGCAAGTCGAGCCATATCGAACAGGTCGCCGCGCGGTTGAACTGGCCGTGCGTGCGCATCAACCTCGACGCGCATATCAGCCGTATCGATCTGGTCGGTCGCGACGCCATCGTGCTGAAAGACGGCGTGCAGGTGACGGAGTTCCGCGAAGGGCTGCTCCCCTGGGCGATGCAGCATCCCGTCGCGCTGGTGTTCGACGAATATGATGCGGGGCGCCCGGACGTGATGTTCGTGATCCAGCGCGTGCTGGAATCGGACGGCAAGATGACCCTGCTCGATCAGAACCGGGTGATCCGCCCCAATCCGTGGTTCCGCCTGTTCGCCACGTCCAACACCGTCGGGCTGGGCGACACGACCGGCCTGTATCACGGCACGCAGCAGATCAATCAGGGCCAGATGGACCGCTGGAATCTGGTCGTCACGCTCAACTATCTGCCCGCCGAGACGGAAGCGCAGATCGTCCTCGCCAAGTCCGGCGAATATGATCATGACGGCGGCCGCAAGGAAGTGCAGAACATGATCAAGGTCGCCGAACTGACCCGGCAGGGCTTCGTCAACGGCGATATCTCCACCGTCATGTCGCCGCGCACCGTGATAAGCTGGGCGCAGAACACGCTGATCTTCAAGGATATAGGCTTCGCCTTCCGCCTTTCCTTCCTCAACAAATGCGATGAGGCGGAACGGCCGCTGGTCGCGGAATATTATCAGCGCGTGTTCGGCAAGGATCTGCCCGAAAGCGTCGTCGGCAGGGTGAGTTGAACCGATGATCATCATCGAACGCGTCGACACGGACGGCACCGCCCATCGCATCACCATCGGCGAGCATGAACTGATCGCCGACATGGCCCCGCCCGACGGCGCGGGCGAAGGGCCGGACCCGCATGATCTCTATGATGCCGCGCTCGGCGCGTGCAAGGCGATGACGATGCTGTGGTATGCCAAGCGCAACGATATCCCGCTGGAGGATATTCGCGTCGGCGTCTCCCGCGATGCGAGCGAGGAACGCAAGGGCGTCTATCGCCTGACGACCCGTATCGCCATCGACGGGCCGCTGACCGAGGAACATCGCGAAAAGCTGCTCACCGTCGCAGGCAAATGCCCGGTCCACAAGCTGATGAGCGACGTGCGCACCGAAATCGAGACGATCCTCGTCCCCCATGAAGGGCGTTCCTGCGACCGGACATGAGCGAACAGTCCCCCCTCGACACCTTCAAGGCCGTGCTGTCCGGCGCGGCGCGCGCGATCGCCCGCGATATGGAGGTGGAGGTCGCCTTCACCGCCGACGCGCCGCACCTGCTGGGCAAGGCGATCAAGGTGCCGACGCCCTCGCGCGCACTGCCCGCCGATCAGGTCGCGCTGGCGCGGGGCTTTGCCGACGCCAATGCGCTGAAGATGCGCCATCATAACCCCGCGCTGCATGGCCGCTCCGCCCCGGCGGACGCCACCGCCCGCGCCGTTTACGACGCGGTGGAGCAGGCGCGGGTCGAGGCGATCGGCGCCCGCGCGATGGCGGGCGTGCGCGCCAATCTGGCGACGGCGCTGGACCAGCGCATGAAATCCGACGGCATCGCCCGCGCCCGCGCCATGGAGGAAGTGCCGATGGCCACCGCCGTCGCGCTGATGGTGCGCGAACGGCTGACCGGGGAGGCCCCGCCCGCCCCGGCGGAAAAGGGCATGGCGATGATCCGCGACTGGATCGAGGACAAGGCGGGCAGCGATCTCGACGCGCTTTCCCTCGCCATCGACGATCAGCGCGCCTATCAACATCTGACCTCCAGCCTGCTCGAACATCTGGCGCTGGTCGATGCCGAAGACCCCGCCGAACCCACCGACGAAAGCGGCGACGAGGAAGAGGACTCCGCCGAATCGCAAGAGGATGAGGGCGACAGCGGAGAGGAGCAATCCGGCGACAGCGAAACCGATGTCGAGACGCGCGGGCAGGAAAGCGAAGGCCAGAGCGACGAGAGCGAAGGCGAATATCGCGACGACATGGACTCGATGAGCGAGGACGGCGACAGCGATATGGACGAGGACGGGATGATGCCCGTCCGCCCCAACCGCCCGATGAGCGACCTGCCGCCCGGTTTCGATTACAAGGCCTATACCAGCGCGCATGACGAGATCATCGAGGCGACGGAATTGTGCGACGCGGATGAACTGACGCGGCTGCGCGGCTTTCTCGATCAGCAGATGGCCAGCCTTCAGGGCGCGGTGACGAAACTGGCCAACCGCCTGCAACGCCGCCTGATGGCGCAGCAATCGCGCAGTTGGGATTTCGATCAGGAGGAAGGGCTGCTCGACGCCGCCCGCCTTGCCCGCATCGTCATCGATCCCACGCGCTCCCTCTCCTACAAGATCGAGCGCGACACCGAGTTTCGCGATACGGTCGTCACGCTGCTGATCGACAATAGCGGCTCCATGCGCGGTCGACCGATCAGCATCGCGGCGATCAGCGCCGACATCATGGCCCGCACGCTGGAACGCTGCGGCGTCAAGACGGAGATTCTCGGCTTCACCACGCGGGCGTGGAAGGGCGGGCAGAGCCGCGAGGAATGGCTCGCCGCCGGGCGTCCCGCCATGCCGGGGCGTTTGAACGACCTGCGCCATATCATTTACAAAAAGGCCGATGAGCCATGGCGGCGGGCGCGCAATTCGCTGGGCCTGATGATGCGCGAGGGGCTGCTCAAGGAGAATATCGACGGCGAGGCGCTGCTCTGGGCACATAGCCGCCTGGTCGCCCGGCATGAGGAACGGCGCATCCTGATGGTCATTTCCGATGGCGCGCCGGTCGATGATTCCACCCTGTCAGTGAACAGCGGCGTCTATCTGGAGCGGCATTTGCGGCAGGTGATCGAATGGATCGAGACGCGCTCCCCGGTGCAACTGGTCGCGATCGGCATCGGCCATGACGTGACGCGCTATTATCGCCGCGCCGTCACCATCATGGATGCCGAGCAACTGGGCGGCACGATGGTCGAACAGCTTGCGGGCCTGTTCGACGAAGATTGAGGGGAGCGGGCCGGCCAATGAACACCCTGCCCGTCCTGCCCCAATCGCTGGCACAAGCCCCGTCTCTGGCCCCGGCCCCGACTCTGGCCCTGTCATCATTCCCGGCCCCGGCCGATCTGTCGATCTGGTTCTGGATTCCCCTCGGCCTTGCCGCCTTGCTGATCGGGCGGCGCTGGCTGCGGCACCGGCGCGAAAGGGTCATCCACCCTCACCGGCTCTGGCGCATGCCTGCGCTGATGACGGCGATCATCCTGCCGCTGCTCCTGCTTCAACCGCACCGGCCCTTCACCCGATTCGATATCGCGGTATTCGCGATCGCGCTGGCGCTCGGCATCACGACCGGGGCGATCCGGGCGCGGGCGACGACCCTGCGCTATGACCCTGAAACGGCGCAGATCATGGCCGGTTTCTCGCTCTCCGCGCTGGTCTTTCTCTTCCCCGTCGGCATCGCCCGCTATCTCAGCCGCGATTATCTGGGCATCGGCCCGGAGGCGGTGCATCATGGCGAGGCGCGGGCGATCATCGGCTCTCTGCTGTTCGTGCTGGCGATGTTCATCAGCCACCGCGCCCTGCTCTATCGCCGCAGCCGCGCGGTGCGGATACGGCACGAGAAAGATTGACGATCACGCCCGCACGCAGCATGGGTCAGCCCATGACCCAAGCATCGCCCCTGCGCCTGTTCAACAGCCTGACCCGCGCCACGCAGCCGTTCCAGCCCGTCCATCCCGGCGAGGCGCGCGTCTATACCTGTGGGCCGACCGTCTATAATTACCCCCATATCGGCAATATGCGCGCCTATGTGTTCGCCGACACGCTGGGGCGGGTGCTCTCGTTCAAAGGCTATGCGCTGCGCCACGTCATCAACATCACCGATGTCGGCCATCTGACCGACGATGCCGACGCGGGCGAGGACAAGATGGAAAAAATGGCGCGGCAGCAGGCGCAGGAGGGGAAACAGGCCACCATCTGGGACATAGCGCAGCATTATACGCAGGCCTATTGGGCGGATGTGCAGGCGCTCAACATCCGCCAGCCATCCCAATGGTCGATCGCCACCGATTATGTGCCGCAGATGATCCAATTCGCGAAAGAAATCGCGGATCGGCATTGCTATGAACTGCCCTCCGGCCTCTATTTCGACACCTCGACCGTCACGGATTATGGCCGCCTCGCCCGCACCGCCACCGATGAGGGGGAAGGCCGGATCGAGGCGGTCGAGGGCAAGCGCCATCAGGCCGATTTCGCGATCTGGCGCAAAACGCCGCCGGGCGAGACGCGGCAGATGGAATGGGACAGCCCATGGGGCCGGGGCGCGCCGGGCTGGCATCTGGAATGCAGCGTGATGAGCCGCCAGTTGCTCGGCCTGCCGTTCGACATCCACACCGGCGGCATCGACCATCGCGAAATCCACCACCCCAATGAGATCGCGCAGAATCAGGCGATTACCGGCTGCGGCTCGCTCGATTGCGCGGACCATAGCGGTGCGCGGATATGGATGCACAATAATTTCCTGATCGACCGGTCCGGCAAGATGTCGAAATCGAGCGGCGAGTTTCTACGCCTGCAATTGCTGATCGACCGGGGAATCGCGCCGCTGGCCTATCGGATGCTGTGCCTTCAGGCGCATTATCGCAGCGAGCTGGAATTTTCATGGGACAATCTTTCCGCCGCCCTCACCCGGTTGAAGCGGATGCTGATGGCGGTCGCGCCGCTCAGGGATGTGGCCGCGGCGGAAGAGATTGCGCACCCGAAGCTCACGCCGTTGCTCGACGCATTCGACGCGGCGGTAAGCGATGATCTCAACACCCCGCTCGCGCTGACCCTGTTCGATGAGGCGGTGGCGATGAAGAAGGTTCCCGCCGAACAGAAGCGCGCCCTTGTCGAGCGCATGGACGCCGTGATGGGGCTGGGGCTGCTGGCCCTGACCCGCGAGGCCCTGCGCCTGCGCCCGCGCAGCGCGACCATCGGCGAGGACGAGATTTCCGCCGCCCTCACCCGCCGCCGGGAAGCGCGGGCGGCGAAGGATTTCGCCACGTCCGACGCGATTCGCGATGAACTTGCCGGGCAAGGCGTCGAGGTGATGGATGGCGACCCGCTGGGCTGGGAATGGAGGCTCGACCCCGCCTGAGGCTTTGCGCGGCAAGGAGGGGGTAGGCCGCGCGCCCGATCTACGCATATATCCGTATTGCGGCGCACCATATCTTTCCAGCTAGTGAGGCGGGAATTACCATCCACCCGGACGGACGATGTGGGGCGGCGCGGCACGGGGATGCGGAACAGGGTGTCCCCGCCCTGCCGCCGATGCCCGGTCCTCCGGCCAAGCTGAAGGAGGCATCATGACGGCGCCCGTCGATAGCAAATTCATCGATAGCAAACTCATCGATAGCAAACTCATCGATAGCAAATCCGCGATTAGCAAGCCCACCATTAGCAAACCCGCCGATAGCGAAACTATCCGCTGGCATGCATTGCCGGGCCGGGACGTCGCCGCGATGCTCGACGTGCCGCTCACCGGCCTTTCGACATCGCAGGCGCAGCGGCAAGCCGGCATTTTCGGGCCGAACGCGCTGCCCGGAACGGTCCGCCGCCATCCCCTGCTGCGCTTTCTGGCGCAATTCCACAATATGCTGATCTATGTCCTGCTGGGCGGCGCGCTGGCGGCGGCGTTGCTCGACCATGGCATCGATGCGGCGGTGATCGTCGCCGTGGTGATCGTCAATGCGGTCATCGGCTATATTCAGGAGGGCAAGGCCGAACAGGCGTTGGAGGCCATCCAGCAGATGATCGCGCCCAGGGCGAGCGTCGTCCGCGATGGCGTCAGGCAGCGCATTGCCGTCACCGAAATCGTGCCGGGGGATATGGTGCTGATCGAGGCCGGGGATCGCGTTCCTGCCGATCTCAGGCTGTTGCATGCGCGCAGGCTCCTCGTCGATGAAGCGCTGCTGACCGGGGAATCGGTGGCGGCGGAAAAGGACGAAACCGTCCTGCACGGGGAAATCGCGCTGGCCGAGCGGCGGAACATGCTCTTTTCCGGCACGCTCATCGTCGCCGGGCAAGGCCATGGCATTGCCGTGGCGACGGGGCTTCACACCCAGATCGGCCGCATCAGTTCGCTGATCCAGTCCGTCGAGCAGATGGCGACCCCCCTTCTTCAACAGATCGATCGGTTCGCGCGGCGCTTCACATGGTTCGTGCTCGCCGGGGGGCTGCTGCTGTTCGCCTTCGCCGTGCTGGCCCGCAATTATGATTGGGTGGATGCGCTGATGGCCGTGGTCGCGCTCGCCGTCGGCGTCGTGCCCGAAGGCCTGCCTGCGGTCATCACCATCACGCTTGCGATCGGCGTCCGCCGGATGGCGGCGCGCAATGCCGTGATCCGCAAGCTCCCCGCGGTCGAAACGCTCGGCGCGACATCGGTGATCTGCACCGACAAGACCGGCACGCTGACCCGCAACGAGATGACCGCCCGCCGGATCGTCACCGCGCGCCACAGCATGACGGCGACCGGGTCGGGCTATGCGCCGGAGGGCCATATCCGCCCACCGGAGGGAGAGGACCAGCCCGAGGCGATGGCCGCCGCCATGCCGCTGATCCGCTGCGGCCTGCTCTGCAATGACGCGGCGCTGCGCAAGGATGGTGAGGAATGGCGCGTCGAGGGCGACCCGATGGAAGGCGCGCTGCTCGCCCTTGCGATGAAGGCGGCTCTCGACCCCGAAGCCGAGCGGCGGCAATGGGAAAGGCTGGACGACATTCCCTTCGACGCCGCGCACCGCTTCATGGCGACCCTGTGCCGCGATCCGCAAGGCAAGTCCTTCATCTTCGTGAAGGGCGCGCCCGAAGCGCTGTTCGCCATGTCCGCCCCGGACGACCTCGCCTATTGGGAAGAGGCGATCGCCGCCGCCGGGGCCGAGGGGGAACGGGTGCTGGCTTTCGGTGCAAAGCCCATGCCCGCCGGGGCCGATCGCCTTTCCTTCGAGGATGTGCTGTCCGGCGTCGATCTGCTGGGCCTTGTCGGCTTCATCGATCCGCCCCGGACCGAAGCCAAGGACGCGATTGCCGAATGCCGGTCCGCCGGGATCGGCGTGAAGATGATCACCGGCGATCATGCCGCAACCGCGCTGGCCATCGCCCGCCAGTTGGAACTTGCCGATGATCCCCGCGTGCTCACCGGGACCGATCTGGAAAAACTGTCCGATGCCGAACTGGAACAGGCGGCTGGCGGCATTTCCGTATTCGCCCGCACCAGCCCCGAACATAAGCTGCGTATCGTCCGCGCCCTTCAGGCACGTGGGCGGATCGTCGCGATGACGGGGGACGGGGTGAATGATGCGCCGTCCCTCAAACAGGCGGACGTGGGCATCGCGATGGGCATCAAGGGCACCGAGGCGTCGAAGGAAGCGGCGGCGATGGTGCTGCTCGACGATAATTTCGCCTCGATCGTCCGCGCCGTGCGGGAAGGGCGGACGGTCTATGACAATATCCGCAAGGTCATCTCCTGGGAAATCCCCACCAACGGGGGCGAAACCCTCGCGGTGGTGCTCGCGATGCTGGCCGGTTTCGCCCTGCCGATGACGGCGACGCAGATATTATGGGTCAACCTCGTCCTCGCCGCGACGCTCGGCCTGGTGCTCGCCTTCGAGCCGACCGAACCGGGCGTCATGCAGCGACGGCCGCGCGCGCGGGGCGCGCCGCTGCTCTCCCCCTTCCTGCTCTGGCGCGTCATCGTGGTATCCATGCTGTTCGCCGCCGCCGCGCTGGGGATATTCTTCTACGCGCTGCATCAGGGACGCGGCATAGAGGTGGCGCGCACCATGGTCGTCAACATGTTCATCATCGCGGAGATTTTCTATCTCTTCAACGTCCGCTATCTCCATATGACGTCGCTGACATGGCGCGGCGCGATCGGCACACCGCCCGTATTGATCGCGATCGGCATATTGGTGCTGGGTCAGGCGCTCTTCACCTACGCCCCGTTCATGCACGCGATCTTTGACACGCGGCCGCTGGGATGGGACGATTGCCTGTTGCTGGGTGCGATCGGCTTTTTCCTCATGCTGCTGCTGGAGGCGGAGAAGCACATCATGCGACATTTGGGCTGGTTCACGGAACTGGATGATCTGGAGGAGGGACGAACCCCATGACACGGCATGATTTCCCCGATCGGGTGGCGCTGGCGACCGACCTCAGCCACCGGTGCGACCGGGCGCTGGACCGCGCCCTGCTGCTGGCGAAGGACTGGCAGGCCGAACTGATGGTCATTCACGCGCTCGCCCAGAGCGCGGAGAGCGACCCGTTCGGGCGGATCTACGACCTTCCATCATGGCGCCGCCCGCCCGACCCGGTGGGAGCGGCCCGCGATCGCCTCTATCGGGATCTCATCCGCGAGGAACCGGACATGGACATCATGGTCCATGTCGAAAGCGGATCGCCCGTGCCGATCATCCTGAACGCCGCCACCGGCGCCGATGCGGGGCTGATCGTCACCGGCGTCGCCCGCGATGAGCTGCTCTCGCGCATTTTTCTGGGCGATACGGTGGACCGGCTGATCCGCAAATCCACCCTGCCGGTCCTGATCGTCCGCGACCGGGCGTTCGAGCCTTATCGGCATATGCTGGTGGCGACGGATTTCTCCGAATCCTCGCGCGCCACTCTGGAAACGGCCCTGCGCTTCTTCCCGGATGCCGGGCTGTCGCTGTTCCATGCCTATGACGTGCCCTTTGCCGGCTATCTCGACCGGGCCGATATCGAGAAGCAGTTTGAAGGCTATGGGCAGGACGCCGCCGACAAGTTCCTGCGGGAAGCCGGGCTGGACGCCGATACGATGCGCGGCGTCACCCGCATGATCGAACATGGCGCGCCGGAGGTTCTGCTGCGCGACTATGCGCAGGATTCCCGGAGGCACCTGACCGTGGTGGGCACCCATGGCGGCGGCCTCGTCTATGAAAAGCTGATCGGCAGCACCGCGCGCAAGATCATCGACGCCGTGCCGGGCGATGTCCTCCTCGTCCCCGATCCGGCCCGGCGCAAGGCGGGCTGATCGCGGGTGGTCACGGCGATCCTCTGGAGCCTTGCCGGACTCGCGGCGCTGGTCGTCGGCGCGGAATTGCTGGTGAGGGGCGGCTCGGCGCTGGCCGCCCGGCTGGGCATATCGCCGCTGCTGATCGGGCTTACGGTCGTCGCGCTGGGCACCAGCATGCCCGAACTGGCGGTGGGCATAGACGCGGCGACCAAGGGCAATGGCTCTCTGGCGGTCGGCAATATCGCGGGAACCAACACGGTCAACATCCTGCTCATTCTGGGATTGAGCGCCGCGCTGCAACCGCTGGCGATCCGAATGGAGACGCTGCGGCTGGAATTGCCGGTCATCGTCATCGCCTCGGCCGCGTTGCTCCTCTGTGCGTGGGATGGGCTGCTGACCCGTTTCGAGGGCCTGGTGCTGCTCACCATGGGGATCGGCTTCACCCTTGCCGTCATCCGCCTCGCCCGCCGGGAAAGCGCCGCCGTCGCGCAGGAGTTCGCCCGCGAGTTCGGGCCGCCGCGCCGGGCGGATCGTCAGGCCATCATGGATGCGCTGAAACTGGCGGCGGGGATCGTGGTGATCGTCACGGGCGCCGACTGGCTGGTCGATGGCGCCATCGTCCTTGCTCGGCTCTGGCATGTATCGGACGCGTTCATCGGCCTGACCATCGTGGCGATCGGGACATCCATGCCGGAACTGGTGACGACGATCCTTTCCACCATCCGCAACGAACGCGATATCGCGATCGGGAACCTGATCGGCAGCAGCGTTTATAATATCCTCGTGATCCTCGGCCTGACCTGCCTGTTTCCCGTCGCCGGCATCACCGTCAACCCGCATCTGATCGCGGTCGATATCCCGGTGATGCTGGGCGTGGCCTTGCTGTGCGTGCCGATATTCATCAGCGGGCGAGAAATATCGCGGTGGGAGGGGCTGTTCTTCGTCGGCTCCTATGCCGTCTATCTCGGCTATCTGATCACCGCGCGCGCCTGATCATCAGGGTTGCGCAACAATCTCTCTCGCCATGCGCAACGCGCCGGGAAGATCATCGCTGAACATCACCCGCCGGTCCGCCGGGCCGAGGGACACTCGCGCCAGCATCGCCAGCGGTTGCGCCTGCACGCCGGAAAGGATGATCCGCGCCCCGCCCGCTGCCGCCTGCCGGACGATTTCCTCGATCGCGCCGACCCCGCTGGCGTCGATCATCGGCACGCGCCGCATCCGCAGGATGATCACCTTGGGCGGCGTCCCCACCCGGCGCAGCGTATCGAGCAATTCATTCGCGACCCCGAAAAAGACCGGGCCATCGATACGGAACACCTCGACACCCGCGGGCAGCGCATCGCGTTGATTTGGCTCTTCGCCCTCCTGCGCGGATACCGACACATCATCGCCGCTGTCGCTCGCTATCTCGACCGTCCGGCTCATCCGCATCATGAACAGCAGCGAGGCAAGCGTCACGCCTACGCCGATCGCGACGGTAAGATCGACAAGGATGGTGAGGCCGAACGTCAGCAGCAACAGACCGCGATCGCCATCGGGTATGCGCATAAGCTGGAGGAAGCGATGATGCTCGCTCATGCCCCACGCGACCATGAACAGGATCGCCGCCAGCGCCGCCAGCGGCACATAGGCCATGAGGTCCGACGCGAACAGCATGGCGAGCAGCAGGAACAGCGCATGCATCATGCCCGCGACCGGCGTGATGGCGCCCGCCTTGATGTTGGTCGCCGTGCGAGCGATCGCGCCGGTCGCGGGCAGGCCGCCGAAACAGGCCGACGCGATATTGGCGACGCCCTGCCCCACCAATTCCTGATTGGAGCGGTGGCGGGAACCGATCATCCCATCGGCGACCACGGCGGAAAGCAGCGCTTCGATCCCCGCCAGAAAGGCGATGGTGAAGGCGGAGGACATGACGGACTGAATCTTGGCGAGAGAGAAATCGGGCAAGCTGGGCGCGGGCAGGCCGGTCGGCATGTCGGGGAAGCGCGAGCCGATGGTTTCGACGGGCAGGTGAAACAGCGCGACCACCGCCCCGGCCGACACCACGGCGATCAGGAAAGCCGGCAGCCGGGGCGCCCATTTGCGCAGCACGATGATAAGCGCCAGCGCCCCCGCGCCGATCGCCAGCGTCGCGCCCTCGATGCTATTCAGGGCATTGGCATAGGCGGCCCATTTGGGGATGAAATCGGCAGGCACGCTGCTCATCGAAAGGCCAAGGAAATCCTTGACCTGACTCGACGCGATAATCACCGCGATGCCCGCCGTGAAACCCGTCACCACCGGCTGGGGAATGAACCGCACCAGACTGCCGAGGCCCGAATATCCGGCGATGATCAGCATGAAACCCGCCATCAGCGTGGCGAGGAGCAGGCCATCATAGCCATGCTGCGCGATGACGTTGAAAACGACGACGACGAACGCGCCGGTCGGGCCGCCCACCTGCACCCGCGACCCGCCAAGCGCCGAAATCAGGAACCCGGCGATGACCGCCGTGATCAGCCCCTTGTCCGGCGAAGCGCCGCTCGCGATCGCCAGCGCCATGGCGAGGGGGAGCGCGACGATCGCGACGGTCAGACCGGCGATGCTGTCGCGCCGGAACCGGTCGATCGAATAGCCCTCTCCGATGACCGTGACCAGTTTGGGCGTGAAGGCGATCAGGCGCGCATCAGGACGCATCGGCTTCCCCCTCCGCCTGATCGTAAAGCACCGACAGCACGCGCCGGGGCTGCTGCCCGCCGGCGGTTTCCTTGAACCGGACGCCGCGCCCGGCGCCGTTGCTGGGCGCGTTTTCACCGATAATCTCGATGCCCGCCGCCTCCAGCGCCTGAATCACCTTCACCAGCGTATCGACAACGCTGCGCACCTGCCCGTCGGACGCCTCCATCCGCTGAATCGTGGGCAGGGACACCCCGGCCAGAGCAGCAAGCTGACGCTGATCCATGCCAAGAAGCGCCCGCGCGGCGCGCATCTGCTGAGAGGTAATCATAAAGCCCTCGATGATGTTTTATACATCATAACTACGATATAAAACCCGATATATGCGATATGAAACAGGAAAGCCAGTCTCTCTTCCATCGCCCGGAAACCATGGTGCCAGAAACAGGCGATGACGGCCCATAGGAGGCCGCGCCTGCCCCGCTTGCATCAGCCGCAACGGTGCGCCCATGCGCCGGTTCCGGGAATCGTGGCGACGCAACGGATGCGCGGCAGGCGGGCGGAAACCGGGCGGTCAGGTCAAGGGCGCACCGCCGCCGGCCCCCTTTGCCACTACGGTCGGTCGGCACCCCGGACAGGGCAATCAATCTATATCGAGAATGTTCAGGCCCGCATGGGATGAGAATCGGTCAGGCCGGGACGACATGGAAAGCGGATCGACATTCAACCCCGTTGGCCTGCAAAGGACGAATTTCCGCGCTTCCCATGCTCATGGAGCATAAATCCGCTGCGCGCCGGATCACAGAAAACCGCCCTATTGACCCGTGGCCGTCTGCGGCTCCGTCACCTCATCTTCCAAATGTCGATCGACCCTCAAGCCCCCCGCCGTCACCCCAGCCGCCGTCACCCGGCCGCCTTCACGATCTCCGCCCACTCCGCTTCGTCGATCACGCGGATGCCGAATTCCGCCGCCTTCTTGAGCTTGCTGCCCGCGCCCGGCCCGGCGACCACCAGATCGGTGGCCTTGCTGACCGTCCCCGCCGCCCGCGCGCCCAGCTTTTCCGCCTGCGCCTTGGCCTCGTCGCGGCTCATCGTCTCCAGCTTGCCGGTGAACACGATGGTCTGGCCGGATACCGGGCTTTCCAGCGTTTCGACCACATAATCGGGCGGCGACACCTCGGCCAGCAGATCGGCCCAGACCGCGCGATTATGCGCTTCATGAAAGAAATCCGCGAGCGCATGGCCCACCGCCGCGCCGATATTCTCTATGCCGATATGGCCCGCCAGCGCCGCATCTGTGCGGCGGGCATATTTCGCATCGTCCTCTTCGGGCAAGCGTTCGATGCCATCGCGCAGGGCAATCAGTTCATCCGCGAGCCGCTGCACCGCCTCGATCCGGGTGAGGCGCCGGAGCAGATCGCGGGCCGTCACGATGCCGACATGGCGGATGCCCAGACCGAAGAGCAGCCGCGCGGCGTCGGGTTGACGCTTGCCCTCGATCGCCGCGAACAGATTATCGACGGACTTGTCCTTCCAGCCCTCGCGCCCCAGCAATTCGGCCCGATGCGCCTTCAGCCGGAAGATGTCGGGCGGCCCGTGATCGAGCCAGCCCAGCGCGAAAAACGCTTCGATACTCTTTTCGCCCAGCCCCTCTATGTCGAGCGCGCCGCGCGACACGAAATGCTTGAGCCGCTCCATCCGCTGCGCCGGGCAGATGAGGCCCGCCGTGCAGCGCACATCGACCTCCCCTTCCTCGGCCACCGCCTCGGACTGGCAGGCGGGGCAATGCGCGGGGAAGGCGTAGGCGGGGCGGTCCTCTTCCCGCGTCAGGTTCTCGACCACCTGCGGGATCACGTCCCCGGCGCGCTGCACCATCACCCGATCGCCGGGCCGCACGCCCAGCCGCGCAATCTCGTCGCGATTGTGCAGCGTCACATTGGACACCACCACGCCGCCCACCGTCACCGGCGTCAGCCGCCCCACCGGGGTCAGCTTGCCGGTGCGCCCGACCTGAATGTCGATCGCCTCCAGCGTCGTCTGCGCCCGTTCCGCCGGGAATTTATGCGCAATCGCCCAGCGAGGCGCCTTGGCGACGAAACCCAGCCGGTCCTGCCAATCGAGCCGATCCACCTTGTAGACTACGCCGTCAATATCATAGGGCAGGTCGGCGCGGGCGCGCTCTATCGTGCGATAATGGCCCAGCAGCGCCTCCGCCCCCTCCAGCCGCGCCAGCAGGGGCGAGAGCGGAAATCCCCAGCGGCCGATCGCCTGCATCACCTCCCATTGCGTAGCGGCGGGCAGGGCGCTCACCACGCCCCAGCCATGGGCGAGGAAACGCAGCGGGCGCGCGGCGGTGACGGCGGCATCCTTCTGCCGCAGCGATCCCGCCGCCGCGTTGCGCGGATTGGCGAACTGGCGCACGCCTGCCTCGTCGAACGCCACGCCGCGCTGTTCGGCATGGATGCGCGCTTCCTCCATCAGGCGGGCGTTGAGCGAGGCGAAATCGGCCTTCGCCATATAGACCTCTCCGCGCACCTCGAACAGGTCGGGCGCATCGGCGGGAAGGGCCTGCGGAATATCCGCGATGGTGCGGACATTGGCGGTCACGTCCTCGCCCACCTGCCCGTCGCCCCGCGTCGCGGCGCGCACCAGCAGACGGTTCTCATAGCGGAGGGAGAGCGACAGCCCGTCGATCTTGTCCTCCGCCGTCATCGCCAGCGCCTCCTCCCCCGGCAGCGCCAGATAGCGCCGCACACGGGCGATGAACTCCGCCACTTCCTCATCGGCAAAGGCATTGTCGAGGCTCATCATGCGCTTTTCATGCGCAACCTTGGCCAGCGCCGATCCCTCCACCGGCGCGCCGACCTGCCGGTTCGGGCTGTCGGCCCGGACCAGATGCGGAAACGCCATTTCCAGCGCGTTATTTTCCCGCACCAGCGCGTCATAATCCGCATCGCTGATTTCCGGCGCGTCCTCGGCATGATAGCGCCGGTTATGATGGGCGATCAGCTTCGCCAGCCGCATCAGCCGGTTGGCGGCATCGGCGTCGGAGAGATTTTCGATTTCCTGAGTCATGTCCGTTCCAGCAGCCTGTCGGCCTGCGCCCTTGCCTCCGCGGTGATATCCGCACCCGACAGCATCCGGGCGATTTCCTCGCGCCGCCCCGCCTCGTTGAGCGGTTTCACATCGGTGCGCGTCACTTCCCTGCCTGCCGGGCCGTCGGAGGATTTGGCGATCAGCAGATGTTCCCCGCCCCGCGCCGCGACCTGCGGGCTGTGCGTCACGACCAGCAATTGCGTCGTTTCCGCGAGCCGCGCCAACCGATCGCCAATGGCCGACGCCACCGCCCCGCCGACGCCGCGATCGATTTCGTCAAAGATCATCGTACCGACCGCGCCCTGTTCCGCCAGCGCCACTTTCAGCGCGAGGATGAAGCGCGACAATTCGCCGCCCGACGCGATCTTCATCAGCGGCGCGAACGGCGCGCCGGGGTTGGTGGAGATGGTGAATTCCACCCGGTCCATGCCCAGCGGTCCCCATTGGCTGTCGGGCAGCGTCTCGACCACGGTGCGGAACCGCGCCGCATCCAGCTTCAGCGGCGCCAGTTCCCCCGCCACCGCCGCATCGAGCCGCCCGGCCGCTTCAGCGCGGTGCCGCGAGAGCGTGCGCGCCGCCGCCTCATAGGCGGATCGCGCCTCCTTCTCGGCCCGTTCCAACCCGGCCAGCCCTTCCGCGCCCGCCTCTATCCGGGAAAGCCGCCCGGCCAGTTCCCCGGCCAGCGTGGCCAGATCATCGGGCTGCACCTGATGCTTGCGCGCCAGCGCCCGCAGATCGAACAATCGCGTTTCGACCGCCTCCAGCCGCGCCGGGTCGAAGGACAATTCCTGCGCCGCGCGTTCCAGCGCCTCTTCCGCCTCGCTCGCCTCGATCACCGCGCGATCGAGCGCGCCCAGCGCTTGCGCCAGCGTCGGATGATCGGGCGCGATCCGGTCCAGCCGCCGCGCCGCCTGCCGCAATTGCGCCAGCCCGCCATCGGAGCCGGACAGCAGATCGTTGATCGCGGTCAAGTCCTCGCCCAGCCGCTCGCCCTTCTGCATACCGGCGCGCTCTTCGGCCAGCAGCGCTTCCTCGCCCGGCTGCGGGGCGAAGGCGCCCAGTTCCGCGACCACATGGGTCAGATAATCGCGATCCCGCTCCGCATGGGCGACCTCGTCCCGCGCGCGGGAGAGAGCTTCTGCGGCGGTTCGCCACCGCGCATGGGCGGCAGGCACGCCGCCATCGCCATAGCGCCCGAAGCTGTCGAGCAGCGCCCGGTGGCCCGCCGGGTTGAGCAGGCCGCGATCGTCATGCTGGCCATGAATCTCGACCAGCGCGCCGCCCACTTCGCGCAGCAGTGCCGCCGAACAGGGCTGATCGTTGAGGAAAGCGCGGCTGCCGCCATCGGCCTTGAGCGTCCGGCGAATGATGACCGGCTCGCCCGGTTCCAGCATCAGGCCCGCCTCGTCCACCAGCGCCGCGATCCGCCCCGTCGCCTCCCCCGTATCGAAGGTCGCGGTGACGCTGGCCTGCGCTTCGCCCGCCCGCACTAGTCCGCTGTCGGCGCGCATCCCCAGCGCCAGCCCCAGCGAATCGAGCAGGATGGATTTGCCCGCGCCCGTCTCACCGGTCAGCACGCCCAGACCCGGCGCGAAGTCCAGATCCAGCGCCTCGATCAGCACGACATTGCGGATGGAAAGGGCGATCAGCATCGCGTCATGCCCGAAGGCCCCCGGCGCGGCTGCGGCAAGGCTCCGGGGTCAGGCGCTCCGGCGTCAGGCGCTCAGGCCCCCGGCGCATGTTCCCGCATCAGCTTATGGGCCTGCTGATACCATCTGGAGCCGGGATAATTGGCACCCAGAACGGCCGCGGCCTTTTTCGCTTCTTCGGGAATGCCGAGCGACAAATAGCTTTCCACCAGACGTTCCAGCGCTTCGGGCGTGTGGGTGGTCGTCTGATATTCGTCGATCACATTGCGAAAGCGGACCGTCGCCGCGATCCACTGGCCACGGCGCTGATAGAAACGGCCGATTTCCATTTCCTTGCCCGCAAGATGATCGTGCACCAGGTCCAGTTTCAGCCGGGCGTCGGCGGCATAGCGCGATTCCGGGTAGCGGCGGATCAGTTCGCCCAGCGCGTCCCGCGCCTGCTGCGTGATCTTCTGGTCGCGGGTGATGTCGGCGATCTGCTCATAATAGTTGAGCGCGATCAGGTAAAAGGCGTAGGGCGCATCCTTGTTGCCGGGATGGATCGCCAGAAAGCGCTGCGCCGCCGAAACGGATTCGGTGAAATCCTTGTTCATATAATAGCTGAACGCGCTCATAAGCTGCGCCCGGCGCGCCCAGGGGGAATAGGGGTGCTGCCGCTCCACCTCGTCGAACAGGGCGGCGGCCAGCTTATACTGCCCGCGATCCAGCCGGTATTTGGCGCTGTTGTACAGCGTCGATACGTCGCGCGCGACATATTGGGTATCGGCCTTGTTCTTCGATCCGCCCGCACAGGCAGAGAGCGTGGCAACAGCAGCGAGCGCGCCCATGGCAAGGCCAAGGGACCGGAAGGATATGGACATCATGGCGCCGGTCATAACGCAGGCTATGCCCTTCGCCAAGCGCCAGATTGCGGCTGAACCGCAACTGATCGAACCGGAGCAGCGCTTTCCCCCGGCCAGCGCCCGCCAGATCGCCATTCGGGCGCCCCCGGCGCGCAGGGGACCGCAGCGATTCGGGGGTGAGCGCCGGGGGCGGATCGACATTCAGGGGATAGGAACCCAGCGGGCGCAGGCCCCAAGCGGCCCGACGCCACGCACGATCCGGGCCATGGCGTGTCAGCGACGCGCGGCGAAACGGGTTTTCGCGACGCCCGCGAGAGGCCCCATTTTCGCGATCCCGCCAGAGGGCCGTTTTTCGCAGTCCCGCGATATCCCGATCCCTGCGGCCTGCCGGATGGCTGTTCCCGTGCCCCGGCCCGCGACCCCGGCCAGCGTCCCGCGATAGGCCTCAGCCCGCGCCTCGCTTATGCCTTTTCAAGCGTGCATTGCAGGGGGTGCTGATTCTGGCGCGCAAAGTCCATCACCTGATTGACCTTGGTTTCCGCCACTTCATAGCTGAAAATCCCGCATATGCCGACGCCGCGCTGATGCACATGCAGCATCACCCGCGTCGCTTCCTCCATGTCCATCTTGAAGAAGCGTTGCAGCACATGGACGACGAACTCCATCGGCGTGTAGTCGTCATTCAGCATCAGCACCTTGTAAAGCGAAGGACGCTTGGTGCGCGAACGGGTGCGCGTGGCAACGCCGATATTGGGGCCGGAACCGGCGCCGTCATCGTCATGCCCACCCGCAGCCATCACCGACGGCGCACAAAAATATCGAGTCTGATAAAACCCTGTCATCCGCCGGAATATGGCGGCTGGCATGACGTTCGGCAAGAGGGGGTGAGAGCAAAACGCGAAAGCCGCGTCGCCGCCCGTAGGGGACGGCCATGGGGAGGGACCATCCCCCGTCGCCACCGCATCCCGCCGCCATAAGGAAATGGCCCCTTCCCGCGGGGGAAGAGGCCATGTCGTTCAAATCCGTGGATCGATCCGCCGCTCAGGCAGAGAGCGAACGGACCTTCTCGGTGACGACCGAAACGCGCGTGCTGAGCGGCTGCACCACATCACCGGCGAGCTTCAGCAGGGTTTCGCTGGCCTTGGCGCTTTCCTTGGCAAAGGCGTCGAAATTGCTGGACAGCAATTCGCTCTGCAACTGGAAGAATTCGGTCGGCGACTTGGCGGCGGCCAGGCTCTTCATCGCGGCCGAAGCCTTTTCAAAGCTCAGGCGGCCATATTCGGCGGCACCCTGACCGAGGGATTCGACGCCCTTGGTCGCGATCTTGCCGGATTCGACGATCGCTTCGACATTGCCCTTGGCGATATCGCTGAACTCTTCAAAAGCCTTGGTCGACTTTTCGACGCTGGTTTTCGCCTTTTCGCTGATTTCCGAAAAAGCGCTCTGGAAGCGTTCCTTGGCTTCGTCGGTATATTTCTTGGTGGTTTCGAGAACGTCGGACATAGTCTCTTTTCCTTTCTGCACGGCCTGCTCCGCCGGTTCGGCAACTGTTTCAGCCGTCGGGGGAACAGCGACTTTCTGTTCCACGGGCGTCTGTTCCACGGGCGTGGCAGCGGCAGGGGCGGTTTGGGTTTCGGGTAGTTCCTGCGATACAGCAAGATCGGCAGCCGTCAGTTCGGCGACTTCTTTGGCCTGCGATATGGCCTTTGCCGCCGCCGGTTTCGGGGCCGGCGAGGCAGCGGGCTTGATCGCCGCAGGCTTCGCAGCCGGTTTCCGGGGGGCGGCGCTGGCCGAACGTCGGGGCGCTTTTCTGGTGCCGGTCATGACAAGCTCCTCATTTGCTGCAACGCACAATACCCGAATCACCCTGCCGAATCAAGCACTATTGTGCAGTGCAGCAAGATGCCCTCCTTCCCTCACGCCCGCGCCCTACCCGGCCTCCGTTGCCGGGGACGCCCGGTTGCTCCGCACATAGCTGCCGGGCGCGTCTTCCAGCGCGGGAAACTTCCCTTTCCCGGGGATGCGCGCGCCTTTCGCGGCCACGCTGCCGGGGGACAGGCCGTTCAGCCACCCGGCCCAGTCGGGCCACCAGCTGCCGGGCGTTTCCTTCGCTCCGGCGACGAAGGCGTCCAGCGTGCCGGCGGGTTGCTCGCAGGTCCAATATTGATATTTCTTCTTCGCCGGGGGGTTCACCACCCCGGCGATATGCCCGGACCCTGCCAGAACGAATCGCATCGGCCCGGTGAAATGATCCATCACCTTCCACACGCTTTTGGCCGGGGCGATATGGTCTTCGCGTCCGGCCTGCACATAGCAGGGGGTCGCCACCTTGCGCAGGTCGATCGGCGTGCCATCGATGTTGATCGCCCCCGGCACCGCCAGCTTGTTGTCGCGATAGAGGTCGGTCAGATATTGCCGATGCCACCGGGCCGGGAGGTTGGTCGTGTCGCCGTTCCAGTAGAGCAGGTCGAACGGGGCATAATCCTCGCCCAGCAGGTAATTATTGACCACATAATTCCAGATGAGGTCACGCCCGCGCAGCAGGTTGAAGGTCGCGGCCATATAGCGCCCGTCCAGATAGCCCGGCGCGGCAAGCTGATCGACCAGCTTCAGTTGCTCGTCATCGACGAACAGGGTGAGGTCGCCCGCCTCGCTGAAATCCACCTGCGCGGTGAACAGCGTCGCGCTCGCCACCTTCGCCGCCTGCCCCCGCGCGGCGAGCAGCGCCAGCGTCGCGGCCAGCGTCGTGCCCGCGACGCAATAGCCGATGGTGTGGACGCTCTCCACCCCCAGCAGATCCCGCACCGCGTCGATCGCGTCGATCTGCCCGCGCTGGATATAATCGGACCATTCCAGATCCTTCATGCTGGCGTCGGCGGATTTCCAGCTGACCATGAACACGCTCAACCCCTGATCGACCGCCCATTTGACGAAGCTCTTTTCCGGCGCGAGGTCGAGGATATAGAAACGGTTGATCCACGGCGGAAAGATGATGAGCGGTGTTTCCAGCACCTTCTTCGTCGTCGGTTCATAATGGATGAGTTGATAAAGCGGCGTTTCCCGGATGACCTTGCCCGGCGTGGTGGCGATATTGACGCCGACCTCGAACGCGGCGCCATCGGTATGGCTCAATTGCCCCCGGTCCATGTCCGCCAGCATGTGCCGCAACCCGCGCACCAGATTGTCCCCGCCGGTTTCCATCGTCCGTTCGAACACGACGGGATTGGTGATCGGGAAATTGCTGGGCGAGAGCGCATCGACCAACCCTTGCGTGGCGAATCGGATCTTCTCCTTATGATGGGGGTCGACGCCATCGACCGTGTCGGAAAGCCGCGTCAGATAATCGGAAATCAGCAAATAGCTTTGCCGGATCATGTCGAAAAAGGGATGCTCCGTCCATTTGGGATCGGCAAAGCGCCGGTCGGCGCGCAGCGCGGGGCTTTCCGGCGACGCGCCCGGCTTGCCGCCGTCCAGAAAGCGTTGCCACAGGTCCATCGATTCCTTCGCGAAATCGGCCTGCACCTGCGCCATGCGTTCCATGCCGACGAAACCGGGCAGGGTCGGCGCGGCATGGCCCTGCATCGGGCGGGCCGCCGCCCTGGTGGCATGATCTGTCGCATATTCCAGCAGCAATTGCTGCGCCTGCCCCAGCGATCGGGTCCATTGCTGCATCTGGTCGAGGGAGGGAAACTGGCCGGTTATGGGAAGGTCATCCTTGCGGCGCTGGTCGGACAAACGCTTGCTCCTCGCTATCAATCCTCTTGCCCGCGCAGGCTGCCCCGGATGCGCGGAAAAAGCGAGAGTCTTTCTCTGGCAACGGGCCAAATCGGCGTATATAGCGGATGCCACGCCGGGCGATTTGTCATCCCGGTGTGTTCAACAGGAAAGTTACAGGAAAATGTCCGAAGAATTCTACCGCATCAAGCGCCTGCCCCCCTATGTCATCGCCGAAGTGAACGCGATGCGGGCAGCGGCGCGGGCGGCGGGAGAGGACATTATCGACCTTGGCATGGGCAACCCGGACCTGCCGCCGCCGCCGCATGTGATCGAAAAACTGTGCGAGGTCGCGCAGAAGCCGGATGCCCATGGCTATTCCCAGTCCAAGGGCATTCCGGGGCTGCGCCGGGCGCAGGCCAATTATTATGCGCGCCGCTTCGGCGTCGATCTGGACCCGGAAACCGAGGTGGTCGTCACCATGGGGTCGAAAGAGGGGCTGTCCAGCCTCGCCACCGCGATCACCGCGCCGGGCGACGTGGTGCTGGCGCCCAATCCCAGCTACCCCATCCATACATTCGGCTTCATCATCGCGGGCGCGACCATCCGCGCCGTGCCGACCACGCCGGACGAGCGCTATTTTGAATCGCTCGAACGCGCGATGGCGTTCACCGTGCCGCGGCCCAGCATATTGATCGTCAACTATCCGTCCAACCCGACGGCCGAGACGGTGGACCTCGCCTTCTACGAAAGGCTGGTCGCATGGGCGAAGGACAACAAGGTGTGGATCATCTCCGACCTTGCCTATTCGGAACTTTATTATGACGGCAACCCGACGCCCTCCATCCTTCAGGTGCCCGGCGCGAAGGACGTGGCGATCGAGTTCACGTCCATGTCGAAAACCTATTCGATGGCGGGCTGGCGCATGGGCTTTGCCGTGGGCAACAAACACCTGATTTCCGCGCTGACCCGCGTGAAAAGCTATCTCGATTATGGCGCGTTCACGCCGATTCAGGCGGCGGCCTGCGCAGCGCTCAACGGCCCGCAGGATATCGTGCAGAAGAACCGCGAACTCTATCAAAAGCGCCGCGACGTGCTGGTGGAAAGTTTCGGGCGCGCAGGGTGGGACATTCCCCCGGCCAAGGCGTCGATGTTCTGCTGGGCGCCGCTGCCGCCCGCGCTCAAGGACATGGGCAGCCTTGAATTTTCGAAACAGCTCCTCACCCAGGCGAAGGTCGCGGTCGCGGCCGGGGTCGGCTATGGTGAGGACGGGGAAGGCTATGTCCGCATTGCGATGGTGGAAAATGAACAACGCCTGCGTCAGGCCGCCCGCAATGTGAAACGCTATCTGCAAAGCATGGGCGTCAACAGCGGGCCGGATCGGAAGATCGCGGGCAACTGACCATGGCAGGCCAATGGCGATGATAGATAATAACGACCTGTCGTCCCTTTCGCATGTGGCGGAAACCATCAGGCTGGCGGTGGCGCCGGTCTTTCTGCTCACCGCCATTGGCGGCTTCCTGAACGTCTGCGCGAGCCGTCTGGCCCGCGTGATCGACCGCGCGCGGGCAGTGGAGAAACTCCTCACCCAGTCGCGCGGCCGGGATCATGATCGCTATATCAACGAAATCCGCACGCTGGACCGGCGCATCGGCATCATCAATTTCGGCATCCTGCTGAGCGTGCTGAGCGCCTGCATGGTCTGTCTGGTGGTGATCCTGCTGTTCGCCAATCAACTGGCGGGCGACCGGTTCGACACGCTGGTCGCGCTGCTGTTCATCGGGTCCATGCTGTGCATGGGCGCGGGTTTTGCGCTGTTCATCGTCGAAACCCGCATCGGGTCAGCCGTCATCCGGGTGCGCAACGAGATATTGCATCACAAGCCGGAGGAAGAATAGCGCCTATCGGGTGCCGGGGCCGGGCCGGGAAAGAGAACAGGCCGAAAAAGGGACAGGCCGGAACAGGGACAGGCGGTGAAAGGGGGGCAAGCCGGATAGCCCGTCAGCCGCCTTCACCCGCGCCGCCCGCCGCATCCACCGACCCGGCGCCAGTCGACCCCCAATCCGACCACCGCCCCGGCGTCAGTCGATATGGCCCAGTTCCGGCCGGGCGGAATTTTGCTCCATCACCTCGCGAATGGCGTCGTCGATGATCCGGTTGCCCTTCGGCCCCTTCATCACCATCACCGTGTCGCAGGTGGCGACGCATTCGCCCTGCTGAAACGCGGCGGACAGCAGCGTCCAACTGCTGTTGCCGATATGGCCGATGCCGCTGCGCACCAGCACATCATAAGGGAAATGCGATTCCTCTATATATTTGAGGTCCACCGCCGCCACCAGCCAGCGCACCCCCTGATCCGCGGGATGGCGGCCGAGCAGATGGTGGAAATGCACCCGCGCCGTCTCGAAAATACCGGCCAGCGCAACATTATTGAGATGCCCCAGAGAATCCAGATCGCCAAAGCGGGATTGAATGACCATTGAAACAGGGTAGTTGCTTGCTTCCAGACGCCACGGTTCCGCTCTTGCCATCAAAGACCCCTTAGTTCTTTATCCTTGGTACGCGGCAAAGGCCGCCGCGCCGTTCCCTTTTTCACCACCCTTTACAGGTGCCTGCATGGACGAAACTATGCCAAACTGCACTCTCGCGCTAGAGGCTAATGCCGAATTGGGCGAATGTCCGCGCTGGCATGTGGCCGAACGGAAACTCTATTGGGTCGATATCGCCCGGTGCGAGCTTCACCGGTTCGATCCGGCGACCGGCCGGGACGAGGCCCGCCACTTCGCCGCACCGGTCGGATGCTTCGCCTTCCTGCCCGATGGCGGCTTTCTGCTCGGCATGAAACAGGGCTTTGCGCGGCTGGAAAGCTGGGAGGGCGAGCCGCACCCCTTTGGCGAACCGATTTTCGCGGACAAGCCCGATCTGCGCATGAATGACGGGCGCACCGATGCGCAGGGCCGGTTCTGGGCGGGCAGCGTCAACATGGCCAAGAGCGCGCGCGACGCCGCGCTCTACCGCCTCGACGGCGATGGCTCCATCACCTGTGTCGAGGGCGGCATGCTCACCTGCAACGGCGCGGCCTTCGATGCGAGCGGCCGCCATTTCTGCCACACCGACACGCCCAGCCATGCGCTGCGCCTATATGATGTGGATGGCGCGGCGGGCGAGATCAGCCATGGCGCGATCCTGCATCGCTTCCCGATGGGGGAAGGGCGGCCCGATGGCGGCTCCTTCGATGCGGAGGGGCATTATTGGTCCGCGCTGTTCGATGGCGGCCGCGTCGTGCGCCTGTCCCCCGCAGGCGAGATCGTGCAGACGGTCGCCCTGCCCGTCAGCCGCCCGACGATGATCGCCTTCGGGGGCGTGGACCTGCGCACCGCCTATGTGACGACCGCCCGCACCGGCCTCTCGCCCGAACAACGGGAACAACAACCGCTGGCGGGGGGCATATTCTCCTTCCCGGTCGATGTTCCGGGCCTGCCGGAGCATCCTTTCCGGCCATCGGCATAAGGGGGAAGCGGGCAGGGCCTTCTAACCGGCGGCGCAAAGCGCTATATCGGCGCGGAGAATCCCTCTGGAGCAGCGCATTCATGTCCGATCATAACCCCGGCCTTCGTCCCTGGCGCGACATTGCCCGTCGCCAGTGCCGTCAGATCATGGTGGGGACTGTGCCGGTCGGCGGCGATGCGCCGATCACCGTGCAGACGATGACGAACACCCTCACCACCGACGCCGCCGCGACGATCGACCAGATCCGCCGCTGCGAGGAGGCGGGCGCGGACCTCGTCCGCGTGTCCTGCCCGGACGAGGACTCGACCACCGCGCTGCGGCAGATCGTGCGCGCGGCGCAGGTGCCGATCATCGCAGATATCCATTTCCATTATAAGCGCGCGCTGGAGGCGGCGGATGCGGGCGCGGCCTGTCTGCGCATCAACCCCGGCAATATCGGCAGCGCCGCCCGCGTGAAGGAGGTGGTGGACGCCGCCAAGGCCAATGGCTGCGCGATCCGCATCGGCGTCAACGCGGGCAGCCTCGAAAAGCATCTGCTGGAAAAATATGGCGAGCCGTGCCCCGACGCGCTGATCGAAAGCGCGCTCGACCATATCAAGCTGCTTCAGGATCAGGATTTCCACGAATATAAGGTCGCGGTGAAGGCCAGCGACGTGTTCCTTGCCGTCGCGGCCTATATGGGGCTGGCCGAAGCGGTGGATTGCCCGCTGCACCTCGGCATTACCGAGGCGGGCGGCCTGCGCGGCGGCACGGTGAAGAGCGCGATCGGCATGGGCAATCTGCTCTGGGCCGGGATCGGCGACACGATCCGCGTGTCCCTTTCCGCCGAGCCGGAGGAGGAAGTGCGCGTCGGCTATGAAATGCTGAAATCGCTGGGGCTGCGCACGCGCGGGGTGCGGGTGGTTTCCTGCCCCAGTTGCGCGCGGCAGGGCTTTGACGTGGTAAAGACCGTGCAGATATTGGAGGACCGCCTCCAGCATATCCGCACGCCGCTGTCGCTGTCCGTACTGGGCTGCGTCGTCAATGGCCCCGGCGAGGCGCGGGAAACCGATATCGGCCTGACCGGCGGCGGCAATGGCAAGCATATGGTCTATCTGTCGGGCGTGACCGACCATCATGTGCAGGATGCGGGCATGATCGACCATATCGTCCGTCTGGTCGAGGCCAGAGCGGCCGAGATCGAGGCGGCGGCCAGTGCCGACCCCCTCGGCGCGGAAGCCGCCGAATAGGCGTCCTCGCCTTTCCGATACCCACCTTTCCGATACCCACCTTTCCCATACCCGACTGAACCTGCGAATCGCGGGACCATCCGCGCCCCGGCGGGCGGAGGGGCCGTGCCGCAGTGCGCCCTTTCTGCGCCGGATTTCCGTGCCCTTTCTCCTTTTTCCGATGAGCCGCCACACAAGGCCCTTGACGCCCTTCTCGCTTGTCGCTCATATGCTATTGAGAATTGAAATCATTAAAAAGCAATGACGGCAGCGGCGCAGCAGGCGGAAACCGCCCGCCAGCAGGACGAAGAGGACTATCGCATGTATGACTATCTCGACCAGCCCGTCGCCAATCTCGATCATGGCGGCCGCTTCCTGATCTGGTCGATGCGTCATTGGGTGCAGGCGATGCATGACCGCCAATGCCCCGCCTGCGTCATCGGCCCGGCTTTCATGAAATGGCGGATGATGCCCGGCCTCGCCCCGTTTCAAACGATGATGGCGACCCTCAACCTCCATGCCCGCCACGACATCAGCTTCGCGCCCTGCCGCTGCGCCCATGTCAGTGAGGATGAGGCGTTGCTGATCGGCCTGATCGTGGGCACGCGGCAACGCACGGCGGAGGCGATGACCGAAACGCTGGCCCTTGTCGTCGACGAAGATCGCGTCACGGCCCTGCGCGACAGCATCGCCGCGCTCGCTGAAATCATGGCCGGGGTGAGCATCCTTCCCGGCAAGCCAGCCCCGGTCACGCCGCCAGCGGCAAAATAACCGCCCTCCCGTCCTCTCTCGGCCGGGCGACCGATCGGCCGATCAAAGCTGGGCTTCGAACTCCACCCGCTGCCGCGCCGGATCGGCGGTCGTCAGGCGGACTTGCAGCGCGTCGCCCGGTTCGCCCTCCGCCTTGATGCGCGCGACGATCGGCATATCGCGCAACTGCATGCGCGCGCCGCGTTCATCCCGGTCGGTCATGATGGCGGGAAAGACCTCCCCTTCCCGCCCCGTCAGCATCACGGCCTCGGCAAGGTCGATGACGGCGCTTTCGATCTGTCCGCCCTGCGACGCGGCCTTCGCCATGACGGAGGGCAGCCGTTCAAAAGCCTGCGTCACGCTATCGGGCACGGGCCGCCCATTGGCGATGGCGAGCGTCGCCTCCACCACATAGCGATCGGCCAGACGGCGCAGCGGCGCGGTCGCATGGGCATAGGTGGCCGCCATCGCCGCATGCCATGGCCGCTCCCCTTCCCGATAGGGGACATAGGCCGCGCGGGCGCCCGCCCGCCGGATCGCCAGCATGAACGCCGCTTCCTTCGGATCATCGGCATGCAGGCCGCGCTCGAACTGGTCGAGCGTTTCCATCTCCGGCCATTGCAGGCCAAAGGCGCGGGCCGTCTGGCGCAGCCGCCCGATCGCTTTCTCATCGGGGGCGGGCATCACCCGGAACAGCCCGGTCTGCCGGGCCAGCAGCGCATCCGCGATGGCAAGATTGGCCGACAGCGACAGCGCCGCATTATCCTCCTCCGACCAGAGACGCGGCCGGAAGGTAAGCTGATAGCCCCCGCCCGCCAGCGCAGAGACTTCCTGTTCGGGCGGATCGACCCGCGAGGCCCCGCGCCGATCCTCCGCGCGGCGGATGCGCGCCGCCAGTTCCCCGAAATCGGGCGGCAGATCATGGGCGCACACGCTGTCATAGGCGAGTTTCGCCTGATTGCGGATGATCGCGCGTTCCGCCCCGTCCAGCCGCACCTGCCCTTCCGGGTCGATCCGCACGGTGAAAATCACCGCCGGGCGCGGCCCGGTGGGCAGCAGGCTCGCCGCCTTCTCGCTCAGCACCGGGGGATAGAGCGGCGCCTTGCCGTCGGGCAGATATTGGGTCGTCCCGCGCTGCCACGCTTCCTGATCCATCGGATCGCCATCGGTGACGAACCAGCCGACATCGGCGATGGCATAATGCAACAGCAGGTCCGCGCCCGCCCGCTCTATCGAAAAGGCCTGATCGAGATCGGTCGAGGTCGCCGGGTCGAGCGTGACGAACCGCCGGTCGGTCCGGTCCGCATGCGCGGTCGGGGTCCGCTGCGCCGCCGCTTCAGCCGCCGCCAGCACGGGCGCGGGAAAATCTTCCGGCACCTGAAACCGCAGCCGGATTTCGGCCAGCCCCCGCGCCAGCGCGCCGCTGCAATCCACCAGCGTTTTCATCTTCCGGCCTCCTCACATCCTGCCCGGCTGAGCCTGCCCAATCCTGACCTTACCCAGCCCTGATCGTGAAACCGCAGGCAAGACTTCACCCGCCGGGCCGTGCACCCCTCCGGCGATCATGGCCGGGCGGGGCGGGCAGCTTGCCCATCCGCCCGGCCCGACCATGGTTCAGATATCGAGATTGGCGACGTTCAGCGCATTATCCTGAATGAACTCGCGTCGCGGTTCGACCACATCGCCCATCAGGCGCGTGAAGATTTCATCGGCGATATCGGCCTGCTCGATCTCGACCCGCAGCATGGAGCGCGCATCGGGGTCGAGCGTGGTTTCCCACAACTGATCGGCGTTCATCTCGCCCAGCCCCTTATAGCGCTGGATCGACAGGCCCTTGCGACCGGCGGCCAGAACGGCGTCGAGCAATTCGCTGGGCCGCGTCACTGTGACCGTGCCGCGCGTGCTGGCCGCGGCAGCAGGCAGTTCCTCGCCCTCTTCCGCCGCTGCCGTATCCTGCGCCTCGGCGGTTTTCAGCGGCATCAGGCGGCTGGGCTGGCGATAGCTGTCCGCCTGTTCGGAGACGATGCCGTGCAGCTTGCGCGCCTCCGCGCTGCCGATAAAGGCGGCCTCGATCATCATATGGTCGGTGACGCCGCGCCAGTGACGCTGGAAGTGGAAACCGCCTTCCTCCGTCATCACCGCCGACCAATCGCCTTCCGCGTCATGATCGTCGATCCACCGCACCGCATCGGCCAGCCGCGCCGCCCGATCGGCATCGGACAGGTCGTTGGCCAGCGCGGCGTTGATCGCCAGCGCCTCGATAATGCGCGGGTCATAGCGGCGCGGCACATAGCGCATCACCGTCTGCATGCGGCGCGCATGGTCGATCAGCGAACGCAGGTCGGCGCCGCTGCGCATGCCGCCCACCGTCTCCAGCACCATGGTATTGACGCCATTTTCGACCAGATATTGCTCCATCGCCGCGTCGTCCTTCAGATAGACTTCGGACTTGGCCCGCGACGCCTTATAGAGCGGCGGCTGGGCGATGTAGAGATGCCCCGCCTCGATGATCTGCGGCATCTGGCGATAGAAGAAGGTCAGCAGCAGCGTGCGGATATGCGCGCCGTCCACATCGGCGTCGGTCATGATGACGATCTTGTGATAGCGCAGCTTCGACAGGTCGAACTCGTCGCGGATGCTGGTGCCCATCGCCTGGATCAGCGTGCCGATTTCGCGGCTGGAAAGCATCCGGTCCAGCCGCGCCCGTTCCACGTTCAATATCTTGCCGCGCAGGGGCAGGATCGCCTGAAAATGCCGGTCGCGGCCCTGTTTGGCGGAACCGCCCGCCGAATCGCCCTCGACCAGGAACAGTTCGGACTTGGCCGGGTCGCGTTCCTGGCAATCGGCCAGCTTGCCGGGCAGGGAAGCGATGTCCATCACCCCCTTGCGCCGCGTCAGTTCCCGCGCCTTGCGCGCCGCCTCGCGCGCGGCGGCGGCGTCGATGATCTTGTGCACGATGGTCTTGGCGTGGGCGGGGTTTTCCTCCAGCCACTCGGCCATCTTGTCGGCCATCAGGCTTTCCAACGGCTGGCGCACCTCGGACGACACCAGCTTGTCCTTGGTCTGGGACGAGAATTTGGGGTCGGGCAGCTTCACCGACACGATCGCGGTCAGCCCCTCGCGCATGTCCTCGCCGGTCAGGCCCACCTTTTCCTTTTTCAGCAGGCCGGATTTTTCCGCATAGCTGTTGAGCGTGCGGGTCATCGCCGCGCGGAACGCCGCCAGATGCGTGCCGCCGTCGCGCTGCGGGATATTATTGGTGAAGCAGAGGACATTTTCATAATAGCTGTCGTTCCACTCCAGCGCGACCTCTATGCCGACGCTGTCGCGATGGCCGGTGATCGCGATCGGGGTCGGGATCAGCGGCGTCTTGTTGCGGTCGAGCCATGACACGAACGCCGCGATGCCGCCTTCGTAGAACAGTTCCACCTCGCGGCGCTCTTCATGCCGCGCATCGACGAGGAACAGGCGCACGCCCGAATTGAGGAACGCCAGTTCGCGATAGCGATGCTCCAGCTTCTCGAAATCGAACTCGGTGATCTTGAAGGTCGCCGGACTGGGCAGGAAGGTGACGCGGGTGCCCTTTTTGGACTGGCCGTTTTCCATGACCGGCGCATCGCCCACCACCTCCAGCGGGGCCACCGCATCGCCATGCCGGAAGCGGAGGAAATGCTCCTTCCCATTGCGCCAGATGGTGAGGTCGAGAAATTCCGAAAGCGCGTTCACCACGGAAACGCCCACGCCATGCAGGCCGCCCGACACCTTATAGGCATTGTCGTCGGACGTGTTTTCGAACTTTCCGCCCGCGTGCAACTGGGTCATGATGACCTCGGCCGCCGACACGCCTTCTTCCTTGTGGATATCGGTCGGGATGCCGCGGCCATTATCCTCGACCGACACCGACCCATCCGAATTGAGCTGGATGACGATGCGGTCGCAATGGCCGGCCAGCGCTTCGTCGATCGCGTTGTCGGACACCTCGAACACCATATGATGGAGGCCCGACCCGTCGTCGGTATCGCCGATATACATGCCGGGGCGTTTGCGGACGGCGTCCAGCCCTTTCAGCACCTTGATGCTGTCGGCGCCATAATCGTTGGAATTGGGTGCGGTATTCTGGGGATCTTCACTCATGCCGAGTGTATAGGAAGAGAGGCGCGCGAGGGGAAGAGAAACATCGCGCGCCGCCCGTTCTTCTGACCAAAATCGGCCTTTTTCGTCCTCAGGGCCGGGGCAGGCCCAGCACGCGCAGCACTTCGCGCCAGTCGACCAGCTTGAAATTCTGCGCGCCGCCCGGATTATTGCCGTCCTGCGCGACAAAAAGCCCGGCGGGATAGTCCGACCCGAAATCGCCCAGCACCAGTTCGATGCCGTCGGTTTCGCTCACGCCGTCGGTCGTGCCATCCGCAATGCGGAAACGGCCGAGCAGCGCGCCTTCCTGCGCATCGAACACCGCATAGGCGCTGTCGCCCTGACTGGAGGCGACCAGATAATCGCGCCCGTCATCGTTCATCGCATAGGCCAGCCCCTCGACATCGTCGACCAGACCGTCAGCCTCGCCCACGGAGGCGAATTTTTCCGGCTGCGCGTCGGGCTGCGCGGTGCGGATGCGCCAGATGCCTACGTCTTCCTCACCGACATAGAGATCGCCGGTGCGCGGCGAGGTGACGCAGCCCTCGATCTGGGTCGCGAGCTTCCATGACCGCGCCATCTGGCCGATATAGCGCCCGTCCTCGCCCCGGGTCAGCAGGATTTCCCGCACGGTGCCGTCCTTGATGGCGGCATAGGCGGTGATGCTTTGCGGCAGGCCGGTGAAGTCGTCGCCGACATCCTTGCGTTGCAGGCAGATGCCATAGGCCTCGCCCGGCCCGCTGTCGATCGTGCCCAGCCCCTTGAGCGTCACATCGTCGAAACGCAGCGAGAACAGCGCCAGCTTCGACTGCCGCTTGTCGGAACGGTCGCTGGCGACGATCAGCGCGCTGTCCGCGCCGCCCGCCAGATCGACATTGTTGAGCAGGCCCGCCGCATCGAAATTGCGCACCGCGCCATCCAGCCCATAGACATAAAGGCCCGCCTTCTTGTCCGTGCCGATAATCAGGCTTTGGGCCGGGTTGGCGGCATTGCGCCAGATCGCCGGATCATCGGCCGCATCCTGATTGACGGAGCCGACCGGCGCGGTCTCGCCCTTCGCCTGCACCTCATGGGCAGGCAGCGGGATCGCCGCCACCTCGCCCCCCTGCCCGGCGCAAGCCGGGAGCAACGCCAATGCCAGCAGGGGGAGCAGGCCCGTTTTCATCATCATGCCACGCATCAGAAGTTCACCTTCGCGCCGAATTTCACGGTGGGGCCATATTTCTCGAACTGCAACAGGCGGCGACGGCTGTTGAAGTTCTGATAGGCGAAATATTTGGCGTTGTTGACGTTCACCCACTCGGCGAACAGGCGGACATTGTCCGTCACCTTATATTTGGCCGACAGGTCGAGCTGGAAGTGATTGTCGACATAGCGGTCTTCTTCCGCCACACCGCTCAGTTCATCGAGAT
The DNA here is from genome assembly GCA_050252755.1 of Sphingobium sp. Taxonomy (GTDB): domain Bacteria; phylum Pseudomonadota; class Alphaproteobacteria; order Sphingomonadales; family Sphingomonadaceae; genus Sphingobium. The sequence continues at coordinate 211,814 of JBFWKI010000003.1, forward strand.
ATTTGTCGCGATAAGTGCCCGCCGCGCGGATGCTGATCGGCCCCTTCTCATAGCCCAGCACGACGTTGAACGTGTTGCGGGAATTGGACGGCAGGGAAATGGTGCGCCAGTTCATATCCTCGTCGAGCACATCGCCCTTGGAATAGGTGTAGGTATAATTGGCCTGCACCAGAAAGCCGTCGAGCGGCGAGGGCAGGAAGTCC
>JBFWKI010000004.1:0-134908 GCA_050252755.1 Sphingobium sp.
CAGGGAAGATGGGCCGCTCCGGGGACTGCTTGCCGGCATCGATGAGGATCGCTGTCGGCCGACGGCGAGGCTGGACGGCCCGGTTCGGGTCCCGCCGCCGGCATTGGGATTTGCGCGGCAGCGGCAGAGCCGATGCACCGCGCGTTCGCGATGTGAGGAGCCGGAAGGCGATCAGCGGCCGGCATTGGCGAGCGCCTTCTTACCGTCGAGGAACGCCTCGATCTCGGCCTGCCGGAAACCGGAAATCATCTGTCCGTCCGCGATCAGGGTCGGCGTGCCGGTGATGCCGGTCTTGCCGACGATTCCGGCATGCGCCTCGACCCTGGCCTTGCCTTCCGCGCATGTGCGCAAAGGCGTGGGCGCGGTTCCGGCGTAGATCGCCTTGAACGCCGCTTCCTTGTCCGGGGAGCAAAGGACATGCTCGGCCTTGGCGGCGGCCTCGGCGTGGATGCCGGAGACGAAGAAGATCAGGCGCCGCACCGGCTTGCCTTCGGCCGCTTTCGCCGCCCAGAAGCGGTCGAGCGCCCGGCAGTAGGGACAGTCGGGATCGGTGAACTCAATCACCGTGGGCGCGCCCGCCGGACCGATGGCGAGGGCCATGCCGGTGTCGATCCCGGCGAGTTTCTTCGCTGAAGCGGCGTTCTGCGCCAGCGCGGTGAGGTTCTGGCCGTTGCGGTCGTAGATTTCCGCGAACAACAGATGTTCGCTGTCAGGCGCATAGTAGATGATGCGGCCGCCCGCCGTCGCCTGATAGATCGGGCCCTTGACGGGCGCCGGCCCGAAATCCTCGAATTGCAGATTGACGAAGGTCTGCCGCAACTCGCTTTCGGCATCGCGCGCGGCGGCGGTAAGCGGATCGGCGGCTTGCGCGAACGCTGCGCCTTGAGCAGCGAGCAACAAGGGGAGGACGAGGGCTGCCGCACCAAACAGGCGGGTGGGCTTATGGATGTGCATGCGATCTCTCCTGAAGAGTGCTGGCAGGGCGGGAGAGCAGGCGCGCATCGACATGCGTGCCCGACCCCACCGGGATGTGCTCGGCAGTGACGGGTGCGGGCATCGACTCCATCCGGTTCGTCACGGCGGCGCGCAGAACGAACCCATCGACCGTCGCCACCACGATGCGCGGCTGCTCGGCCACCGGCGCGATAACTGTCTGTCGGCCATGTCCGCCGGGTCCGGCACAGGCTGTCGTCGTGACGATCAGTGTGCCCAGGGCAGCCGTCATCGCTTTGGCAATCGGCATCATGCACGACTCCATGTTGGCGCCCCGCGCCATGGTTGATGAATACTTAATGGTCCGAAGTATCAGGTCCGATTCGACTTGAACCCTCGCAACACGATCTGAGTGATTTGAAACGAAGAGGATTGCAACAGGCCCCGGCAGTGGGGTGCCTGAAATGGCGATATTAGCCGTAAATATGCGAACTTAGCCTTATAAATTCGCTTTCGGGATCACATGGACTGATCTGGTGCCGGTTCGGCAATAAAGTTCCTGAATGATCCGATTTGGAGGAAAATGGAAATTAACTGCTCATTGTGCGTCGAAACATAAATATGGTCGCGCATCCGCTATAAATGGGCAGAGATATTCCTCTAAAATCATCGGCATCTATTCTTGATGCTGGTTACTCCACGATCCTACCTTTGCCGGATTACCCACAGAGCCCGACGGGCCGAACCGGGGAGGAAGGACATATGGCATCCGATGGAAAATTCGCCGACGTCGACCTGTCGATCTTCAAGGAACTCAAGAAGCTCTCCGGCGAGAAGATCAGGCAGGCGCGAAAGGCGCTCGGTTTGACGCAGCTGGAGGTCGCCACCGAAATGGGCGGAAGCCTGCGCTGGTATCGCGCGATCGAGTCCGGCGATCCGGGGATTAGGCTGGAGGATCATCTGATCGCACTGCTCCGGCTCGGTGCATCGACCGCGCATATCGCGCTGCCTGTCCTCTATGCGGGCCAACGCATGCGGTTCCCGCGGCAACTGATCCACGGTGACCTGGCCAGCATCGAACGCACATGCATTGAGGCGATCTCGGATGCGGTGATCGCCGGGCTGAAACAGGACCTCTCACCCGAATGGTAGCGGGACGGCGGGAAGGACCAGTCATGAAAATTGACGGTCCGGTTCGGGCGTGACGCTGGGACAGGCGGAAAAGATGGCGATCTTTCATTTCCATGTGAATATCATCAGCCGCGGCGCCGGACGCAGTATCGTCGCGGCCGCGGCATGGCAAAACAGCTGCCGCCTGTACGATGAGCGCTACGGCCGGTTTTCCAATTTCGTGAACAAGCGGGCGGTTGCCTGGTCTGCGCTGATACTGCCGTCCGGGGGCCCCGCGCAGTGGGAGGATCGCGAGTGTTTCTGGAACGCGCTCGAAGCCGCCGAAATCCGCAAGGATGCGCAGCTTGGCCGTCAGTTCGACGTGGCGCTGCCCGATGAACTGGACCTGCCGGCGTCGATCGCGGTTCTGCAGCGTTTCGCCAGCGAGATATTTTGCATCGCGGGTTTTGCCGCCGACCTGACACTGATCGAAATGGGCGATACGCCCAGAGGCAAGCGCCACCATGGCTATGTGCTGATACCGACCCGTCCGATTGTCGACGGCATGTTCGGCCGGAAACCGCGCGAATGGAACAGCCGCGTGAAGCTGCTCGAAATCCGCGCGGCCTGGGCGATGATGCTGAACGATAAGTTCGCGGCGCTCGGCTATGATGTCCGCGTCGATCATCGGTCCAACGAAGAACGCGGCATCGACGCTCCGCCGGTTAAGCATATCGGCATGGCCCGCAAGCGTATCGCGGCGCGCGCCCGGCAAACATCCTGACAATAGTCCGTGGCCGGCGCCTCACCGGCGGTGCGGTCCATCATGACGACGGCGAGGGCGGTTGCGGCGGGCGTGTAGAGGAGAAAATAACCGACTGCACATGCGGCGACGGCAGCGGCAGGGATTGCCGTCGCCATGACCGCTGCCGCCACGGCGAAAACGGCTAGAAGCTGAACGGCCGCTGCGACAAGAAGTATCCGCCGCCGACCGAGCCTGTTGGCCAGCCACCCGGTGAGCATTGCGGAGGCCATGCCGGCGAGCGGACCGGTCATGTTGACGATGACGCCGAGACGATCGAGGCTCCACCCCCTCCTGTCAATCAGCGCGCCCGCGATCGCGCGCGGCAGGCCGCCATGCGTCCCGATCATTTGTCCCATTCTTCGAGGCCATCAACAACGGCGAGTGGAACGCTGCGAGTCTCTTCCAAGGCGCGACAACGCCAATAGGCTGACAGGCGAAAGCACGAGATTAGGCAGTGGGTTGCCCAAATATGCGATCTTGGCCTCTTTTTAGGACCAGGATCGAAATGCTAGACTGACGTCGCGTCATGGCCTGCTTGCGCTGCCCAACAGGCCAGCGATCCATGCGCCATTTCTGCGAGGATTATCCAGACCCACGTTCGCGAGCGCCTGCCCGTCCTGGTCGGCCGGCCATGCGGTCATCGCAGATCGGCCGGAAGGGAAGGGAGCGGGAGGAGAGAGGAAGCAGCGGACGGTTGGCTGTCCGTGGTTTCCTTTCCTCAACCGGAGCACTGTCATGACGGGCGCGCGCTACGTGCGCATCAAGCGCTTCGCCGAGCTGACCGGCTACACCGAGAAAGCGGTCTATCGAAAGATCGCCGACGGCGTGTGGATTCAGGGCCGCGAATATCGCCGCGCTCCCGATGGCAGCATCTGCATCGACCTCGAAGGCTTCCACAAATGGGTAGAAAACGGCCAGGGACTGGCGTCGAGCCGCTGAAAAGCTGCATTCGCGTCCGCTTCCGCTGGAACGGGCGGCTCTATCGCGAAACGCTCCAGCTCCAACCCACATCCGCTAACATCAAGGCGGCCGAGCGCTTGATGGCCCGTGTCCATCAGGAAATCGATCTCGGCGTCTTCGATTATGAAAGCACGTTTCCCAAGGGTGATGCCAAACCCGACCGGAACAAATACGCGGGCTTCAAGACTTATGCGAAAGAGTGGCTCGCAACGCTCGTAGTCGAGAAATCGACGATGTCCGACTATGTGTCGGCGATCAATAATGTCTGGTCGCCGGCTTTCGGTGAGCGGCAACTCAAGAGCATCAAGCCGAGCGAGATCAAGAAGGTCATCGCCGACCGGGCGAAGCAGGTCAGCGGCAAGACGATCAACAACAACGTCATTCCGCTGCGCGGCATCTTCGAGATGGCTCTCGACGACGAGCTGATCGACCGCTCGCCGCTGGAACGGATCAAGAGCCAGAAGCATCAGAAACGCGAGCCGGACCCGTTCGACCGGGAAGAGACCGAACGCATCCTCACCTATATGCACGAGCGTTACGACGAGCAGGTCTGGAACTGGTATGAGTTCGCCTTCGGGACCGGCATGCGTCCCAGCGAACAGATCGTCGTCCAGTGGCGCGACGTCGACTGGAAGCGCCAGTCCATCCGGGTCGAGCGTGCCCGCGTCCGGGCCGTGGAGAAATCGACCAAGACCAGGACCGTGCGCGACGTCGATCTTACTCCGCGAATGATGGCCGTGCTTAGACGCCAGAAGGCGCACAGCTTCATGCGGGGGCTCGATTCGCCGATCTTCATCAACCCGGTCACAAACACGCCGTGGCCGGACGTGCAGGATCAGCGGAAGCTCTATTTCCATCCCGCACTGCGTGCGCTCGGCATCCGCAGCCGTGATGCCTATCAAACGCGCCACACTTACGCGACGACGGCGCTGATGGGCGGGGTGAACCCGGCCTATATCGCCCGCCAGCTTGGCCACAAGAGCGCGGCAATGCTGTTCCGGCACTACTCGAAATGGATCGATCACGCGGACTATGGCCGCGAAGCAGCCAAGCTCAATCAGATCTACGGTTCCTGACGCGGATGTCTGGCTGGTCTGTGGGGAGGGCTTGCCTGTCGGTGGCGGCTGCCGCGAACGAATCCCTCGTCTACTGGGCAGCTATTGAGGTGATCTAAAAGAGCCTGGAACGGGGGCTGGGGTGGCCTCGAAAAACGCCAAATGTGCCACGAAAGTGCCACGGAAACCGCATTTTCGCGATTCCCCCTAACAATATCAACTACTTAGCTGGTGACCCCTACGGGACTCGAACCCGTGTTTCAGCCGTGAGAGGGCCGCGTCCTGACCGCTAGACGAAGGGGCCATGGGACGCCGGGCGTCCGTGGCAGGTCACGCCCTTAGCCGTTCGCCGGGAAAGACGCAAGCGCCTCCGCTTTGAAAGCGCGGCGGGGTGATCCAGCGCCCGCACCCCCGCCGCCGCCCTTTCCCCTCTGGCCTGCGCACAAGGAAATGCCGGGCCGCAGGAAGCGCGGCCCGGCATTTCCGGTTGGTGATTGGCGATTGACGGTTGGCGACCGGCGGTTGACCCGTCCGGCGCGCAGAGCGTTCAGGCCGCCGCCTTGCGCCGCTCCGCCAGTTCGTCGTTCAGCATCTCGGCGAGCAGGAACGCCAGTTCCAGCGATTGCGCCGCGTTGAGGCGGGGGTCGCAATGGGTGTGATAGCGATCCGCCAGTCCTTCGTCGGTGATCGCGATCGCGCCGCCGGTGCATTCCGTCACATTCTGGCCGGTCATCTCCGCATGGATGCCGCCCGCGAAGCTGCCCTCGGCGCGATGCACCGCGAAGAAGCCGCGCACTTCGGCCAATATGCGCTCGAACGGGCGCGTCTTGTAGCCATTGGCGGCCTTGACGACATTGCCGTGCATCGGGTCGCAGGACCACAGCACCGGATGTCCTTCGCGCATCACCGCGCGCACCAGCTTGGGCAGGCCCGCCTCGATCTTGTCGTGGCCATAGCGGGTGATGAGGGTCATGCGGCCCTCCACCCGGCCCGGATTGAGCAGGTCGAGCATCCGCAGCAACGCATCCGGCTCCAGCGAGGGGCCGCATTTGATGCCGATCGGATTGCCGATGCCACGCAGATATTCGACATGGGCCGACCCTTCGAAGCGGGTGCGATCACCGATCCACAGCATATGCGCGGACGTGTCATACCAGTCGCCGGTCAGCGAATCCTGACGGGTCAACGCCTGCTCATAGGGCAGCAGCAGCGCCTCATGGCTGGTGTAGAAACTCGTCGCCTTCAACTGCGGCACGGTGTCGGCGTCGATGCCGCACGCCTTCATGAAGTCCAGCGCCTCGCCGATGCGATCGGCGGTTTCGCTGAACTTCTTCGCCCAGGGGCTGCGGCCCATGAACTCCAGCGTCCAGCGATGGACCTGATGCAGGTTCGCATAGCCGCCCTGCGCGAAGGCGCGCAGCAGGTTGAGCGTCGCGGCCGCCTGATTATAGGCTTGCACCATGCGCTGCGGGTCCGGCTCGCGCCCGGCGGGCGTGAAGGCGATGTCGTTGATGATGTCGCCGCGATAGCTCGGCAATTCCTGCCCGCCGATCGTCTCGGTCGGCGCGGAACGCGGCTTGGCGAACTGGCCCGCCATGCGGCCGACCTTCACGATCGGCAGCTTGGACGCGAAGGTCAGCACCACCGCCATTTGCAACAGCACGCGGAAGGTATCGCGGATATTGTTCGGATGAAATTCGGCAAAGCTTTCCGCGCAATCGCCGCCCTGAAGCAGAAATGCCTCGCCGCGCTGCACGGTCGCCAGTTCTTCCTGCAACGCGCGCGATTCGCCCGCAAAGACCAGCGGCGGATAGCTGGAAAGCTGCTTCTCCGTTGCGGCGAGCGCCGCGACATCGCGATATTCGGGCATTTGCAGCCCTTCCTGTTCCCGCCAACTGTCGGGCGTCCAATTCGCCGCCACTTGTTCCACTCCTGATTTGCGCGCGACCCTGCGCGCCTGATGCACGAAATGCCCCTATGGAGAGTCCTCCACGGAGGCAAGCCCCGTCTGGGATCGATGCCGCAATCATACCCCCGTCGGGCAGGCAGGGAAAGCGGACTCTTCCGATCAGAGTGATCGGAAAGCAGACCGGTGCGATATGGAGGCGCCGGCCCCGAATACAAGGAACCGGCGGTTCAGGCGGGCAACAGGCGGCCGGCCTCTTCCTGCGTCAGGGCGATGCCGAAATGTGCCTGCAACGCCTCCCGGCAATCGGCGGGCGTAGTCAGCAGGGTGACGGACGCCCCGTGCGTATCCCGCCATTTCAGGTGGTTTCCGTTCAGCGAGGCATAGCCTTGCGGGGTGATGCGATGCAGCATGGCAGGGCCGGTGAAGCGGCTCTCCTTATGGGTCGCGGTCCAGTAATTGCCCATTTCGAGATCGGCCGGATAGACCAGATCGGTGGTGAAGCTATATTGCGCCTGCCAGCGGGCCGCCTCATCCGCCTCCACCTCCATGGACGAAGGCGCGCCCAGCCTTTCGAACATCCAGCCCCGATCGCCTTCGCCTGTCAGGCGGAAGCGCACGCCGTCCGGCCCCGGCCCGGTTTCGCCTTCGGCCAGCGGCAGGGGCGGGGTCAGGCTGCCGCCGAAACCCGCATCGGCGATCCATGGCCGCCCGTCCAGCGTCACCAGTTCAAGCTGATGGGTCCGGGGCGGAACCGTCCCCGGCTCGACCCGCAACCGGACGCGGCCCATCAACGGCCGCCCGGCAAAGCCGATGGCGTCCAATGCCCGGTGAAGCAGCGCATTCTGCTCAAAGCAATAGCCTTCGCGGCGGCGATGGACGAGCTTGTCAAAGATAGCCTGCGGGGCGAGGCCGATCCCCCGCCCCAACAGGATATCCAGATTCCCGAACGGTATCGCCATGCGATGCGCCCGCACCAGATGCGCCAGCCCCTCCACCGTAACGGGCGGCGCGGCGTCCAGCCCGATACGGTCGAGATAGGCCGCCAGATCGAAGGCGGGCGGATCAGCCCTGTCGGCCATGACGCTTCGCCTGCCTTCGCTGCCCGTCAACCGGCCTGCTTGGCCGTGTCGTCGGTCTCTGCGGAACATTCGCCGCTCGTCCGCTTGCCGGTCGTTTTCATCTTCATGTGCATGATCATGCCTTCGCCCTGTCCGCCTCCCATGCCGGCGGTCTGCATTTCCATGGCCATCTGATAGCTGTCCGCCGAATAGCTGCCGTCGATCGTGATGTCGGCCTTGCCCTTGCCATCGGGGGCGGGGCAGGAGATCGCGCCCTTGACCGTGCCGCCCGCCATTTCAAAGCCGCTATAGGTGCATTTGCTGTCCTTCTGCGCGGTCAGGAAATCGGCGCTGGGATTGGCGGCCTGCTCCGGGGTGATGCAGGTCTTTGTCGTGGTCTTGCGTCCCTTCATCGCGTCCATCATGCCCCCCGGCATGCCTTCGGGCGCGCCTTGGATCTTCACATCGACCACTTCCTGCGTGGTTTCCCATTCGCCGGGCCGGATCGTCACCTTCTTCATTTCAGAGGCGACTTCTTCCGCGCTCTGGCTGGGACCGGCGCCCGGCCCCTTGTCGCACGCCGCCAGCATCATCACGGCAGACCCTACCAACATCATCGGAAACAGTTTCATCATCGATTTCCTTTCAGCCCCAATCGGCCCCAATTGCGCATCGACGGCATTTGCACCATCAACCGGTTGCGTCCCCGCCATGGGCCTACCATATCAATGGCCCATGTCCATCCAGATCCGCACCACGCTGGACGAGCCGGAAACCGGCCCTGCCTTCATCCCCCACCGTCCGGCGCGCCCGGAAAAGGCGGAAGGCGGGCGGCCCTTCACGCTGGTCAGCGATTATCAGCCATCGGGCGATCAGCCCGCCGCCATCGCGGAACTGGTGACGGCGGCGGAAGAGGGGGAGCGGGATCAGGTGTTGCTGGGCGTCACCGGCTCCGGCAAGACCTTCACCATGGCCAAGGTGATCGAGGCGGTGCAGCGCCCCGCGCTGGTGCTCGCCCCCAACAAGATATTGGCCGCGCAGTTATATGGGGAATTCAAGAGCTTCTTCCCCGACAATGCGGTCGAATATTTCGTTTCCTATTATGATTATTATCAGCCCGAAGCCTATGTCGCCCGCACCGACACCTATATCGAAAAGGAATCGAGCGTTAACGAGGCGATCGACCGGATGCGCCATTCGGCCACCCGGTCGCTGCTGGAACGCGACGATGTGCTGATCGTCGCCTCGGTGTCGTGCCTCTATGGCATCGGCTCGGTCGAAACCTATTCGGCGATGACCTTTTCCCTCAAAAAAGGGGAGAGCGTCGATCAGCGCGAGATCATCCGCAAGCTGGTCGCCCTTCAGTATAAGCGCAACGACGCGGCCTTTGCGCGCGGCAATTTCCGCGTGCGGGGCGATAATCTGGAGATTTTTCCTAGTCACTATGAGGATAATGCCTGGCGCGTTTCCTTCTTCGGCGACGAGATAGAGGAAATCGCGGAGTTCGATCCGCTGACCGGCAAGACATCGGCCCGGCTCGATTATGTGAAGGTCTTTCCCAACAGCCACCATGTCACCCCCGGCCCCACGCTTCAGCAGGCCATGGGGGCGATCCGCATGGAACTGGCCGAGCGGCTGAAGGAATTGAACGCGCAAGGGAAATTGCTGGAGGCGCAGCGGTTGGAACAGCGCACCAATTTCGATCTGGAGATGATCGCGGCCACCGGGGCCTGCGCGGGGATCGAGAATTATTCCCGCTTTCTGACCGGTCGCCTGCCCGGTGAGCCGCCGCCGACCCTGTTTGAATATCTGCCCGAAAACGCGCTGCTGTTCGTCGATGAAAGCCACCAGACCGTGCCCCAGATCGGCGCGATGGCGCGCGGCGACCACCGGCGCAAGGTGACGCTGGCCGAATATGGCTTTCGCCTGCCAAGCTGCATCGACAATCGCCCGCTGCGCTTCAACGAATGGGACGTGATGCGCCCGCAGACGGTCAGCGTATCGGCCACGCCCGGCCCGTGGGAGATGGAGCAGACCGGCGGCGTCTTTACCGAGCAGGTGATTCGCCCGACCGGCCTTATCGACCCGCCGGTCGAAATCCGCCCGGTGGAGGATCAGGTGCAAGATCTGATCCATGAGGCGAGGCTGACGGCGGAGAAGGGCTATCGCACGCTTGTCACCACCCTGACCAAGCGCATGGCGGAGGATCTGACCGAGTTCATGCATGAGGCGGGCATGCGCGTGCGCTATATGCACAGCGATGTGGAAACGCTGGAACGCATCGAGCTGATCCGCGATTTGCGGCTGGGCGTCTATGACATATTGATCGGCATCAACCTGCTGCGCGAGGGGCTGGACATTCCCGAATGCGGGCTGGTCGGCATTCTCGACGCGGATAAGGAAGGGTTTTTGCGGTCGGAAACGTCGCTCATTCAGACCATCGGCCGCGCCGCGCGCAATGTGGACGGGCGCGTCATCCTCTATGCCGACCGCATCACCGGCAGCATGGAGCGCGCGCTCGGCGAAACCAGCCGCCGCCGCGAACGGCAGACCGCCTATAATGAGGCGCATGGCATCACGCCCGAAACGGTGAAGAAGCATATTGGCGACATCATCGCCGATGTGTCGAGCCATGACAGCGTCACGGTCGATATTGGCGGCGAGGATGCGCCGCAGCATCTCGTCGGCCATAATCTGCGCGCCTATATCGAGGAACTGGAAGGCAAGATGCGCGCCGCCGCCGCCGAACTGGAATTTGAGGAAGCCGCCCGCCTGCGCGACCAGATCAAGCAGCTTGAGGCGACCGAACTGGGCCTGCCCGCGCAGCAGCAGGTCGCCCGCCCGCTGGGCCGCGCGACCGAGGGCAAGCCCGGCACCCGCAAGCTGCGCTATGGCAAGACGCAGAAAAAGGGGCGGTTCTGACGGGGACGCTTCTGCCAGCCTCCACCCCTCGCAAGCCTCCTCCCCTGACGGCAACGCCCCGGACGCCTCACGCCCGCTGGCCGCCCGCGCCACTGGCGGCCCGGCCCACCAGAAACCGCGCTCAGGAAAGTTTCATACGCCTCTTGAGCCTTTCCCGTCGGCAAGGCATGTTCTCCTCCAAACTATAATCGAGGAGAGAAGGCCATGCGTACCCTGTTGCTGCCTGCCCTGTTGATGGGGGCGCTGGCTGCCCCCGCCCCCGCTCTGGCGGATTTAAGCCCGATCGAAAAAATGATGGTCGTCATGGCCGCCAATCTGTCCGACGCCGTGACCGCGCCGGGCCGCCCGGAAAGCGCCACCGCGCTCGACGCCAGCCGAAAGCCGGCCGAAGTGCTGGGCTTTCTCGGCCTGTCGAGCGGCATGCAGGCGGCCGATCTCGCCACCGGCAGCGGCTATTGGGCGGAACTGATGGCCCGCATCGTGGGGCCGACGGGGCATGTCACCGCGTTCCAGCCGATCCAGTTCTACAATGACAAGAGCAAGGCGGCATGGGAGGCGCTGCTCGCCCGCCAAAAGGGGGTGAGCCTTCAGACCCACCCCTTTGAGAATTTCACCGCCAAGCCGGAAAGCCTCGATTTCGCGATCATGAACACCACTTATCATGACCTCTACACCGAATCGGAAGAACGGAAGATCCCGCGCATGAACCCGGATGATTTCGTGCGCAATCTCTACGCCGCGATGAAGCCGGGCGGCGTGGTCGGCGTGATCGACCATGTCGCCAATCCGGGCGACACCCGCGCCATCGCCAAAAGCATTCACCGCATCGACCCCGGCGTGGTGAAGGCCGATTTCGAGCGGGCGGGCTTTGTCATGGAGGCGGAAAGCGAACTGTTGCGCAACCCGGATGACGACCATGGCAAGGGCGTGTTCGATCCCGCCGTTCGCGGCAAGACCGATCGTTTCCTGATGAAGTTCCGCAAGCCGCAAGAATCGTGATTCAGGGCGCGGCGCAGGCGCGCATCTGAAACGCCCGACCGGAACGCCCCTGCCGTCAAGGACACCTTGCCATCAAGGACATGGGGCGTTTCGCCTTTATAGGGGTTGAGCGCATCGCCCGTCCGGGTCATAAGCGCTGGATGACCGTATCGACCATGGTTCGCGCCGCCGCCGCCCTTGGCGGATTGCTCTTCCTCACCAATTGCGTCAGCGCGCCTGCGCCCGCTCCCACCCCGGAACCGCGCCCGGCGCCGCCCGTGACGCCCACCCCTCCCGCGCCGGTGGCGAAGGACTGGCGGGAATGGCCGGTTGCGCGCGGCGACTGGTCCTATCGCGCCATAGAGGGCGGCACCCTCGCCGCCTTCGGGGAAGCGGGCCGCACGGCGGAACTGGCGATCCGGTGCGAACTGGCGACCCGCCGGCTCTCCTTCGCGCGCGTCACCGCCGCGCAGACGCGGCCCGGCGACCAGATGACCGTGCATACCAGCTTCGGCGCGTTCCAGTGGCCGGTATCGGATATCCCCACCATATCGAGCCGGGAACAAGGCTCCACCGCGACCTTCGCCGTCGCCGTCCGCGCAAGCAACGATAGTTCGCTCGACAAGATCGCCTTCAGCCGGGGCCGCTTCGCGATAGAGGCCCCCGGCGCGCCGCCGCTTTCCGTGCCGGGCTGGGCCGAAGTATCCCGCGTGATCGAGGATTGCCGGGGATAATTTCGTCAATATGTGAGGGGCGGCACCCGGCTGGATGGCAGGCGGATCGTGCGGTTTTTACGACCGGGCAGACCCTTGAAGGGAAGGGCGCGGGCGTCTGCGTCGGCGGCGAATGATGCGCGGATGGGAAGGGGAACCCCGCGACGCGCGCTGTGCTGCCGCGATGCGAAAATCTCCGCCTATCATGGTGCGCCTTGCAAGCTATTGAAAATATAGAGAATTATAGGGGGATTTCGATCATCCGTCTGCGCCCGGTCTGCGGCGCGAAACACTGATTATGATTCCAAAAAAGAAAAATACAAGCCTTGATCCCACCGACTCTTTATCCCACATTTCCGGTGTGGCCGATGGTGTTTCGAAAAAGCGTCTGGTCAAAGACACCAGCGCTTGAACGCCCCGGCGACGAAGGGCTTCAACAGCGCGAAAGGAGGTGATCCGATGTCTCATGGTTCAGCAAGAGGGTCGGACAGGTCCATTCGGGGAATGCGCGGCTGAGCGACGGAGCAGCGTCGCCCTTGTCGGGGTTTCGGGCCGGGTTTCGGCCCCCGATCACGCGGCCTTGACATAAGCCGCCCGATCATGCCCTTCGGCAAGCCAGCGCGACCCACATTCCACCGATTATGGGACAGCCTTTCCAGCCGCTGACCATGTCATGACGGGCCGTCGGAGCATATCTCTGCTCTGGCGGCCCCTCTCATCTGCGCGATATTTGCAAACGATATTTGAAAAAGGGCGGAAATACGCCCCGGCTCTGTTGATCCGGCGATCCGGCAGCCGATCAGGGCTGCTGACGGCGGCGCTCCGGCCCTTTATAATGGGCCTCCGATCCGGCGACCCTGCGATCATGCAGCACCAGCAGGCGCCCCAGTTTCCCGGTGGACATGTTCACCTCATCCGCCACGGCTTCCAGCGACCCCAATTCCTCGTAAAGCCGTTTGAGGCGGCTGGTTTCTTCGAATGATATGGGTTTCCAGAACATGCTGCGGCTCCGTGCTGTCGATCGGCGCCATTGTCTCCGCCGCGGCTTAACATTTCGTAAAGCACGCCGCCTGCCGCGCTTTCCTGCCCGATGCCGCCGCATCCGGTGCAAGGTGCCTGTACGCCTTCCCCGATATCGCACCATCTTGCCGCAAAACCGGTTCCCACCCTTGCGCAGGATGCTCTAGAGAGGGCGCATGTTCGTCCGTTTTCTCGCCCTTGCGCTGCCCGTCCTGATGTTCCTCCTGCCGATCCGGCCTGCCGCCGCCCAGCCTGCCAACAGGCCGACGCCCGGCTATGTGCGGGTGGAACTGGCAACGTCGATGGGCAGCATCGTGGTGGCGCTCGATATGAAACGCGCGCCGGGCACCAGCACCAATTTCCTGCGCTATGTGGATGATGGGCGGCTGGACGGCACGACCTTCTATCGCGCCGCCCGGCGCAAGGCCGATCCGAAACTGGGCTATATTCAGGGCGGCATCCGCACCAATCTGCGCCGGGCCTTGCCGCCGATCCCGCTGGAGCCGACCAGCAGCACCGGCCTCAGCCATCTCGACGCCACCATCTCCATGGCGCGGCAGGATCGCCCGGATTCGGCGACGGGCAATTTCTTTCTGACGGTGGGGGCGACCCCCTATATGAACGCGGCGGGCGACTATCAGGGCTATGCCGCCTTTGGCCGGGTGGTCGCGGGCATGGACGTGGTAAAGCGCATCCTTGCCCTGCCCAGCGGCGGCGGCGAGGGGCCGATGAAGGGACAGATGATCCTGAAACCCGTCACCCTGATCCACGCCAAAAGGCTGGACGGCGCGCCCCGTCCCAGCGGCCGGCCCAAGGCATGGCTGCTGTGGGAGAAGTGACCGGCGGGGCGCGGGGAAGTGCTCCATCCGTTCGGGTGGTGCAGCCCATGATCGGGCGCGACGCAACCGTTGCTATATCCCTGTCCCGGATCATGGCAGGGTGCGCAGCGGATGGGCTTAACCGATGGCAAGCGGTCAAGCCGGTGCCGGATCAGGCATGATGCCGAATAATCCTAAACCGACGGGTTGCCCGCCTCATCGCGCAGCACCTCGCGGCGGCCCACATGGTTGGGCGCGCCGACAAGGCCTTCATCCTCCATCCGCTCGATCAGGCGCGCCGCGCTGTTATAGCCGATGCGCAACTGGCGCTGGAGCCAGCTTGTCGAAGCCTTCTGGTTCTCGAACACCAACTGGCAGGCCTTGCGATAGAGGCGCGCGTCCGGGCTGTCATCGCCAAGGTCCGCGCCCTCCAGCGCGAAGCCGCCATCTTCCGGTTCCTCGGTGACGGCGGAGATATAATCGGGCGATCCCTGCGCGCGCCAGTGATCGGCGACGGCGCGCACCTCGTCATCGGAAACAAATGGGCCATGCACGCGGATCAACCCCTTGCCGCCCGCCATATAGAGCATGTCGCCCTTGCCCAGCAATTGTTCGGCGCCCTGTTCGCCCAATATGGTGCGGCTGTCGATCTTGCTGGTGACGAAGAAGCTGATGCGGGTCGGCAGGTTCGCCTTGATGACGCCGGTGATGACGTCGACCGAGGGGCGCTGCGTCGCAAGGATCAGGTGGATGCCCGCCGCTCGCGCCTTCTGCGCGAGGCGCTGGATCAGGAATTCGACTTCCTTGCCCGCCGTCATCATCAGGTCGGCCAGTTCGTCCACCACCACCACGATCTGCGGCAATGGCTGGAAATCGAGCTGCTCCTCCTCATAAATGGGCTGCCCCGTATCGGGATCATAGCCGATCTGCACCTTGCGCCCCAGCGGCTTGCCCTTGGCCTTGGCCGCGCGCACCTTTTCGTTATAATTGGCGAGGTTGCGGACGGAGATCGACGCCATCATGCGATAGCGGTCCTCCATCTGCTCCACCGCCCATTTCAGCGCGCGGATCGCCTTGGCAGGCTCCGTCACCACCGGCGAGAGCAGATGCGGGATATCGTCATAGATGCTCAGTTCCAGCATCTTCGGATCGATCATGATCAGGCGCAGATCATCCGGCGTCATCCGGTAGAGCAGCGACAGGATCATGCAGTTGAGGCCCACCGACTTGCCCGATCCGGTGGTGCCCGCGATCAGCAGATGGGGCATCGGCGCAAGGTCCGCGACGATCGGTTCGCCGCTGATATTCTTGCCGAGGATGATCGGCAGTTGCGCCGTCTGATCGGCAAAGGCCTCGCTGGCGATCAGTTCGCGCAGCACCACCGATTCCCGCTTCGTGTTGGGCAATTCTATGCCCATCACCGTGCGGCCCGGAATGGTGGCGACGCGCGCGGACAGCGCCGACATGTTGCGGGCGATATCATCGGCAAGCTGGATCACGCGGCTGGCCTTGATGCCGGGCGCGGGTTCCAGTTCATACATGGTGACGACGGGGCCGGGGCGCACCTCGGTCACATTGCCCTTCACATGAAAATCGTCGAGCACGCTTTCGAGCAGGCGCGCATTGCGTTCCAGCGCGGCCTTGTCGATCTTCTGCGCGGAGTTGGGCGGCGCTTCCGACAGCAATTCGGGGGAAGGCAGCGCGGCGGTCTTGGCGCCATGGGCGAACAGGTCGTCCTGCTTGGGCGGCGTCGTGGCGGGGGCCTTTTGCGGCGGGGCCGCCTGTTCGGGCGACTGGATGCGGATCGGCGGCTTGGGATCGTTCGACACCTGCGGGCGGCGCCCACCGGGACGGCGGCTTCCGCTGCCTTCCTCATCCTCATCATCCATATCGAAAGGCGGTTCATCGTCCCGCCCGCCTGAGCGGAACAGCGAGGTGATCGAGAAACGCGGCAGGGTGAGGTTCGGCCGCCGCAGGGTCAATAACGGCCGTTCCAATTGCCACGACCGATAGCAGGTCGTCGCCCCGACAAAGACGAACAGCGCCACCAGCCCCCATTCGACCCAGCGGTGCCAGTCTTCCCCGGCCAGCGCGGTCAGCGCGAGCACCGGCGAGGACAGCAGCAGGGCGATGATGCCGCCCCGCCCGGCGGGCAGGCCGACCGGCGCTTCGGGCGCCAGCAGCGACAGGCCGATGCCGATCAGCACCATGCCCACCATCACCAGCATCACCTGCCGGGTCCAGCCGCGCATGCTGTCATCGATCCACAGGCGCCGCGCGAAGGTCGCGATCAACGGCAGCAGCATGACGACGCCAAGACCCAGCAGCCAGAGCAGGAAATCGGCGGTATAGCTGCCCGTAATGCCCATCATGTTGCGCGACGCGGTGCCCGCGACCGTGTTCATCGACGGATCGCTGGCATGATAGCTCAGCAACGCAAGCGCCATGAACACGACAAGAACGCCGAGCGCCAGCGCGCCCAGCAGCTTGCCCACGCGCACGAGGCCGCGTTTCAGCATGATGCGCCAGTCCGAATTGCGCTTGGCCGATGCCCGGCTGGCCATGAGTGTCTTTCCCGATAGTCCTGATCAAACTGCGTTGCGCGGAGCTTTCCCGATTTGTTCCACGCGGGCGGACAATGCCCCGGCGGGGGAGTCCCCGTCAAGAGTCGGCTTGCAAACTTGGCGCGGTTCCCGTCAGGAAGGGGCCGCGCCGACACGCGGTCCCGGCCTTGAGGGCTTGGTTCCCGTCCCTCCTCGATGCGCTCACACCGGTCCGGGCAGCGCGATTATCACCTCAAGCCCGCCTTCGTCCCGGTTGCGAAGATGGATGGTGCCGCCCAGGCGCGTCACGAGACGCCGGGCGATCGGCAGGCCAAGGCCCGATCCCCCGGTCTGCCGGTTACGGGATGCCTCTATGCGATGAAATGGCTCGAACACCGCCTCCAGTTCGCCTTCCGGGATGCCCGGTCCATCATCCGTGACAAGGATGCGGATGGTTTCGGCCTCCGCTTCCAGCCGGACGCGCGCCTGACCGGCATGCCGGGTCGCGTTCTGCACGATGTTGCGCACGAGGCGCTTGAGCTTGAGGGGGCGGGTCACGGTTTCCAGACGGCGGGGGCCAGCATAGTCGGCGACCTCCCCCCGGTCGCGCGCTTCGTCTACGACCGTCATGACGATCGACGCGATATCGGCCCGCCGCTCGGCTTCCGCCTCGTCGCCGCGCAGATAATCGAGAACGGAGGAGACAAACCCTTCCATCTCGTCGACATCATGCTGGAGGGCGGCGCGGGTATCGGCATCCTCGACGCTTGCGGCATTCAGGCGCATCCGGGCCAGCGGGGTTCGCAGGTCATGCGACATCGCCGCCATCGCCTGCACCCGATCGCGAAGCTGGGCGAGCAGCCTCGCCTGCATCCGGTCGATCGTGGCGGCGACCTGACGGACTTCCCGTGGCCCTTCAACGACGATCGGGACATTTTCCTCGCCGCCGACCCGTTCCGCCGCGTCGGCAATGCGCTTGAGGGGCCGCGCGATCATGCGGCCGAACAGGAGGACGATGAGGACGACGCAGAGCAGCAACAGCAGGGCCGATGTCATATAATGATAGAGTTGAGAGCGCTCCGTGAAATAATCCTTTGCGCGGAAGGTCAGCCAGCCGCCGCTGTCGAGGCGCATCGACCCCGTGAGATCGCGGCCCTCGCGTGCCGCGCGAAAGTCGAGCGAATCCATTTGCGGCCGCGCGGACCGCACCAGCATTTCCACCCTTGCGGCCTCGGCATCGCTTTGCGCCTCGCGGCCGGGCGGCATCCCGGCGCTGCGCGACACGACAAGGTCGGGCTGCCAGAGCGCGGTCATGCGCTGCGCCGCATCGGGATCGGCGCCGGCGAACTCGTCGGCGAAGGACAGCCAGTCGGCAAGGCGTTGCGCCCGCCCATGCTCCATTCTTTGCGCTTCGATCCGTTCGAAAATAATGTCGCTGCCGATGAACTGGACCAGCAGCGCTATCAGCAGGGCAGCGGCGATCCGCCCGCGCAAGCCGTCGAACCATCGGAGCGGCCCGAACCGGCGGATGTTCATGCGTGTTCGACCGGGCGCGTGAAGATATAGCCGAAGCCGCGCACGGTGCGGATCAACTCGCGCTTTTCTTCGTCGCCCAGCTTGCTCCGCAATCGGCAGACATGGACGTCGATCGTGCGGTCCGACGCGCTTCCAAGGCGGGCGCGGGACATTTCCAGCAGCATGTCGCGGCCGATGATGCGCTGCGGATGCTCGACCAGCGCCAGCAACAGGTCGAACTCCGCGCCCGATAACTCGACACGCGCGCCGGTGGGCGTGAACAGGCTGCGCTGCCCCCGGTCGACGGTCCAGCCGTCGAAGCGCAGGAGGCTGTTGCGCGCGCGCGGCGTCCGCGCCATGCGGCTGCGGCGCAGCATGGCGCGCACCCGCGCCAGCAATTCGCTGTCGGTAAAGGGCTTGGCGATATAATCGTCCGCGCCCAGCTCCAATCCCGTCACCAGGTCGGTTTGCTCTCCCCGCGCGCTGATCATGATGACCGGCACGGGGTTTTCATCCCTGATGCGCAGATTGCGGCACAGGTCGAAACCATTTTGGCCCGGCATCATCACGTCGAGCAGGATCAGGTCGACCTCGGCGCCGTCCAGCGTTTCGAGCATGTCCCCGCCATTGGCGGCGAGCAGGCAGTGAAACCCGTTGGCGCGCAGGATGCGGTGCAGCGCCCGGCGCATCCCGGCATCATCGTCGACGATCAATATCGTGGCGGCTTCGGGGTCGGATGGCGGGGCGGTTTGCGCCCCGGTATCCCAATCATTGCGGAATTGTTGCGGTTCCATTTTCTATTCTTAAGTGCGGTGCCCCGACATTGACTTCGGGCCGCTTCCCTCCCTTTAGACGGCGCTATTGCTACTGATTATCAATTTTTAGGGGGTTGGTATAGTGACCATTATTCCATCGAAGAGCCGCACGGGCAATAATCCGGCGCCGTCCGCTTCGCCCAGCGCGCTGCTCGCATTGGGGTGCATCGGGCTGGTGGCCGGCGTCACCCCGGCGCAGGCCCAGAGCGAAGGCGAATCCCGGCGGCTGGGCGGCGTCACGGTGACGGACACCGCGATAGACGACAGCTACAACCGCACCGAAAGCCCGTCGCCCAAGCGCACCGCGCCCCTGCTCGATACGCCCCAGACGATCAACATGATCCCGCAAGAACTGATCCGCGATCGCGGCGCGCGGACTCTGGCCGAAGTGTTGCGCAATACGCCGGGCATCAGCTTCAACGCCGGCGAGAACGGTTTCGGCACCTCGACCAATAATTTCACCCTGCGCGGTTTCGACACCAGCGGCAGCGTGTTCGTCGATAATGCCCGCGATTCGGGCAGCTATGCGCGGGACGTATTCAACATCGAATCGGTTGAGGTCGTCAAAGGCGCATCGGCGGATAATGGCCGCGGCAGCGCAGGCGGCTATGTCAACATCAACACCAAGAAGCCGTCGCTGGACGGGTTCATCGCCGGGGACGTGAGCTTCGGGTTCGACCAATATGGCAGCAAATCGCGCAAGCGCGGCTCGATCGACGTCAATCAGCCCTTGGGCGGCACGGCGGCTTTCCGCCTTAACGCCGTGGTCGAGGACAGCGGCGTGCCGGGGCGCAAATATGCCAAGAACAAGTTCTGGGGCGTCGCGCCATCCGTCGCGATCGGCCTTGGCACGGACTTGCGCGCTATTCTGTCGTGGGAGCATGTCGAGCGCGACGACCGGCCCGACTGGGGCGTGCCGGGGGCGACCATCAAAAAGACGTTCCGTTATGATCCGGCAACCAGCGGCGCGCCGCGCGATGCCTTTTACGGCCTCGCCAGCGATTTCGACGATGCGACCAGCGATGCGGTGTTCGGCCGCATAGAATATGAACCATTTGCAGGCTTCGTCATCAGCAACCAGACCCGCTGGTCGCGGGTGGATCGCCGGGCGCGCTTCACCGCGCCGACGAATTTCAACGTCCCGGCCACCATGGCGAACCCGCAATGCCCCGATCTGGTCTGCACCGCGACCTGGCAATATGACCGCACGAACAAGAGCTTCAATAACCTGACCGCCGTCAACGCGCGGTTCGATACCGGCGGCATCGGCCATTCCATCGCGGCGGGTGTCGAATTCAGCAAGGAAAAGTCGAACGCGGTTCGCTTCGGCGCCGCCGTGCCCGCGCCGGGCGCGACGGACCTGTTCGATCCCGATCCCCGGCGTGTGGGGGCAGCGCCGTTCGTGCCTTCGCAGACCGCGCGGGCCGACATAGAGACGCTGGCGGTGTTCTTCTATGACACCATTTCCCTTGGCGAGCAGTTCGAGATCAGCGGCGGTGTCCGGGGCGAAGGTTACAAGGTCGTGATCGACAGCCGCACCGCTGCCGGTGCGTCGACCGGCGCCTTCGACAATTTCGGCAGTTCGCCGTTCAACTGGGGAGGGCGGATCGGCCTGAACTGGAAACCGGTCGAGAATGCCAGCATCTATGCGTCCTTCGGCACGTCGGCGCTGCCGCCCGGTTCCTACCTCTCCAACCCCGATATTTCGCGCACGGGCGACAATGCGTTCCCCGGTCTTGTCGCCGGGGCGAAGCAGGTCCGCTCGCACCATTATGAGGTCGGGGCCAAGATGGACCTGTTCGACGGCGACCTGTCGCTGGCGCTTGCCGGTTTCCGTGGCGAAAACCGCAATGTGCCGGTGGTCGGACGACCGGTGGCTGCGGTGGACGACCTTCCGGCCAATAGCTTGCAGGGCTATCAGAAGTTGATCGTCGAAGGCGTCGAATTCAGCGCCAGCGGCAATATCACCGATGCCTGGAATATTTTCGGCGGCGTGCTCGTCATGGACAGCAAGCGCCAATTGAGCGATGCGATGGAAACCGCGCTCGGTTTCGGCAATCCGGGCGATTATAATGCCGACTTCCCGGCTTCGGGCCTCAACGGCGACCGGCTGGCCTTCACGCCCAATGTGTCCGCCACGCTCTGGACCAGCTATCGCATGCCGTTCGGCCTTACCGTGGGGGCGGGCGTGCAGCATGTCGGATCGTCCTATCTGGGCCGCCCCGACGATGCGGTGCGCGTCATTCCCAACGGCATTTTCGGCAAGCTGCCGTCCTACACGCTGGTCAACGCGCTGCTTTCCTATGACGTGATGGAGATGATCTCGTTGCGACTCAATGTCGACAATCTGTTCAATGAGAAATATGCTCTCACCACGAACTGGAACGGCACCCGTGCCAGCCTGGGGGCGCCGCGCAGCTATCTCATCAGCGCCGGTTTCCGTTTCTGACGGCAGGCCCGCGCCGTCGGCACGGTCGGCGGCGCGGGACTGGAGAGAGACATGCTGATCGAGATTGCCGAAATATTATCGGCGGCGGAGGCTACCGACATCCGCCGCCGCCTCGAAGGGGCGGACTGGCCCGATGGAGGGACGAGCGCCGGGTATGTCGCGGCTCGCGCCAAGGCCAATCGCCAGCTTGCCGACGACGATCCGCTCGGCCATGAACTGGGCGCGCTGATCGTCGAGCGGCTGGCCCGAACGCCGCGCTTCATCGCCGCCGCGCTGCCGCTCAAGGTCTTGCCGCCGCGCTTCAATCTCTACACGGGCGAGGGCGCCTATGGCCGCCATATCGACAGCGCGGTGTTCAGCGCGCCCGGCTCGCCGGAGCGGGTCCGCAGCGACCTGTCGGCGACCCTGTTCCTGAGCGATCCCGAAAGCTATGACGGCGGCGAACTGGTCGCTGAATTCGGCATGGTGCGGGAACAGGTGAAGCTGCGGGCCGGTCATATGCTGCTCTATCCGGCCAGTTCGCTGCATCAGGTCATGCCGGTGACGCGCGGCGCCCGCTATGCCGCCTTTTTCTGGGTCCAGAGCCTTGTGCGGGAACAGACACGCCGGTCCATGCTGCTGGAACTGGACGACAGCATACAGGCCCTTGCGGCGCGCGATCCCGGCGACCCCGAAGTCGTGCGCCTCACCGGCCTTTATCATAATCTGCTGCGGGAATGGGCCGATACATGACGCTGCCCCCGCTCGATCGCATCCCGCATCAGGTCGCCTCGCTCTCGGACTATGAGCAGCTTGCGCGCGAACGCATGGCCGAAGGGGCATGGGCCTATCTCAACGGCGGGTCCGGCGACGAATGGACATTGCGCGAAAATGTCGCCGCTTTCGCTCGCATTCCCCTGCGTTCACGCGTGTTGCGCGACATGACGGGCGCTACCACCCGGATCGACCTGTTCGGTCAGGAGCTTGCCGCGCCCATTCTGCTCGCCCCCGTGGCCTTTCAGAAGCTGGCCCATCCCGATGGCGAATTGGCCAGCGTTGTGGCGGCTGGCGCGCTCGACACGGCCATGGTCGTGAGCACGCAGGCCACCGCCAGTCTGGAGGATATTGCCGCGCAGGCGGGCGCGCCCCTCTGGTTTCAGCTTTACATCCAGCCGGATCGGGATTTCACCGCCGCGCTCGTCCGGCGCGCCGAACGGGCGGGGTATCGTGCGCTGGTCGTGACCGTCGATGCGCCCGTCAACGGCCTGCGCAACCGTGAGCAGCGCGCGGGTTTCGCCTTCCCGGCGGGAATCGAAGCCGTGAACCTGAAGGGGATGCGGTTGCTTCCGCCCGCCCCGCCCCAAGCCATGTTGTTCGGCACTCCGTTGATCGAAAGCGCCGCGACATGGCCCGATCTCGGCTGGTTGCGGGATCTCACGCGCCTGCCCATCCTGCTCAAGGGGGTCGTCGATCCTGACGACGCGATCCGGGCGATCGAGGCGGGGGTGGACGGCATCATCGTTTCCAACCATGGCGGGCGGACGCTCGACGGGGTTTGCGCGACGATAGAACTGTTGCCGCAAGTGGCGCAGGCGGTGAACGGGGCCGTTCCCATATTGATGGACGGCGGCATAAGGCGGGGGACCGACGTGCTTCGCGCTCTGGCGCTGGGCGCGAACGCGGTGCTGGTGGGCCGCCCCTATGTCCATGCGCTCGCCGCCGCCGGTGCGTCCGGCGTGGCCCATGTGCTGCGCCTGCTGCGCGCTGAACTGGAACTGGCGATGACGCTGACAGGCTGCGCCTCCATCGCGGCGATCGACGCATCGGTTCTTGCGCGGCGGCCGTGAGAGTCGATCCATCGCCCTTGCCATTGCGACCTTCGCGCTATGAACCGCGACGGTTCGATCTGCGCGCCTTGCTGCTGGCGCTGATGATTCAGGGCGCGCTGATCGCGATATTCGCAACCTATCGGTTCCCCGTCATCCGGACGGTCCTTCAACAGCCGCTCGTCGCCTATTCCATCGATCTGGCCCCGCCGCCGCCGCCCGCCCCGCCAGAAGTGGAGCGCCTGCCCGATCCGCCGCGCCCGATCGCGCAGGTTCATGCGCCCAGGCCGATAGTCGAATTGCCTGCGCCCGCTCCGCTGATCGCCACGACCCGGAGCAAGCCCATGCCCGCCCCGCCGCCGTCCGCCGCCCGCGCCGCGCCTTCTCCTGCGCCCGCCCCGGCGCCGGTGAGCCAGATCGCGGCGGGGGATCTTTCCGCCTCGATGATCCATGCGCCGCCGCCGCGCTATCCCCGCGAATCCCGCCGGTTGCGCGAACAGGGGACCGTGGTGCTGGAGCTTCTGCTCGCGCTCGATGGAACCGTGAAGGATATTCGCGTGGCGCGCAGCAGCGGGCATGCCCGTCTGGATGAGGCGGCGCGCGGAGCGGTGCGGCGCTGGCGCTGGTCGCCGACCATGAGGGACGGCGTGAAGGTTCAGGTTCGGGGAACGGTTGAAATACCCTTTGTCCTGAGCGGTTAGGCGCCCGGATGCGGTGCGCGATGGGCGCGGCGCTCCTGCGGCCATGTCGAAAGCGCCGCCTCCGGTCGTGCCCGGAAAGAACCGCATTGATGCTTGATTTCATGGCGCCGTCATGGTTTCGGTCGGTTCGATTGTGAGAGGAACCGCCATGACGCCTATTCCTGACTGGGATCAGCCCGCGACGATGATCGATCTGGAGGGGCGCGCGCCGATTATCGGGACGATCCGCGATTGCGCGATGCATTTCGCCATCTACAAGCCCGCCGCGCGAGAACAGGCGCGTATCCTGCTGACCCGGCCGGTCCATCGCGAGGGGCGCAAGACGCGCACATGGATATTGGAACCCCATGAGATCGGCCAACTGGTCGAAAAGCTGCACAGCGAAGGCTGACAAAGGCGTCCGATAAGGTCGGTTCGAGAGCCGTCCCGGATCGCGTCGGCAGGCCATGGCGCGTGGAAAGGGCGCGGCGGGTATCGGTATCTGCGAACCGAACCGGCGATGACAGCCATCCGCCAGCCTTTATCGCCCATCTTCTTTCATCAGGCCCGCCGCGCCGTCTTTTCAGGGAGGGGGCTTACCGGCGGGGAATCACAGGCGCAGGCGCTTTTCATAGCGCCAGTGGGAATAGGCCTGCTGGCCCATGCGCGCCCATGTCCTGATGCGGCTGGCGGGCAGGCGCTTGCCGCTATCATTTCCCCGGTGTCGCGATGGTTCGGGAAGGTCGGCAAAGGTCGCCGGGCGGATATGGGCATGGGTGCCGATCGCCCGGCACAGCGCCTTGTGGCGCTTCATCACCGTCCGGTTGGGGCGTTTCCGGTCGCGGGACAGCATTTCAAAGCTGTGGGTGACGACCGCGAAACTATGGGCGCCGGTCGCCGTGGCATGATGTAGCGCCTGCACCATCTCGGTCGTGGAGAGCGCGCAGATCTGGGCGGGGCGGAACCGGCCGGGCCGGTCATATATGCTTGCGACCGGTACTTCTATGACCCGCCCCACATGAACCGGTTCCACCAGTTCGGGCGACAGGCTCATCCGGCATTCGCGGCCTGCATAGACAGGGTTGAAACTGCTGTCCCAGCGCAGCCCGATTCGGTCGAGGGCGCGCAGCGTGTCGTCATTGGCGCCGAAATTGCCGGCGCGAAAGGCGATGGGCGGCGGGGCGCCCGCATGGATCAGCGCATCGCGCGCCCATTTGATCAGCTTCACCTGATCGTTGAGGGAAAAATCGCCGATATTCCGGCCGGTCCTTCCTTCCACCGGCGAATCCTTCGCCCATTGCAGCCATTCGGTATGAATATGGACCTGCACGTCATGCCCGGCGGACAGGATGGGGTGGACCATCCGTTCGACGATTTCCGGGCCATGGACGAGCGCGGGCATCGGGTCGATCAGGAACACGCCCCGGATTCCATAGGCCGACATCTGTTCCATCAGCCAGCCGACGCCGAAATGCTCATCGCCCACGCGCCCGGCGAAGGAACTGTCATAATTGGCGTCGAGCGAAAAGCCCCTTGCCTGCTTTCCGGCGGACAGTTCCGTGTCGATAGTGATCAGTGCCTGCGTCATAGTGCCCCCTCCTATCGCAGAAGAATGTATCTTCCCTAAAGGGGCGCCGGTTTTCAAGGATTATCCGGGAATTGTCGGGAACAGGGCCTTTGCCGCTCGCCCGCCAGCGGGGAAGGGCCGGGAACAGCAACCCGAAAAATCACGCGATCGCCCTTATCGAGGGAACCGGGCGTTCGCTTTATGGTCTGGTTCTTCCGTGAAAAAGAACATAAAGTGAACATATGCACGGCGATTCGGCATTGGCGATTCTGAAGGAGGAAGGGCGGCAAAGGGATTTTTCTGCGCGCGCGCCCTTGCCGTGCCCTTCGCTCGCGCTGGGGGCGGCGCGGGTCGATGCGGAATTGCGGGGCGGGTTGAAGAGGGACGGCCTGCACGAACTCTATGCCGTGCGGCCGGAGGATGATGCCAGCGCCCTTGGCTTTGCGCTGGCGCTTTCCCGGCGCAGGCAGGAGGCAGGGGGGCGTCCTCTGTTCTGGGCGCGGCTTTCGCGCGGGGCGGTGCCCTATGGGCCGGGGCTGGTCGATCTGGGGCTGGCGCCGCGGCATCTGGCGCTGGCGCTGCTGCCGGATGAGAGGGCGCTGTTGCGGGCCGGGCTGGATGCGGTGCGCGCCGGTGCGGCCAGCGTGGTGCTGCTGGAGGTGCAGGGGGCGTGTCCGCTGCTCGACCTGACCGCCAGCCGCCGCCTCACGCTGGCGGCGGCGGAAACGGGGACGATGGTGCTGCTGGCGCGTAGCGGCGCGACCCCGGCCCCCAGCGCCGCCCATAGCCGCTGGCATGTCGCCGCCGCGCCTTCTTGCGGGCTGGCCTGCGCGCCGGATGGGGAAGCGCCGGGCGCGCCTGCCTTTGCCCTGACCCTGCTGCGTCACCGGGGCGGGCGGAATGAACTGCGCTGCATGCTGGAATGGGATCGCGACAGGGTGCTGTTTCAGGAGCGGGCGCTGTTTCAGGAGCGGGAGGACGCGCCCGCCCTCGCTCCATGGCCCGTCCCATGGGATGAAACGCAGGTGGCCCGTCCTCGCGCCGCCAATGATCGCGGCGGCGGCTGGTGACGGCGATGCAGGCGCATCCGCTCCATATGGCCTTGTTCCTGCCTTGGCTGTCGTCGGAGAGGGCGATGCTTGCCGGTATCGCCCCGCCTCATCAGCCCTTTGCGCTGATCGAAAAGCAGCGCGGGGCCTTGCGGCTGGCGGCGATCGATCGCCGGGCGGCACGGGCGGGGCTGACGGCTGGCCTGCCGCTTGCCGATGCGCGGGCGCGGGTGCCCGATCTCGTTCCGCTTACCCATGATCCGGACGCCGATCGGGCGCTGCTCGACCGGGTGACACGGCATTGCGGCGCTTTCACGCCGATGGTGGAAGGCCATCCGCTCGCCGCCGTGCTGTGCGACATGACAGGGTGCGCGCATCTGTTCGGCGGGCAGGAGGCCTTGCGCGCCCGGCTTGCCGAACGGGTGAAGGCGCTGGGCCTGAGCGTGCGCGTGGGGCTGGCCTCGACCGGCGAGGCCGCGCTGGCGCTGGCGCGTTTTGGCGGGGCGGATGTGCGGGCGCTCCCCATCGCGGCGCTGGCGGTGGCCGATGAGGTGCGCGGCGCGCTGGGCCGGGCGGGGTTCCGCACAGTGGGCGAAGTGATGGCGCAGCCGTCCGCGCCGCTGGCCGCGCGGTTCGGGACGGATCTGGTGCGCCTGCTTGCGCGGCTGGCGGGGGAAGCCGACCTGCCGATGACGCCGCATCGCCCGCCCGATCCCGTCCGGGCGCAGATGCGCTTTGCCGATCCGGTCGGGCGGACGGAGGATGTGCTGGATGCGATAGAGGCGCTGGCCGGGCAGGTGGCAACCCTGCTGGCGGAACGGGGCGAGGGCGGGCGGGCCTTCGCCGTCCGCCTGAATCGCAGCGACGGCCATGTGGCGCGCCTCCTCATCGAAACGGGCAGGCCGACGCGGGATGTTGCGCTGGTGATGCGATTGCTGAGGGAACGGATCGACAGCCTTGCCGATCCGCTCGACCCCGGTTTCGGATATGACAGCATCGACTTCGCCGTGCCGAGGGTCGAGGGGCTGGCGGAGCGGCAGCCGGGGCTTGCTGAACAGGCGGGGGCCGAATCAGTGGGGGCCGAACCGGCGGAGGCCAAACCAATGAGGGGCGGACCGGCGCGGGATGCGCGGCAGGATATGGCAATGCTGCTCGATCGGCTGGCGGTGCGCCATGGCGCGGGGGTGATCGCGTGCCTTGCCGGGGCGGACAGTCATGTGCCGGAACGGGCGGGGCATCTGGCGCGCGCGGGTGCGGCGATCCCGCCGGATTGGCCCGCGCCCGAAAGCGGGGAGCCGCCGCTGCGCCCGCTGCTGCTGCTCGATCCGCCGCAACCGGTCGAGGTGCTGGCCGCCGTTCCCGATGGCCCGCCCCGGCGCTTTTCATGGCGGGGCAGCGCCTGGCGGGTCGTGCGGCAGGAAGGGCCGGAACGGATCGCGCCCGAATGGTGGCGGCGCGAGGACGGGCATGGCGGCAATCCCGGCCTCAGCCGCGATTATTATCGGGTCGAGGAAGAAGGCGGCCACCGTTTCTGGCTGTTCCGCCACGGCCTTTATGAGCGGGAAACGGATGCCCCGCGCTGGTATGTGCACGGGATCTTCGCATGAACGGTTATGCGGAACTGGCGGCGGCCACCAATTTCTCCTTCCTGCGCGGCGCGTCCCACCCCGCGGAGATGGTGCGGGCCGCCCTTGCGCTGGGCATGACCGGCATCGGCATCGCCGATCGCAACACGGTGGCGGGCGTGGTGCGCGCCCATGTCGCGGTGAAGGCGGCGCGGGCGGAAGCTCCGGCGCCCGGTGGCAGCTTTCGTCTGGCGGTGGGGGCGCGGCTCTGCTTTGCCGACGGGACGGGCGACATCATCGCCTATCCCGCGACGCGCCATGGCTGGGGCAGGCTGACGCGCCTGCTGACGCTTGGCAATTTGCGGGCGGCGAAGGGGGATTGCATCCTCCATCTGACCGATATGGTCGATCATGCCGAAGACCTGCTGCTGATCGCGATGCCGGGGCATGATGCGGCCACGCTGGCGGCCTTGCGAGAGGCGGCGCCGGGGCGCGTCTGGCTGGGCGCGACGATGCACCGGGACGGGCGCGATGCGCGCCTGTTGCTGCGCGCGCAAGGGCTGGCGGCGCAGGCGCGCGTGCCGCTCCTTGCCCTGAACGACGCGCTCTATGCGACGCCGGAGCAGCGGCCGTTGCAGGATGTGCTGACCGCGATCCGCCTGCACCGGACGGTGCAGGACGCGGGCAGGCATCTGGCCGCCCATGCCGAGCGGCACCTGAAGCCGCCCGCCGAAATGGCGCGCCTGTTCGCGGCCTGCCCGCAGGCGATCGATGAGACGGGCCGGCTGCTGGGGCGCATCGCCTTCGATCTGGATCAGTTGCGCTATGAATATCCGCATGAGCCGGTGCCCTATGGCTGGGAGCCGCAGGACTGGCTGGAGCATATGGTGATGGAAGCCGCGCACCAGCGTTATGGCGCGGTGTTGCCAGACAAGGCGCGCGCGCTGATCGACAAGGAGTTCGCCCTGATCCGCGAGCAGAATTATGCCTGCTATTTCCTGACCGTGCATGACATTGTGCGCTTCGCCCGTAGCCGGGACATCCTGTGTCAGGGACGGGGGAGCGCGGCGAACAGCATCGTCTGTTTCCTGCTGGGCGTCACCTCGGTCGATCCGATGATCCATGACCTGCTCTTTTCCCGCTTCATGTCGTCGGAACGCAAGGAACCGCCCGATATCGACGTGGATTTCGAGCATGAGCGGCGCGAGGAGGTGATGCAATATATCTACCGCCGCTATGGCCGGGAAAGGGCGGGCATCGCCGCGACCGTCATCCATTATCGCCCGCGTAGCGCGGTACGGGAAGTCGGCAAGGCGCTGGGCCTTTCCGAGGATGTGACCGCGCGCCTTTCCGGCACCGTCTGGGGCAGCCATGCGTCGAAGCATGAGGGCAGGCGGGCGGGCGAGGGCGGTTTTGATCCCGACAATCCGCAAATCGCCCGGCTCAATCATTTCGTGACGCAAATCCTGAAA
This sequence comes from Sphingobium sp., assembly GCA_050252755.1. Lineage (GTDB taxonomy): Bacteria > Pseudomonadota > Alphaproteobacteria > Sphingomonadales > Sphingomonadaceae > Sphingobium. The sequence goes on from JBFWKI010000004.1 coordinate 29,742, forward strand.
TTCCCGCGCCACCTGTCGCAGCATGTCGGCGGCTTCGTGCTGACCGAAGGGCGGCTCGACGAGACGGTGCCGATCCACAATGCGGCGATGGCGGACCGCACCTTCATCGAATGGGACAAGGACGATATCGACGCGCTGGGCATCATGAAGGTGGACGTGCTGGCGCTGGGGATGCTGACCTGCATTCACAAGAGTTTCGACCTGATGCGCCTGCACGGGCTGGGCGATCACACGCTGGAACTGGACCTTACATCGGATGACCCTGCGGTCTATGCCATGCTGTGCCGGGGCGACAGCATCGGCGTGTTTCAGGTGGAAAGCCGCGCGCAGATGAACATGCTGCCGCGCCTGCGCCCGGTCGAATTTTACGATTTGGTGGTGCAGGTGGCGATCGTCCGCCCCGGCCCGATCGAAGGCGATATGGTGCATCCCTATCTGCGGCGGCGGGAGGGGCGGGAAAAGGTCGAATATCCCAGACCCGCGCCGCCCCATCCGCCCGATGAACTGGTCGGCGTGCTGGGCAAGACCCATGGCGTGCCGATCTTTCAGGAACAGGCGATGAACCTCGCCATCACCGCCGCCGCTTTCTCTGACGCGGAGGCCAATGGCCTGCGCCGGGCGATGGCGACCTTCCGCAATCTGGGCACCATCGACAGTTTCCGTGAGAAGATGGTCGGCGGCATGGTCGCGCGCGGCTATGACAAGACGTTTGCCGAGCGCTGTTTCCGCCAGATCGAGGGTTTCGGCAGCTATGGCTTTCCCGAAAGCCATGCGCAGAGCTTCGCGCGGCTGGTCTATGTGTCGGCGTGGATCAAATGCCATCATCCCGCGGTGTTCGCCTGCGCGCTGCTCAACAGCCAGCCCATGGGCTTTTACGCGCCCGCCCAATTGGTGCGCGACGCGCGAGAGCATGGGGTGGAGGTGCGCGCGGCCGATGCGAATCACAGCGATTGGTATTCTACGCTGGAACGGCGGGGGGACGGCGCATTGGCGCTACGGCTGGGGTTGAAGCAGATCGGCGGTTTTCGCGAGGACTGGGCCGGGGCGATGACTGCCGCCCGCGCCGCCGCCGGTGCTTTCCTCACCATGGAAGCGTTGGCGCGCCGCGCTAACCTGCCCGCCCGCGCCCTGCGCCTGCTGGCCGATGCCGACGCCTGCCGCTCGCTGGGGCTGGACCGGCGGGCCGCGCTGTGGGAGGCGCGGCGCACGCCGGAGGGGGAATTGCCGCTGTTCGCCGCGATGCAGGCGCGGGAACTGGGGGAAGAACCGGCGGTCGCGCTGCGCCCGATGACGCTGGGGGAGCATGTCGCCGCCGATTATCAGGTGACGCGCCTGTCGCTGAAAGAGCATCCGATGGCGCTGTTGCGTCCGATCTTCGATGCCGAAAGCGCCGCGCCCTGCCTCGCGCCCTGTCTCGCGCTCCGGGCCATGAAGGGCGGCGACCGGGTGCGCGTCGCAGGCGTGGTGCTGGTGCGGCAGCGGCCCGGCAAGGGCAATGCGATCTTCATCACGCTGGAGGATGAAGGCGGCATCGCCAATATCGTGCTGTGGGCGCGCCAGTTCGAGCGGTTCCGGCGCGAGGTGATGGCGGCGCGGGTGATGCTGGTCGAAGGGGAAGTGCAGCGCAGCCCGCAAGGCGTGATTCATGTGATGGCGAGCCGGATCATCGATCGTTCCGACACGCTGGAGGCGCTGACCGGGGCGCAGGCGTCGGCGGCCCCCGCCACGCCTCCCCCGCAACGCGCCTCGACCCATCCCCGCAATGTGCACTTATTGCCCCGGTCGCGGGATTTCCATTGATGGGCAAGGGGCTGGGATGGCGGCGCACTGGAATTTCGGATTTTCCGGAAGCAGGCATAAACCGTCCGGGTCCATCATTCGCGGCGCCTGATCGGCCGATGCGCCTGCAAAGGCTGTATCCCGATTGCCGACATGATGGCGCAGTGACCCTGTTTCGTGAATCGCGCCTGTCGATGCTGCACCCTATCGCCGATGGCGGGGATGTGACCGGGCAGGAACTCGACATCGCCGTTCCTGATCCCTCGATGCTTGATCGGGAAGAAAAACGGGGCCGGGAAGAATTAAGCCATTGGGCCGACGATGCGGACATTCGCGCGAAGGATGAAAACCATGCCCGTTTCAAGCGGGACTGGATTCGCGAGCGCATTGCGGCATGGAAGATGGATTGACTCCATCCTCCCGCTTCCCATAGCCCGGTAAAATCGCCTACTACATCTCCATGACCGATCTTTCTTCCTCCGTCGTGCCCGACAGCGAAGCGCGTGGGTTAATGGCTCGCCTGCCCGGCCGGGCGCGCGATCTGGCGTTGTTGGCGCGGTTCGACCGGCCGATCGGCTGGTGGCTGCTGTTCTGGCCCGGCGCATGGGCCATCGCGCTGTCCGGCAACGGGCTGGAACATTGGGGCATGATCCTCTGGTTCCTCGTCGGCAGCATCGCGATGCGCGGCGCGGGGTGCGTGTGGAACGACATGGTGGACCGCGATCTCGACCGGCGGGTCGCCCGCACCGCCGTCCGCCCGCTGGCGAGCGGCAGGGTGTCGATGAAAGGCGCCGGGGCATGGCTGGCGCTACTCTGCCTGATCGGCCTTGTCGTGCTGTTCCGGTTGCGGATCGAGGCGCAGATCGTCGCGTTGGCGAGCCTCGCGCTGGTCGCCGCCTATCCGTTCATGAAACGCATCACATGGTGGCCGCAGGCATGGCTGGGGCTGGTGTTCAGTTGGGCCGCGCTGGTCGGCTGGGTGCAGATGAGCGGCGGGATGAGCGCGGGGGGGCTGTTGCTCTATGCCGGCGCTATCTGCTGGGTGATCGGCTATGACAGCATCTATGCCTTGCAGGATCGCGAGGATGACGCGCTGGTCGGCATCAAGTCGAGCGCGCGGGCGATGGGCACGCATGTCCGCGCCGGGGTGACGGGCTTTTACGCGGTGGCGCTGATGCTGTGGGCGGGCGCGATCTGGCAGGTGAGGCCGACCCCGCTGGCGTTGCTCGCTCTGTTGCCGATGGCCGCGCATCTGCTGTGGCAGGTGGCGACCCTGAAGGAGGCGGACGGCATGGACCCGCTGGTCAAATTCCGTTCCAACCGGTTCGCCGGGCTGCTGATGTTCGCTGCCTGTGTGGTGGTGGGCGCGTCCTGATTCGCGTCCTTTTCCTGCGTTTCGCCTATTCCGGCAGGCTCCAGTCGATCGGCGTCTGTCCATGTTCTTTCAGAAAGGCATTGGCGCGGCTGAACGGGCGGCTGCCGAAAAAGCCGTTATGCGCCGACAGCGGCGAGGGGTGCGCCGAACGGATGACGAGATGCCGCCCCCCTTGCGCTATATCCTTCACAAAGGCCGCCTTTTTCTGGGCATAGGCGCCCCACAGGATGAATATGATCGGCCGTTCCTGCCGGGCCACCAGTTCGATCACCGCATCGGTGAACGCTTCCCAGCCGCGTTTCTGGTGCGAGGCAGCCTTGCCCATTTCCACCGTCAGCACGCTGTTGAGCAGCAGTACCCCCTGTTCGGCCCAATGGGTCAGGTTGCCATGGCGCGGCGGGTCCAGCCCAAGATCGGCCTTCATTTCCTTGTAGATATTGACGAGGCTGGGCGGCGGCCGCACGCCGCGCTGCACGGAAAAGCACAGGCCATGCGCCTGCCCTTCGCCATGATAGGGGTCTTGCCCCAATATCACCACGCGCACTGTGTCGAGCGGCGTCAGGTCGAGCGCCCGGAAATATTCGCTGCCCTTGGGAAAAATGCGCTTGCCCGCCGATTTCTCGGCCATCAGGAATTGGCGCAGATTGCCCATGACGGGGGCAGCGAAGATATCCGCCAGCGGCCGCGCCCAACTGGCGTCGAGTTTGGGTTGCGGGCGTGTGCCGCCGGATGCGGAGGGGGCGGGGGCCGGAGCGGGAGAAGGCGCGGTGTCGGTCATGAACAGGGTTTTTAGGCAAGGCCGGGCCGATATGCAAAGCCTTGCTTGACCGGCGCGGCGTGCTCACGGCACAAGGCCGCATGTCCCTTGCCACCCGCCTGACCCCGATCGTCGATCCCGCCGCGCTGGAACCGCGCTGGCGCGCGCTGGAGGCGGCGGCGGATGCGCCTTCCTTCTTCCTGCGCTGGACATGGATGGGAAGCTGGCTCGCGGCCTTGCAGGCGGCGAGCATCGCCCTGCCGCGCCTGCTGACGATCGGCGGGGAAGGCGGGGGCGGCGGGGAAGGCGATGAAGCGGCCTTCGCGCTGATCGGGGAAGGCCGCGCGCCGCACAAGGCCGGGGCCGTCCCCGCGCTCTGGCTGAACCAGAGCGGCAATGAAGAGGGCGACCGGCCCTATATCGAATATAATGGCCTGCTGTGCCGCGCCGGGATGGAGGACGCCGCCGGACGGGCCTTTTGCGCGGCGATCGCGGCGCGCAAAGGCTGGTCGGCGCTCCATCTCGCCGGGGTGGCGCCCGATAGCGAGCTGGCGGTCCTGCCCGGCATCCGGCGGCGGGTGGAGGTCGATGCCTCCCCGGCTTGCTATGTCGATCTCGATGCGGTGCGCGGGGCGGGGGGGGAGTATCTCTCGCTGCTGAGCGCCAATACGCGCAGCCAGATTCGCCGTTCGCTGAAGGAGGAAGCCGCCGCGCCCGTCATCGACGCGGCGGGCGATGCGGCGCAGGTCGATCAATGGCTGGAGGACATGGCGCGCCTCAATGCCGGGCGGCACGAGGATAATGCGTGGGACGCCCCGTTCTTTCGCGATTTCGCCCGCCGCCTTGCGCTGGCCGGGCTGGCGGATGGATCGGTGGAGGTGCTGCGCATCACCGTCGCGGGGGGCGTGCTGGGTTATCTGCTCAATTTCCTCTGGGCGGGGCGGGTGATGAACTATCAGTCCGCCTTCGCCCCGCCGCGCGGCGCCAAATCGAAGCCCGGCCTGATGTGCCATGCCGCCGCGATCGAGCGGGCGGCGGCGCGACCGGACCAGAGGCTCTATTCCTTCCTTGCGGGCAAGGATCGCTACAAACAAAGTCTGGCCACCGGGTCGGAGACATTATGCTGGCTGGTGCTGGAGCGATTCGATATCCGGCTGGAGGCCGAAGCCGCCGCCCGCCGCCTGCTGCGCCGCCCCTGAAGGCTATTCGGGCGGGCAGGGGGTTACAGCCCCAACCGTTCCACCACCCGGTGAAGCCCGCGCCCGATCCATTGTCTTTCCGGCTGGCGGCCGACGGGGAAGAGCGGGAGGCCGCGGGCGCGCAGCCTGTGGTTGAGGCTGTGCAATTCCCCTTCCGCCACGCTGCGGCGGGACCGCCATGTGATGGAGAAGCTGACCGAAACCTGCTCTCCATTCTGCACGAAATGGGGCGCTTTCACGGGCATCAGCACCGCTTCGCCGGGGGCCATGGGAATGGGCGTCGCGCGTGCGCGAAAGGCTTCATCCCATGGCAGGTTGCGATGCCCGCCGCGGGAAAAGGCCTCGCTTTGCCGGGCGGGAACGGTGACGTCATCATGGGTGGGGAAGGCGTTCATCACCTTGTCGCCCATGATCTGGAGCAGGATATTATGTTCCGGGTCCATATGAAACGGCGTGACGCTGTTGGGGGAAGAGAGGAAGATGAACCCTTCCCGATGCAGCATCGGGCCGGTGCTGGCCTCCACGATCGGGCGGATATCCTCCAGCGCGTCATGCAGCAGCGCGGCATAGGCCGGGTCGCGCTCCACATGTTTCAGCACCGCCCAACTGCCGTTGCTGTCGATGGTGCGGATCGTTTCGCCCAGCGACAGGCCGTTGGCGGGGGTGTCTTCCGGGCGGATGCCGATCGGCAGGTCGCCCCGATTATATTCGACGCTGGCAGGCGGCATGCGTTCGGCCAGTTCGGCCAGCGCGCTCAGGGTCAGCAGCGGGTGGCGCGCCAGACGGTGCGTCAGATGTTGCGGCCGGTCGGGATAGGCGGCGGCGAATTTCGCGCGCGCCTCATCGTCGAAAGCCAGCGCGGGGGAGGGCGCGCGCGGTCCGGCGATGGTCTGGTGCACACTCATGATTTTTCTTTCCTGATGGAGCGTATGGCGGTTTCGGCAAGGCTGGTGGCGGCAAAGGCGGCGCGGCGGACAAGCCCGGTCGCGCCCGGCCCGCCCAGCGCGACGCGGAACTGCGCGATGGCGCGGCGTTCCGCCCACAGGCCATCGATCATCGGGTGATCGGGCGCGGCGCAACTGTCCATCCAGTCGAGCCTGCGCGCCGCCTGCGCGGGGCCGTCGCCCAGCACGGTGCGCAGATTGTCGATCTCTATCAATATGCCGGGCGAATAGCGGGCAAAATCCTCATCGAAGGCGATCTTGTAACTATGGGCGCCGCGCCCGTGCCGGAAGTTGACGAGCATCGCGATGACCCTGTCATCGACATCGATGCGCAGCATGTCGAGCATGTCCTGCTCCGCCGCATGGGCGAGAATCTCGCTGAAATAGGCGCGGGTGCCCGGCGCACTGTCGAGGGCGGTGCCTTCCTGCCCCTTCCAGCCGGAGGCTTCGAGCATCAGGAAATCGCGGGTCCAGCCCGCCACGTCCTGCCCCCGTTCCAGCCGATGATGGGTGACGGCGCCATGGTCGGCAAGGCGGTTGAGCAGGCGCCTGATCTCCTTGCGCTTCTTGGATCGGACATGGGTGGTCCAATAGGTTTCGGCATCGAGGTCCGACCGCAGCATCGCCCGCTCATAAAGGTCGATCGTCCTCATTGGGCGCTTTTCCCGCGCGCAGCATTCCCGCAGGGCCTCCGCAGCCATGCCATCGCGGTCGAGCCGGATGAGATGCAGGAAATGCCCCGCCCATGGCGCGCGGTCGAGCTGCGCGAGCAGGTCCGCCCATGCGGCGACTTCCTGCCCCTCGCGCAATAGCGGCGCGCCGAAAAAGCACTGGTCATGCACCCAATTGCTGACATTGCGGACCGGATAGCGCGAATGGCGCGACCGGGCGATGACCGGCATCAGGCCGATCAGCACGCCATCCTTGCGGGCCTCCATCACCCGGACCTGCGCCTGCGGGTCGAGATGATCGAGCGCGGGGCGCAGCAGGGCGGGATGGTAAAAGGGATTGCCTTCACGGACGGCATCCGCCAGCGCTTGCCATTCCGCCACAGAAGAGGCCTGCGGCCGTTCCGCTGTTTCGTCAGACTGGATGAGCGCCCTTTCCATGCGCCCGCCTTATACCGCAAATCTTAGGAATTGCTTGCAGCCGAAACGCCCCCTGTTTTCGTGCGGGGCTTGGGCGCGGGCGGGCGCGTGGCGGCGCTATCCGATCCCACGGAGAGGAAAGGCTTTTTCCGGCGCCGTTCCCGCCTTGGCCCTGTATGAAAAATTGCGTACGAAAAATTGCGCGAAAAAATCGACGCGCTGGCGATCAATATCCGAATCGCACCCCTGCCGCGAGATAATGCGGCCCGGCATTGGCCTTGATATCCAGCATGGGCAGCACCGGGAAGGCGATGGTCGCATAGGGGCGGGTGTTGTCGCCGCTGAAGCGCAGGCCCGCGCCGATGGTCGCTGATGCGGGCAGGGTGAACCCCGCCTCGATCCGGCCATAAAGTTTCGTGTCGCCATCGCGCAGATAGACGCCCGCGCCCGGCGTCACGCTGAAGCCGCCCAGATCGAACGCATAGCCCGCGCCCAGTTCCGTACCCCAATGGCCATCGGCCCGGCCATAATTGCCCTCGACGCCCAGACCCTCGGCACGGGCGGCGGTGCTGCCCAGACAGAGCGCGGCGGCGGCCATGGCAAATCCGGCAATAAGAGTGGTACGCATGGTCTTGCTGTTCCTTTTCGATGGGTCTGATGTTCCGGCCCCATGGTCCTGTCGCGCGGATATGGCGAGCCGCGCCCAAGGGCAACCGGGCGCGGGCCGTCGCGGGACGAACCGAGTCCGTAGCGCGACTGAACGTGCAGGGCGTGCGCGCCATCGCGCCACCCTCCCCTGAAGCGTGCGGCGGTCCCGGCAAGAGGCGATGGAATGCGGCCCCCATTAATTCGGTGGTAATCAGTTTCCGGCAAGGCATTGCCATGCTGTCCATACGACCCACGCCCAAGGGCCATTCCCTCTCCACCCCCGCGATGGCCGGGATATTGGGCCTGTCCGGGTCGGACAGCGACTTGTCGCCGGTATGGGTGGCGGAATCGGTGCGGATGGTATCGACCTTCTGGCCGCTGTTCATTCTGGCCAAGATCTGCCTGATGGTCGTCACCATCAACCTGCCGGCCTTCCTAATCCATTATGCATTGTTCGACCTGCCCCTGCTGGCGGTGACGGCCCTTGCCGATGCGGCGATTTGCGTCATGCCGCGCCGCCGGTTCATGAAGGGCATGCTGCCCCATCGGCAGATGCGGATCATGATCGCGCTGGTGCTGGTGTCGGGCCTGTCGATGGGCCTCTGGTACGGCAAGCTGCATCCCTCGCTGCTTCAGGGGGCGGTGTCCGCTTCCATGGTGCAGATGACGCTGGCCTTGCTGGCGATGACGATTTTCGGCCATCAACGCCTGTTGGGGCTGGTCTATTGCCTCGGTCTGGGTGTCAGCCTCGCCAATGACGCGGCAGAGGGGCCGATCCTGCTGCTGCTGATTCTCGGCACCGTGGCGATTTCGACGATGGCGCAGGCGCGGTCCGATGGGGATCGGCTGCTGGCGACGCAGCAGGTGAAGGTGAACAGCCATCGCGCCCGCCATCTGCTGACCGAATATGAACAGGCGGGGCGGGGCTGGTTCTGGGAAACCGACCGGCGCGGCGACATCAGCTATATTTCCGAGCCGCTGGCGCGCTCTTTGGGGCTGAGCGCGGACGATCTGATCGGCCGCCCGCTGACCGAACTGGTCATGACCGACAGCGGGGAGGATGTCGATCGCACGCTGGGCTTTTACCTGTCGGCGCGCAGTTGTTTCAATGATGTGCCGGTGCGCGTGGCGCTGGTGAGCGATGAACGCTGGTGGGCCATGTCCGGTTGCCCGATCCTCAATGAATATGGCCAGTTTCAGGGCTTTCGCGGCAGCGGTTCCGACCTTACCGAAATGAAACGCAGCCAGGCGGAGGTCGCGCGGCTGGCGCAGTTCGATTCGCTGACCGGGCTTGCCAATCGGGTGCAGATGCAACGCATGCTGGACAAGAGCGTGGTCCAGCCCAATGGTCATCCCGGCGGTTGCGCGATGTTCCTGCTGGATCTCGACCGGTTCAAGACCGTCAACGATACGATGGGCCACCCGGCGGGCGATGCCCTGTTGCGGGAGGTCAGCCAACGGTTGAAACGGATCATCGCCGACAGGGGACTGGTCGGCCGTCTGGGCGGGGACGAGTTTCAGGTCGTGCTGCCCGGCCATGTCGATCGCGCTATGCTGGCCCGGCTGGCCAATGCCGTCATCGCGTCCCTGTCCCAGCCCTATCTGATTCAGGGCGCGCAGGTCGTGATCGGCGCATCGGTCGGCATCGCCATGTGCCCGGATGACGGCGTCACCGGCGACGCGCTGGTCCGCAATGCGGATCTGGCGCTTTATGCCGCCAAGGGCGACGGCCGCGGGGTTCATCGTTTCTATTCCCCCGACATGCTGGCCGATGCCGAGGACCGCCGCCAATTGGAGGAAGACCTGCGCCATGCCCTTGCCCATGGCGGCTTGGGGCTGGTCTATCAGCCGGTGGTGAACGCAAGGACCGAACGGATTTCCGGGTTCGAGACATTGCTGCGCTGGAACCATCCGGTGCGCGGGGCTCTCTCCCCCGAACTGTTCGTGCCGATCGCCGAGGATGCGGGCATGATCGGCATGCTGGGCGAATGGGTGCTGCGCACCGCCTGTCATGCCGCCGCAAGCTGGCCGGACAATATCCGGGTCGCGGTGAACGTGTCGCCGCTTCAGTTCGCCAATCCCGCCTTGCCCGGCATCGTCATGAATGCGCTGGCGGCATCGGGTCTGGCGGCCGAGCGGCTGGAACTGGAACTCACCGAAAGCGCCTTCATCCATGAAGGGGAGGCCACCGACCAGATGTTCGCCCAGTTGAAGGGGCTGGGGGTGCGGCTGGCGCTGGATGATTTCGGCACGGGCTATTCCTCGCTGGGCTATTTGCGCAAGGCGCCGTTCGACAAGATCAAGATCGACCGCAGCTTCGTGCGCGGGGCCACCATGCCGGGCAGCCGCAACGCCGCGATCATCACCTCGATCGTCAGCCTTGCCGAGGCCTTGGGCATGGACACCACCGCCGAGGGGGTCGAAACCCATGAGGAACTGGAACTGGTGCGGTCCCTCGGCTGCTCGCAGATTCAGGGCTTTATCTATGGTGTGGGCGAGGAAGGCGAACAGTTGCGGCAGCGCTTCGACCAGATGGGAAGTCTCGCCAAACCTGCCGGGTTCCAGGCCAGCCGGGCGCCGCGTCAATCCATGCTGCGATCCGTGGCGATGATCCACGACGGGCAGAGCTATGTGGCCCGCATACGCAATATCTCCAGCGGCGGGGCGATGATCGAGGGGCTGTGGAATGTCCCCGCCGACACGGTTTTCCGGCTGGAACTGGCGGTGGGCATCACCGTGGAGGCGCGAACGCGCTGGACCGTGGACGATCGCATGGGGGTGCAGTTCGCCCACCCGATCGACCTGCGCCTGCTGCAAACGGTTCCGCCCCTGCGTCTCGCCGGTTAGGACCGATCGCCATGCGGCCCTGATGGCCTGAAAATGGCGGATTTTTGCGCTTCTGATGTTCGGGAGGTGCGGGTCGAGGGAAGTCGCCAACCGTCTTGCGGTGGCCTGCGATGCCCATTTCCACTCGTCATCTTCTGAATGCCGATGGGTTAGGCGGATCGCCCTTGCGGAGGCGGGGCCGGTGCGCAAAGGCCGGAAAATTATATCCGCTTCGGCATCATGCGCGGCAAACATTGTTCGTTGAAACCTCGCGGATGAGCCGTCGGTGATGGCTCGCCCGGTTTTCGCATGAGGGGCTTGGGCGCGGCCCGCCTCGATGCCGGGTGCGGGGCAGATTGGCCCCTCGGCATAGGCGATCCGGGTGGGCCTGTGCGTGGCCCCATGAAATCAACCCAGCGCATCCTTTCACCCGGTCATGGGTGCATCAGAGGGTGGCGGCGATTTCCCGCGCGGCAAGATCGGGGTCTTGCGCCTGTGTGATGGGGCGGCCGACGACCAAGACGGAGGCGCCCGCGTCCCTTGCTTCTCGCGGGGTCACGACCCGTTTCTGGTCGCCGATCACGCTGCCATGCGGACGGACGCCGGGAACGACGAAATAGCCGCCCGGCCAGCGCTTGCGGGCCAGCGCGACCTCCGCGCCCGAACAGACGAGGCCGTCAAGGCCCGCGTCCCGCGCCAGATCGGTGAGATGTTCGACCTGCGCCGTCGCATCATGGGCCACGCCGATATCCTGAAGATCGCAGGCATCCAGACTGGTGAGCACGGTGACGGCGACGACCTTGGTATGGCTGCCCGCCGCTGCCTTCGCCTCTTCCAGCATCGCCCGGCCGCCGGCGGCATGGACGGTCAGGATGGCCGGTTCCAGCATATGGAGCGACTGGATCGCCTTGGCGACGGTGTTGGGAATGTCGTGCAATTTCAGGTCGAGAAAGATCGGCAGGCCGCTCTTCGCCATTTCGAGCACGCCATGATGGCCGTTGGCGCAGAAAAATTCCAGCCCCAGCTTCAGCCCCCCGACATGACGATGCACCTGCTCCGCCAGATGTTTCGCCCGGTCCAGATCAGGGGTGTCGATGGCAATATAGACGGGGTTGCTCATGCGTCCCCCGGCTTGATGGACGGGGTGCGATCATCAGGGGAAGGGGCGGATATCGGTGAGGTGGTGGACGGGGAAGAAGAAGCAGGCGGCAGCAGGCCTTCGGCTGTTTCCGCTGCGGCGGTTGTTTCGGGAGGAAATGCGGATGGCGCCACGCTGGTCGCCAGCGCCCGTTCCGCGCTGGTCAGCTTGCGCTGCAACCGCCAGCGGCAGGCCCGCGCCCAAAGCCATGTCGGCAGCAGGCCGAGCAGGAACGCGACGACGATCAGCACCGGCAGGCGCGTCTCAAGGATGATGTCGTCCCACAGCTTGACCGGGACATAACCGGAATAACTGGGCGCGATCGCCCAATTCGCCTTGGTGAACAGGGCAAGCACCACGGCGACGATGACCCAGAATGCGGTTCTTAGAAAATTCATAGCGTGCACCCATGGCTGAGGCGTTCAGCTTAGGCAATTTTTTTCCGTCGTGCCAGAGAAGCTTTATCGGGCAAAAGCCGGGAAAGAAGCGGCCCATTTCCGGCGCGGCGTCGGGGTGAAGGGGGCATCAGAAAGGCCCGGCTGTCCTCGCGGCCCGCAGGGGCGGGCGAGGATGGCCGGGCCAGGGTTTCCGATCTTCGGAATTGATGGAAAGGCTTACATCAGCTTCCAGGTCAGCGGCAGGACGATGGCCGTCGCGCCGCCGGGAGGGGCGGGAAAGGCGCCGACCTTGGCAGGCAGGCTCAGCGCTTCGCGATCCAGCACCGAAGAGCCGGAAGCGGCGACCATTTCGGTCTTTTCGACAGCGCCCGATGCGCTGACATAAACCTTGACCTTTGCGGTGCCTTCATCGCCGCGCATCTGTGCGGCGCGCGGATAGGTCTGCTTGGCGGCGATCTGACGGGCGACCGCCTGCTGCCAGCCTGCCGACTGGGCAAAAACGGGGGTGGTTGCGATGGCGGCGGTCATGACGGTGGCAAAGACTTTTGCCGAAAATTTCGTAAGCATTATTTTTATTCCTTCCTTTCTTCATTCCCAGCGCTTTGTTATTTTCGGTTACTTCCCATATAGATAGACTGATAAAGTGGGGTTTATTATCATGGTATATTTTTAGTTACTCTCGTCCTGAGGGGGGAGGATCGGGACTATTTGCGCCGAAGGGATATAGCCGGATGGGAAAGCCCCTGACGAAACGGCCCGGCATCGCGCGATGCCGGGCCGTCTGGAGAATATCCCGATCGATAGGGCCGCTCAGAATTCGGCCCAGTCATCCTCGACATCGACCGCCAGATTGCCCTGACTGACCGGCACCGCGCGACGCGGGGTGGTTCTGGCCGCAGGCGTGGCCCTGATCGCCGGCGCCGCCATGTCCCTGTCCGTTTTTTCGGCAGGTTGGCCAGCATTCTGCACGCCCAGTTCGAAGAAGGAAAGCTGGTCCACCAGCCGTTCCATCTCGCTGTTCAGGTTGCGGGAACTGGCGGTGCTTTCCTCGACCATCGCGGCATTTTGCTGCGTGGTCTTGTCCATCGATGTCACCGTTTCGGCAATTTCGCTGAGGCCGGAGGCCTGACGGACCGCCGCAGAAGCGATTTCGTCCATCAGGTCCGACACGTCGGTTACTTCGGTGACGATCTGGCGCAGCGCCTCGCCGCTATTTTCCACCAGCGACACGCCATGGGCGATCTGGGCGCCGGATGTGGCGACCAGTTGGCGAATCGAATTGGCCGCCTCGGCGGAGCGCTGGGCCAGATGGCGCACCTCGCTCGCGACCACGGCGAAGCCTGCCCCCGATTCCCCGGCGCGCGCCGCTTCCACGCCCGCGTTGAGCGCGAGCAGGTTGGTCTGGAACGCAAGGCCGTCAATGGTGGTGATGATTTCGTTCATCTCCTTTGACGATGTTTCGATGGTGCGCATCGCGACGATCGCCTGCTTGGCGGTTTCATCGACCTTTTCGGCAGAGGCGCGGGCGACGGCCAGACGGCTGCTGGTCTGCCGCGCATTGTCCGCCGCGACCTTGACCGAATCGGTGAACTCGCCGAGCGTCTTGGACGTATGGGCGAGCGCTTCGGCCTGATGCTCGGTGCGCAGGGAAAGGTCTGAGGACGCCTGCGCGATCTCGTTGGTGCCCATGCGGATGATGTTGCAGCCATCGACAAATTCGGCCAGCGCGTCCTGAAGGCGCGATACGGCGTCATTATAATCATTGTGCAGCTTGGCGAGCGGGCCGGTCGCCTGTTCGTCGACCCGGTGGGTCAGCCTGCCATGGGCCAGCGCGGACAGCCCGTCGCCGATCGCGGTGATGGTAAGCTGGGTTTCCCGCGCGCGTTCGGCCTCCGCCTCGGCGCGTTCCTTGTCGGCGGCGAAGAGCGATTTGAAACTGTCGAGCGCGCGCGCCAGACTGCCCAGTTCGTCCTTGCGCCGGATGCCGGGCAGTTCGACCGTCAGATCCCCTTCGACCAGCCGCCCGACGGACGCCGCCATTTTCTTGATGGGCTTGGCGATGGTCTGCATCAGGATCGCGGCAAGGCCCATGGAGACGATCAGGCCCAGAATCACCGCGCCGATCACCATCGTGCGGGATTGGTCGTAGATTTGCTCGCTCTGCGCGCTGATGGCCGCGCCGTTCTTGCTGCCGAGATCGATAAGCTGGAGGAGATCATCCTCCACCGTGTAGAACATATCCAGCGCCTCGCCTTCGAACAGGTCGTTGGCGGCCGGGTCGCTGGCGTTCGACAGGTCCACCATCTGTCCGGTAAGCTGGTTATATTGTTCCCAGTTCTTCTTCAGATCGGCAAACAGGGCCTTTTGTTCGGGCGTGACGAGCAGGGGCTCATAATCATGCATCATCCCCTGAATCGCCTTGTCCGCATTGCGCAGCATCTTTTCCGCCTTGGCCTTGGCTTCAGGGGTCTGGGCGGTGATATGGCCGCTCTGCTGGATGCGATATTGCGATGTGTAGGCATGGAGGTCGCCCACCAGCTGCGCCGCCGGCAAGGTGCGGGCGCGCATGACGCTGGAAAGCTGGTTGACCTCGCCGATCTTCATGATCGCGAATAGTCCGATCGCGGCAAGCAGCGCGAGCAGCGTGATGAACGCCGCCGCCATCTTGGCGGTAATTGTCAGTCCTCTGGGCACAGCCGATTCCCTTACATGGTCCTGTTATAGGAAAAGCGCCATAAATGCAGAGGCTTGAGAAATAGTAACCAACCGGGTGACTGATTGCATCGTCCGGGCGGGACGGGCGCCGACAGGCGCAGAGCGCGGCAGCATGGCCCGATACCGAAAAACGGGGTCATTGCGTTCTTTCGGCAGGGAAAAGGCGGGCCGGGGGCGGCATTCGGCCAGCCTCCCCCCGGCCCCGCGTCGATTTTTGTTACGCGCCGAACACTCGCGCGAAAATGGTGTCGACATGCTTGTAATGATAATCGAGGTTGAATTTATCCTCGATCTCCTGCGCGGACAGCGCAGCGGCGACATCGGCATCGGCCTTGAGCAATTCCATCAGCGAAAGCTGCCCGTCCGATTCCCAGACCTTCATCGCGTTGCGCTGGACCATGCGATAGCTGTCCTCGCGGCTCACGCCCGCCTGCGTCAGCGCCAGCAGGACGCGCTGCGAATGGACAAGGCCGCCCATCTTGTCGAGATTCTTCATCATCCGTTCGGGATAGACCAGCAGCTTGTCGATCACGCCGGTCAGGCGTCCCAGCGCGAAATCGAGGGTAATGGTCGCGTCCGGGCCGATGAAGCGTTCGACCGAACTGTGCGAAATATCGCGCTCATGCCACAGCGCGACATTTTCCATCGCGGGGACGGCGGCGCTGCGCACCATGCGGGCAAGGCCGGTGAGATTTTCGGTCAGCACCGGGTTGCGCTTGTGCGGCATGGCCGAACTGCCCTTCTGGCCGGGCGAGAAATATTCCTCGGCCTCCAGCACCTCGGTGCGCTGGAGGTGGCGGACCTCGACGGCGAGCCGCTCGATCGAACTGGCGATGACGCCCAGCGTCGCGAAGAACATCGCATGGCGATCGCGCGGGATGACCTGCGTGGAGACTGGCTCGACCGACAGGCCGAGCTTGCCTGCGACATGTTCTTCGACGCGCGGGTCGATATTGGCGAAGGTGCCGACCGCGCCGGAAATGGCGCAGGTGGCGATATCGGCGCGCGCGGCGACGAGGCGCTGTTTGCAACGGTCGAACTCGGCATAGGCTTCCGCCATTTTGAGGCCGAAGGTGACAGGCTCGGCATGGATGCCGTGGCTGCGGCCGATGGTCGGCGTCAGCTTATGCTCGAACGCGCGGCGCTTGATCGCCTCCAGCAGCGTGTCGAGATCGGCCAGCAATATGTCGGCGGCCTGCGTCAACTGCACGGCAAGGCAGGTGTCGAGCACGTCGGAACTGGTCATGCCCTGATGCATGAAGCGCGCCTCTTCCCCCACATTTTCCGCGACCCATGTAAGGAAGGCGATCACGTCATGCTTGGTGACGGCCTCGATCGCGTCGATCGCGGCGACGTCGATGGCGGGCTTCGTCGCCCACCAGTCCCACAGGGCCTTGGCGGCCGAAGCGGGCACGACGCCCAGTTCGGCAAGGGCGTCTGTGGCGTGCGCCTCTATCTCGAACCAGATGCGAAAGCGGTTTTCCGGTTCCCAGATGGCGGTCATTTCGGGGCGGGCATAACGAGGGACCATGGCGCGACTCTTCTGCTGGAGGAAAGGAGGATCAGCGCGCCGCCTAGCAACATGATTCGCGCATCGCAATGGCGGTCGATGCCGCATGACAGCGCGCCCTGCGTCTTTTTACCCGATTTTCGGCGTGGGAGTCGTCGCGATTCATGCACGGGTCCGGGATGGGGCGAGCCTTGACCGCCGACCACAGGAAAGCGGCCCGGATCAGAGGGGTTGTGCCTGCAACCCTTCCTTCTCAGCTTGGTTATGTTGAAGACAGGAAATTAAACTGGAATTGGAGTTAAAGATGCTTCGCATGATGATAACCGGTGCTGTTCTGGCTTTTGCCGTGCCCGCCATGGCGCAGCAAACCCCGGCGGCCGATCCGGCGGCGACGCCGGGCGGCGCTGCGCAGCAGACGCAGCCAGCCCAGCCCGCGCAACCCGCCCAGCCGGGGCAGCCTGCCCAGTCGGCGCAACCCGCTCAGCCTGCTCAGGCCAATCAGGTCGCGGCGATTATCGAGAGCGAATATCCGGTCTATGACGCCGACAAATCGGGCGAACTGGATCAGGCCGAATTTTCCAAATGGATTCTCGCCCTGAAGCAGCAGGAAATGCAGGCGACGGGCAAGGCGATGGCGCCTGAGGAACTGACGGCATGGGCCGCCGCCGCATTCCAGAATGCGGATGCCGACAAGAACGGCACCGTCTCGCGGGCCGAACTCACCACCTATCTGGGCGGTTGATCGTCCCGGCTCGCTGGAAGAGGCGAGGCCGGAGCCTTTGAAAAGGCATTTCTGATCGTCGGGGCCATTTCGTCGAAAAATGCCTTTTCGGGATGGGGCGGTGCAGATTGCGCCGCCCCGTTTCTCGTGGAAGCAACTTTCCCGAAAACCCGTTTCAGAACAGGCCCATGGCTCGCATGCTCGAAAAGCCTTCCGCGCCGATGATGATATGATCGTGGACGGAAATGCCCAGCGGCTTGCCTGCCTCTATGATGTGGCGGGTGATGTCGATATCCTGCCGGCTCGGCTGGGGTGATCCACTGGGATGATTATGCACTAGAATCAGCGAGGAACTTCCCAGATCGATCGCCCGGCGGATGACCTCGCGCGCATAAATGGCCGCCTGATCCACCGATCCGTCCGCCATATGATCGTCCCGAATCAGCATGTTGCGCGCATTGAGGTGCAGCACGCGCACCCGTTCTATCTTCAGCCATGCCATGTCGGCGCGCAGATAATCGAGCAGCGCCTGCCAGCTTGACAATATGGGCTGTTTCTCGATCGGTGCGCGCAGCAGGCGCAGGGCGGCGGCCTGCACGATCTTGAGCGCCGAGACGCTGGTGTCGCCCATGCCGGGAAAGCGGGACAAGGCCTCCCAATCCGCCGTCAGCACCCCGCCGATGCCGCCGAAATGCGCGATCAGCGCCTTGGCGAGCGGCTTGGTGTCGCGGCGCGGGATGGCCAGAGCCAGCAGATATTCGATCAGTTCATGATCCAGCAGCGCATTGGGGCCGCCCTCGGCCAATCTCTGCCGCAGCCGGGCGCGATGGCCCGTGCCGTGATGGGGCGCAGGGCTGATCCCGCCGCCGTCCTTTGCCTGTTTCGCCTGTTTTGCCGCGCGGTTCCCGCCCTCCGGCTCGCCCTGCGGGGCGTTCGGCCCGGTGGTCGCGGCCTGCCTTTCGTCTATCACCGGGGCGAAGAGATCCGTCGCGCTCGTCGGCCAGATCATCGCCTCTTCCACATGGGGGCGGCGAATCGCGCGGCCCATGGTCTCTTGCCCTGCGCCTGCCGGTCGCTTATCGGCCTGTTGCTTATCTGATTGCCCCTTCGCCATGCCGTATAGCGCTAGGCTTTGCCAAATCGCTCGGCAAGGATATTGTCAGGGACAATGCGCGTTCTCCTTTCGGCGGGTATTCGTCCGGTCGCAGGAGCATGGGTGCGGAGTGAGAAAACGAAGAATGAACGGCGCGGAAGCGGAAATCGAGATGGAATCGCAGCCGTTGTCGGCCCGTACGCGCGCAAGACGCCGCACCACCCTGTTCATCGCCCTGTCGCTGGCGGCGGTGCTGGCGTTGCTCTGGTGGCAGCGCATGGGCATTGCGGATCATTTCGTGCAGCAGGAATTGGCGGCGCGCCATGTCCGGGCCTCCTATCAGGTGAAGCAGGTCGCCTTTCGCACGCAGCGAATCGAAAATCTGGTGCTGGGCGATCCCGCCCGCCCGGATCTGGTCGCCCGATCGGTCGAGGTGGACATCGACTATGGCGCCTTCATGCCGCGTGTGGGCGCGGTGCGGGCGCGCGGCGTGCGCCTGTTGGGCCGGGTCGATGACAAGGGCGTGCATCTGGGCGAACTCGACAAGTTTCGCGATCCCGCCTCGACCCAGCCGTTCAACCTGCCCGATATTCACCTGACGCTGGACGATGCGCGGGCGCGGATCGACACGCCCGCAGGGCCGGTCGGCCTCGCGCTGCGCGGCACGGGGTTGCTGCGCGACGGCTTTGCCGGGACGGCTGCGGCGCTGATCCGCAATGTCGAGGTTTCGGGGTGCCGCACCCCGGCGGCGAGCGCCTATGTCGATGTGAAGATCGACAAGGGTGCCCCCCGGCTCAGCGGGCCGCTGCGCACCGGGGCGCTACGTTGCGGCGATATGGTGGCCGCCGCGCTCGCCTTTCAGGCCGATGTGGAGCTGGACAAGGCGATGGAGCATATGTCCGGGCGGCTCAACGGCGGCGCGCAGGCGGTGCGGGGCGCGGGCGCGACCGTGGCCCAGCCGCGGGCCGATGTGCGGTTCGAAGGGACGATGCAGGCGCTCAAGGGGCAGGCCGCGCTGCGTTTCGCCGGTCTGCGGCATGATGCGGCGCAGGTCGCCGGATCGCGGATAGAAGGCAAATGGCAATGGGCCGCCGCTGCGGCGGGGAACAAGCCGGGCGGCTTCAGCGCCGATGCCCGGTTCGATCTGCGCGATGTGCGGGCGTTCGACGCCTCCCGCCTCGGCGCGCTGGCGAAAAACGCGCAGGCCACCCCGCTGGCGCCGCTGGCCGCGAAGCTGGCGCGCGGGCTGGCCGGGTTGCAGCAGGATAACCGCCTCGCCGGAACCGTGCGCCTGACGCAGGCCGGCAAGGGCGGCGATGTCATCATCCCCAGCCTCAGCCTGCGCGGCGCGCATGGCGAAAATCTCGCCCTGACGGCGGGCAGCCATATCCGGCTGAACTGGCCTGAAGGGCGCTGGCGGCTGGATGGCGGCCTGTCGGGCGGCGGCGGGGACATGCCGGAACTGGCGCTGCGTCTGCGCCCCACGCAACAGGGCGGCATAGCCGGGCAGATGTTCCTCCAGCCCTATGAGGCGGACGGCGCGCGGCTGGATGCGGAGCCGGTGCGCTTTCTGGCGCAGGCCGACGGCAGCACGCGCATCACCACCCGGTTGCGGCTGGACGGCCCGCTGCCCGATGGGGAGGTGCGGGGTCTGGATCTGCCGGTCCAGGTCCGGCTCGATCAGGCGGGCGGCTGGACGGTCAATCCGGGGTGCACGCAGATCGGGTTCCGCTCTGTCCGTGCGTCCGGTCTGGCGCTGGAGCCGCGCACCCTTTCGCTCTGCGCGAGCGAGGGCGGGGCGCTGCTGGCCTCTCGCGGGGGCAAGCTGTCGGGCGGCGGGGTGATTCGTCAGGTCGATCTGGCAGGGAAACTGGGCGGCAACCCGATGCACCTGTCGGCGGGCGCGGCCAGTTTCTCCGTCGCCAGCCGCGATTTCGCGATAGCGGGCGCGCAATTGCGGCTGGGGGACAGGGCCGCGCCGGTGATGCTCGCGGCGACGCGGCTTGACGGACGGATGGCGGGCGAAGGCTTTGGCGGCGAGATGATGGGCGTGGAGGCGAAGATCGGCACGGTGCCGCTGCTGGTGCGCGAAGGGCGTGCCCGGTGGGGCTATGCGGCGGGTGCCTTGTCGCTCAAGGGCCGGATATTGGTGCTGGACGATGCCAATCCCGATCGCTTCAACCCGGTTGAATCGCGTGATTTCGCGCTGCGCATGGCCGATGGGCGAATCGCGGCGGGCGGCACGCTCAACCTGCCGGGCAATGACCGGACGCTGGCGGCGGTGAAGGTCGCCCATGCGCTGGGCAGCGGGATCGGGCGCGCCGATTTCACCGTCGATGATCTGCGCTTCGACCCGCAGCTTCAGCCAGACCAGATCAGCTTCATCGCGCTGGGCGTCGTCGCCAATGTGCGGGGCGCGGTCAAGGGTTCGGGGCGCATCGACTGGCGCGGCGACAAGGTGACGAGCGTGGGCGGTTTCTCGACCGAGGGGATGGACCTGGCGGCGGCCTTCGGCCCGGTGCAGGGCCTTTCCACCAGCCTGCGCTTCACCGACCTGCTGGGCATGGTGACGGAGCCGCATCAGGAAGTGCGCCTCGCCAGCGTCCATCCCGGCGTCGAGGTGCATGACGGGGTGATCCATTATCAACTGCTGCCCGATAATCGCGTGGCGATAGAGGATGGCCGCTGGCCGCTGGCCGGGGGCGAACTCACCCTGCTGCCCACGGTGATGGACATGAGCGCGGAGCGATCCCGCAACCTGACCTTCCGCGTGCTGGGCGTGCAGGCGGGCGCCTTCATCGACCTGCTGGAGCTGGAGAATGTCAGCGCGACCGGCACCTTCGACGGCCTGTTGCCGATGATCTTCGACCCCAATGGCGGGCGCATTTCCGGCGGGGTGCTGGCGGCGCGGCAACAGGGCAGCCCGCCGCTGGTCATCACCCATGTGGAGGGGCTGAACATCCCCTGCGACCCCGATCGGCAGGCGGGGCATCTGGCCTATGTGGGGCAGGTGTCGAACGAGGATCTGGGCACGTCGGGCAAGCTGGCCTTCGATGCGCTCAAGGATCTGCAATATAAATGCCTGACGATATTGATGGACGGCGCGATCGACGGCGAACTGGTCACGCAGGTCATCTTCAACGGCGTGAACCGGGGCGAATTGTCGAGCGTGCCGAAAATCGTCGCGAAGAAATTCGTCGGCCTGCCCTTCCTGTTCAACGTGAAGATAGAGGCGCCTTTCCGTGGATTGATGAGCACGGCCCAGTCCTTCATCGACCCCAGCCTGTTGATTCGCGATCAACTGGACAAGGAAATGGAGGCGAGCGGGCAAAATGGGGTTGTCGTTAAGCCGCGCGAAAGCGAAGATATGCTCAATAAGGAGAAGAAATGAGCCAGATGTGTGAGCAACAGGATGACAGGAGGCTATCATGGGCCGGATATGCGTCTGGCGGCGCGGCGGTGGCGCTTGCCCTGCTGCTCGGCGGGTGCATCACCGTCAAGGCCCCTGAAAAGCCGATCGAGATCAATCTTAACGTGAAGGTGCAGCAGGAAGTGGTCGTCCGCCTTCAGAAGGACGCGCAAGACCTCATCCAGAACAATCCGGAGCTTTTCCCGCAATGACACGCAAATCCTCTTTCCTCTTCATCGCGCTGGGGCTGGCCGTGGCCGGTGCCGGCGGCGCTTTCCTCCTTTCCACCCCTGCGGCGGCGCAATCGGGCGCGGTCACGTCCGCCATGGCCGCGGGCAAGGTGGGCGAGCAGGCCGACGGCTATCTGGGCGTCAACGGATCGGTCGCGGCCGATGTGCGCGCCGAGGTCGAATCGATCAACATCAAGCGCCGCGCGGCCTATACCGACCTTGCCGCCAAGCGCGGCGTGACCGTAGCCGACATGGCGGCCGCGACTGGATGCCAGACGCTCGCCGGCCGGGTGAAGCAGGGGCAGGTCTATCGCATCGGCACCGGCGCATGGCAGACCAAGGGCGCCGCGCCCGTCGCCCTGCCGGGCTATTGCGCCACGGCCAACTGAACCGGCGCGCGCCGGTTCGGCGTCAATGGGCGATTCGCCGCGTTCGCTCCGGCGGGCGCGGCGCGCTTCTTTGGCCGGTATCGGGGGCCGCGCAATAGTCTGGTTGACTTGATCCTTTCCCCTTTCTAAACGGGCCGCGCCTTGACGGGTGCAGTCATCACGGTTCAAGCCACTCCCTGCCCGGCGCGTTGTTGGAAAAGGAGAGGCTGAAATGTCGGAGATTGACCCGGGGCAAGACCCGGTTCGGGAAGACCCGCGCATCGGATCGCTGGAAAAGCGAATCGATGAGGCGGAACGGCTCGAACAGGCGAGGACAGGTCGGCGCGACCCGGTGGCGGAGGAAAATAACCGCCTGGGCAATCGCGTTCTGGCCGAGTTGATCGGGGGTCTTGCCGGTGGTGCGCTGGTGGGCTGGTTTCTGGACTGGGCTTTCGGCACGTCGCCCTGGCTCCTGCTGGTCTTCCTCTTTCTGGGGATTATCGTGGCCTTCAGGAACATCATCAGGATTTCAACCAGGCGCCCCGGCAAATAGGGGCGCTTCTGGTATACGCGAAGGCATAGTTTCGGGGGTTAAAAGTGGCAGAATCCGGTAAAATCGACCCGATGCACCAGTTCGCGATCGAACCGATGTTCGGTACGTCCGATCTGGCGCTGGGCGGATATAATATCGCCTTCACCAACAGCGCCCTCTGGATGATCGTCGCGGCCGTCGCTCTCTGGATTTTCGTCGCGGGCGGCATGAAGCGCAGCCTGATTCCCGGCCGCTGGCAGATGGCGGTGGAATTTTTCACCGGCTTCATCGAAAAGCTGCTGACCGACAATGTCGGCGATGGCGGCAAGAAATATGTGCCCTATGTCTTCACCCTGTTCATGTTCATTCTGATGGGGAATATATTGGGCCTGCTGCCGCTCGGCGTTGTCGGCCTGCACCCCTTCACCTTCACCAGCCACTTCACGATCACCGGCGCGCTCGCCGTGCTCAGCTTCTCGATCGTGCTGATCGTCGGCTTCTGGAAGCATGGCCTGCACTTTTTCTCGTTGTTCGTGCCGCACGGCACGCCGCTGCCGATGATCCCGGTGATCTTCCCGATCGAGGTGGTGTCGTTCATGGTGCGGCCGTTCAGCCTCGGCCTGCGGCTTTTCGTGGCGATGACCGCCGGGCACGTCCTGCTGAAGGTGCTGGCCGGGTTCGTCATCAATTCGACCAATGCGGGCCTTGGCTATGGCGCGCTGGTCGGTATTCCGAGCTTTGCGCTGATGATCGGCATCAGCGCGCTGGAACTGCTGGTCGCGGTGATCCAGGCCTATGTTTTCGCGTTGCTGACCTCGGTCTACATCAACGACGCCGAAAATCTTCACTGAGTTATCAATCCCCCTACATCACGAGTTCAAGAAAAGGAGTTATCATTATGGACGCAGAAGCCGCAAAGCTGTTGGGTGCCGGTCTGGCCGCGATCGGTGCGGGTCTTGCCGCTCTTGGGGTGGGCAATGTTTTCGCTTCCTTCCTTGAAGGCGCGCTGCGCAACCCGTCGGCCGCCGACGGCCAGCAGGGCCGCCTGTTCATCGGCTTCGCCGCCGCCGAACTTCTGGGTCTGCTGTCGTTCGTCGTCGCGATGATCCTGGTGTTCGTCGCTTAATCTGCGATCCGACCCTTATTTCGCGCAGGGCGGGTTTCCGCCTGCCCTGCGCGCATATCATTCTCTGATCGAACGGGACGGGTGAAATGCCTCAGATAGCCCAGCTTGCCGCAACCTACAGTTCCCAGATTTTCTGGCTGTTGCTGACGTTCGGCCTGCTTTTCTTCGTTGTCGGCATGGGCATGGTGCCCAAGATCCAGTCGACGGTCGATTCGCGCAATGCGAAGATTGCCGACGATCTGGCGCGCGCCAAGGCGGCGTTCGCCCGTGCGGACGAGATCGAGGAAGACTATCGCGCTCGCGAGAATGAAAGCCGGGCCGCCGCGCAGGACATCGTCGCCAAGGCCAAGGCCAAGGCCGCCCGTGACAGCGAAAAGCAGGTCGCGACCGCGGACAAGAAGATAGCGACGAAGATCGCGGAGGCGGAAGAGGCCATTCGCGCTTCGTCGGCCAAGGCTCTGGAAGAGATAGAGGCGGTGTCCGCCGAAGCCGCGCAGGACATGGTCGCAAAGATTTCCGGCGGGGAAATTTCCCGCGACGCCGCCGTCAAGGCGGTGAAGGCAGCGCTGGCTCATGGCTGAGGAAGCAGGGATGAACGTACACGATTCATTGTCCGGTTCGCAGGCCGTGGCGCATAATCTGGAAAATGCCGACAAGGTGCAGGATATTCACGGTGAGGTCCACGCCGCGACCGAGACGGTCGGCGGCCCGGGGCAACATCATGCCGAACCGGCGGTGTTCGGCATGGACGCCACCGTCTGGGTCAGCCTGGCGATGGCGGTTTTCATCCTGATCCTGCTGGTCAAGAAGGTGCCGGCCCTGATCGGCAAGGCGCTGGATAACCGGATCGACGTCATCCGCACCCAGTTGGACGAAGCGTCCAAGCTGCGCGCCGAGGCCGAAGACCTGAAAGCGGAATATCAGGCGAAGCTGGCCAATGCGGAAAAGGACACCGCCGCCATGCGCGCCCGCGCCGAGGAAGAGGCCGCGCTGCTGATCGCCGATGTCAAGACCAATGCGACGGCTCTGGTGAAGCGCCGTCAGAAAATGGCCGAGGACAAGATCGGCGCGGCGGAGCGTACCGCCGTGGCGGAAATCCGCGCCAAGGCCGTGAGCGCCGCGACCAGCGCCGCCAGCGCATTGATTGCCGAGCATCATGACGCCAAGGCGGACAAGGCGATGGTGGACGGCACGATCAAGTCGCTGGGCACGATCAACTGATCGGAAAAGGCCGGCCCTCCCATGGTTCCCATGCGGTTCCATGGCACCCTCCCCGATGGTCCCATTGAAAAGTTCCACGGAAAAGCCCCATTGAAAAGGCGTCGCGCTTGCGGCGCCTTTTCTGCTTTCGGGGTGGAAGCGGCTTCCTCCCCCCTCGCCATCGCGCCCGAACATCCCTACATCACCCCCATGGCATCGACCGATCTTCCCGACCGTTTCAATGAGGAGAAATCCGTCTTCACCGTGCGGGGCGCGGGGATGCCGGATGTCGATGCCGGTGTTGCCGCCATCCGCGAGGTGGTGCGGTCGCTGCCGCGTCGTCCCGGCGTGTACCGGATGCTCGATGCGCGGGGCGACGTGCTCTATGTCGGCAAGGCCAAGGCGCTCAAAAACCGTGTCACCAATTATACGCAGGTGATGCGGTTGCCCCGGCGGCTTCAACGGATGGTGGCGCAGACCCGCGCTATGGAGATCGTCACCACCAGCAGCGAGGCCGAGGCGCTGTTGCTGGAGGCGCAACTCATCAAGCGGCATCGCCCGCCCTATAATGTGCTGCTGCGCGACGACAAAAGTTTCCCCTTCATCCTGTTGCGGCACGACCATGATTTCCCGCGCATCCAGAAGCATCGCGGCGCGCGCCGGATAGCAGGGCGCTATTTCGGGCCTTATGCCGGGGCGGGGCAGGTCAATCGGACGCTCAATGCGTTGCAAAAGCTGTTCCTGTTGCGCAGTTGCACCGACAGTTTCTTCAGGAACCGCACCCGCCCATGCCTGCTCTACCAGATCAAGCGCTGCTCCGCGCCCTGCGTCGGGCGGATCAACGAGCAAGCCTATGCCGAACTGGTCGCCGATGCGGAGGCTTTTCTGGATGGCAAGGGCGGCGGCGTGCAGGCGAAGCTGGCCGATGCGATGAACCGGGCGGCCGAGGCGATGGATTATGAACTGGCGGCGGTCTATCGTGATCGGCTGAAGGCGCTGACCTTCGTGCAGAATAGCGGTGTCGCGTCGCAGGGCGTCGAGGATGCGGATGTTTTCGCGCTGGCCGGGGAGGGCGGGGCGATGTGCATCCAGGCCTTTTTCGTGCGCGGCGGCCAGCATACGGGCAGCCAGTCGCTCTTCCCCGTCCACACGCAGGACATGAGCGAGGAGGAGGTGCTGTTCGCCTTCCTCGCGCAATTTTACGAGGATGTGCCCCCGGCGCGCCTGTTGCTGCTCGACCGGCAACTGGAGGAAGTGGAACTGCTTTCCGAGGCGCTGGGGACCAAGATCGGGCGCAAGGTGCGGATAGAGGTGCCGCAGCGCGGGCCGCGCACGAAGCTGATCGAGGAAGCGCGCCGCAACGCCGCCGAGGCGCTGCAACGGCGGCAGGCGGAGAGCACGGGGCAGGCGAAGCTGCTGGCGGGGCTGGCCGACCTGTTCGATCTGGACGGCCCGCCCGACCGGATCGAGGTTTATGACAACAGCCATATTCAGGGCGCCCATGCGCTCGGCGCGATGATCGTCGCCGGGCCGGAGGGGTTCCGCAAGAATGCCTATCGCAAGTTCAACATCAGGAATCCCGATACGCAGCCGGGCGATGATTTCGCGATGATGCGGGAAGTGTTCGCCCGCCGCTTCGCCCATGCCCAGCAGGAAGACCCGGATCGCGAGAAGGGCGAATGGCCCGATCTGGTGCTGGTCGATGGCGGCAAGGGGCAATTATCGGCGGTGCGCGCGATATTGGAGGAACTGGGCGTCGAGACTGTGCCGCTGGTCGGCGTCGCCAAGGGGCCGCATCATGGCCGCGACGGGCGCGAGGTGTTCCACCTGACCGACGGGCGGGAGATCATGCTGCCGGTCAATGACCCGCTGCTCTTCTACCTGCAACGGCTGCGGGACGAGGCGCATCGTTTCGTCATCGGCGCGCACCGGGGCAAGCGCAGCAAGGCGATTTCCACCTCCTCGCTGGATGAGGTGCCGGGCATCGGTCCGGCGCGGAAAAAGGCGCTGCTGATGCATTTCGGCACGGCCAGAGCGGTGAAGGATGCGCGGCTGGAAGATCTGCAACGCGCGCCGGGGGTTTCCACGGCGGTGGCGCAGGCGGTCTATGATTATTTCCACCCCGGCGGCTGAACCTGCCTCCCTCATCGCCTCCCCCGGCCGGCCACGGGACAGGAAGTGCCTTTCCCTTGCGCGCCGGATGGTCGAAAAGACGATATGTCGGCAACAGGAACAGGTCGGGAATGATGGGGCGCTTCTTTTTCGCGGGCCTGATGGCATGTGCGCTGTCGTTGCTGCTGTCCTCGCCGCTTTCGGCGCAGGGACCGGTGGCGGCCGATAGTCCCGGCGCCGTTGTCGCGCCGCCGCTCTCCACCGTCTTGCGGCAGCGCGCGGAAGAGGTGATCGCGATGATCAACGGCGGCGGCGATGTGGCGCGCAGCTTCGCGCCCGCCTTCCTCGCCCAGATACCCGAATCGCAGCTTCGCGCCCTTTCCGCCCGGCTGGTTGCGCAATTGGGCAGGGCCACCGGGATCGGCACGGCGTCCGCCCGGAGCGCGACCGAGGCGCGGCTGACCATGGTGTTCGAGAGGGGCACGGCTGCCGTGCATCTGGTCGTCGCGCCCGATGGGGCGGGGCAGATCATCGGTCTGCGCATCACGGACCCGCAAAGCGCGCTGGCTTCCCGGCTGCGCACGCCCGAAGAGGTGGCGGCCGCCTTCGCCGCCTTGCCGGGCCACGCGGGCTTCCTGATGACGGCGCTGGAGGAGGGCGAGAATAAGGAAGAGGGCGAGGCCCGAACGGTCGCGGCGGTCGCTCCCGATCGGCCATTGGCGATCGGCTCCGCCTTCAAGCTGGTGATATTGGCCGAACTGGTGCGATCCATAACGGCGGGGGAACGAGGCTGGGACGATCTGGTCGCGCTGGACGGCGGGGAACTGCCCGCCGGAATATTCGCCCCCTTGCCCGGCGGCACGCAGGTGCCGTTGCGCGGGCTGGCCGAAGCGATGATCCGCACCAGCGACAACAGCGCGACGGACCTGCTCATCGGCGCGCTGGGGCGGCGGCGGATAGAGGCGATGCAGGCCCGCATCGGCATTCGCGACGGGGCGGCGAACATGCCGTTCCTGACGACCATGGAGGCGTTCAAGCTGAAGGGCGTGGAAGGCGGCGCGCTGGGGCGGCGCTATCTCTCGCTCGATCTGGCGGGACGGCGGCGCCTGCTGGCCGGGGAGGTCGCGACGACGCCGGGGCAGGCGGTCGGCCCGCTGTTCGCGGACGGCAGGCCGGTGATGATCGACACGCTGGAATGGTTCGCCTCGCCCGCCGATCTGGCCCGCGTGATGCGCTGGCTGCGCGATCGGGGCGGCACCCCCGCCGGAGCGGAGGCGCTGCGTATCCTTGCCCTCAACCCCGGCCCGGTATCGGCGATAGCGGATCGCTTCGCCTATGCGGGGTATAAGGGCGGGTCGGAACCGGGCGTGCTCAACATGACGCTGCTGCTGCGCGACAAGGCGGGGCGGTGGCTGGTGCTGACGGCAAGCTGGAACAACGCCGCCGCGCCGGTGGATGAGTTTCTGGTCGCGAGCCTGTTGCGGCGGGCGGCGGAATTGTCGCTGCCACCGGCAGAACAACCATGAGGGCGCGTGCAATGGCTGTTGCGGGCAGGACAGATGGCGCGGGCCGGGCAGATAGCTTGAGCAGGGGAGATAGCTTGAGCAGCGCAGGCCGCATGGCGCAGGCCGATGCAAAGCGCGGCCTTCCCCTGTCGGGCCGCTGAACGGCCATGCCGCATCTTTCCACCCCCGCGATCCTCTGCGCCGTGCGCCACCATGGCGAGCATGGGGCGGTGGTGCGGGCGCTGACGCCGGGGCACGGGCTGGTCGCGGGCTATGTGCGGGGCGGGCGGTCGCGGACGATGCGGCCGGTGCTGCTGCCGGGCAACCGGGTGATGGCGGACTATCGCGCCCGCACGGCGGAGCAACTCGCCTCTCTTTCCGTGGAATTGTCGCACAGCCTCGCGCCGATCCTGTCCGAGCCGCTGCCTGCCGCCGCGATCGACTGGATCTGCGCGCTGACCGCCGCCGCGCTGCCCGACGATATCGCCTATCCCCCGCTCTACAAGGCGCTGGGCGGGGTGCTGGACGCGGTGGAGGCCGCGCCCGCCGCGCGCGGCTGGGCGGTGGGGCTGGTGCGCTATGAATTGCTGCTGCTGGCGGAACTGGGCTTTGGCCTCGACCTGTCGGGGTGTGCGGTGACGGGGCAGGGGGCGGGGAGCATCGCCTATATCTCCCCCCGCACCGGCGCGGCGGTGAGCGCGCAGGCGGCGATCGGCTATGAGGCGAAGCTGCTGGCGCTGCCCGCTTTCCTGCGGGACCGCACCATGCAGGCGGATTGGCCGGATATCGTCGCGGGCCTCGCGCTGACGCGGCATTTCCTCGAACGTTCCGTGCTGATCGATCGCCGCGCCGATGTGCTGGCGAGCCGCGACCGGCTGACCGATCGCCTCAAAAGAGCGGTTGCGTGAGGCGCGCCATATTCATATGCGTGCGGCGTCATTGGTCCGCTGGGCCGGAAGGCGGAGCGAGCCGCCTTCAAGCGATGGAGAGATATCATGCTGGTTGCGCTGTTCGCCGGAGACGGCATCGGTCCTGAAATCATGGCAGAGGCCCGCCGCGTGCTCGATGCGCTGGGGCTGGACGACCTGAACTATGAGGAAGGGCTGGTCGGCGGCGCGGCCTATAAGGCGAAGGGGCATCCCCTGCCCGAAGAAACGCTGGATATCGCCCGCCGCGCCGATGCCATATTGTTCGGCGCCGTCGGCGATTATGATTGCGACAGCCTGGAACGGCATTTGCGGCCGGAACAGGCGATCCTGGGCCTGCGCAAGGAACTGACGCTGTTTTCCAACCTGCGCCCGGCGAAGGTCTTTCCCCAGCTTGCCGACGCCTCAGCGCTGAAGCAGGAGGTGGCAAGCGCCATCGACCTGCTGATCGTGCGCGAACTGAACGGCGACGTCTATTTCGGGGAAAAGGGTCTGCGCAAGACCGCCGAGGGCCTGCGCGAAGGCTATGACATCATGAGCTATAACGAGGCGGAGGTGCGCCGCATCGCGCACAGCGCCTTCCGCGCCGCGCAGGCGCGCCGGGGCAAGCTTTGCTCGGTCGACAAGGCGAATGTGCTGGAAACCAGCCAGCTGTGGCGCGACGTGATGATCGAGGTCGCCGCCGATTATCCCGATGTCGTCCTGTCCCATATGTATGTCGATAATGCCGCGATGCAGCTTGTGCGCAATCCCGGCCAGTTCGATGTGATCGTCACCGGCAATCTGTTCGGGGATATTCTCTCCGATCAGGCGAGCATGTGCGTGGGGTCGATCGGCATGCTGGCGTCCGCCTCGCTCGATGCGGACGGCAAGGGGCTGTATGAGCCGATCCACGGCAGCGCGCCCGATATCGCCGGGCAGGGCAAGGCCAATCCGCTCGCCACCATCCTGTCGGCGGCGATGATGCTGCGCTATTCGCTGGGCAAGCCGGATGTGGCCGACCGGATCGAGGCGGCGGTCGCGCGGGCGCTGGAAAACGGCGCGCGCAGCCCTGATCTGGGCGGTGCGCTGACGACCCGCCAAATGGGTGACGCGGTGCTGTCCGCCCTTTGAACGCCAATGCCGTGCGGGTGGGCGTCGGACGCCTGCGTCTTTCGCCCGCCGCGATTCCGACTTTGTTAACAGAATCAACTATATGGCTGACCCCAACAACAAAAAGCGCAGGGTCGGACAATGCAGAATCCCTTGGGTGCGGAGCATGATGCGCTGCGTAAGATAATGCGCGAATTTGGCATCCTGCTGGATGCCCCCCTGCCCGACGACATGGCCCATATCCAAAAGATCAGGATGGAATTTTCCCGCCTGTTTCGCGGCCATATCGTTGCCGAACGGGACTATGCCCAACATTGCCTGACATCCGCCGACAAGGCGGTGCACAAGCTGATGGAAGCCCATGCGCGCTGCTTTCACGAACTTTATTTCGATTACAGCCACCATGTCCATCACTGGCCCACAGACCGGATAAGGGAGGACTGGTGGGGCTATGGCCAGTCCGTGCGCGCGCTCCAGCGGCGCCTGCTCGATCTGCTGGCGTGGGAAGACAGGGAAATCCTGCCCGCGCTGGCGGCAACGGCATAGACATGTCCGTCCCGCGATCGCGGCGGGAGAAAATGAGCAAAGGCCTTGCAGTTGCGCGTCGTGGCGGTAAGGGCTTTGACAGCGGGTTGACGCGCAGAAACCCTTGTCTCATGCAAAGGCTGTCTGGTGCGGAGGCCCGATCCCATAACGATCAGGGCATGACATGAAACGCACAACGGGTCAGAATCGCGATATCACCACCACCTGGCGTCCCGCGACGCAGGCGATCAGGGGCGGCACCTGGCGCAGCGAGCATGGCGAAACGTCCGAGGCGCTCTTCCTGACCTCCGGCTATTGCTATGACGATGCGCAGAGCGTGGCGGCGCGTTTCACCGGCGAGGAAGAGGGCATGACCTATTCCCGCCTCCAGAACCCGACCGTGCAAATGCTGGAAGAACGCATCGCCCTGCTGGAAGGGGCAGAGGCCGTGCGCTGTCAGGCGAGCGGCATGGCGGCGATGACGGCGGCCCTGCTGTGCCAGTTGAAGGCGGGCGACCATGTCGTCGCGGCGAAGGCGGCCTTTGGCTCCTGCCGCTGGCTGACCGACAATCTGCTGCCCAAATTCGGCATAGAGACGACCGCGATCGACGCCTTCGTGAATGAGGAATGGGACAAGGCGATCCGACCTAACACCAAGGTTTTTTTCTTCGAAACCCCGGCCAATCCGACGATGGATCTGGTCGATATCGAATATGTCTGCGCGCTGGCGAAGGCGCATGGCATCACCACGGTGGTCGATAACGCCTTCGCGACCCCGGTGCTGCAACGTCCGCTGGATTTCGGCGCGGATGTCGTCGCCTATAGCGCGACCAAGCTGATGGACGGGCAGGGCCGCGTGCTGGCGGGCGCCGTTTGCGGCCGCCGCGATTTTATCGAGGATGTGCTGATGCCGTTTCAGCGCAACACCGGGCCGACGCTCTCCCCGTTCAACGCCTGGGTGGTGCTGAAGGGGCTGGAAACGCTGGATCTGCGGGCGCGGCGCCAGTCGGACAATGCGCTGGCGGTGGGCCGGTTCCTCGAAGGGCGCGTCCCGAAAATCCTGCATCCCGGCCTTGCCAGCCACCCGCAATATGATCTTGCGCAAAAGCAGATGAAGGCATGCGGGCCGATATTCTCCCTCATCCTCGACGGCGGGCGGGAACAGGCCCATGGGCTGCTCAATGCGCTGCAACTGATCGACATATCCAACAATATCGGGGACAGCCGCAGCCTGATGACGCATCCGGCCTCCACCACTCATCACGGCGTCGGCGCGGAAACGCGCGAGGCCATGGGCGTGGTCGAGGGGATGCTGCGCATCAATGTCGGTCTGGAAGATACGCAGGATTTGATCGAGGATCTGGATCAGGCATTGACCTCGATCGGCCTTTAGGAGAATCTGGGCCGGTGAAGGCCTTTTTCCCCTTTTTCGCCGCGACCGACGATATTGTCGTCCGTGTCGCTGTCAGTTTCCTGCCGGAGCAATCCCAGCCGGAGCAGGATCGCTGGTTCTGGGCCTATCATGTCCGGGTCGAAAATGAAGGGGATGAGCCGGTGCAGCTGCTCTCGCGCCGGTGGGTCATCACCGACGGGCACGGGGCGGTGCACCATGTCGAGGGCGAAGGGGTGATCGGCGAACAGCCGGTGATCCACCCCGGAGCCTCCTATGATTATGTATCGGGCTGTCCGCTCACCACGTCCAGCGGGGTGATGGAGGGTCATTATACCATGGTGGCGTCGGACGGGCGTATGCTGCGGGTCGCCATTCCGCGCTTTGCCCTGATCGCGCCTGCGGAAGCGGAATGAAAAGAACCCATTTGCCCCTGAACGGCCTGCGCGTGCTGGATGCCGCCGCGCGCCATCTCAGCTTCACCCGCGCCGCCGATGAACTGGCGGTGACGCCCGCCGCCGTCGGCCAGCAGATCAGGGCGCTGGAGGACATGCTGGGCGTCGTGCTGTTCCGCCGCACGCCCAAGGGGCTGGAACTGACCCCGGAAACCGAAGGCGCGCTCGATGCGTTGCGCGGCGGCTTCCTGAAATTCGAGGAAGCCGTGCAGGCGATGCAGGCGGGCCAGTCCAGCAATGCGCTGACCATCGCCGCGCCGCGCGACATCATCGCGACATGGCTGATGCCGCGCCTCGCCATTTATGCGCGGGAGAGGCCCGATCTGCACCTGGCGCTGATCGCGGCCGACACGCCGCCCGATTTCACCGAGGCCAATCTCGACCTCGCGATCGAACTGACTGATGGTGCGGGCGAGCATGAGGGCGTCGCGCTGGACGATGGGCGTTATGTGACGATAGAGGCCGCGCAGGGCGGGGCGGAAGGCTGGATCGACTGGACCGGCAGCGGCGCGGGGGATCAACCGGCGCTGATCCGGGTTGCCGATGGCGGCCTTGCCATCAGCGCCGCGGCCCATGGCTTCGGCCGGACGAGCGTGCCGCACCTGCTGGCGCGCGGCGCGCTGGCCGATGGCCGGGTGCGGCAGGTCGGGCAGGCGGAAGCGGGCAAGCGCGGCTATTGGCTGATCGCGCCCGCGCCGCAATGGCGGCAGAAAAAGGTGAAGGCGCTGGTGGAAGCGCTGATGGCGGACAGCGGCGGGTCGTGACGCGGGGGCGCTGCCTTGTGGGGCGGGCTGCCCTTGGGCTGTATTGCCCGCTGGTTTGCGCGGGGGCGCTGCTGGCGTCCTGCGACCGGCCGGACTGGCGCGTCAAGGCGGCGGAAGAGGGGCAGCAGATCATCCGGGCCACGCTCGACACGTCCAATCTGCGCTTCTTCGATGTTCAGGTGGTGGGCGATTCCCGCACCGGGCAGATTTGCGGCAAGCTGCTGGCCGACGGGCTTTCCGCCCGGTCGGGCCTGCCTGCGCGCTTCATCGTCTACCGGGATGGGACGGCGGGGCCGTGGATCGAAAATCAATATGGCCGTCACAAGGTTTCCGACGAGAGATTCGACATCGCATGGCGGAATGACTGCGTGAACGAGGGATGGCGCGGCCAATGAGCGATTGCTGCGGGCCGGAATGGGGCCAGAGCTTGCGCTTGCGCCCTCGCCTGCTTCCTGCGGCCCCCACGCGCCCAACCCTCATGCGCGCGCCCCTTGCGCCCGTGCCCCGCCGCGCCCTATAGCATCGCCATGTCCGAAGACCTTTTCGCTTCCTCCGCCACCGCCACATCGGGAAATTATGACGCCTCCTCGATCGAGGTGCTGGAGGGGCTGGAGCCGGTGCGCCGCCGCCCCGGCATGTATATCGGCGGCACGGACGAGCGGGCCTTGCACCATCTCGCGTCCGAAGTGCTCGACAATGCGATGGACGAGGCCGTGGCGGGCCATGCGAACCGGATCGAGGTGACGCTGGAGGCGGGCAACCGCCTGACCATCACCGATAACGGGCGCGGCATCCCGGTCGGCATGCATCCCAAATTCCCGGACAAATCGGCGCTGGAGGTGATCCTCACCACGCTCCATTCGGGCGGCAAATTCTCCGACAAGGCTTATGCGACATCGGGCGGCCTGCATGGCGTGGGCGTGTCGGTCGTGAACGCGCTGTCTTCGGAAACGGTGGTCGAGGTCGCGCTCAACCGCGAACTGTTCCGCCAGTCCTTCAGCAAGGGCCATGCGCAGGCGCCGCTCGAAAAGATCGGCGCGGCGCCCAACCG
Source organism: Sphingobium sp. (assembly GCA_050252755.1). Taxonomy (GTDB): domain Bacteria; phylum Pseudomonadota; class Alphaproteobacteria; order Sphingomonadales; family Sphingomonadaceae; genus Sphingobium. The sequence continues at coordinate 64,618 of JBFWKI010000004.1, forward strand.
GCGCGGCACATCGGTCAGCTTCGTGCCGGACGAGGAGATTTTCGGGAGCCACCATTTCCGGCCCGCGCGGCTCTATCGGCTCGCCCGGTCGAAGGCCTATCTGTTCGCGGGCGTGGAAATCCGCTGGAAATGCGCGCCGGACCTCATCAGCGACGACACGCCCGCCGAGGCGGTGTTCCAGTTTCCTGGCGGCCTGGCCGACCATCTGGCCGAACAGCTGGCGGGGCGGGAATGCGCGACGAAGGATTTCTTTTCCGGCACGCAGGATTTTGCCGGGGCGGTGGGCCGCGCCGAATGGGCGATCGCCTGGCCGCTCTGGTCGGACGGCAGTTATAGCTGGTACGCCAACACCATCCCGACGCCCGATGGCGGCACGCATGAGGCGGGGCTGCGAAATGCGCTGGTGCGCGGCATCCGCGCTTTTGGCGAACTGGTGAGCGTCAGGAAGGCGAAGGACATCACCGCCGACGACGTGATGACGGGCTGCGAACTGATGCTCTCCGTATTCCTCCGCGAGCCGCAATTTCAGAGCCAGACCAAGGATCGCCTGACCAGCCCGGAGGCGACCAAGCTGGTCGAGGCGGCGGTGCGCGACCATTTCGACCATTATCTCACCGACAATATGGATCGCGGCAAGGCGCTGCTGTCCTATGTCATCGACCGGATGGACGAACGCCTCGCCCGCAAGGCCGAGAAAGAGGTCAAGCGCAAGACCGCGACCAGCGCGCGCAAGCTGCGCCTGCCGGGCAAGCTCACCGATTGCAGCGCGGACGATCCGACGGGGACGGAACTTTTCATCGTCGAGGGCGACAGCGCGGGCGGCTCCGCCAAGCAGGCGCGGGATCGCAAGACGCAGGCGATCTTGCCGATTCGCGGCAAGATATTGAACGTGGCGTCGGCCACCGCGCAGAAAATCCTCGCCAATCAGGAAATTGCCGACATCATTCAGGCATTGGGCTGCGGCGCGCGCAAGGACTGCAACCCCGACACGCTGCGCTATGAACGCATCGTCATCATGACCGACGCCGATGTGGACGGCGCGCATATCGCGACCTTGCTCATGACCTTCTTCTTTCAGGAAATGCCGGAACTGGTGAAGCGCGGGCATCTCTACCTCGCCCAGCCGCCGCTCTATCGCCTGACCAGCGCGGGCAAGAGCCTCTATGCCCGCGACGACGCGCATAAGGATGAACTGCTGGCGACCGTGCTCAAGGGCAAGAAGGTCGACGTATCGCGCTTCAAGGGGCTGGGCGAGATGAACCCCGGCCAGTTGCGCGAAACGACGATGGACCCGAAAACGCGCGGCCTCATCCGCATTGTCCTGCCGATGGAGTTCGAGGATCAGGCGGCGGTGCGCGATCTGGTCGATCGGCTGATGGGCACCAACCCGGCCCACCGCTTTGCCTTCATTCAGGAGAATGCGGCGGAGGTGGACGAGGAAATGATCGACGCGTGAGGCTGTGGCAGCCTGCCAGAAGTGCGGCACCAGAAGTGCGGCAGGGGGGCAGGCGTAGTCGAAACCATGCCCGCGATTCTCTTGTTTCGGCCGTAAACCGGAAATGGTGCCCCTGGCCGGACTCGAACCAGCACTCCCGAAGGAACTCGATTTTGAGTCGAGCGCGTCTACCAATTTCACCACAGGGGCCGCACCGGTCAGCGCGGTCGGATGCCTTTAGACGAGCCGAAGGAACAACGCAACTGCATCCTTCATCGCCTTTATGGCCTTCATGGGGTCTGGCGGGCTTGCCGAATGGGTGGCGCGCTCCGCCCCGGGCGGTTATGTCCCGTGAATGAGCCATGAAATCATCGCCGTCGATATTGGCGGGACCAACGCCCGCTTTTGCCGCGCCCGCATCGGAAAGGGCAGCGTGCCGCAATTGGGGACCATCCGCAAATATAAGGTGGCGGAGCATCCCACGCTCGCCGATGCGTGGCGCCATTTCGCGCGGGATGAGGCCGACGCCTTGCCGGATGAAGCGGTGGTCGCGCTCGCCGCGCCGGTGACGAGCGGGCCGATCAAGCTCACCAATAGCGACTGGATCGTCGATCCGGCGGGGCTGAAAGACGAACTGGGGCTGGACCGGCTTGTCCTCGTCAATGATTTCGAGGCGATGGCCCATGGCGTCATGGCCCTGCCGCGAGACAGGCTGACCCATATGTTCGGCCCGGACGAAGGGTTGCCCGCGCAGGGGACGGTCAGCATCGTCGGGCCGGGGACGGGGCTGGGCGTCGGGCTGGCGGCCTGTGACGGCGGGGCCGTCCGCATTGTGCCGACCGAGGGCGGCCATCTGGGCTTTGCCCCGGTCGATGAGGAGGAGGATGGCCTGCTCGCCCGGTTGCGCCAGCGCTTCGGGCGCGTTTCGGTGGAGCGGGTCGTGTCGGGGCCGGGGCTTGGCCATATCCATGCCGTTCTGGCCGATCGGGCGGGAATAGGCATCGATACGCCGGAGGACGCCGCGTTGTGGCAGGCGGCGCTGGATGGGCGGGATGATCTCGCGGTCGCTGCCCTGTCGCAACTGTGCAAAAGCTATGGCGCGGTAGCGGGCGACATCGCGCTGGCCCATGGCGCGGCGGCGGTGGTACTGGCGGGCGGCCTGACCGGGCGTATGAAGGATAATCCCGCCTTCGCCCTGTTCCATGAGAATTTCCTCGCCAAGGGGCGGCATCGCCACATCATGGAGGCGCTGCCCGTCTATCATGCCGACCACCCCGAACCGGGCTTGTTCGGCGCGGCTGCGGCAGGCGCGACCCGCCTTTGAGGCCTTGGCTTGCGGAATATCCCTGACACCCGGATGCCCCCGACAAAAAAGAAGGCCCCCGATCCGCAGGGGACCGAAAGGCCGGAGTTCAGGGGAGAGAAGATATTTCCGGTCCGCCGGATCGATCTGGCGGACCGGATTGAGCCGGCGGACCGGAATGGGGTCAGCAGCGGCGACCGTCATTCTTGTCGATGGCGTGTCCGGCCAGCGCGCCTACCGCCGCGCCGAGGACAGCGCCGGTCGTCCGATCACCGGGGCGGGCCACGCTGTTGCCGAGCAGGCCGCCGGCCACGGCGCCGATGATCGCGCCGCCCGTGCCATCGTCACGGCACTGATAGCCGCTGCGATAATAATTGCCGCCGCGATAGGAACGGGCGTTGCGATAATCGCCACGATAGCGATCGCGCCCATAATTGCCGCGATATTCATGACCGCGATCATAACCGCGATAATGGTCGCCGGGGCGATAATGGTCGCGGGCGGCGGCCGGAGTGGCGGCAAGAGCGCCGATCGACATGAGGCCGATCCCCACTGCTGCGCTCAGCTTCTGGAACATTGTCTTTCTCATATCGACATTCCTTTCAAATCCTGTCGAGAGCCGGGTGGGGCGGGATGAAACCGAATCACCCTTGGCTCTTCCATGATTCGGATATGCCCCATCGGCGTTGACCGATCCCTGAATGGCGCTGTCAGCCTGCGTTCAGCCGGCCAGCCAGCCGGGACGGCAAGGGCAGGAGGCCGGGGCGGAGCGGGGCGTGCGATGCCCCGTTCCGTTTTCTCTGCGGGGGGAATGGCTTTGGCGCGCGAATGGCTTTAGGACGCATGGGTAATGCGTATCCTGCTTGCTCTGCTCATCCTGCTGCCGATGTTGATCGGCGGTCGTTACGCCGTCAAGGAACTGAAACGGCCCCCCAGGGCGGAGAACGGGCCGATGGAAATTGCCGCCCGCCCGCTGGTGCTGGACAGTTCCCGGCCGGAACGGACGCAATTGGGCAGTCTGCATTTTCTGGGCGCATGGGATCTGACCGGCCCGGATAACAGCTTTGGCGGCCTGTCGGCCATGTCGATCCTGCCGGATGGGCGCATTCAGGCGCTCAACGACACCGCGACGATGTTCACCTTTCCGTCACCGGGTGAGCGCGGGGCCGGGACGGTGAAGCGCTTGCCCATATTGAAACACCGAACGCGTGGATGGCTGCCGGGATCGACCGACAGCGAATCGATGGCGGTCGATCCCGCCACCGGGACGATCTGGGTGGGGTTTGAACTGTCGCAGATGATCTGCCGCTATCCCGCCGATCTGTCGCGGGCGGAAGCCTGTCGCACATGGCCGGAAATGAAGGATTGGACCGATACGTCCAGCATCGAATCGCTGGCGCGCCTGCCGGACGGGCGGTTCCTGGTGATTGCCGAGGGCGCCCATGGCGATGGCAAGGGGCGCGACATGCTGTTGTTCGCGGATGATCCATCCGACAAAAAGGCGCTGCCCCCCATCCTCATGCACTATATGCCGCCGGTCGGCTATGATCCCACCGATGCGGTGGCGATCGGCGGGAACCGGTTGCTGGTGCTGAACCGGCGCGCCACCGTCTATGATGGCTTCACCGCGGTCATCACGCTGGTGGACATCGGGGCGATGAAGCCGGGCGCTGTCCTGCCGGGCAAGGAGGTCGCCCGCCTCGCGCCGCCGGTGCTGGCCGATAATTTCGAGGCGATGACGGTGCAGCGCAGACCCGATGGCCAGACCGTCCTGTGGGTGCTGTCAGACAATAATCATCTGTTCTTCCAGCGCACATTGCTGCTGAAATTCGCGCTGCCCGATCAATTCTGATCCGTAGCCTGCGCGCATTGCACCGTCGTTTTCGGGGGCATTTTTCAGGGCACGAAAAAAGCGGCCTTTCGCGGAAGGCCGCTTTTTTTCCGATTCGTTATGAAAAAAGCGAATCAGGCGGCGACGGGCGCGCGCTTCTTGCTGATTTCGCGCTTCAGGCGGCGGGCCTTGAGCGACAGTTTTTCGTCGGAGGTCTTGAGCAGCCAGTTGTCGAGGCCGCCATTATGTTCGACCGAACGCAGGCCGTGCGTCGATACGCGCAGCTTCACGCCGCGTTCCAGCGTTTCGGAAAGCAGCGTCACATTCTGCAAATTCGGCAGAAAGACGCGCTTGGTCTTGTTGTTCGCGTGGGAAACATTGTGTCCCACCTGACGACCCTTGCCGGTCAGCTCGCAAATGCGCGACATATCAATCAATCCTGTTCATCGGGCTGCTGCATGAAGCCGCCTCCCCCAAGGAAGCCGCCTCTGCGGAAAGCCGCGCCGATAACGCCAATGGCCCTGTTCGTCAAGCCTCTGCGTGGTTTATCATGCCACAGCGCTTGCCATTTCGGCCGCCGCGACGATAGGGAAGGGGATGCCGTCCGCCTTCCCCTTGCCCGCCGCAATGGCCCGCGCGCTGGACCTTGCCCGCGCGGCGGCGCAGGCGCAAGAGGTGCCGATCGGCGCAGTGGTGACTCGTGGCGGCGTCATCATCGGGGAGGGGGAAAATCGCAATCGGCGGGATAACGACCCCACCGCCCATGCGGAGATCGTCGCGATTCGCGCGGCGGCGGCCCGGCTGGGCGATTTTCGCCTGACCGACTGCGATCTATATGTGACGCTGGAGCCTTGCCCGATGTGTGCGGGCGCGATCGCCCATGCGCGAATCGCCCGCCTCTATTATGGCGCGGAAGATCCGAAAGGCGGCGGCGTGGAACAGGGCGCCTGCGTGTTCGCCCACCCGCAATGCCATCACCGGCCGGAGGTTTATGGCGGCATCGGGCAGGCGGAGGCCGCCGCGCTGCTCGTCGATTTCTTCGCGGCGCGTCGCTGAACGGGCGCCCGCTGCCTTAAGGATCGATCCGGTAGAGGCGATAGGGCGGGTTGCTGAGGCCGTTCAGGCGCACCTCATGCAGCCATGACGGCAGGTCGCCCCGCTCCGCGAGGCTGTAAAAGCCGCCGGGGCTGCGCGCGCGATAGATGGTCCCTTCCGGGAAATCGGGGCAGAGCAGGAAATAGCGGGCATGGTGGCGGCGCGCGATCGCGTGGAAGGTTTCCGGGTCGCCGTCGAACGCATGATGAATGTCGAGAATCGCCGCATCGTTGCGATGATAAGGCCCGGCAATCGCGCTGTGATGCGTGGTCGCGACAAGGCGCGGGCCGAGATCGACCAGCGTGAAGATGGTGGCGGGCGGCAACTCGTTGAGCGCCTGCAAGGCCGGCAGGGTGCGGCACCGCGCATTGGCGCGGCGAATGCGCTCCAGCCGGGCCTTGCGGGCGTCCTCCTTCGCCTTGTCCTGAGCGGAAGGGGGCGGTCCGCCGCCGATCAGCGCGGTTTTCCAGCGCCTCGCCTCGCCATGGACAGCCCCCGCGTTGAAGAGCGCGGCCACGCAGGCGACGCCCGCCAGCCCGGCCAGCCGCCCGCCCCAACTGCCCGTCCGCAGCCAGCACAGCATCGCATGGGCCGCCCAGGCGACCGCCGGAATGGCGAGCAACTGCGCGGCGGGGCCTGCACGGATCTGCCAGAACATCAGGCCCAGCGCGAACAGCGTCATCAGCGTGACCGTCCCCCATGCCCAGAGCCGCTCCATATCCCGCTGCGCCGCCACAACGAAACATGCGGCGATGGCGGCCAGCGCGCCGCCCGCGGGCAGGGCCAGCATCGAGATGGCGCTGGCGAAGGATTGCTGGGTGATCGACTTGGCCTCGCGCACATGGGACAGCCAGAGCCGGTCGAGTTCGGGGGAAATCTGATAGGCGCCGGTAAAGCATTGCGGCCAGTTCAACAGCGCGAAGGCGCCCACCGCCGCGCCCACCACCATGCCGATGCCAAGGCGCTGATACCATCGGGACAGCGGCAGGATGGAAAGCAGCACCATGCCGCCCGCCGCCATGCCGAGCACCGCCACCCAGATCGGGGACAGCGCGTCGCAGACGGGCAGGCGATTGGCATGGCTCGCAAAGCCCGCGTAGAGGAGGCCGGTGCCGCTGCCCAGCGCCAGCGCATAGGGGGTCATGCGGCGGCCCGCGCCCTGCTTGAAGACCCAGCGCAGCGCGATCAGCCCGCCCGCGCCCGCCAGATAGACGATCATCTCCATGCCGATGGCGAGGGAAAGCGCGCTCGCGAACCCCGCGACCAGCCCGCCGCGCAACCATTTGCGATCGACGATCCCGGCCAGCATCGCCACCGTCAGCGCAAGCTGCCAGCCATGATGATCGATCCGCAGCGGCATATACATGGAAAGGCCCATCGGCGCGCCGAGCGGCGCGAGAGCCGCGATGATCCATGCGTTGCTGCCCGGCCGCGTCAACCGCCGGGTGATGAACCCAAGGCTGAGCATCAGCGGCAACAGGGGCAGCAGCGGCGCGATCGCGCAGGCCCAGCGGTCCGCCTGCCCCGGTTCCATGAACAGGCGGAAAAGCAGCATCAGCCCCGCGATCGGCAGATCGACGAGGCGCGACCAGTGGATATTCGCCCCGCCGGGCGGATCGAGCCGATATTGGCGCAGATCGAACCAGCCTTGCCCCGCCAGCCAGTCCCTCACCTGCGCATAGCGGAGATTATCGTCCGTATCGCCCAGCGAAAACCAGTGGATATTATCGGCGCGGATCGCGAGATAATAGGTGGCGATGCCTAGCCAGAGCAGGAAAGTCAGCCATTTCCAGTTGTCGTGCGCCCACAGGAGCAGGCGAGCGCTCGCCGTCCTGACGATGGGCATGATGCGGCCATGGGTGCTTTCCCTCATGGCCGTCAGGGATTAGAGCGATCCGCACAAAGCGCAACGGCTTTATGACGGGGCGCGATGACGGGGCGCGCTATGGGCGGCAGGACGGGGGCAGGCGGAAATATGAAATATCGAGGCCGGACATCGGGGAAGCACCCGGAATGAGGAATTGCGACGCATGAAGGCGCTTTGGCTGGCCCTGCCGCCCCATCGTCGCGCGCTGGTGGCGCAAATCCTGCGCTATGGCGTGGTGGGGCTGGGCGTTACGCTGGTGCAGGCGGCGGTTTACTGGCTGTTGGCGGCACGGGCGGGCGTCCATAGTCAAATCGCCAATCTGGCGGGCTATGGCGTCGCGGTGGTGCTCGGCTATGGGCTGCATGGCCGTTTCACTTTTGCAGATGAGGGCGCAGATGAGGGCGCGGATGAGGGCCGCGCACGGGGCGCTGCCGCCCATGCGGCGCGGGGGGCGCGTTTCGTCGCCGTGTCGCTGGTCAGCCTCGCGCTCAACGCGCTGTGGGTGTGGCTGTGCGTATCGTGGTGGCACTGGCCGGAATGGACGCCCATCCCGGCGATGATTTTCGTGACGCCGGGCGTGGTGTTCGTCCTCAACCGGTTCTGGGTGTTCCGGTAACGGCCAGTAACGGAAAGATCGTAACGGAAAGACCGCCCCCGCCTGGCCCATTCGGGGCAGGCGAAGGCGGTCGTCCGAAAGGCGCATTACTGCGCGTTATCGTTTGGCGCGTTACCGCGCGGGGGCGGGCTGCGCCTGTGCGGGAGCCGCCGGGGTGGCCGCGCCGCCGCCCAGAATCTCTGCGGCGGGCTTGTTGGCCGCATCGACGCTGCCATCGGCCAGCATGGATTTGGAGAGGGAAGCCGCCTCGGTCTTGATCGCGGCGTCCTCGCTCGTCTGGCTGGCGCCGATCAGTGCGCCGAGCAGCAGGTTCTTGTTGGCCGCGTCAGGGGTCGCCGCCACCAGCTTGCGGGACAGCGTAATGGCCTCGTTATACAGCGGCGCGGCGCCCGCCTTGTCCTGCTTCGACAGCTTCACATTGGCGACCTGCGTGGCGATGCTGGCCAGCACCTTCTGGCTCGCCGTGTCGGACGCATTGGCCGCCGCCACCTTGCGCCAATGGGGGATGCTTTCCTCCATCAGGGCGACGCCCTGATCGGTTTTCTGAAGGGCGATTTCCGCCGCCGCGCTCGCATAGAGGGCGTTGGCGAGGAAATTCACATTCTCCATATTGTCGGGCTGGGCCTTCACCATATCGCGAATGGCGGGCAGGGCCGCTGTATATTTGGCCGACGCGGTGGCATTGTCATTGGCCTGCTGCGCCTGTTGCCCGGCGCCGAAATCCTTGACCGCCTGATTGAAGGCCGCGATCTGCTCCGGCGTCAGTTCGGCCGCAGGGGTTGCCGCGTCCGCCGCAGCCGGGGCGCTTGCCGGCGCTGCCGGTGCGCTTTCGGGCGTTGCTGCCGGAGCGGCTTCAGGAGTCGTCGCCGGAGCGGCTTCAGGCGTTGCCGCCGGGGTGGCGGGGGTTTCAGTCTGTTGCTGGGCAACGGCGGGAACGCTGAACGTAGAGATAAGGAGAGCTGTCAGCAAAGCGCGGTTCATAATGGTTCTCCGGCTATGCGGACGCGCGCCGGCACATCGGAGACACACGACCACTTGGTTGAAAACAGGCGAAAATTCGCCAACGGGGAAAGCCCGTCCGCTGTCTCCCGCGAATCAAGTCGCGGCGCCGGCAGCAAACAGGCGCGGGCCGGATGGAATCCGGCCCTATACATATCGGGAAAAGAGGCGACCTGTCTTATCAATGGACGAAGCGGGCCACCACATCGCGATAGGAACGGCTGACCTTCACCTGCGCGCCTGATTCCAGGATCAGGAAACATTCGCCATTGGTGTGCGGCTTCACCTGCCGCACCTGGGAAAGATTGACGATGGTCGAACGGTGGACGCGCTGGAAATTGCGCGGGTCCAGCCGCTTTTCCAGATCCTTCATCGTTTCGCGCAGGATCAGTGAATTGTCGGCGGTGTAGATGCACATATAATCGCCCGCCGCGTCGATCCGCTCTATGCTGTCCACATCGACGCGGAAAATCTGGCCGCGATCCTTGATGTTGATCAGCTTTTCATAACGGCCCGCAGCCGGGGCGGCCTCGTCATCCTCGGCCTCGAAATGGGACATGGCTTCGGGCGCGACCTCGGCCAGCACCTCGCGCAGCCGTTCGGCCTCCTGCGCCTGACGTTTGTCGGCAAGGCGCTGGCGCACCCGTTCCAGCGCATCGGCAAGGCGCTGTTCCTCGACCGGCTTCATCAGATAATCGACCGCCTGCGCCTCGAATGCGCGGATCGCATGGTCGGAATAGGCGGTGACGAACACGAACAGCGGCGGTTCGATATCCATTGTGCCCGCGACGACGGAAAAGCCGTCAAAGCCGGGCATCTGGATGTCGAGGAAAACAAGGTCGGGCTTGTGCGTCTTGATCGCGCGGATCGCCTCCCGCCCGTTCTGGCAGGTTTCCACGATCTCCACGTCGGGATGAGCGTCCAGCCGCAGGCGAAGGCCCTGAATGGCAAGGCTTTCATCATCGACGAGAATGGTGCGGATGGTCATTTAGGAATCTCTCATGCTGGCTGCGTCACAAGGGGCAGTTCGATCGTGACGATAAAACCACCTCCAGGAGCAGAACGCGTTTCAAAGCTATGTCGTTCCCCAAAGGCCTGCGACAATCTGTCGCGGATATTGCCCAGCCCAACGCCGGTGGAAAGATTTGGCCGTCTGTGCTCGTCATTCAATCCCGGCCCGTTGTCGGACACGACGATACGCACATTTTCTCCGGCAGGATGAGCGCTGACGCTGATTTCTGCCCCTTCCTCCTTGGGCGTCACGGCATATTTGATCGCATTTTCGACCAGCGGTTGCAACAGCAGCGAAGGCAGATGCGCATCGGCGACCTTGGGATCTATGTCGAAATCCGGGCGCAGCCGTTCCTCGAACCGCATTTTCTCGATTTCCAGATAGAGTTTCAGCGTCTCTATCTCCTGATGCAGGGGCACCATGGCGGTCGGCTCGTTGATGAGCGTATAGCGCAGGAAGGACGACAGGCGCGAAAGCATCGCATTGGCCCGGTCCGTCTGTTTCAGCAGCACCAGCGTCGAAATGCTGTTCAGCGTGTTGAACAGGAAATGCGGGTTCAACTGATAGCGCAGCATCGCCAACTGGGCGCTGGACGCCTGATTTTCCAGCCGGAGCAACTGGTCTGCCTGTTCCTCCACCGTCAGGTAGAAGTTGATCGCGTAATAGAGCGCCGCCCAGGCGAACAGCAGCGTCACGGTCAGATAATAGGCGCCGAGCAGCAATTGCACGCCCACCACGCTGCTGCCGCGATTTTGCGTTGCGAACACCCATGCATCGATGAACGCGCCGATCCCGGCGGCGGCCAGCACCACCAATATGGAAACGCTCCACGTCACGAACGGCCGCTGTTTCAGCAACATGCGAAAGATCACGGCCATCAGCAGCGTCAGCGAATAGCCGGTGATCGTGGAGATCAGCACCGGAACCAGAAAGGAAAAGGGCTGCCCGTTGGCCAGCCCCGAAATGCCGCGCAGCATGAACGCGCCAGCCCAGCCGACGGACTGGAGATACCAGAACGCGCGGTTCTTGTCCTGGAAAAAGGGCTTGGGCTGGAACGGATTAACGGACATGCGGGGACAGTCTTAGAACATCGTGCAAAAAAGAGGGAACCGGTTTTTTGCAAAAAGGATGCTTTGGCAAGCGCCGGATGGCGGCGGGCATCGGATGGATTGCGGTGCGGCATGGCCTGCGCCGCTGCCCTGACGCAGGGATTTGCCGTTCCCTCCGGCGCAGGATGCGCGCCGGAAAAGCGGGAAAAAGGCAGGCGCGAATGATTTTTTTGTTGCACCCGCGCGCATTTCACCCAAATCCTTTTTAATAATGTTGCGTCAATATGAACTTGTCGAGCGGGTAAAACGCTACGATCCCGATGCGGACGAGGCGATGATCAACCGCGCCTATGTCTTTTCCGTCCAGAAACATGGCAGCCAGAAAAGGGCGAGCGGCGACCCCTATTTCAGCCACCCGATCGAGGTGGCGGGCATCCTCACCGATTTCTATATGGACGACAAGACGATCGTCACCGCGCTGTTGCACGACACGCTGGAGGACACGCTCACCACCTATGAGGAGATAGAGGAGCTGTTCGGCACCGATGTCGCCCGGCTGGTGGATGGCGTGACCAAGCTTTCCAAGATCGAGGCCCAGTCGGAAAATGAACGGGCAGCGGAAAATCTGCGCAAGTTCCTGCTGGCGATGTCCGACGATATCCGCATGCTGCTGGTCAAGCTGGCCGACCGGCTGCACAATATGCGCACGCTGCATTTCATCGGGAAGGAGGACAAGCGCCGCCGCATCGCGCGGGAGACGATGGATATCTACGCCCCGCTGGCGGAGCGGATCGGCATGTATGATTTCATGCGCGAAATGCAGCTTCTCGCCTTTGAGCAACTGGAGCCGGAGGCCTATGCCAGCATCGATCGGCGGCTGGAGCAGTTGAAGGAAGGCGGCGTCGACAAGGTGGCGCGCATTTCCTCCGGCCTGCAATTGCTGCTGGGGCAGGCGGACATGAAGGTGACGGTGTCGGGGCGCGAAAAGCACCCCTATTCCATCTGGCGCAAGATGCAGGAACGGCACATCAGTTTCGAGCAGCTTACCGACGTGATGGCCTTTCGCATCATCACCGCCACGACCGAGGAATGCTATCGCGCGCTGGGCATCATCCACAGCCGGTACAAGATGGTTCCGGGCCGGTTCAAGGATTATATTTCGACGCCCAAGCGCAACGGCTATCGCTCTTTGCACACCACCGTCATCCATGGCGAGAATGCGCGCATCGAAATCCAGATTCGCAGCGCGGAGATGCACCGGGAGAATGAATTCGGCCTTGCCGCCCACTGGGCCTATAAGCAAGGCAAGGGGCCGGACGGGCATGCGGACTGGCTGCGCGACCTCATCGAAATTCTCGACCAGAGCCATGATGCGGACGAACTGCTCGAAAATACGCGGCTCGCCATGTATCAGGACCGCATCTTCGCGTTCAGTCCGAAGGGCGAGCTGTACCAGTTGCCCAAGGGCGCGACGCCGGTGGATTTCGCCTATGCGGTGCACACCAGCCTTGGCGGCCAGACGGTCGGGGCCAAGGTCAATGGCCGGGTGATGCCGCTGCGCACGGTGCTGGAAAATGGCGATCAGGTAGAAATCCTGAAAAGCGAGGGGCAGGAACCGCAGCCCGGCTGGCTGACCTTTGCGATCACCGCCAAGGCGCGGGCGGCGATCCGGCGCTATATCCGCCATAAACAGCGGGACGAGACGATCCGGCTCGGCGAAAATCTGTTCGAGGAAATCGTCGAGCGGCTGCCGGTCGAAATCGGCGACAAGGCGGTGACGGCGGCGCTGGGGCGGCTGAAGATGGAGGATCGCGCCGGGCTGATGATCGCGATCGCCACCCATCAGGTCACGGACATGGAGGTGATGGAGGCGCTGATCCCCGGCTCCACCGGCGGCGATGACGGCGGCCATCATCATGCCCCGGCGCAGCATCACCCGGTATCGATTCGCGGCCTGACGCCCGGCATCGCCTATAGCCTCGGCGATTGCTGCCATCCGGTGCCGGGCGACCGCATCGTCGGCATCCGCCGCACCGGCGAGCCGATCGAGGTGCACACCATCGACTGCATGAAGCTGGAAGAAGGGCAGGACGCCGATTGGGTGGATCTGGCATGGGACAGCAAGTCGAAGGGCGGCACTGCGCGCCTTCAGGTGATCGTGAAGAACCAGCCGGGCACGCTGGCCGCTGTCGCCAATATCTTCGGCGTGAACAAGGCGAACATCCTGAACCTGCAACTGGTGAACCGGGAAGGGCCGTTTCACACCGACATCATCGATCTGGAAGTATCGGACGCCCAGCATTTGATGCGGATCGTGTCGGCGCTGCGCTCGCTCGATTGCGTGGCGCAGGCGGACCGGGTTTAGGAGCGCGCGCTTACCCTTCCCGCAAACGCGGCATGAGTTCCACGAAATTGCAGGGGCGGTGGCGGTTGTCGAGTTGGGTGACGAGGATATCGTCCCACCCGTCCTTCACCGCGCCGGTGCTGCCCGGCAGCGCGAAAATATAGGTGCCGCGCGCCACGCAGGCGCAGGCGCGGGACTGGATGGTGGACGTGCCGATCTTCGCATAGCTCAGCCAGCGGAACAGTTCGCCAAAGCCCGGGATGTCCTTGTCCTGCACGATGGCGAGGGCTTCGGGCGTCACGTCGCGCCCGGTGACGCCGGTGCCGCCGGTCGTGATGATGCAGTCGATCGCGGGATTGTCGATCCAGCCATGCAGGCGCGCGACGATCCGGTCGCGCTCGTCCGTTTCCAGCCCGCGGGCGGCAAGGATATGGCCCGCCGCCATGATCCGCTGCGCCAATATGTCGCCCGATGCGTCGGTTTCCGGCGTGCGGCTGTCGGAGATGGTCAGGATCGCGATCTGGACCGGCGTGAAGGCGATGCTGTCGTCTATCGGCATGGCGTATCTGTCGGCATGGGTCGAAATCCCCCGGCGCGGATGGGAAAACGGGCGGTCAGCGGGTGATGCGGTAGCTCATCTGCATCGGCTTGCCGCCCTTCAGGGTCGGGAAGGCCGGCCATTTGCCCTGCGCCATCGCGGTCAGCGCCCCGGCCTTGCCGCTGTCGCGCTGCTGATAGACCCAGTAATTGCGCATCACGATGTTCACATAGGCGCGCGTCTCATAATAGGGCAGCGATTCGATGAACAGCAACGGATCGCCGCCGTCGCGCACTTCGCTGTTCCAGCGCGCCACCGGGGCAGGCCCGGCATTATAGGCCGCCATCACCTTGGGCAGCAGCCCGCCGGTGGCGCTCATGTCGCGCAATTGTTCCAGATAGCGCTGGCCATATTCCATATTGGTGGCGGGATTGTTGAGTTGGCTGGCGCTGACGGTTCCGCCCGCCATGTCGCGCGCGGTGCCGGGCATCACCTGCATCAGGCCGCGCGCCCCGGCGGGGCTGACGGCGTCGGCGCGGAAATTCGATTCCTGAAGCGTATGGGCAAAGACCAGCGCGGGTTCGACGCGCCAGCCGCCTTCGGGCTGCCATTTGGGGCGCGGGAAATGCGCCATCCGGTCCGGCTGCCGCCCGGCGGGGCCGCGCTGCGCCAGCCAGATCTGCGTCGCGGGAAGATCCAGCGTCTCGCTGAGCGCGAGCAGCGCGTCATAATCGCGCAGGCCGCCCAGTTCCGCCTGACGGCGCAACAGATCGTCGGCCAGACTATCCTCGCCGATATCATGCAGGGCCAGCGCGGCCTTGACGGCGGGTTCGCGGCTGAGCTTGCGGATAGCGGCGTCGCTGGCGCTCGCGGTGGCGGGCGTGGAGGGTTCATCCATGCCGAGCGTTTCGCGCGCCAGCATGCCGTAAAAGGAGTTGGTGCGGGCGGCGGCCATCTTCATCAGGGCCGCGACCCGTGCGGGCTGGCCCGCATTCATCCATGCCCGCGCCGCCCAATAGGAACCGGCGGCGCGCATATCGTCATTGGAGGCGCGCTGCGCGACCTGCTCAAAGGCCCTGGCGGCATTGGCGGGATCGTTCTGGCGCCAGGCCGACAGGCCGATGGTCCAATGCGCCTGCACGGTCCAGTCGTTGGTCGATCCGGTTTCCAGCACCCGCGTGGCGAGGCGGCGGGCATTGGCGTCGTCATTTTCGATATAATAGGACCATGCGACCCGCTGCCGCGCCTCGGCAAGGCCGTCGGGCGAAAGCCCGGATTGCGCCCCGCCGATCAGCGATTCGGCGCCTGCGGGATCATCCCGGTTGATATAGGGCTGGATCTGCGACACGAGCGACTGTGCGGCGGCGTCCTGCCGCGTGGTGGAAAGGGTGCGGCGGCTGGGCGCGGAGCCCATATAGACCAGCTTCTGCACCTGCGGCCCGTCCGGCAGGATTTCCGCCCCGCGCTTTTTCGCCAGCCGGCCGAGTTGATCCGCATCGGGCAGCCAGCTAGCATGGTTGAGCAGGTTGAGCAGGTCGAACAGTTCGACCCGCGGGGAATCCTTGGCGGTATAGAGGCGGGAAAGCGCAACGGCGCGGACCGGGTCATCCTTGTCCATCGACAGGGCGCGGGCCTTGGCTTCGGACCAGTTCGACGCTCGCAGCGCACCGAAAAAGGCGCGATAGGCGTCCTGACCGCGCAAGGGCTGCACCGCCTGTTCCGCGTTGTTGCTGTCGGTGGACAGGTCAAGGGTGAGGGACGGCCCCTCCGCGCGGGCGGTGCCCGCTTGCAGGGCGAGGGTGCTGACGCCGACCGCGATAAGAAATGGTTTCAAGATAATCAGCCCCTGATCAACGCTCTCAATGCTTTCCATGCCCCGGCCTTTGCGGAAGGTTGCTCCAATATCAACCTTGGGTGCAGAAGCGAGGCACAAGGGACATTGCCTGTGTCATGGTTAACAAATGGTAAATTTTTGGCCTTGTCTCCATCGGTTATCGGAGCAAAGGCACGGTTCGTCTGATCTCCGGCCAGCAACAGCGCTTGCGGGGCCACCAACCCGATATGATGGCGCATGCGGCGCAGCAGCGGCGCGATCAGGTCCGAATCGATCATGCCGCCGGGCGGCGCGATCAGGCTGAGCGAGGCCAGATGACAGTCCGCAAGGTCCAGATCGACGGCGCGCAGCATATTGCCGAGCAGGCGCATCGCCGCCGCGCCCATCGGCGCATCCGGGCCGGCGTCGGCGTCCGGCGCGGGCAGGACGATCATCAGGCGCGGCCGTTGCGCAGGACCGGTCGGCAGGAAGCGGCGACCCGGCCATCTGCATTCCGGCAGATCGTCGGCCCCGGCGAGACAGGCCTGAAAAGCGTCGAGCGTGTCGGGCCATGATTGCGCCGGTTTTGCGGGGGTTGGCGGGGTGGCGGCATTCCCCTGCGCAGCTTCTCGCGCATCCCCCCGCGCGGGCAGGAAATCCGCACGCGGGGCGCGGGGCGGCGGGGGTTTCAGCCAGTTGCAGCTTTCGTCGGCGACAACGCCATCGACCCCGGCGGTCGCCCACCAGGAAAGCAGTCCATCAAGTTGCGCCCGGACAACTCCGGTATCTGTCAAAAGCCCCTCTCGCATGGAAATGCTTGGGCCACGGGTTGACGAACTCGTCAAGACGGGTCATCGCCCCAAATGCTGAAACGTTGGAACTGCACGCCAACCGGAGCAACGTACCTTCATGCGTCTTGCCGGTGGGAGAGGAATATGACCGAACGCGAATCCATGTCTTATGATGTAGTGATTGTTGGCGGGGGGCCTGCGGGCCTTTGCGCGGCAATCCGTCTGAAACAGCTTGCCGATGCGGCCGGGCGGGAGCTTGGCGTGTGCGTGCTGGAAAAAGGGTCGGAAATCGGCGCGCATATCCTGTCCGGCGCGGTTATCGATCCCAGGGCGCTCGACGAGCTTTTCCCCGACTGGCGCGATATGGGGTGCGGCCTTGCCGATGTGCCGGTGACGGACAACCGGCATTGGGTGCTCAGCGCCAGGGGCAAGATCGCCATGCCCCATATCATGACGCCCGGCTTCATGCACAACAAGGGCACCTATACGGGATCGCTCGGCAATTTGTGCCGCTGGCTGGCCGAACAGGCAGAGGGCATGGGCGTGGAAATCTTCCCCGGCTTCCCGGCGGCGGAGATTCTTTATAATGAGGACGGATCGGTCAAGGGCGTGGCGACCGGCGATATGGGCGTCGCCCGCGACGGCAGCCACAAGGGTGATTATCAGCCCGGCATGGAACTGCACGCCCGCTATACCTTCTTTGCCGAGGGCGCGCGCGGCCATCTGACCAAGCAATTGAAGGCGCAGTATAATCTGGAGGCGGAGTGCGAGCCGCAGGTCTATGGCCTCGGCATGAAGGAATTGTGGGATATCGACCCGGCCAAGCATCAGCCGGGCCTTGTCATCCACACGCAGGGCTGGCCGCTCACCGATGCCTATGGCGGCGGTTTCCTCTATCATCAGGCCAATGGTCAGGTGGCGCTGGGCTTCGTTGTCGGGCTGAGTTACAAAAACCCCTATCTCTTCCCGTTCGAAGAGTTTCAGCGCTGGAAGCAGCACCCGGATATCCGCAAATATCTGGAAGGCGGGCGCCGCGTTTCCTATGGCGCGCGGGCGATCAACGAAGGCGGGTGGCAATCCATCCCGAAGCTGGAATTCCCCGGCGGCGCGCTGATCGGCTGCGCGGCGGGCTTCGTCAACGTGCCGCGCATCAAGGGCACGCACACGGCGATGAAATCGGGCATGCTGGCGGCCGAAGCGGCTTTCGCCGCCATCGCGGCGGATCGCGGCGGCGATGAACTGACCGATTATGGCGCGACCCTGCGGTCGAGCTGGATCGCGGGTGAACTGCAACTGGTGAAGAATGCCGAACCGGCTCTCTCGAAATATGGCGCGACGCTCGGCACGTTGCTGGCGGGCATCGACATGTGGATGCGGGTGCTGAAGATCGGCCTGCCGATCACCATGAAGCACAAGGCCGATCACACGAAGCTGTGGCGCAAGGAGCATTGCCGGCCGATCGATTATCCCAAGCCCGACGGCGTCATCAGCTTCGACCGGCTGTCCTCCGTGTTCCTGTCGAACACCAATCATGAGGAGGACCAGCCCTGCCATCTCAAGCTGAAAGACCCGGATATTCCGATCAGCTATAACCTGCCCCTGTATGACGAGCCGGCCCAGCGCTATTGCCCGGCGGGCGTTTACGAGGTGGTCGGGGAAGAAGAAGGCAATCCCCGCTTCCAGATCAACGCGCAGAATTGCGTCCATTGCAAGACGTGCGATATCAAGGATCCCACCCAGAACATCAACTGGGTCACTCCCGAAGGCGGCGGAGGGCCAAATTATCCCAATATGTAAGCGCCTGTTCAATAAGCGCCAGATATGTGAGCGTCAGGGCAAGGAAGCGGGCGCGATCCGGGCCTTGGTGGCCGCTGCCGCGCTGGCATGGTGCGCGCTCTCGCCCTTGTTGTTTCCGTCGCCCGCGCTGGCGGCCCGATCCACGGTGGAAGAGGGCGGCGAACAGCGCCTCCACGCCTATGCGCGCGCCCGGCTGGCGGAAGCGAACGGGGCGCTGGACGCAGCGGCGCTCGCCTATCGGGAGGCGGTCACGCTCGACCCGGACAGCCCGGAACTGGCGCGGCGCGGCTATCGTCAGGCGGTGCTGGCGGGTGATCGCGATCTGGCGTTGCGCATGGCGCGCAGCCTTGACGCGGCGGGGCAATTATCCCGCGATGGCTCGGTGCTGCTGCTGATCGACGCGCTCGACCGGCGCCAGTGGACGGAGGCGGCTTCGCGGATCGACCGGTTGGAAACAGAGGGCAATCTCGCTTTTCTCGCGCCGTTCATGCGCAGTTGGTTGTCGCTGGCGATGGACGATTATGCGCCGCCGGTCATCCCGCCGGAATCCTCCCCGGCCTATTTCGCCACCCATTACAGCAAGGAACAATCCCTGTTGCTGGCGTTGGCCCGCGGGGACCGGGACGGGCTGGCGGAGGCCTATGCCGCCTTGGGCGATGACGCCGAAGTCCTTGGGCCGGAGGAACGCGGCATCATCGCGGTGCGGCTGGCGAAGCTGGGGCAGCGGGATCTGGCGCTCGACCTGCTCGATGGCGGGACCATGGCGGGCGAATCGGCGAAAGACGGCGCGGAATCGCTGCGCCGCCTGACCAAGCTTTATCGCAAGCACAAGCTGACGCCCCAATATGGGCTGGCGATGCTGATGAACCGGCTCGCCGGGGATTTGCGCGGGCAGGATGAGAGCGTCGCGACATTGAGCATCGCGCGCATGGCGGGCTTTGCCGATCCGGCCAGCGATGACGTGCGGGTGACGGTTGCAAGGGCGGCGCTGGCGGCGGATTATCCGCGCTTCGCCTATGACGAGGCCGGGAAGGTGCCGTCCGCCTCACCCGCATGGTTCGATGCGCAGGCGGTGCAGGTGCGCGCGCTGATCCGGCAGGACAATGCCGCCGAGGCGCTGGGCCGGGCGACGGCGCTGGTCGAGCAGGACAAGGGCAGCGCGCGGGGCTGGCGCATGCTGGGCGATATCCACATGCAGCAGAACAGCTTTGCCGAGGCCGCGCAGGCCTATCAGCAGGCGCGCACGGCGATGGGCGATCGGGAAGACGCCGCGCTGCTGCTGCAACTGGGCGGCGCGCTGGAACGGGCGGGGCATTGGGACGAGGCCCGCCCCCTGCTGGAACGGGTGGTCGAACTGGCGCCCGACAGCGCGGTCGCGCTCAACCATCTGGGCTATGCGCTGGCCGACCGGGGCGAAGATCTGCCCCGCGCCTTGGCGCTGTTGCAAAAGGCGAACCGTATCCGCCCGCGCGAACCGGCCTATGTGGACAGCCTCGGCTGGGCCTATTTCCGGTCCGGCGATTTCGCCAAGGCGCTGCCGCTGATCCAGAGCGCGGTCGAGGCGGAACCGGACAACAGCGAACTTAACGAGCATCTGGGCGATGTCCTCTGGGGCATGGGCCGCCGGTTCGAGGCGCGCTATGCTTGGCGCGCGGCGCTGGTCGGGCTGGATGAGGACGAGGCGCAGGCGGCGGAAAACCGGCAGCGGCTCAACGACAAGCTGGACGGCAAAGAGCAAAATCCCGCCCGGCCATGAAGGATTGCATCGAAACGGCCCGCGCCAAGATCAATCTGGCCCTGCATGTCCGCGCCCGGCGGGAGGATGGCTATCATCTGATCGAAAGCCTGTTCGCCTTTGCCGATGATGGCGACCGGATCGCGGTGTCCGCCGCGCCGGAGCTACGCCTTTCCCTCACCGGGCCTTTTGCGGCCGGGCTGGACGCGGGGGAGGATAATCTGGCGCTGCGGGCGGCACGGGCGATGCAGGCGCATTTCGGCATAGGCCGGGGCGCGGCGATCCGCCTCGACAAACGCCTGCCGGTGGCGGCGGGGCTGGGCGGCGGGTCGGCGGATGCCGCCGCCGTCGCACGGGCGCTCAACCGCCTGTGGGGCCTGAATGCCGGGGAGGCGGACCTGATCGCGGCGGTCGGCGCGCTGGGTGCGGACGTGCCGGTCTGCGTGGCTTCGCGCATGGTGATCGGTCGCGGGATCGGCGACGAGATGGCGCCATGGCCGGGCGCGGAGGCGCTGCGCGGCAGGCCGCTACTGCTGGTCAATCCGGGGGCGGCCTGCCCGACCGGGCCGGTCTATCGGCAATGGGACGGCGTGGATCGGGGCGCGCTGGGCGACGACCCGGCAGGCTGGCGCAATGATCTGGAGGCGGGCGCGGTCGCGCTGGTGCCGGTGATCGCGCAGCTGTTGACGTCGCTGCGGCAGGCCGACGGGGCGTCGCTGGCGCGCATGTCGGGATCGGGCGCGAGTTGTTTTGCGCTGTTCGGGGATGCCGGGCAGCGGGACCGGGCGGCGCGGGCCATCGGCGCTGCGCATCCCGGCTGGTGGACGATGGGGGGCGTAATCGGATGAGCGAGGCTTTCACCCTGATTTCCGGCGGAGACACGCCGATCCTGATCGTCGCGGATCATGCATCCTGCGCGGTGCCCGCCGATATCGACCTGAAGATCGCCCCTGCCCTGCTTTGCGACCATATCGCCATCGATATCGGCGTGGCGGAAGTCGCCGCCCTGCTGGCCCGGCGGCTGTCCTGCACCGCGATATTGGGGGCTGTCTCGCGCCTCGTCATCGACCTCAACCGGGAGGAGGATGCGCGCGGCCTTATCCCTCATTTCAGCGACGGCCACCCGATTCCCGGCAATGACGGGGTGGAACGGCAGGCGCGGATCGAGCGTTTCTATCACCCCTATCATGATGCGGTGACGCAGCATCTTTCCGCCATGCCCCGCCCTTTCATCCTGTCGCTGCACAGTTTCACCCCGCGCCTGGCGAGCGCGCCCGATGAGCAGCGCCCGTGGGAAATCGGCATCCTTTATAATGAGGATGACCGCGCCGCCCGCCTCGCCATCCCGATGCTGAAGGATGCCGGTCTTGTCGTGGGCGATCAGCAGCCCTATTCGGGGCGGCTCCTCAATGCTACGATGAACCGTCATGC
The DNA here is from genome assembly GCA_050252755.1 of Sphingobium sp. Taxonomy (GTDB): domain Bacteria; phylum Pseudomonadota; class Alphaproteobacteria; order Sphingomonadales; family Sphingomonadaceae; genus Sphingobium. The sequence continues at coordinate 86,274 of JBFWKI010000004.1, forward strand.
CGAAGGGGGCGGTCATCCCTATCTGGGCGTCGAGTTGCGGCAGGATCTTGTGAGCGATGCGGCAGGGCAGCAGCGCTTTGCCGATATTCTGGCGCCGATGCTGGAACGATGCCGCGCCGCGCTGGCGTGAAGGGGGAGTGCAGGCAGGCTGATGGCAGACGATTTTCACGGATATGAAGGCTGCGGATGGGCGCAGAAGGCCGGTGGCGGACGGCGCGGGGCCTGCTGCGCGGCAGCGGTTCCGGCCCTGATGTTGTTGCTGCTTTCCGCCTGTGGGGGCAGCAGCGCGGATCAGGCGGCGAACGACCGCATTACGGCGGAAAAGCGTAAGAGCATGACCGCTGTGGCATGCGATCTGCAAGGCAAACAGGCGTTTCGGGATCGCTGTTTCATCGAATGGCTGCCCGCCAAGGCGGGGAAGGGACGGGATTTCCTGATCCATCAGGCCGATGGCGGATTCCGCCGCTTCGCGATCTCGCTTGACGGCACGATGGTCGATGTGGCGGAGGGGGCCGAGCCGCTCGATCTAGTCGGGCCGCAGGGCGATATCATGACCTTCCGGGTGGGCGCGGTGGCCTATCGCATGCCGGTGCAGGCGCTCCGCCCGCGATGAACGGCGGGGCCATCCTGACCGCTGCGCAGATGCGCGCGGCGGAACAGGCGCTCTTCGCCACGGGCGTTCCCGAATATGATGTGATGGTGCGGGCTGGCCGGGCGGCGGCGGACATCATCTGGCGGGCAGGGGCGAGGCGCGACGCGCTCATCCTGTGCGGTCCGGGCAATAATGGCGGTGACGGCTATGTGATTGCGCGTACCCTGCGCGATCATGGCGTGCCGGTGCGGGTGGCCGCGATCGCCGGGCCGGCGACGCCGGGCGCACGGCAGGCGCGGGCGGACTGGGCCGGTCCGGTCGAGGATATGCTGACCGCCGCGCCCGCGCACCAGATGGTCGATGCGCTGTTCGGCACGGGGCTGTCGCGCGGGCTGGATGGGCCGCTGGCGGATCGTCTGGCGGATCTGGCCGGGGCCGCCGCGCACCGCTATGCGGTGGACCTGCCGAGCGGCATTTCCACCGATGACGGCGCGCTGCTTTCCCCGGTGCCGCATTATGATCTCTGCCTGTCGCTGGGCGCGTGGAAGCGGGCGCATATGCTGCGTCCCGCCTCTCTGTGCTGGGACCGGATGCTGTGCCTCGATATCGGCATCGAGACGCCGGATGCGGCGGTTTACCGGCTGGCGCGGCCCCGGCTTCAGGCCCCGGCGGACGATGCGCATAAATATCGGCGCGGGCTGGTCGCCGTGGTGGCGGGTGAGATGGCGGGCGCGGCGGCCCTTGCGGCGCAAGCAGCGGCGCGGGGCGGAGCGGGCTATGTCCGGCTGATCGGCGCGCAGGCGATCGTCGATGCCCCCCATGCGATCGTTCGCATGTCCTCGCGGGCCGATGGCGCGCTGGAGGATGACCGCATTGCCGCAATGCTGATCGGGCCGGGGCTGGGCCGGTCGGCGCGATCCTCCGAAAAGCTGCGCGCCGCGCTCGAGAGGGGGCGGGCGATGGTGCTGGATGCCGACGCGCTCTGGCTGATGGCGGAAGGAGCATGGCCCGACCCGCCGCCCCGCGCCATCCTGACCCCGCATGAGGGCGAGTTTGCGCGCCTCTTTCCCGGCATGACGGACGGCACGGTGATCGATCGCGCGCGGGCCGCCGCGCATCGCTGCGGGGCAGTGGTGGTGCTGAAAGGCCCGGTCAGCGTCATCGCCGCGCCCGATGGCCGCGCCTGCGTTGCCGATCGGGCGTCGAGCTGGCTTTCCACGGCGGGGACCGGCGATGTGCTGGCCGGTTTGTGCGCGTCGCGGCTGGCGGTGACGGGCGATCCGTTCGCGGCGGCCTGCGAAGCGGTCTGGCTGCACGGAGAGGCCGCGCGCCGGGCGGGGCCTGCGTTTATCGCGGATGATCTGTTGCATGGGATCGGTGGGGCTATAAAGGCCTGTCTATGACAGAGTCCGCAACCATCCTTCGCATCGCCGCCAAGGGCGACGGTGTGACCGCCGACGGGCGCCATGTTCCGATGAGCGCGCCGGGCGACCGGTTGCGCATCGACGGCGGGCTTGATTTCGGGCCGCATCATGCCGACCCTGTATGCCGCCATTATCCGCTGTGCGGCGGGTGCCAGCTTCAACATCTGGATGATGAAAGCTATGTCGCCTATGTGCGCGACCGGGTGGCGGGCGCGCTGGTCGGGCAGGGCGTGGAGGCGGGCGTCATGCTGCCCGCCCATGTCTCCCCGCCGCGATCGCGCCGCCGCGCCGCGCTGCGCGCCGGGCGTTTCGGGCGCAAGGTCGCCTTCGGCTTTTCCAGCGAAAACAGCCATCGCATCGTCGACCTGACGATGTGCGAGACGCTGCACCCGGCGCTGTTCGCGCTGGTCGCGCCGCTGCGCATGTTGCTCTCCCCCATGCTGGGCGACCGGCGGGCGGTGCAGGCGAAGATGACGCTGGCCGATCAGGGCGTCGATCTGCTGATCGAGGGGGTGGAGGCGGACGGTCTGGAAATGGCCGAAAAGCTGACCGCCTTTGCGCAGAAAAACCGGCTGGCCCGCCTGTCGATCGATGACGGCTATGGCCCGCAAACCCGCTATGAGCCGGAGCCGGTGACGATCAGTTTCGGCGGCGTCGCGGTCGCCAGCCCGCCCTATGCCTTTCTTCAGGCGACGCAGGATGGCGAGGATGCGCTGGTGCGGGCGGTGCGGCCCGCTCTGGCCGATGCGGCGGTCTGGGCCGATCTGTTCTGCGGCATGGGCACCTTCGCGCTGACGCTGGGCGAGGGCAGGCGCGTCTATGCGGCGGAAGCGGCGCGGGGGTTGGTGCTCTCGTTGCAGGCGGCGGCCAACCGGTTCGGGCGGCAGGTCGCCGCCGATCATCGCGACCTCTTCCGCCGCCCGCTGGTGCCCGAAGAACTCAACCGCTTCGCCGCCGTCCTGCTCGATCCGCCGAGAGCGGGCGCGCGGGAGCAGACGGCGCAACTCGCCGCCTCGCAGGTGCCTGCGATCGCCTATATCTCCTGCAATCCGGGTAGCTTCGCGCGCGACGCCAAGACGCTGGTGGAGGGCGGCTATCGCCTCGAAAGCGTGCAACCGGTCGGGCAGTTCCGCTGGTCCACCCATGTCGAACTGGCGGCGATCTTCCGGCGGTAACGTCTTGCGGCGGCAACTTGCCGCCCCGGATTATGAGGTCTAGGAAACGGGCATGTCTGACGAACGCGAAACCGGCCTTGCGCTGGACCCCAAATATGACGCCAGCGGCCTCATCACCGCCGTGGTGACGGATGCCGACAGCGGCGCGGTGCTGATGCTCGCCCATATGAATGCGCAGGCGCTCGCCATGACGCGCGAAACCGGCTTTGCGCATTTCTGGTCGCGCAGCCGGGGCAGGTTGTGGAAAAAGGGCGAGACTTCCGGTCATGTGCTGGCGGTGCAGGACATGCGGATCGATTGCGATCAGGATGCCTTGTGGGTGATCGCACGCCCCGCTGGCCCCGCTTGCCATACCGGCGAGCCGAGTTGCTTCTACCGCCGGGTCGGGGCGGCCGGGCTGGAACGGATCGACGGCTGATATGCGGCGCGCATGGCTCCTGCTCGCCGGGCTGGCGGCGGCTTGCGGGCCGCAGGGGCAGCAGAAAGCGGGCGAGGGCGGCGCGACGGCTGCCGTTGCGGGGAATTCCGCCGCCAATGCCTCCCTTGCCGCCAATCCGCTGGAGCGGGCCGCGATCAAGGCGGGCATCGTGGCGGATATCCATCGCCTGCCCCCGGTCGGCCTCTATCGCCTGCGCCACGAGGCGGGGCGCGACAGTCTTTGCATCCTGCCAGCAGGCGAAGGTGTGCCAGCGGGCGAAGGCGGGGGCGAAGACCGGCTGCGCTTCGGGCTGGAAGCCAGCTTCGGCGAGAATGTCGAATGCCATGGGCAGGGCATGGCGCGCGCCTCCGGCGACAAGCTGATCCTGAATTTCGACCGCTCCTCCTGCCTTGTCGTCGCCCAATATGAAGGGGACAGGATCGCGCTGCCCGGCACGCTCGACAAGGCTTGCCGCAAATTATGCTCCGAGCGCGGATCGTTGGAAGGCACGTCCTTCCCCCGTGTATCGCGGGAGGCCTCGGTCGCCGCGGCGGCGTTGGGGCGCGACGGCGCGCGCCTCTGCCCCTCGACGGGAAATTGACGAGGGCCACCGCCTGCAATAGCGTCGGTCCCCATGAACCAGATCAGCATGACCCTGGGCAGAGTCGATCTGCCGGACGACAGGCAGCAGGACAGATATACGATTTCCGAACTGGCCGCCGAGTTCGACGTGACGCCGCGCGCCTTGCGTTTTTACGAGGATGAGGGCCTGATCCTTCCGTCCCGTCAGGGCAGCACGCGGATTTACGGCAAGCGGGAACGGGCGCGGCTCGCGTGGATATTGCGGGCCAAGCGGGTGGGGTTCAGCCTGTCGGATATTCGCGAGATGATCGACCTTTACGATCTGGGCGACGATCGCGTCACGCAGCGGGAGGTCACGCTGCGTAAATGCCGGGAGCGGGTGGAACTGCTGGAACGGCAGCGCGCCGATATCGATGGCGCGATCGAGGAACTGGCCGGGTTCATCGCGCTGGTGGAGGCGCGGGTTCAGATTGATTCGTCCGGGTCTTGATGTTTGCGCCCTGATGTTTGCGCCCTGATCTGCGCGCATGGTGGCAAGCGGGTTGGCCGTGCATCTACCGTTGACGGGTCAGGCGCGATGGAATGGATGGGGACCATGCGCGGCCGGAAGAGCGCGCATTTCATGAGGATATCGTCGGTGGCTGGCCTTGCGTGTCTGCGCGGGCCTGTTGGGGCAAGAGAAGGATTATCGCCGCCATCCTCGCATATCAGCGGTTAGCGGAGGGCCATGATTCGCCCCTCCGACGAGCGGCAAGGGCAGGAAGCGGGCCGCCCGATTCGCGGGCGACCGCAAAGACGGACACCCCGTCCCGCTTTCCTGCCTCCACCCTTATTCCGGCCGGGCGAGGCGCAGAGCGCGCCCTGCCCGGTGGCGGCATATGGTCCTCGCGTTATTCGGGCAGGAAATCGGGCACGGAAAGATAGCGCTCGCCCGTGTCATAGTTGAAGCCCAATATCTTCGTGCCGGGGGCGAAATCCGGCAATTTCTGCGCGATGGCGGCCAGCGTCGCGCCCGATGAAATGCCGATCAGCATGCCTTCCAGTCGGGCGGAATTGCGGGCAAATTCCTTCGCGTCATTGGGATCGACCTGAATCACGCCGTCCAGCAACCGGGTGTCGAGATTGACCGGAATGAAGCCCGCGCCGATGCCCTGGATCGAATGGGGGCCGGGCGCGCCGCCGCTGATGACCGGGGAGAGGGTCGGCTCAACCGCGAAAACCTTGATATGCGGCCATTTCTCTTTCAGGACGCTCGCCACGCCCGTCAGGTGCCCGCCGGTGCCGACGCCGGTAATCAGCACGTCGATCGGATCATTGGCGAAGTCGGTGAGGATTTCCTGCGCGGTGGCCTGCACATGCACATCCACATTGGCGGGGTTTTCGAACTGTTGCGGCATCCATGCGCCCGCCGTCTGTTCGACCAGTTCGATCGCGCGTTCGATCGCGCCCTTCATGCCCTTTTCCTTGGGCGTCAGGTCGAAGCTGGCGCCATAGGCCAGCATCAGGCGGCGGCGTTCGATCGACATGCTTTCGGGCATGACGAGGATCAGGCGATAGCCCTTCACCGCGGCGACCATCGCAAGGCCGATGCCGGTATTGCCGGATGTCGGTTCGACGATCGTGCCGCCGGGCTGGAGCGCGCCCGACGCCTCCGCCGCCTCGATCATCGACAGGGCGATGCGATCCTTGATCGACCCGCCGGGATTGGCGCGTTCGGACTTGATCCACACCTCGCTGCCTGCGGGCAGATCGCCGAACAGGCGGTTGATGCGGATATGCGGCGTGTTGCCGACGGTGCCGAGGACGTTCACTGCTTTCATCAGATTTTCTCCTGTCCGGTTGATCCGGCATGATCCACCACGGCGTCGAAGCGGCGGGCCTTGCCGATTTCGGGGAAAAGTTTCGACCAGATCGCGACCGTGATTATAGCACCCACGCCGCCCGCAACAACAGCGGTTACAGGGCCGATCAGCGCGGCGAGGAAGCCGGATTCCGCCTCGCCCAGTTCATTGGACGCGGAAACGGCGAGCAGCGAGAAGCTGGCGACCCGCCCGCGCATTTCATCCGGCGTGTAGATCTGGATCAGCGTTTGCCGGACAAAGACGGAGAACATGTCGGCCACGCCGCAGGTGAAGAGCGCGCCCATCGCCACCCATCGGGCCACGCCGCCCGGCATGAAGGCGGTGAGGCCGAACACCACCGTCGCCGCGCCGAATATCGCGACGCCGATCAGCATCTTGTTGCCGACATTTTCCTGCGGCGGGCGCAGGCCGAAAATCAGCGCGGTGAAGGCCGCGCCAATGCCGGGCGCGGCGGCCAGTTCGCCCAGCCCTTGCGCGCCGACATGGAAAATATCGCGGGCATAGACGGGCAGCAGCGCCGTGGACCCGGCCAGCATCACCGCCATCAGATCCAGCGTGATCGCGCCGAGCACCAGCGGGTTGCTCCGCACATAGGATACGCCGTCCAGAATCTGCCGCAAGGGTTTGCGGTTGCCTGTCGTGGTGGGGGAAGGCGGCACGGGGGAGATCATGGTGATCGCGACGATGGCGATGGCGAACAGGGCCATGGCGAGCAGATAGGGGCCGCTGGCGAAGGCGGAGAAGATATAGCCGCCCAGCGCCGGGCCGATAATCATCCCGCATTGCCAGATCATCGAACTGAAGGCCAGCGCGCGGGGCATGGCGTCCATCGGCACGAGGCGCGGCACCATCGACCCGAAGGCCGGCCCGCTGAAACAGCGCGCCACGCCGAGCAGGCTCGCGACGCCGAACAGCAGCGGCAGCGAGATATGATGCGTCCATGTCGCCCAGGCGAGGATCGCCGCGCTGACCCACTGGATCGCGCCGGACAGGATGACGATGCGCCGCCGGTCATAATGGTCCGCGATCCAGCCGGAAATCGGCGACAGCAGAAACACCGGAATGAACTGCGCCAGCCCGATAAAGCCAAGCTGCGCGGCGGCGGCGTGGGTGTCCATCGTCAGCCGGGCGGTCGAATAGGTCTGCCAGCCGATGACGATCATCATCGAAAACTGGCCCAGCGTCGTGAACAGCCGGGCGAGGATATAATAACGGAAATCGCGATAATGGAGCGGATGGACCGGTGGGGAGGAACCGGGGGACGGTGCGGCGGCGCTGGTCATGCTGTTCCTTTGCACCGGCCACGGGGCGCCATCAACAAACTTCTTGTTGCAGGGCGGCGAGTTGTTGCAGGGCGGTGGAGGGAAATCCCCGCAGGCGTCATGCGGGCGTCACGAAACTGTCGATCACCCGTTTGCGCCCGGCCTGCTCGAAATCGATTTCCAGCTTGTTGCCGTCTATCGTCGCTATGGTGCCATAGCCGAATTTCTGATGAAATATCCGCTGGCCGGGGCTGATGTCGTCGCGGGGTTTCGCCGCCATGGAGATGGCCGGGCTATAGGATTCCTTGGGGGAGGCGACGGCCGCGCCTCTGCCGAAGCCTCCGCTGCCCGTAACACCATTGCCCAGCCCGCCATTACGTTGTGCGCGCTGCCAGCCGGGGCCGCGCCCGGACCCGCGCGCGACGTCGCGAAAGGGGTCGGGCTGTTCCGCCCAATTGGCGCGCCACAGGCTGGCCCCGCCGCCGACATTGCTTTCTTCCTCGATATGCTCCTGCGGCAGTTCCCCGATGAAGCGGGAGGGGATGGAACTGGTCCACTGGCCGTAGATGCGGCGATTGGCGGCGTGGAGGATGGTGCAATGATGCCGCGCCCGTGTGATGGCGACATAGGCGAGGCGGCGTTCCTCCTCCAGCGCGGTCAGGCCGCCTTCGTCGAGCGAGCGCTGCGAGGGGAATACGCCTTCTTCCCAGCCGGGCAGGAACAGGCGGTTGAATTCCAGCCCCTTGGCGGCGTGGATGGTCATGATCGTGACCTTGCGTTCATCCTCATTCGCGTCATTGTCCATGACGAGGCTGACATGTTCCAGAAACGCGCCGAGGGTTTCATAATCCTCCATCGCGCGCGTCAGTTCATTGAGGTTTTCCAGCCGCCCGCTCGCCTCGGCGGTGCGTTCGGCCTGCAACATCGCGGTATAGCCGCTTTCATCGAGCAGGAGGCGCGCCAGTTCGGCATGGGGCAGGGTGCTGGCCATGTCGCGCCAGCGGCCGATATTGGCGATGAAAGCGGAAAGCGCGCGGCGGGCCTGCGGCGTCAGCTCGTCGGTGTCGAGAATATGCCCGGCCGCGGCGAGCAGCGGCAGCCCTTCGGCGCGGGCGAGGCGGTGGATTTTCTCCACCGCCTTGTCGCCCAGCCCGCGTTTGGGCACGTTGATGATCCGCTCCAGCGCCAGATCGTCCGCCGGTTGCGCGACAAGGCGCAGATAGGCGAGCGCATCGCGGATTTCGGCGCGCTCGTAAAAGCGGAAGCCGCCGACGATGCGATAGGGCAGGCCGATCTGGAGAAAGCGGTCTTCCAGCTCGCGGGTCTGGAACTGCGCGCGCACGAGGATGGCGAAATCGTCGAACGCCTCGCCCGAACGATGCAGGCTTTCGATGCTGTCGCTGATGGTGCGGGCTTCCTCCGGCCCGTCCCACACGCCGATGACGCGGACTTTCTCTCCCGCGTCGGTTTCCGTCCACAGGCTCTTGCCAAGCCGTTGCGAATTGCCCTCTATGACGCCGGACGCCGCGCCCAATATATGGGGGGTGGAGCGGTAATTCTGTTCGAGCCGGACGATCTTCGCGCCGGGGAAATCCCGCTCGAACCGCAGGATATTGGCCACTTCCGCGCCGCGCCATGAATAGATGGACTGGTCGTCATCCCCCACGCAGCAGATATTCCTGCGCTGTTGGGCGAGCAGGCGCAGCCAGAGATATTGGCTGGAATTGGTGTCCTGATATTCATCCACCATGATATAGCGAAAGCGCTGTTGATAGCGTTCCAATATCTCGCGATCCCGGCGCAGCAGGGTCAGCGGGTGCAGCAGCAGATCACCGAAATCGCAGGCGTTGAGCGCGAGCAGGCGTTGCTGATAGGCGGCATACATTGTCTCTCCCGCGCCATTGGCGTAGGATTCCGCGTCACCCGCGTCGATATCCGCCGGGGTCAGACCCCTGTTCTTCCACTGGTCGATCAGGCCCGCCAACTGGCGCGCGGGCCAGCGTTTTTCGTCGATCCCCTCGGCCTGAATCAATTGCCGGAGCAGCCGCAGCTGATCGTCCGTGTCGAGGATGGTGAAATTGCTTTGCAGGCCCACCAGTTCGGCATGACGGCGCAGCATCTTCGCGCCGATCGAATGGAAGGTGCCGAGCCACGGCATCCCCTCCACCGCCTCACCGATCAGGCGGCCGACGCGTTCCTTCATCTCTCTCGCCGCCTTGTTGGTGAAGGTGACGGCAAGGATTTCCGAGGGGTAAGCGCGCCGCGTCGCGATGAGGTGCGCCAGCCGCGCGGTCAGCGCTGCCGTCTTTCCCGTACCCGCGCCCGCCAGCACCAGCAACGGTCCTTCGGTCGTCAGCACGGCCTCGCGCTGCGGCGCGTTCAGCCCCGCAATATAGGGCGGATCGGCAGCGGGGGCGGAAGCAATGCCATCGTCGGAGGGGGAAAGACTCATGTCGAACATTTAGGGAACAGAGGCGAAAGGAGCAAGGGCGGATTCGGTGAAGCGGGAACCTATTGACGGATGATGCGCTGAACCCCCTGCCTGAAAGAGTGATCTGAAAAGATCTGAAAAAGGAGAGTATCGGTGAAAACGAAGATACTGATCGGCGCTTTTGCGCTGTGCCTCGGTTCCACGGCTATGGCGCAACAGCCCTCGCCCCCGCCCCCACCGGAACAGCCCATGCCGTCTGCGCCCATGCCTGCCGATCCCGGCATGCCGGACCCCGGCGCGCAGAATCCGGCGCAAAATCCGGGCATGCCCGACCCCAATGCACCCGACCCCAATGCAAATGTGCCGCAGGGCACGGTCGCGCCGCCGCCCAATGCGCAGCCTGCCGACCCCGCCGTGCCCCGTGATCCGGCCGCCCAGCCCGGAACGCCCGCCAACCCGGTGACGGTGGGCGGCAATGTGACGGCGCCCCCGCCGCCGCAGGAAGAGTATCCGGTCTGCAAGGGCGCGGTGCAGGATCGGTGCGTCAATCCCGGTGAAGCGCCGAGGAAAAAGGCGCAATCCCGCCGTCGCTGACCCCGGACCCGCCTGACAGGAACGGATGCGTGATCCGTCGCCTTGCATGGCGCGGATCACGCGCCGCCTTGCCCTAGGACCAATCGACATTGGCCTATGGCCGTCTGCGACTCCGACTCGTCATCTTCTGAATGTCGATTGGCCCTAACCTAACGGGATGAATGGACAGGCCGTCTGGCCGGGTGTCAGGCGGGGCGCAGTATGTGCAGCCGCGCCTTGCCGATATCGCGTGTGGTTTCGACATCGAAGCCCTTCACCGCGATATCCTCGCGCCGGTCGGTTTCGATGCTGATCCATGTCGCGGGGCCGACCCAGCCCAGCCGGTTGAGCTTGTCCAGCGCCACCGCGCCCGCGCCGCTATTATAGGGCGGGTCCATCAGGATGAGGTCCAGCGGCTTGGCCGCGCTGCCCAGCGCCATCACGGAGGAAGCGCGGATATCCGGGCGCTCCAGCCCCAATTTGGCGGCGTTGGCGCGCAATATGTCCAGCGCGGCGCGATCCTGCTCGACGAACAGGCAGGTCGCAGCGCCGCGTGACAGCGCCTCCAGCCCCAGCGCGCCGGAGCCTGCGAACAGATCGGCCACCGCCAGCCCCTCGAAATCGCCGACGCGGCTCGTCAATATCGAAAATAGCGTTTCGCGCGTGCGATCGGCTGTCGGCCGGGTGGTGTCGCCCTTGGGGGCCGCCAGCGGACGGCCGCGCCATGTCCCCGCGATGATGCGCATCAGTCCTGTTCCTTCCGATCCCGCCGCCTGGGATCGCGATCTTTCAGATAATGCAGGAAGCGGTCCATATCGCCGCGCTTGATTTCCACCAGTTCGCCCGGCGTCGAATCGGCCAGATCGAACGGGCCATAGCGCACGCGGATCAGCCGGTTCACCGTCAGCCCCAGATGTTCGAGCACGCGGCGGACCTCGCGATTCTTGCCTTCGGTCAGGGTCATTTCGATCCACTGGTTGCGCCCGGTGCGCCGTTCCAGATTGGCGTCGATCCGGCCATAGCGGATGCCGTCAATCTCTATGCCCTCGATCAGGTCTTCCAACTGGGCCTGGCTGATCTCGCCGAAGGCGCGGGCGCGGTAGGTGCGTTCCACCCCGCTGGAGGGCAGTTCCAGCTTGCGTTTCAACTCGCCGTCATTGGTCAGCAGCAGCAGCCCTTCGGTCGTCATGTCGAGCCGCCCGACCGGCATCAGGCGCGGCAGCCCGGCAGGCAGGCGATCATAGATGGTGGGCCGCCCGGCGGGGTCGCGCTCCGTGGTGAGGCAGCCGGAGGGCTTGTGGAACAGGAACAGCCGTGCCGCCTCCGCCGCGGCGACGGGCTGGCCGTCCACCGTCACGCCGCTCAGGCTGTCGAGCAGCGTCGCGGGCGTATCGAGCACCGCGCCATCGACGGCGATGCGCCCTTCCGCGATCATGCGTTCGATTTCGCGGCGCGAGGCGACCCCGGCGCGGGCGAGCAGCTTGGCGATGCGCTGCGGCTCGCCCGCCGCCTTGATGCGATGCACGGGCGTCGGCGCTGCCGAGCGGGGCTTGCGGACGGGGCGGGGCGAAGAGGCGTCTGCGCCTATGTCTGTGCCTGCACGGGTGCCGGGAAAAGCCGCCCTGCCATAAGGCGCGCGCGATGCCGGGCGTTTGCCGGGCGCGCGTTCCGGCCTGCCCTTATCCTCTGCGCTCCGGCCCGTTCCGCCCTTGCGCGTGCTCGTTGCCCCCGGCGCATGATCGGCGGCGGCGCCCGATGGCGCATTCCTGCCCTGTCTGCGCGGCCCGTCCTTGCCGGGGGCGGGGGCCGGCGGTATCTGCTTCCCGGCCTGCTTCCCGCCCTTTTTCGCCGATGGCTCATCAGGGGAGACGCCCCAATTATCGGCAACGCGGCGCGCCTGCTGGGCCGGGGAAAGGCGCTTGGGCGCGGCTTCCTCACCCGGCCGCGGACGGCGCGGTCCCTGTGACGAAGGCCGGGTGGGCGAGGAAGGCCGGGATGGTTTGCGGGGAGGCTTCATGTCCTGCCCATGCCTTACTCTGTCCCCAATCGCAACCGGGGCTGGCGGGCGTCCCGATTTTCGGTACAAGCGCAGGGGCGTCCATGGTCGGGAGGAACGGGTTTGACGAACAGAAACAGCGATAGGCGGCGCGGATTGGGCGCGGGGCTGGCCCGCTTCGGCCATTCGATCCGTCAACCCAAGACCGCCTATATGGTGCTGTTCGGCTTTTCCTCCGGCCTTCCCTATGCGCTGTTGCTCGGTACACTCTATGCTTGGCTGTCCGATGCGCAGGTCGATCTGGAAACCATGGGCGTGTTTTCGCTGATCGGCCTCACCTATGCGTTCAAATTCCTCTGGTCGCCGCTGATCGACCGGATTTCCCTGCCGGTGATGAACCGTCTGGGCCATCGCAAGCAGTGGATCGTGCTGGCGCAGATGTTGCTCGGCGGGATCATGATGATTCTTTCCACGCTCGATCCCAAGGGCGCGATTGGGATGTTCTCCCTGCTGGCGGGCATCGGCGCCTTCGCCTCCGCGACGCAGGACGTGGTGATCGACGCATGGCGCGTGGATGTCGCGGATGAAGAGGCGACGGTCGAGATCCTCTCCACCGTCTATCAATTGGGCTATCGCGCCGCCGTGCTGGTGGGGGGCGCGCTGGCGCTGTTTCTGGCCGACGGCTTCGGCTGGCCGCCGGTTTATGCGCTGATGGGCGCGATCCTGATCGGGCTGGGCGTCATCAGCCTGTTCGCGCCGGAAAACCGGCGGGCCGAGGAGATGACGGAGTCGGTGGATCAATTGCGCCAGCCGGGCGAGTTGCAACCGAAAATCCGCGCGCTGGCGCTCGGCGTGGTCGGCCTGTTGTGGTTTTGGGCGTTGTTCGACGTGGTGCGGTTCATGATCCTGTCGCTGGGGTCGGACCCGGCCGCCCGCCCCGATTCGGTGGCGTTCGTCAGCGTGCAGGGACCGGTGATCGTCATCGCCACGGTCGTCATCCCGTCGATCATCGCCTCGATATTGGCGTGGATGCAGCGTCATGGCCGGGGTACGCTGGCAACATCCGTGCCGCGCGCGTCATGGACCGATGCCGCGCTGGACCATGGCTATCGCGCGCTGATCCTGCCGCTCACCGATATCATGGGGCGGCTGGGCTGGGCCGCCGTGCTGGTGCTGACGCTGGTGCTGTCCTATCGCATCACCGACACGATCTGGGGTACCTTCGCCTATCCCTTTTACCTCGGCGAACTGGGCTATACGAAGAGCGAGGTCGCGGTCGCCTCGAAATTTTTCGGCGTGGGCGCGCTGATGCTCGGCGTGACGCTGGGCGGGGTGCTGTTCGCGACGATCGGGCGCATGGCGACGATGACCATCGGCGCGCTGACGGCGGCGCTCACCAACCTGCTTTATGCCGATCTGTCGCTGGGCGGCGCGGTGATGACCATGGTGTCGCGCCTCACCGGCTTTACATGGCTGGTCGAGCATCTGGGCGGGGATGAGCGGCTGGCCCGCCTGATGGTGGCGATCGGCGGGGAGAATATCGCGGGCGGCATCGCCGGGGCCGCGCTGGTCGCCTATCTCTCCTCCATCACATCCAAGGGATATAGCGCGGTGCAATATGCGCTGCTGTCCTCGCTCACCTTCCTTGTCGGCACGCTGGGGCGCGGCGCGCTGGGCCAGATGATCGAAACGAACGGCTATTATCCCGTCTTCCTGTTCACCACCGCGCTGGGCGGGGTGGCGGTGGTGCTGTGCCTGCTCGAATGGGCGCGGACGGCGAAAGCCAGCCGCGCGGCCACTGCGGAAAGCGCCGCCGTTCAGGGCCAGCCGATATAGGGGACAGGCGGAATGCCGGCCGGGCGACACGCGGCCCTTGATCGGGCGGGGGCAGTGCCGCTATTCTGGAACGAGAATATGGAGAGATGACATGCAGGGCATGGGTGACGGCAGTTGTCCGTTCGAATTCAATACCGATGCGGCGACGTTCAAGGTCGGCGACACCGTAAGCTATCGCGTGACGGGCAGTCTGGAAGGCTTTCCGTTCATGGGCATATTGCTGGAGGTGCATGACGACCATGTCGTGCTGACATCGGATGTCGATGACAAGAACAGCCGGATGCGCGCGTCGCGGGAGGATCGGCCGGTGGTGCAGGAAGCCGATGTGTGCTGAATCCGTTGCGGTGGATTTCCAATCCATCAGTGGCGCTATGGGCTGAAGGAGGCTCTGCGCCTCGACTGACCGAGGTGACGAGGATGGGGCTGCTCGCCCTTGATTTTCCGCCTGCCTTGAGGCGCGGGACGTGGGCGCCGGTCCGGCCGCAGCGGGAACGATCCACAGATCAAAGATCGCGGCGGATGCTCCGGCTGGCGAGGAACAGATGCGCCGCGCCCCACAGGATCGGCAGCGCCGTCAGCGAAAGACTGTAGCGCAGGGCATCCTGACCGAATCGCGGTTCCAGCATGTCGCTGATCCAGCCCACGGTGAACGGCCCGATGGACCCGCCGATCAGGTTTACGCCCACCATCAGCAGCGCAGAGGCCTGCGCCCTGTTCTCCGGCGAGGCCAGCCGCTGGGCCGTCGCGAAGGCGGGCGGCATGTAAAAGACCGCGCAGAAATTGGCGATGCTCAGCAACGCCACCGCCACAGCGAGGCTGGACGCCAGATAGCCCCCGACGATGACCGGCGCCATGATCAGGAAGGCGACCGTAGGCAGCAACAGGACCGCCGCAGGGCTGCGCGCGGCAGCGCGATCGGTCGCCCAACCGGCTATCAGCAACGCGACGATCCCCGATACCCCGTTGGTCAGGCCGAGGACCAGCCCCGCCTCGCTGGCCGACAAATGATGGGAGCGGATGATGAATGCCGCGGTAAAGGCGAAAATCGCGACCTGCCCGATCGCCTGTATCGAAAGCCCGGCCAGCAAATGGCGCATGGAACGTAGGCGCACCAGTTCCGTGAGGCCGCCGAGCAACGTGCCGGATCGGCCTTCCGAAGCCGTGCCGGACCGCAAGTCGGGAATGAGCGCCATGAAAAGAAACGCGAACACGACCCCCGGAATGCCCACGCCGATCATGGCCACCCGCCAGTTCGCCACATCGTTCAGCCAGCCGCCCAGCCCCAGCCCGATCATCGCGCCCACCGGCACGCCGAGCGAAACCATGCTGATCGCGACGCCGCGCCGCTCAGGCCGGAGCAGGGCGGAAATCAACGCATGGCTGGCCGGCAGACCAGCGGCCTCGCCCATCGCCAGACCGACCCGCGCGCCGATCAACTGCACGAAATTCTGCGCCATCCCGCCAATGGCGGTCAACCCGCACCATAGCAGCATTCCCCAGGAAAGCACCCATTTGGGCGACCAACGGTCGGCCAGCATCGCCATCGGGATGGCCATGGTGGAATAGACGAACGAGAAGGTGAAACCGGTCAGCAACCCCATCTGCTTGTCCGACAGGCCAAGATCGGCCTTGATCGATTCGACCAGAATGAAGGGAACCTGCCGGTCCACATAGCTGAGCACGCTGGCGACAAACAGCATCACGATGACGAGACGCGGGGAGACGCGACGGGACGAGGCGGGGCGTGGGGAGTTGGGGCGGGAGGCGGCGGGGCGCGGGGCGGGTGGAGGCGGGGAGGGGCGCTTCATGCAGCCATGCCGCGCGGGGCGAGCGCCCGGTCCGTCCCATGCCTGTCGCCGGGCCTGTCTTCCCAAGGGCCTTGATCGCCCATTGCCGTCCTCCCATTTTCTCTCTTTATGACAAACAGTGTTTGGTTATAGAGTCAAGATCGAAAAATCCGGATTGGCCGCGATAATAGGGGAAATGGTCCAGATATCCCGCTATCGGACCTCTATCCCCGATATCGCGGCATGAACAAAAAATCTAACAATGATGGATTGACAGCGTGGCCCAAGATTGGGAATGTAAATCAATGTTCCTGTTGTGCGATTATGGAACATGACTGCATCAGATATGCGCGATCGGAAGGAATGCCGCTGAAGTTTCGGCGACCGGTCAGCGCAAGGGAAGGGAGGATGACATGACGAACGGGTGTAAAAGGATTTCCGGTTCTCCGCGTCGGCGGCTCGTGGGGATGCTGCTTGCCGGCATGGTCTTTGCCGACGGTGCTCTGGCGCAGGAAGCCCCGGCGGCGCCAGACGGCGCGATGCCAGATGGCGCGATGGCGGTCGAGGACGTGATCGTCACCGCCCGGCGGCGGGACGAAAGGTTGCAGGATGTGCCGCTCGCCGTAACGGCGGTCACGGCTGCGAAGCTTCAGCAAGGCAATATCACCTCGGTCGCCCAATTGTCGCAGGTCGCCCCTGCCCTCGTCACTATGCCAGGCCAAGGCGGCGGGCGCGCGCAGCCGAATTTCGCGATACGCGGGCTCAGCCAGCAGGAACTCTCGATCCTTGGCGATCAATCCGTTTCCACCTATCTCGGCGATTTCGTAATCGCGCGCGTGCAGGGCATCAACAGCGCGCTGTTCGACATCGGCTCGGTCGAGGTGCTGCGCGGCCCCCAGGGCACGTTGTTCGGCCGCAACACCACCGGCGGCGCGGTGATCCTGCGCCCGAACCAGCCGAAGGATGATTTCGAAGGGATGGCCGCTGTCTCGCTGGGCCGGTTCGACACCCGTAATTTCGAAGGCATGATAAACGTGCCGCTCAACGATATGGCGTCGTTGCGGGTCGCGGGCGTCAGTTACAAGAATGACGGCTTCGTCTATGACGAGTTGTTGAAAAGAAATGTGGATGCCGTCGATCAGCACGCGCTGCGCGCGTCGCTCGCGCTGCATCTGCCGGCGGGCATCGAAGCCCTGACGACCTATGATTATTTCCATGCCGACGAGGGCAGCACCGGCATGTTCCTGAAATATGCGAATGCGGGCGGTTCGTTCAATGACCCGGATTTCCGCGCTGCGCGCGGCTATCGCCCGATCGAGGATCTTCTCGCCGAGCAGAAGGCGCGCGGCCCGTATCGGATTGCGTCGGGTACGCCGGTGTTCAACTATATCCGCACCCACACGATCCAGAACACGCTGACCATACCGCTGACCGATGACATCAGCGTGAAGAACGTGGTCGGCTACCGCAGCGTGCGGGATCGCTTCCGCGATGATCTGGATGGCACCGAATCCTCGCTTTTCCCGCAGGAGCGCAGCGATTGGTCGAACCAGTTCAGCGAAGAATTCCAGATTTTGGGCAGCGGACGCCGCTTCGACTGGATCGTGGGGCTATATTATTTCCGGGAACGGGGGCGGTTGCAGGCCGAATCCTATACCGGCGCGAATGATCCGGGCGATATCGAGCCGGTGCATGTGAGCGAATATCCCGGCCCGTCCTATTCGATCACCGATTCGGAAGGGTCCAACCGCAGCTATGCCGCGTTTGCGCAGGGAAGCTATGAGGTCTTGGACGGCCTGAAGTTCACGGCCGGCATCCGCTATTCGAAAGACAAGCGGGAGGCCACCATCCGCAACCGGCTGCGCAGCGGGTGCCGGTTCACGATAGATGATGACAATAATCCGGCGACCCCCGAAGTGGTGCCGCCTTTGGCCCAATGCCGGGTGACGAGCAAGGCGTCCTTTTCCGAGCCGACCTATAATTTCAGCCTCGATTATTCCATCGCCCCGTCAAAGATGATCTATATCGCGCATCGCCATGGTTATAGAAGCGGCGGTTTCGGGGCGCGGGCGACGACTCAGGCCGGGCTGGCGCGATATTTTCAGCCGGAAACGGTGGACGATATCGAAATCGGCGGCAAGGCCGACTGGCGGATCGGCAGGACGTTCCTGCGGACCAATATCGCGGCCTATTATGCGCGCTACAAGGATATTCAGCGCATTTTGACCGATCCCAACACCTCGCCGGTTCAGGCGGTGACGACCAATGCCGGGCGGGCGCGGATTCAGGGGATAGAGGCGGAAGTGCTCTTCCGGCCCATACCGGATATCGAACTGACCGCCGATTATAGCCATACCGACGCCAAATTCACGGAGTTCACCGCCCCGGACGGGACCGACCTGTCGGATACCCCCTTCGCGCGCGCGCCGAAAAACGTCTATACGCTGGGTGCGCGCTATCGCCGCGATCTCGGAGCCGAGGTCGGTGAGGTGTCGTTCGGCGGGTCTTATTACCATATCGACGGTTTCAATGGTGAGGACGCCTATGTGGCAGGCTATACCGACGTCAAGGGCTGGAGCCTCGTCAACATCGACGCGAGCTGGAAAGGCGTTCTGGGATCGCGGCTGGATATCTCCGCGCTCGTGACCAATCTGGCGAACCGGAAATACAGCGTGTTGACGACCAACCTCAATGGGCTGGGGTTCACGAGCCATATGGCAGGCGAGCCGCGCAAATGGATGATTACCCTGCGCTATCATTTCGGCGACTGAGCCGGACCGGGCCGGTTGACGAAGGGATGAGAAGGCGGGAAAGGGAGGAACGGCGATGCAATATGGACGGCTCGGCGCCACCGGTCTCGAGGTTTCCCGGCTCTGCCTGGGATGCATGAGCTTCGGGGCGCCCGGACAGGGCACCCATGCGTGGACGCTCGATGAGGAGCAGAGCCGGACGGTCATCCGGCAGGCCATCGAGCGTGGGATTAGCTTCTTCGACACGGCCAATGTCTATTCGCTGGGTTCTTCGGAGGAGATAGTGGGGCGGGCGATCCGGGATTTCGCCCGCCGCGAAGAGGTGGTGATCGCCACCAAGGTCAGCGGGCGGATGCGCGAAGGCCCCAATGGCGCGGGTCTTTCGCGCAAGGCCATATTGACGGAGATCGATCATTCGCTGCGTCGGCTGGGAACCGATTATGTGGATCTCTACCAGATCCACCGCCATGATCCGTTCACCCCGATTGAAGAAACCCTCGAAGCGCTGAACGATGTCGTCCGCGCAGGCAAGGCGAGATATATCGGCGCGTCCTCCATGCACGCCTGGCAGTTCGCCGAGATGCTGTTCACGGCGGAACGGCACGGATGGGCGCGCTTTGTCAGCATGCAAAATCACCTCAATCTGCTCTATCGCGAGGAGGAGCGCGAGATGCTGCCGCTGTGCGCTCATCGGGGCATTGGCGTCATGCCCTGGAGCCCGCTGGCGCGCGGACGCCTGACGCGGCCCTGGGGCGCTGTCACGGCGCGGGCCGAAACCGATATATTCGGCTCATCCCTCTATGCCCATAGTCAGGATGCAGACCGGAAGGTCGTCGAAACCGTGCTGGAAATAGCGGCCGGGCGCGGCGTCCCGCCTGCGCAGATCGCATTGGCATGGCTGCTCGGCAAATATCCGTCCAGCACGCCGATCGTGGGTGCGCACCGGCCCGGACATCTCGATGATGCCGTGGCCGCCCTGTCGATCAGCCTTGACGAAGACGAGATGAGGCGGCTGGAGATGCATTATGTGCCCCATGCGGTTGCGGGGCATGACTGACCGCCGCCGCGCCGGGCGCTGAAGCGGGCGCGGCGTCGTCCTTGCGTCCCCGCGCGCGCGCCGCCGGTTTCCGCTTCCGTCCCGGTGGATTATGATGTTCCAGCATGTCGTGGATCAGCAGCTTGATGCTGTTGCGCAGCATCGCCTCATGATCGAAGGCCATGCTGGCGTCGCCCCCGATCCCATGATCCCGCGCCGTTACGGATATCAGCGCCGATCCCAATGCCGTCATGTCCAGCACCAGCAGAAATTCCGGCCGGACATGGTCGGGGACGCCCGCTTCGCTCAGTTTCGCGTCGGCAATCGCATAGGCGACGGTATGGGGATGTATCCCGCGCAGCAATAGCGGGATGATATAGGGCTTCGCGACGAGCAGGCGGCGATAGGCGACGGCGTTCTCCGCGACCCATATCTCCCATTCCTCGGCGACGGGCGGCATGACGACATCGCGGAGCGCCGCGCGGACCACCGCCATCAATATCTCGTCCTTGCTGGCGAAATGGTGATAAAGGGACGCCGAGTTCACCTTCAGCCGGGCCGCCAGCATTCGGATGCTCAGCGCCTCAAGCCCATCCTTTTCCAATATCCGGGTCGCTTCTTCCACGACGGTTTGCGGTATGATGAGAGCCTGTTTCGGTCGAGCCATATTCTGCCGAATCCGTAAATCCTGATGCACGGCCGCGTTGCTCCGGCCGCTCGCGACGGCACCGGCCCCCGCTTCTGCGGGCACCCTAGCCGCCCTGCGCTGCATTGGCAAATGAATGCGCATCATGATGATCGATAAATCAAACGATGATAGGATAAGATTCGACGCGATTTTGCGCTGAATTTTCTCTTCCGCCTCTGGCATGAGGAAAAATAATCTATCGGATGACGGCAATGGGTTGACGAATTTATCAATCGATGTTTGATTATAGCCTCCGACATGCATCTGCAAGCATGTCGGGATTTGTGGAGGCAGCAATGGATTTCTCGGACAGCAAGGTCGCGCTGGATGCGGATATCGCCGATCGGCTCGTCGACTATATTCGCACGGACACCACCGATCAGGCCGATGGCGTGCTCGATGTGCCGATCGCGCATTATGTCAGCCCTGAACGCGCCGCGGCGGAGCTTGCGCTGCTGAAAAAAATGCCGCTGATCGTCGCGCATATCTCGGAACTGAAAGAGCCGGGCGATTTTCTGACCCGCGAAGTTCTGGGCCTGTCCCTGCTCCTCGTCCGCAAGGCGGATGGGTCCGTGGCGGCCTATCATAATATGTGCCGGCACCGGGGCGGCCGGGTCGAGCAGCGCGAGACGGGCCGGAAGCCGGTGTTCATGTGCCGATATCATGGCTGGTCCTACCGGGCGGAGGACGGGGCGCTCCACAATATCCCCTATGAAGCCACCCATGGCGATATCGACTATGCCTGCAACGGCCTTCACCGGTTCCGCGCCGATGTGCGGCATGGATTGATCCATGTCCGCCTGACCGACGGCGACGATAGTTCGATCGAGGATTATCTGGGGCCGGATGTGGATGCGCAACTGGCGCCGTGGTCGCTGGAAGATACGATCATCTATCTCGACAAGGTCTTTACCCTGAAGGTCAACTGGAAGCTGGTGATGGATGGCGCCATCGACAGCCTCCATCCGCAATTCCTGCACCCCAAGCCGGGCGGCGTCGGTTCCCGCGTGGTGACGAACGTCGCGGTTTTCAAGGAATATGGCAGGCACGGCAAATTGTTCCAGCCGCGATCGAAACTGCGCGCGCTCGTCAAATCGGGTGATCCCATTCCGTCGAGCACCCGCTATATTTCATCGCTGTTGCTGCTCTATCCCAATGCGCTGGCGATCGGCGCGCCGGATCATACCGAATTCTGGACGGTCTGGCCGTCCCTCACCGATCCTTCGGAATGCACCATCCGCATCCGCTTTTTTGTGAAACCGGACCTTCTCACCCCGGAAATGGAAGCGCGTGTCAACAAGAGTTGGGATGTGCTGCGGGAGGCCGCCACCGAGGAGGACTGGCCGATGGAAGTCTGGATTCAGGAAAATGCGCAGGCCCGGCCGGAAGGCAGTTTCCGCTATGGCCGCAATGAAAAATCGGCACAGCATCTCCACCGGCAACTGGCCCGGGATCTGGACCCGGCCTGAGACGGGATCGGAGCGTTTCCGCCCTTGGAGGCGGACCATTTGCGGGCAACAAAAACAGGCGAGGCGGGTTCCGGTTCCTGAGGCGGCGGACCCGTAAGGAGAATGAACAGGGTGACATCGGTTAATCTGCATGGGATGCTGCGGTTCTGGGCGCGGCGCTGGCCGGATCGGCTGGCGGTGCGATGCGTGGGCACGGACCTGACATGGGGCGAACTGGATCGGCGCAGCGATCGGATCGCCGGGGGGTTGGCTGCGCGGGGTATCGGCAAGGGCGATCGCGTGGGCATTTTGATGCACAATCGCATCGAGTTCGTGGAGGCGATGTTCGGCATTTTAAAGGCCGGGGCCGTCGTCACCCTGCTCAACATCCGCTTGACCGCGCGAGAGATGGCCTATCCGATCGCCGACGCGGCGGTCCGCCTCGTTATCACCGAACCTGCGCTGGCACCCCGCCTCTCCGAAGCTTTGGCGAACACGCCTTCGCTGCTGGCGGTGAGCACGGACCCCTATGAGGACTGGCCGCTTTTCGCAACATTGCGGGACGCCGAAGGCGCCGTGCCCGACATCGATGTCGGGTCGGACGATGTCGCGCTCGTCTGCTATACCTCCGGCACCACCGGGTTTCCCAAGGGCGCGATGCTGACTCACGGGAATTTGCGCGAATCGAGCTATGCCTGCGCGATCCCCTCCGGCCGCACATTCGATGACCGGGTGCTGGTGTCGCTCCCCCTCGCCTATACCTGGGGCAGTTGCCAATATCTGCGCGAAGGCCTGGCGCTGGGCGCGACGACTATCATCATCGAACCTACGTCCGACCCCGAACGCATGATCGACATATTGGAGCAGGAACGCATCGCCGTCTGGTCCGCCGTCGTCGTGCTGTTCGAAAAGATCGCGCAAAGCCCGCGCTTCGGCACGGCCGATTTCTCGGCGCTGCGCGAAGCGGTGACAGGCGCGGCTTCGGTCAACCTGTTGCAGGCATGGCAATCGATCGGCGTCAACGTGACGCAGGCCTATGGCCTGACCGAAACCGGCGGGCACGCGACCCTGTTGTTTCAGGAAGACGTGATCCGCAAGCAGGGCACGGCCGGCCGCGCGATCATGAACATGGACGTCCGCGTGGTCGATGAACGGGGCGTCCCGCTCCCGCCGGGCGAGGCGGGGGAAATAGTGGTGCGCGGCCCGGGCGTGATGAAGGGCTATATCAACAATGCGGAGGAAACCGCCAAGGCGATCCGCAATGGCTGGCTGCACACCGGGGATACCGGGATACTCGACGAAGAAGGGTTTCTGCGGGTGGTGGACCGCACCAAGGACATGCTGAAATCGGGCGGCCTCAATGTCTATCCCGCCGAACTGGAACGGGTGCTGGCGGGCATTGCCGGGCTGGAGGAATTTGCGGTGATCGGCGTGCCTGACAGCCGGTGGGGCGAGGTGCCGATGATCGTCGCCCATTCGGCGCGCTCGCTCGATCTGGCGGGCCTGAAACAGCGCTGCGCCGAAGAACTGGCCGATTATAAAAGACCCCATTATGTGCTGGACCATGGGGAGCCGCTGCCGCGCACCGTGTCGGGCAAGATCCTCAAGCGGGATCTGCGGCTGGCCTATGCGTGTGCGCCCGGCCATGCCGTGCGCCTGAAAGGTTGACGCCTTGCCTTTTTTCCCAACGCCATGGTGCGCGGGGCAGTGCCCGGCGGTTCATGGCGGCTGGAGCGCGCAGCGTTGAATGGGACGCAAGTTGCGCGCTCCGGTTCTTGGGTATCGCACCGTTTTTAGCGATCCTCGCTTTTTCGCGCGATGCTCTGAATGCCGATCCGATCCGCCGCTCTTCGCCGCGATAATGAAATAAGGAACAACATGCCGGGCTATTCCTTCCTGAACGGACTGCTGGTCGTCGAGGTCGCGCAATTGGGCATGGACGCGCTCGGCGGCCATCTCGCTGATATGGGCGCGCGCGTCGTCAAGATCGAGCCGCCCCTCACCGGCGATCCGATCCGCTTCGCGGGCGAGGATGCCGTGGGCGGCCCGGATGGGGTCGGGTTTCTGCATCTGCGCTGGAACCGGGGAAAGGAAAGCGTCGCGCTCGACCTGCGCAATCCCGATGGCATGGCGCTGTTCCGCAAGATTGTCGCCCGCGCCGATATTCTGATCGAGGGCCTGAAGGGGGGAGCGTTCGACCGCATGGGCATCGGCTATGCCGCGCTGAAGGCGGAAAATCCGGCGCTCGTCTATTGCTCCCTTTCCGGTCTGGGGCTTAGCGGTCCCTATCATCGATTGCGATCGCATGCCGTGGCCTATGATGCGTTCGGGGGTCTGCTGGACCCGGACGAAGGGCAGATGGCGCCGGTCCGGGGGGCGTATCGCCCGCCGTCCATCGGCATGCATGGGCCGGGGCTTTATGCGGCGCTGGCTGTCCTCTCTGCCGTCATATCCGCGCAGCGCACGGGTGAAGGCGCCTTCATCGAGGTGGCCGCCGCCGATGTCGCGGCCCATTGGACGCCGGATGGGCTGGACCCGGTGGTGAATGCCGGCAAGAGCGTGCCCCGGCCCGATTTCCTCGGTGAGGATGGGCGCATGGCCGGCTGGGCGCGGCTCGCACCCTACAAGACATCGGACGGACGGGCGATCCTGCTCGAAGCCCTGTCGCTTGAGACATGGGCCAAATTCTGCGCGCTGGTCGAGCGTCCCGACCTGCTGGCGCTCGATCCCGCGGAAATGGGCCATGCCGCCTATCACACCGCCATCGTGGAAGCGCTGGAGGCGATTTTCAGCACGCATACGCTGGCGCAATGGATGGAAATGCTCATCAGGCACGATGTTTCGGCCATGCCTGTCAATGATTATCGGACCCTCGCGCAAGACCCGCATTATGCGGCGCGGGGCAACTGGTATGACGCGGCGATTGAGGGCGCGGGAACGCTCAGGCTGTCGGGTACGCCGGTTCGAGTCGATGGCACGTCCTTCGCACCCCGGCCGGCGCCGTCGCTGGGGCAGGATACCGACGGCGTATTGGCGGAGATCGCCGACCTTTCCGTCGAGGACATAGCCCATCTTCGCACCGGCCGGGTGATCGGCTGAGGCGCGCGCGCCACAAGCGCCGGGATATGCCGATTTTCCGCTCTGCTGGCGAGGCCTCTTCCTGCCCGGAATGGCGGGCGAGCGGTCCGCGCCGGATTGCGCGCATGTGGTGCTGCCTTGGCGGATGCTGCGTTCAATCTGACGCAGTCACAGGCCTTGGATGCTTGGTATCGCATCGTTTTGCGCGGAAAGCCGGTTCCCGCCTATCCGCACAATGCCTTAGCGCAGCGGCGCGCCCAGATCCTCGAAACAGGCGGCCACCGCCTGAAAGCAGGTCGCCGCGCCCAGCGCATTGTCCACGTCCAGCAAGGCGCAGGCGTCGCCATGGCAGCGTTCCATCTGCCATTCTTCATAGCCGAGCGCCCGCAACATCGTGGCTTCGTCTCTGGTCAAGCGCGCGCTGCATGGCGGGGCAAGCTGGATGCGGCGCTGCGATACGCGCGCCAGTTCCAGCATCAAGGCGCGCATCAACACCAGTGGCCGCCGGTAATTGCGGCCGAACCAGCCCATCATCACAGAGGCGGCGCGGGCGTCATTGGCGCCGCCGATCGCCATCAGCCGCGCCGTTTTCAGGAACAACAGGCGAGGGGCGTCCGTGCGGGTCAGCCCCGTCGGGCGCGGATCAGCAACAGGAGCGGTGCTGAGGGGGGGAAGGGAAAGGCGCAGTCATGCGAGGCTCCATTCGGGTGGAGTCCTGATGCTACACAGATGATAATGATTTGCAATAACCTTCAGATTTATTTTCGGCTATGGTGGTTATGCACAGACAGGAAATGGCCAGAAAATGCCCGGAAAATGGACAGAAAAACAAGATGGGGCGGCGATCCGGCGCGCGCCGCCGGTTCTTCAATCGGGATATTGCTCATTGGCGCGCAGGACTTCCCCCGCAAGGTAGAGCGACCCGCCGATCAGCACCGTTCGGCCATCCTGATGCGCCGCCACGGCGTCGGCCACCCCGGTCAGGCTGTCATGCGCCTGATGCCCGATGCCCCAGCGCGCCGCCAGATCGGCAAAGGCTGTGGGCGGGTGGCAGGCATGGCCGGGAATGGGCAGGCTGTGAATCTGGCCGATCCACTCGCGCAAAGGCTCCAGAAAGCTTTCCATTTCCTTGTTGGCCAGCATGCCGATGATCAGCGTCAACTGCTCGCCCGGCGCGCAAACGGTGCTGAAATGGCGGGCGATCGCCTCTCCCGCCGCCGGGTTATGGCCCCCGTCGAGCCAGATCATCCTGCCGGGCGCCTGGGCGTTGAGCCGATCGACCAGCGGCCCCTTGTCCAGCCTTTGCAACCGCGCGGGCCATGTCGCCCAGAGCGGCGCGGCCTTCAGCGCCGCTTCGCCGATGTCCCATAATGTCTGGTGGCGCAGCATCGCGAGGGCGAGCGCGGCATTCATCGGCTGATGCGGGCCGGGCAGGCGCGGCAACGGGGTTTCGAGCGTCCCCCGGCCATCGCGATAATGCAGCCGGTCGCGATAGACGGCGGCGTCCCACGCGGTTTTCATCGGATGCCAGCGGGCGCCAGCCTTGGCCGCCTTCGCGGCGATCACGGCGGCGACATGCGGTTCATAATCCATGGTGACGAGCGGCACGCCAGCCTTGGCGATACCCGCCTTTTCCGCCGCGATCTGGGTGATGCCCTCGCCCAGAAAACCCTGATGGTCGATGCCGAGCTGGGCGATGCCGCAGACAAGGGGGGAGGGCAGGATATTGGTCGCGTCCAGCCTGCCGCCCAGCCCCACTTCGATGATGCAGGCATCGGCGGGATGTTCGGCAAAGGCGAGGAAGGCCGCGGCCGTCGTCACCTCGAAGAAGCTGGCGCCGACATCCCCGGCGATATCCAGCACGCGGGAAAGATAGCTGGCCAGCGCGGCGTCGCTGATGAGGGCGCCGCCGATGCGAATCCGTTCATTGAAGCGCACCAGATGCGGGGAGGTGAACATATGGACATTGCGCCCATCGGCCTCCAGCGCAGCGCGCAGGAAGGCGCAGGTCGATCCCTTGCCATTGGTGCCCGCGATATGGAACACCGGCGGCAATGCCCGATGCGGATCGCCCAGCCGGGAAAGCAATTGGGTGATCCGCTCCAGCCCCAATATGTCCGCGCCGGGCGACAATGCGTCGAGCCGGTCAAGCTGCGTCTGAACGTCGGGATCGTCGGAAACCGCGTGATCGGCCATCGGCTGCTGTCCGGTTGTCAGGAGAAGGGGGAAGCGGGGAAGCCGTCAGGCCGCCTTGCGCGGCAGGAGGTAGGACACGATCCGGGCGAGCTGCTGCTTCATGTCCTTGCGATCGACGACCATGTCGATCATGCCATGGGCGAGCAGATATTCGGCGCGCTGGAACCCTTCGGGCAGCTTTTCGCGGATCGTGTTCTCGATCACCCGCTGGCCGGCAAAACCGATCAGCGCATTCGGCTCTGAAATCTGGATATCGCCCAGCATCGCATAGCTGGCCGTCACGCCGCCGGTGGTCGGGTCGGTCAGCACGACGATATAGGGCAGGCCCGCCTCATGCAGCTGCCGGATCGCGACGGTCGCGCGCGGCATCTGCATCAGCGAAAGTATGCCCTCCTGCATCCGCGCGCCGCCCGCCGCGGTGAAGATGATATAGGGGCTTTTGCGCGCGATCGCCTCTTCCACGCCCTGAACGAAGGCCGCGCCGACCGCCACGCCCATGGAGCCGCCCATATAGGCGAAATTCTGCACGCCCATGACCACCGGCGCGCCCTCGATCGTGCCGCTGGCGTTGATCAGCGCGTCATGATCGCCCGTGGCGGCGCGGGCGGCGCGGATACGGTCGGCATATTTCTTCGTATCGCGAAACTTGAGCGGATCTTCCTTCACCTGCGGCACGGGCAGGACATGGGCGCTGCCCTCGTCCAGTATTTGTGCAAAGCGATCGGCGGGGCCGATGCGGCCATGATGGTTGCATTTCGGGCAGACCGAGAGGTTTTCTTCCCATTCGCGGCTGAAGATCATCTGGCCGCAACCGGGGCATTTATGCCAGAGATTGTCAGGCCCCTGTTCCTTCTTCGCGATGAAGGGAATGGCTTTGCGAACGCGGTTGATCCAGCTCATCGGGCAAGTTCCTTCTGGTCCAGTGCCGCGCGGAGCGCCGCTGCACAATCCTTCACATAAGGCGCGGCGTTCGCGCCATGCTGGCCGATCAGATCGACGAGGGCGGAACCGACGACCACGCCGTCCGCCACCGTGCCGATCGCGGCGGCCTGTTCCGGCGTGCGCACCCCGAATCCCACGGCGACAGGCAGGTCCGTGCCGGATTTGAGCCGCGCCACGGCGGCCGCTATGCTGTTCTGCGCGGCCTGTTGCTTGCCGGTGATGCCCGCGACCGACACATAATAGAGGAAGCCGCCGCTGCCTTCCAGCACGGCGGGCAGGCGCGCCGCGTCGGTGGTGGGGGTGGCGAGGCGGATGAAATGCACCCCGGCCCGGCGCAGCGCGGGGCCGAGTTCGGCATCCTCCTCATTGGGGATATCGACGCAGATCACGCCATCGACGCCCGCTTCCTTCGCGGCCTGCGCGAACCAGTCCGCGCCGCGCCGGATCATCGGGTTGGCATAGCCCATCAGGACCAGCGGCACCTGCGGATGCCGCTGGCGGAAGGCCGAGACGATGCCGAGCAGGTCGGCGGTGGTCGTACCGGCGCCCAGCGCGCGCAGATTGGCGGCCTGAATCGCCGGGCCATCGGCCATCGGGTCGGTGAAGGGCATGCCCAGTTCGATGACGTCCGCGCCGCCTTCGACCAGCGCGTCGAGCACGGCGGCGGTATCGGCCGGGGTGGGGTCGCCCCCGGTGATGAAGGTGATGAGCGCGGCGCGCCCTTGCGCGCGGCAGCGGGCGAAGGTGGACGCGATGCGATCGTCGGTTGCGGTGTCGGTGCTGGCGGTCATGCTCAAATCTCCACCCCCAGCGCCTTGGCGACGGTGAAGATATCCTTGTCGCCGCGCCCGGACAGGTTGACGACGATGATCTTGTCCTTGCCCATGGTCGGCGCGATCTTTTCGACAGCGGCCAGCGCATGCGAGGATTCGAGCGCCGGGATGATCCCTTCGAGGCGGCACAAATTCTGGAAGGAAGCCAGCGCCTCGTCATCGGTGATCGGCTCATAACGGGCGCGGGCGATTTCGTGCAGCCAGCTATGTTCAGGGCCGATGCCGGGATAATCGAGGCCCGCCGAGATGCTGTGCGCCTCGGCGATCTGGCCGTCCTCATCCTGCAACAAATAGGTCTTGTTGCCATGGAGGATGCCAGGGAATCCGCCCGCGAGGCTGGCGGCATGCTGGCCGCTTTCAAGGCCATGGCCCGCCGCTTCCACGCCGACCAGTTCCACGTCGCCGTCATCGAGGAAGGGATGGAACAGGCCGATGGCGTTGGAGCCGCCGCCGACCGCAGCGATCAGCATGTCGGGCAGGCGGCCTTCGGCTTCCATGATCTGCTCGCGGGTTTCGCGGCCGATCACGCTCTGGAAATCGCGTACCAGTTCCGGGTAGGGATGCGGCCCGGCGGCGGTGCCGATGATGTAGAAAGTGTCGTGCACATTGGCGACCCAGTCGCGCAACGCCTCGTTCATCGCGTCCTTGAGCGTGCGCGCGCCGCTTTCCACCGCGCGCACCTCCGCGCCGAGCAGCTTCATGCGGAACACATTGGGCTGCTGCCGCTCCACATCCAGCGCGCCCATGAAGATGGTGCAGGGAATGTTGAACAGCGCCGCGACGGTCGCGGTGGCGACGCCATGCTGGCCCGCGCCGGTTTCCGCGATGATCCGCGTCTTGCCCATGCGCCGGGCGAGCAGGATCTGGCCGATGCAATTGTTGATCTTGTGCGCGCCGGTGTGGTTCAGTTCCTCGCGCTTCAAATAGATTTTCGCGCCGCCCAGTTCCTCGGTCAACCGCTGCGCATAATAAAGCGGGTTCGGGCGCCCGACATATTGGCGAAGCAGATAGTCGAACTCGCGCTGAAATTCCGGGTCGGCCTTGGCCCGCCGATATTCCGTTTCGAGGTCGAGGATCAGCGGCATCAGCGTTTCGGCGACATAGCGCCCGCCGAACTGGCCGAAATGCCCTCGCTCGTCCGGTTGGGTGCGCAGGCTGTTGGGGGTGTGGGAAAGGTCGGTCATCGTCGTTTCAATCTCGCAGACAAGATGGGGGGTATCGCTTCACGGTGTCGAGAGCGATCAGCGCCATCGTATCGTCATACGGGCGGGAGGTCGGGCCTGCGTCAGCATTGCATCACCGCTTTACAGAAGGCGGCGATCTTGTCCACATCCTTGATGCCCGGCGCGCTCTCGACGCCGGAGGACACGTCGATCAGCGGCGCGCCGGTGGTGCGGATGGCCTGCGCGACATTGGCGGGGTCGAGGCCGCCCGACAGGCCCCATGGCCCCTGCGCGCGCCAGCCCTGCAACAGTGTCCAGTCGAAACGCAGCCCCATCCCGCCGGGCAGCGCCGCGCCGTCAGGCGTCCTGGCGTCGAACAGGATGAGGTGGGCGCTGTCGCGGTACTGATCGGCCGCGGCGATGTCGGCGGCGGTCTTGACCGCGACGGCTTTCCAGAAGCGGGTTTGCGGAAAGCGGGCGCGCAAGGCGGCGACGCGCTCCGGCGTTTCCTTGCCATGCAATTGCACGGCGTCAAGCTGGCCTGCGCGGATGATCCGATCCAGCAGGGTATCTTCCGGGTCCACCACCACGCCGACCTTGCTCACGTCGCCGGGCACGCGCGCGGCGAGGGCGGCGAGCCTGTCGGCATCGACATGGCGCGGGCTTTTGGCGAAATGGACGAAGCCGACATGGCTGGCGCCCGCGCCGATGGCGGCATCGAGCGTTTCCGGCGTCGAAAGGCCGCATATCTTGATCGCGATTCGGGACATGGAGTGCCTCTTAAAGGGATTTCGGCGCAGGGGAAATGCCGACTGACCAGACCATCGCGGCCAACAGGGATCGGCCGGAGTCTTCAGCAAAGGCCGAGGGCGCGAAAATCGCGCAGGGCGGGGGCCGGAGCGAACTGGCGGAGCGGAGGGGGCCGGTGGGCGGTGAAACGGCGAACGCCCGACCCATAGGGGCCGGGCGTCCTCTCCCGATCGGGATCGAGGCGCTTATTTCGCCTGCGGGGCCGCCGCCGCCGCGTTTTCCGGCAGGCCGCCAAGCTGAGTCACCAGCTTGGTATAGGCATCCAGATAGGCGAGCACGATCACCTGACCGATCTCGGTGTTCTGATAGCCGCCGCCGCCGGCCGCGGCCACGCCGCCCATCCAGCCCGCGCCGCCACCAGCGCCGAAGCTCAGGTCCGACTTGCGCGAATAGCCCTCGACCAGCGCCTCTTCCTCGGTGGTGCGGGCGTTGACGATGGATAGGGTGACATTGGCTTCCTTCTTCTTGACGGAAATGCCGCCCGCCAGCGCGCCGAGCGTGCGCCCGCCCAGGAAGCCGCCGACCAGACCGCCCAGCGCGTTGCCGCCGCTGTTGCGGTTGGTGGTGACGATATCGGGCTGGAGGAAATAATCCGCCGCCTTCACCTGCCCCTTGCCCAGATTGGAACCGGCCTGCAACTCGCCCGAATCCGCCATGGCGCGTTCCATGTTGCGGCTCGCCATAGACCGGCCGCGATTGACCAGCGTGAAGCAGCCGGATTGCTGCACGAACACCTTGATGATCGCTTCCGGGCTGCCGAGGCTGAGTTCGCGCCACCATTGGGTGTCCGGCTCGACGATGGCGACGGTGCCCAGCTTGCGGGTGCAACGCGGGATTTCCTGCTGGCCCTTGGATTGCGCCTGCCGCGCGGAAGAGCCTTTTTCGGCCGCGATGGCCGGCGTCGCGATCAACGCGGCGACGGAAAAGGCTCCTGCAAGCAGTTTAGCCATGCTCATTGGTCATTACCCCCTGAATTGAACGAGTGAAGTGGAATGAGTGTTATCTGAAATGCGGTTGGCGCGACCCTGTTGCTCCATGGTCTGTACCGCCAAGGCGGGCCAATCTCAAGCCGGTTCACCATGATCTGCGCCATCATCTGATCCGTCGGCATGACGCCCTCGTGACAGAAGCCTTTCCCCCTGCTATCGGCGCGCCATGGCAGACCTGACCCATATCCGTAATTTCTCGATCATCGCCCATATCGACCATGGCAAGTCGACGCTGGCGGACCGTCTCATCCAGCGTTGCGGCGGCCTGACCGACCGGGAAATGACCGCGCAGGTGCTCGATAATATGGATATCGAGAAGGAACGCGGCATCACCATCAAGGCACAGACCGTCCGGCTCGATTACCGGGCGAAGGACGGGCAGACCTATGCCCTCAACCTGATGGACACGCCGGGCCATGTCGATTTCGCCTATGAGGTGTCGCGCAGCCTTGCCGCGTGCGAGGGCGCGCTGCTGGTCGTCGACGCCGCGCAGGGCGTGGAGGCGCAAACGCTGGCCAATGTCTATCAGTCGATCGAGCATGATCATGAGATCGTGCCCGTCATCAACAAGATCGACCTGCCCGCCGCCGAGCCGGAAAAGGTGAAGGCGGAAATCGAGGAGGTGATCGGCCTCGACGCGTCGGAAGCCGTGCTGGCGAGCGCCAAGTCGGGCATCGGCATCGATGATATCCTTGAAGCCATCGTCACGAAGATTCCCGCGCCGCAGGGCGACCGCGACGCGCCCCTGAAGGCCATGCTGGTCGATAGCTGGTACGATCCTTATCTGGGCGTCGTCATCCTCGTGCGCGTCATCAACGGCGTGCTGAAAAAGGGGCAGCAGATCAAGTTCATGATCGGCGGGACCGAACATCTGGTCGATCGCGTCGGCTGCTTCCGCCCGAAGATCGAGAACCTGCCCGAACTCGGCCCCGGCGAAATCGGCTTCATCACCGCGCAGATCAAGGAAATCACCCAGACCCGCGTCGGCGATACCATCACCACGGTCAAGGGTGGCGCGTCCGACCCGCTGCCCGGTTTCAAGGAAGTGCAGCCGGTGGTGTTCTGCGGCCTGTTCCCGGTCGACGCCAATGATTT
This sequence comes from Sphingobium sp., assembly GCA_050252755.1. Classification (GTDB taxonomy): domain Bacteria; phylum Pseudomonadota; class Alphaproteobacteria; order Sphingomonadales; family Sphingomonadaceae; genus Sphingobium. The sequence goes on from JBFWKI010000004.1 coordinate 119,240, forward strand.
CGAGAAGCTGCGCGATTCGATCCACAAGCTGCGCCTCAATGATGCGAGCTTCAGTTTCGAGATGGAAACCAGCGCGGCGCTGGGTTTCGGTTTCCGCTGCGGCTTTCTGGGGCTGCTGCATCTGGAGATCATTCAGGAGCGCCTTTCCCGCGAATATGATCTGGACCTTATCACCACCGCGCCGTCGGTGGTGTACGACATCCACATGAACAATGGCGATGTGCTCCAGTTGCACAACCCGGCCGACATGCCGGACGCCAACCATATCGATTATATCGACGAACCGTGGATCGAGGCGACGGTCTATGTGCCCGACGAATATCTCGGCGCGCTGCTGAAGCTGTGTCAGGACCGGCGCGGCATCCAGAAAGACCTCACCTATGTCGGCGGGCGGGCGCAGATCAGATATGAACTGCCGCTCAATGAAGTGGTGTTCGATTTCTATGATCGGCTGAAGTCGATTTCGCGTGGCTATGCCAGCTTCGATTATCACCAGATCGGCATGCGCGAGGGCGACCTTGTGAAGATGAACATCCTTGTGAATAACGAGCCGGTCGATGCGCTTTCCATGATCGTTCACCGCAGCGCGGCCGAGGCGCGCGGGCGGCATATGTGCGAGCGGTTGAAGGACTTGATCCCCCGCCATCTTTTCAAGATTCCGATTCAGGCGGCGATCGGCGGCAAGGTGATCGCGCGCGAAACCATCGCCGCGCTGCGCAAGGATGTGACCGCGAAATGCTATGGCGGCGACATCAGCCGCAAGAAAAAGCTGCTGGAAAAGCAGAAAGAGGGCAAGAAGCGCATGCGCGAATATGGCAATGTGCAGATACCGCAGGAGGCGTTCATCGCCGCCCTGCGCATGGGAGATGAAAATTGAGCGGTGGCGATGAGGATTATGTGTTCGACGAGGAGTCGGGCGAGTGGCTCCCCGCATCCGAACTGGCCGCGAAGCAGGCGGCGGCCGACAGCGTCGAGGTGCGCGACGCGGTGGGCAACCTGCTGGCCGATGGCGATCAGGTGACGCTGATCAAGGATCTGGAAGTGAAGGGCGCGGGCCAGACATTGAAGCGCGGCACGCTCATCAAGTCCATCCGGCTGACCGGCGACCCGCAGGAGATCGATTGCCGTTATGAGGGCATCAAGGGCCTGGTGCTGCGCGCCGAATTCGTGAAGAAGCGCTGAGACGGCGGCCATGGCGGAAGCGTCTGCGGCCGTACTGGTGCTGACGACGGGCGGCACGTTCGACAAGATATATTTCGACGCGCTGTCCTCCTATGAGATCGGCGATCCGCAGGCCCCGCGCCTGCTGGAAACCGCCCGCGTGGCCTGCCCGTTCGAAGTGCGCGAACTGATGCGCAAGGACAGCCTCGATCTCGACGATGCCGATCGCGCTATCATCGCGCGGGCGGTGGCGGAAACGGACGCGACCCGCATCGTCATCACCCATGGCAGCGACACGATGACGCAGAGCGCGCAGGCGCTGGGCGAGGCGGCGCGGGGCAAGACGGTGGTGTTCGTCGGCGCGATGGCGCCTGCGCGCTTTGCCGAGACGGATGCGCCGTTCAATCTGGGCATGGCCTTCGCCGCCGCGCAGGTCGCCCCGCCCGGCGTCTATATCGCGATGAGCGGCACCATCTTCCCCGCCGCGCAGGTGGTGAAGGATCGCGCGCGGGGCCTGTTCGTCAGGAAATGAGGCGCGACGGCGTGCCGTCTGCCGCCCGCAGGCCGCCGCCCCGGCCTGAAGGGAGGAACGCGCCGGAAAGGCCGTTGCCGGCGCGGCCTCTTCAGGGAACTTTTCAAACATCCGCTCGCTGATGCCGGTGGAGGTTGTCGATGGCCGCACGCGCATATTGGCAGGGTCAGATCAAGCTGGCGCTGGTTTCGATTCCCGTGGAGGTTTACCCGGCCACCCGATCGGGCGCGGCGGTGTCTTTCCGCCAGATTCATGAGCCGACCGGCAAGCCCATCCATTATGACAAGGTGGTGACGGGCGTGGGGCCGGTCGATCCCGACGAGATTCTCAAGGGCTATGAGATATCGAAGGGCCATTATGTTCTGCTGGAACAGGCCGAGATAGAGGCGGTGAAGATAGAGAGCCGCAAGACGCTGGACCTTGTGCAGTTTGTCGAGGCGGGCGATATCGACGTGCTCTATTATGAAAAGCCCTATTTCGTGGTGCCCGCCGATGATCTGGCGGAGGAGGCCTATGGCGTGCTGCGCGACGCGCTGCGCCAGACGGGGAAGGTCGGGCTTGGCCAGTTGTCGGTGCGCGGGCGCGAGCAGCTTGTCTCGCTCAAGCCGTGCGGGCGCGGGCTGGTGCTGGAGGTGCTGCGCTATGCCGATGAGGTGGCGAAGGCGCAAAGCTATTTCCGGGGCTTGCCGGATGAAAAGGCCGATGCCGACCTGCTCGACCTCGCCACCGCGATCATCGAAAAGAGGACCGCTCCGTTCCGGCCGGAGGAATTTCACGATCGCTATGTGGATGCGCTCCACCGGTTGATCGAGAAGAAAAAGAAGGCAAGGGGCAAGCTGGTCATCGAGGATGAGGGGGAAACCGCACCCCCCAAGGGCGGCAATGTGATCGACCTGATGGCCGCGCTCAAGAAATCGGTGGGGGAAGGGGGGCGTACGCCTGCCCGTGCGCGGGCCGCCGCCGCCCCTGCCTCTGCCCCCGCCCAGACCAAGACCAAGGCCAAGGCCGCCGGGAGTGATGCGGGGAAAGCGGCGGGGAAAGCCGCCAGGCCCGCCGCCAAATCCTCCGCCCGGCGCAAGGCCCCGGCCAAGCGCAAAAGCGCCTGATCCATGGACCTCAACCCCGGCACGCCGCTGCACCTGATCGACGGCCCGGTCCTTACCCGGCTGGGGGTGGCGGCGGTGCTGGGGCTGCTGCTGGGTCTTGACCGCGAATTGCGCGGCCATGCGGCGGGCATGCGCACCCATGGCATCGTCTGCTTCACCTGTTCGCTGATGACGATCAGCGCCATTGCGCTGCACCGGCAGATGGGCGGGGTGGAAGGCAATGTCGATCCGCTGCGCGTGTTCGAGGCCTCTGCCGGTTTCATCGGCATCATCGCGGCCGGGCTGATTATCTTCAACAAGGGCGAGATCAGGAACCTCACCACCGCCGCCCATATCTGGCTGGCGGGCATGATCGGCATCGCCTGCGGCGCGGCGCAATGGCCGCTGGTGGTGAGCGCGGCGATCGTCGCCATGGTGATGCTGACGCTGTTGCGCTTCGTCGAGGATCGCTGGCTGCCGCCGGACGGGGAGAAGGGCGCGGAGAAGGATAGGGACAAGGCTAGGCACAGGGGCAGACGATGATGGCCGCCCGCGACGCCCTTGCCCCCTATAAGGCGAAGCGCGATTTCGCCCGCACGCGCGAACCGATGGGCCGGATGGGCAAGGCGGGCGGCAATGCCTTTGTCGTGCAGAAACATGATGCGACCCGGCTGCACTGGGATTTCCGGCTGGAGGTGGACGGCGTCCTCAAAAGCTGGGCGGTGACGAAGGGGCCGAGCCTCGACCCCGCCGACCGCAGGCTGGCGGTGCGGACGGAGGATCATCCGCTCGATTATGGGGATTTTGAAGGGACCATCCCCAAGGGCGAATATGGCGGCGGCACCGTGATGCTGTGGGATCGCGGCACATGGGAACCGGTGAAGGGCAAGAGCGCGAAGGATCTGGCCGAAGGGCATCTCCATTTCATCCTGCATGGCGAACGGATGAAGGGCGAATGGCTGCTGGTGAAGATGAAGGGCAGGCCCGGCGAAAAGCGCGAAAACTGGCTGCTGCGCAAGATCGACGATGCGCAGGCGGGCGCGGGCGATCGGTTGGTGGAACGCGCGCTGACCAGTGTGCTGACCGGGCGATCCATGGCGGAGATCGCCGCCGACAAGGCGGGCGCGCAATCGCTGGAGGGTGCGACCGGAAAAGGCTTCGCGGCGAAAATGGAGGCGGCCCGGCGGCACAATGCGGGAGCCGGTGTGAACAGGGCCGGTGCGAAAGGCAATGCGGCGAAGGGGCGCAAGCCGCCGGTGGCGAAACTGCCTGCTCCCTGCGCCCCGCAACTGGCGACATTGGTGGACAGCGTGCCGACCGGTCATGACTGGCTGCATGAAATCAAGTTCGATGGCTATCGCGCGCTGATCGCGGTGTGCGGCGACAAGGTGCGGATATCCACCCGCAACGGCCTCGACTGGACAGGGAAATTCGCGCCGCTGGTGCGGGCAATCGCCGCGCTCGATTTGCCGGCGGCGTTGATCGACGGGGAGATCGTCGCCTTCGGCCCGGATGGCAACCCCAGTTTTTCGGCGCTGCAAGCCGTGCTGAAGCGCGGCCATGGGCAAAAGGGGGAGGGTGCGGATTTCCATTTCTTCGCCTTCGACCTGCTGTCGCTGGAAGGCATGGACCTGAAACCGCTGCCCCTTATCGAGCGCAAGGAACGGCTGGAGGCGCTGTTGCAGGATGCGCCGCCGCCGATCCATGTCGCAGATCATGTCATAGGCGCGGGCGAGAAACTCTATCGATCCCTGTGCGAGGCGGGGCAGGAAGGGATTATTTCCAAACGCGCCGACGCGCCCTATCGGCCGGGGCGTGGCAAAAGTTGGGTGAAGATCAAATGCACGCGGCGGCAGGAATTCATCCTGATCGGCTGGCTGAAAAGCGCGGCGCGGGGCCGCCCGTTCCGCTCGCTGCTGCTGGCCCAGCATGGGGACGGCCCGCAAAAAGGCGGCGCGCTGGTCTATAAGGGCAAGGTCGGAACCGGCTTCGACAGGGACAGTTTCGAGCAGATTGCGGCCCGGATGCGCGCGCTGGCGACGGACAAGCCCCCCGCGCAGGTGCCGCGCGAAGAGGGGCGCGGCGCGCAATGGATCAGGCCGAAACTGGTGGCCGAAGTCGCCTTTTCCGAATTTACCGCCGATGGCCGGGTGCGCCATGGCAGCTTTCTGGGCCTGCGGGAGGACAAGAAGGCGAGCGCGGTCAGGCCCGAAACGCCCGCGCCCGCGCCCGTGCCGGAAAGCGCGGTGACAATCACCAGCCGGGGCCGCGTCCTCTTCCCCGACAGCGGCCAGACCAAGGGCGACCTTGCCGATTATTATGCGCGCCTCGCCCCGCTCATGCTGCCCTTTGCCGTCAATCGCCCGATCAGTCTGGTCCGCTGCCCGCAGGGACGGGCGCGAAAATGCTTTTTCCAGCGGCATGACAGCGGTTCGTTCGGCCCGCATGTCCATCAGGTTCCGGTGCGGGAGAAGGATGGCGGCGTCGAGGATTATATCTATGTCGAAGACAGCGACGGCCTGCTCGCCTGCGTGCAGATGGGGACGATCGAATTTCACGGCTGGGGCAGCCGCGCCGATGCGGTGGAACGGCCCGATCGCATGATCTTCGATCTCGATCCCGATGAAGGGCTGGGCTTCGACGCGGTGACGCGGGCCGCGCAGGATATTCGCGCGCGGTTGAGCGATATCGGCCTTGTTTCCTTTCCGATGCTGTCGGGGGGCAAGGGGGTGCATGTGGTGGTGCCGCTGACACCGGGGCATGACTGGGAAACGCACAAGGATTTCGCCCGCCGCTTTGCCGAGGCGCTGAGCGTGGCGGAGCCGGACCGCTTCGTCGCGACGATGAGCAAGGCCCGGCGCAAGGGGCGGATCTTCATCGACTGGCTGCGCAACCAGCGCGGCAGCACCGCGATCCTGCCCTATTCCGCCCGCGCCCGCGCCGGAGCGCCGGTGGCGGTTCCGCTGGAATGGAGCGAGGTGGATGGCATGAAGAACGCCCACCCCTTCACCATCGACGATGCGGCCCGGCTGGGCGAGCGGGCGGCCAGCCTGAAGGGATGGGGCTTTGCCGCGCAGCGCTTGCCGGATATCTGATCGCCGTGGCCCCTGAAGTTTCGGCCCTCGGCTGCGCCCGCCGTTCCGCCGCTGCCGGGGCATGAGGGGGTGCAGTCGAAACGAGAAAAAATGCCTGCCCGGCCAATCGACTTATCAGCCATTATCACGATAATACCCGGTTTGTTCTGAATCTGCCCGGTATGCCGAATGGGGGGTGCCGGTTTTTCGTGGTGTTTGGGTTATGCGATTGTCCGGGCGATGCGATGATCTTCCTTTTTTCGCGGAAGATCGCCGTTGTTTTCCTCATTATGTCAGAAAGAGGCGGGGCAGACCGGCGCAACGCCGCGTCGGTGTCGGTGGCGGCTGCGGCGGGAGCGGCCGGAAAGAGAGGATGCCGGGATGAACGGGAAAAGGGGGGCATTCCGGCGACCGGCCATAATAGAGCCGTTGCGCGACAATCCGGTCTATCGGGGCATCTGGACGGCGAGCCTGCTGTCCAATTTCGGCCAGTTGATTCAGGGGGTCGGCGCGGCGTGGGAAATGACGCGCCTTGCATCCTCGGCAGAGATGGTGGCGCTGGTGCAGACGGCGATCATGCTGCCGATGATGCTGATTTCCCTGCCGGCGGGCGCGATCGCGGATATGTTCGACCGGCGCAAGGTGGCGCTGACGGGGCTGGGTTTCGCCTGTTTCAGCGCCGCGATGCTCACCGCGCTGACATGGGCGGGGTTGCTGACGCCGTGGACATTGCTGGGGTTCTGTTTCCTCATCGGCGCGGGCGTCGCCCTGTATATCCCGGCATGGCAGGCATCGATCAGCGAGCAGGTGCGCCCCGAACATCTCCCCTCGGCCATCGCTCTGGGGTCCATCAGCTATAATGTCGCGCGCAGTTTCGGCCCGGCCATCGGCGGCGTCATCGTCGCCACGATCGGCGCGGTCGCAGCCTTCGCCGCCAATGCGCTATTCTATATTCCGCTGATGTGGGCCTTTTTCCGATGGAAGTCCGTGCGCGCGCCTTCGCGCCTGCCGCCGGAGAGGATCGGCCGGGCGATCACATCGGGGCTGCGCTATGCCTTTCATTCGCCGCCCATCCGCGTGGTGTTGATGCGCACCTTGGCCGTCGGTCTGGCGGGATCGTCGATTTCCGCCCTGACGCCGCTGGTCGCGAGGGATTTGCTGGGCGGCGACGCCAACACCTACGGCCTGCTGCTGGGCTGTTATGGGGTGGGCGCGGTGATCGGGGCCTTCGGCATCGGCCATGTGCGGTCCCGCTTCGTGCCCGAACGGGCGGCGCGCCTGCTCTCCCTCGCCAGCGGGCTGTTGATCGCCGTCATCGGGATGAGCACCGGCACCGTCCTCACCTGCGCGGCGATGGTGGTCGCGGGCGCCTCGTGGATGCTGCTGGTGGCGATGCTCAATGTCAGCGTGCAGCTTTCCGCCCCCCGCTGGGTGACGGCGCGCACGCTTTCCTGCTTCACCTGCGCCGTGACGGGCGGCCTTGCCTTCGGCGCGTGGATATGGGGGGCGACGGCCGGTCATCTGGGCACGTCGCATGCGCTGATCATATCGGGCGTGGCCTTCGCCCTTACGCCCCTGCTGGGGATAGGCCATCCCCTGCCCACCGTCACCAGAGCCGAGGAGGAGCCGCAGGAAATTCTGGCCGATCCCGATGTCAACCTGGCCCTGACCCAGCGCAGCGGGCCGATCGTGATAGAGATCGATTATCGGGTCGACCCCGCCCGCGCGCGCGAATTTTATGCCGTCATGCAGACGATACGCGGGCAGCGATTGCGCAGCGGCGGTTTCCAATGGTCGCTGTCGCGGGACATCACCGATCCCGAATTATGGACCGAGCATTATTATTGCCCGACATGGGGCGATTATCTGCGCCAGCGATCACGCGCCACGCAAAGCGACCGGGATATGCAGGCGATGGCGGAGGCTTTTCACACCGGCAGCCGCACCGGGCGAATCCGCAGGCGGCTGGAGCGTCCCTTCGGATCGGTGCGGTGGCGGCCCGATACGCCCGATCCGCAACAGGAAGAGACGGTGCGCATCTACACGCCCTGACGCCTGCCCGACGGATTGGTTTCGGCCGGGAACTTCCTTTCCCGCTGGCGCGCTTGGTGGTGCGCCGTGTCCGAAAGTCCGGATAGCGAATGCCTTTTGCTTAAAGGGGCGCATTGGTCTAGGATGTAGGCATGGCCAAGACCAAGCAGCAGGCGGCGCAGGAATTCCGGCGCATGGTGAAATGGATCGCGATCGCCGCGGTTCTGATGGTCATCGCCGCGCTGGTGTTTCTCCGCGTGATGGATGTGTGGAGTTTCCATGCGGTGTTCGCGACCATGTTGGGCGTGTTTTTCTCGGTCCTGCTGGGCTGTAGCCTGTTCGCGCTGGCCTTTTTCAGCGACAAGAGCGGCTATGACGACGATGTGAGCAGCGCGACGTCGAAGCGGGACGAGGTCTGACCGGCGCCGGGCGCGAATAGAATATCGCGAACAGAATATTCCGCCCGCTTTCGTTGCCGCCCTTCCCCGATCTTTCGCCCTCCTCCGCAATTGGCCGGGAACGATTTGTCATGCGGCCGGTTGAAGGGCGGTGGAGGTCTTTTACCCCTCCCTCCACTTGCCGATTGTGTTGCGACCCGATGCGGCAATAAGACTGGCCCCGCTGTCGAGCAAAAGGCTCCGGCGGGGCATTTTCATTTTGTTCGATGCGGCGTGGTGGTGAGGAAGGGGTGGCGGGGAAAGGGGTGGCGGGGAAACGATCCATCCTTCGCGCGTTGTTTCTCTTATAAGGAGATTGATATGCCCAATGACGAACGCCGTCGCGAGTCTTCCGAAGATCCGGCGCAAAAGAAGAACGTGCCCGCGCCGGAGCGCGGCTCTCCGGGCGCCGACCCGGATGCTGTCACCGACGAAGCGGCCAAGCAGATCGAAAAAGGCAAGGTCAAGAACAAGGATGTAAACCCGCTGGCCCCGCCGGTGAATATACAGGGGGGAAGCTGAACATCCGTAGCAGCCCCCTGTAACCTGTTGCAGCAGGGCATAAGGATAGGAATGGCGGCCCCGCGAAAGCCGGGTCGCCATCCGCATGGATCGAAGCGTTGGGCCAAAGACCGGAGACAGACCAACGATCAGGCACAGGCCATCTCAGGCACAGGCCATCGGGGCCGATCGACAGCGATCGCCCCTGTTCATGACCGGTTCCCTTACGGCCAGTTTCCCGGCGACCATTCCTCTCTTACAAGGCGAGGCTGGATCGCAGCATCCATGCATTTTCTTCATGCACGCCGATCCGGGCGACGAGCATGTCGTGGCTGAACAGATCGCCGGCCTGATCGGCCATCTCCGCAAATTCGCTCATGCGGCGGGCCACCGCTTCATTGTCCCGCGCCAGTTCGGCGATCATTTCCGGCGTCGGCTTGTGCGGCGCTTCGTTTTCGATCACCGTCAGCGTGCGGAAGGTTTCGTTGCCCGTCGGCGCCAGCTTGCCCAGCGCGCGGATGCGCTCCGCGATCGCGTCGGCGGCCTGATGCAGTTCATTATATTGCGCATCGGTCAGCTTGTGCAGGCCGAAGAAGCCGGGGCCTTGCACATTCCAGTGCACGCCGAGCGTCTTGGCGTAAAGCGTATAGCTGTCGGCCACGGCCTTGGTCAGCACCTCGGCGACCTTTTCCCGCGCGGCGCTGTCCACGCTGGTGTTGAGCGTGGCGCCATCGCCCTCGATCTTCTGCGCGGCCGACCGGCTGCGGCCGGTCCGGGGCGCCTTGCTCGTCTTGGGTGTCTTGGCCATGACATTACTCCTTCGCTTGGGTGTCGGGTTGCGGATACAGAACCTACGGCCCCCGCAGCCGGTTCCCCGCGCCCCGCTAAATCGCAGGAGAGGCTCATCAGGGGAAAAGGACGAAAGCGCCTCGCGAAGTCGCAAGGAGGAAACAAGCGTTATTGCACTGAATAAACGAATGTGTTTAACGGTCCGTTCGCACCGGGGGCATCCCGTGCGTAAGCCATTGAGATAACGGGAATGCCGAAACGAACCGATAATCCGTTCGAGACTATGCTGATCGGGATTCTCGCGGTGTTGCTTGCGATACCGTTTCTCGCGGATATCCTGCTTCCGCTGGGCACCGCGATATGGGTGATCTACATCTTCCCCGTCACTCTGGCCTATCTGACGAGGCGTCCGGTGCTGCCGCCGGTGGTGGCCGCCGTCGCGACCGTGTTGATGATTACCGGCTTTTATCTGGGGCCGCCCGGCGTGGAGCCGTGGGTCGCCCTCACCAACCGGATATTGGGGGCGTTCACCGCCTGGATCGTCGGGGGAATCGGCTTTTATTTCGTGCGCACCCGCCGCTCGATCAGGCAGGAGGAATGGCTGCAATCGGGGCAGGTGGGGCTGGCCGAGCGGATGAGCGGGGAACAATCGCTCACCGACCTTGCCGACAATGTGCTGGGTTTCCTTTCCCATTACAGCCGGGCGCAGGCGGGGGTGCTCTATATCCGCGACGGCGACCTGTTCCGCAAAAGCGCGGCCGTGGGCGTCCCGGCGGGCGCGCAAATCCCCGATGTGATCGACGCGAAGGATGGCCTGCTGGGCCGGGTGATCGTCGATAGACAGGGTTTGGCCCTGGACGATGTGCCGGACGATTATCTCTATTTCGGGTCCGGCCTTGGTCAGGGAAAGCCCCGGTTTCTGCTGGCCTCGCCGGTATCGGCGGACGATATGGTCATGGGCGTCGTCGAACTGGGTTTCGTCAATTCCCCACCCGCCTTGTGCGGCGAACTGCTGAACCGCGCGGCAGAATCGATCGGCGTCGCGATCCGCTCGGCCCGGTATCGGCTCCGCTTGCAGGAATTGCTGGAGGAAACCCGGCAACAGGCGGTGGAATTGCAGACGCAGAGTGAGGAACTTCGCGCCGCCAATGAGGAACTGGAACAGCAAAGCCGCTCGCTGCTGGAATCCCAGTCGCAACTGGAAGAACAGCAGGTCGAACTGGAACAGACCAATGCCCAGTTGGAAGGGCAGGCCGAGGCGCTGGAACTGCAACGCGACAATCTGAGCCGGGCGCAGACCGAACTCAAGGCGCAGGCGCGCGATCTGGAACAGGCGAGCCGGTACAAATCCGAATTCCTCGCCAACATGTCCCATGAATTGCGGACGCCGCTCAATTCCCTGCTCATCATGGCCCGCCTGCTCGCCGACAATCGCCATGGCAATCTTTCCGCCGATCAGGTGAAACATGCCGAGACGATCGAGACGTCGGGCAACGACCTGCTGCTGCTCATCAACGATATCCTCGACATATCGAAGATAGAGGCGGGCCGTCTCGAACTCCAGACGCGGCGCATGCGTCTGGCGCCGCTGATGGACAAGCTGCGGGATAGCTTCGCGCCGGGCGCGGCGCAAAAGGGCCTGACGCTGATCGTCGAAAGCGCCGCCGACGTTCCGGCGGACATGGAAACCGACCCGCATCGCCTTGAGCAGGTGTTGAAAAACTTCCTCTCCAACGCGATCAAGTTCACCGCGCAGGGCGAGGTGCGGCTCAGCATCGCGGCGGCGGAGGATGACCGGATCGCCTTTCGGGTGCGCGACAGCGGCATCGGCATCACGGCGGAACAGCAGGAAGCCATTTTCGAGCCTTTCCGTCAGGCGGACGGCACGATCAGCCGCCATTATGGCGGCACCGGCCTCGGCCTGTCGATCTCGCGCGAACTCGCCCGGTTGCTCGGCGGGGAAATCCGGCTCGACAGCACGCCGGGGCAGGGCAGCCTGTTCAGCCTGGTGATCCCGCGGATCTATGACCCCGCGGCGGCGCAGGCGGCGGGCGACCCGGCCGAACGAAGCCCCGCCCGCGCCTCTCTCCCGGCCGGTTCGCCGCCGTCGGCGCCGGTGGAGCGGCCTGCCCCCCGGCCGCCGATGATCGAGGATGATCGCCAACATCTGAGCGGCGACATGCGAACCATCCTATGCGTGGAGGACGACCCGGCCTTTGCGCGCATATTGTGCGATCTGGCGCGCGAAATGGGGTTCCAGTGCTTGATCACCGACACGGCGGACGAAGGCGTGTTGATGGCGCGGCAATATCTGCCCCATGCGATCATCCTCGACATGAGCCTGCCCGACCATACCGGCCTGTCGGTGCTGGACCGCCTGAAACGCGACACGCGGACCCGCCATATCCCGATCCATGTCGTTTCCGCGAGCGATTATATGCATGCCGCGCTGTCCTACGGCGCGGTCGGTTATATGCTGAAACCGGTGAAGCGGGAGGAGCTGGCCCGGCTGCTGGAGGGGCTGGAAACACGGTTCGCGCAGAAGATGCGGCGGGTTCTGGTGGTGGAGGATGACGCCACGCAGCGGGAAAGCCTGCGCCTCCTCCTCGCCTCGCGAGAGGTGGAGACGATCGATGCCTGTTCGGCGTCGGAATGTTTCTCGCGGCTGGCGAACGAGACGTTCGACTGCATGGTGCTGGATCTCAACCTGCCCGATGCATCGGGCTTCGATGTGCTGGAACAGCTCAGCATAGACGAGACGCTCTCCTTCCCGCCGGTGATCGTCTATACCGGGCGCGACCTTTCCTCCGACGAGGAATTGCGGCTCCGCAAATATTCCAAATCCATCATCATAAAGGGCGCCAAGTCCCCCGATCGCCTGCTGGATGAAGTCACGCTTTTCCTGCATCAGGTGGTGTCCGAATTGCCCAAGCGCCAGCAACAGATGCTGGAGGCCTCGCTCAATCGCGACGTGCTGCTGGAGGGGCGTCATATCCTCGTGGTGGAGGATGACATTCGCAACATCTACGCGCTGACGAGCCTTTTCGAACCCCATGGCGTCGTCGTCGAACTGGCCCGCAACGGGCTGGAGGCGATCCGCGCGCTGGAGGCCCATGGGGAGGACAACCCGGTCGATCTGGTCCTGATGGACGTCATGATGCCGCAGATGGATGGGTTGACGGCCACGCGGGAGATTCGCGGGCGGCCGCAATGGCGCGACCTGCCGATCATCATGCTGACGGCCAAGGCGATGCCGCAGGATCAGGAACAATGCATTCAGGCGGGGGCGAATGATTATCTCGCCAAGCCGCTCGACGTCGACAAGCTGCTTTCGCTGGTCCGCGTGTGGATGCCGCGATGAACGGGATGGACCCGGTCGCCGCCCTTGAACTCGACCTGCTGATCGAGACGATCTGGCGGATGCATCAGTTCGATTTCCGGGGATATGCCAGAGGCTCCCTGCTGCGCCGGATGGAACGCGCGCAACAGCATTTCGGCTGCGAAAGCCTGTCGATGCTTCAGCACAGGCTGTTGCGCGACCCGGCGATCCTGCCCGAATTGCTCAGCTTCCTGACCATCCATGTCAGCGAGATGTTTCGCGACCCCGCCTATTTCCGGGCGCTGCGGGAACGGGTTATCCCGCATCTCAAGACCTTTCCTTCGCTCAAAGTCTGGGTGGCGGGATGCAGCACCGGCGAAGAGCTTTATTCCCTCGCCATCCTGTTCCGCGAGGAAGGGCTGGAAAGCCGGACCCTGTTCTACGCGACCGACATCAGCCCGGCGGCGCTGCGCAAGGCCGAGGCAGGCGTCTATGATCTCGATCGCATTCCGCTGTTCACCGAAAACCACCGGGCGTCGGGGGGGCGTTCGTCGCTTTCGGATTATTATACGGCGGCCTATGGCGCGGCGGTGTTCGACAAGTCATTGCGCGCGCGCACCGTATTCGCCCGGCATTCTCTGGTGTCCGACCATGTCTTTTCGGAGGTTCACCTGGTTTCCTGTCGCAATGTCCTCATCTATTTCGATCGCAATTTGCAGGACCGGGCGGTCGCCCTGTTCGGGGATTCGCTGGTACGGGGGGGATTTCTGGGTTTGGGCGCCAAGGAAACCCTGCGCTTTTCCACCCATGCGGACCGGTTTGCCGATTTCGCCTCGGGCGAACGCATTTATCGGGTTGCCACGCCCCATTTACCGGTGACGGAGAGCGTTCATGCCCATGCATGAAACTGTCAATTTCCTGTTGGTCGACGATGTCGAAGAGAATCTGACCGCGCTGGAGGCGTTGCTGGCCCGTGACGGGCTGCGATTGTTCAAGGCGCGTTCGGGCAGCGAGGCGCTGGAACTGCTGCTGCTTCATGAATTCGCGCTGGCGCTGGTCGATGTGCAGATGCCGGGCATGGACGGCTTTGAACTGGCCGAACTGATGCGCGGGACGGAGCGGACGCGGAGCATCCCGATCATGTTCCTCACCGCCGTCGCCACCGACGAAGGCCGCCGGTTTCGCGGATATGAGACGGGCGCGGTCGATTATCTGTTCAAGCCGCTCGATGTTCGCATGTTGTCGAGCAAGGTCGATGTGTTCTTCGACCTTGCACGGCAGCGTCAGGCCGTGGCGCGGCAGCGGGACGAACTGCACCGCACGGCCGCGACGCTCGAAGCGGCGCTGGGCCGCCTCAACGCGCATATCGACAATTCCCCGCTGGCGATCGTGGAATTCGATCCCAATCTCCAGATCGTCACATGGTCCAAGGGCGCGGAACGCATGTTCGGCTGGGAGGCGCAGGACGTGCTGGGAAAATATGCGCTGGACCTGCGCTGGATTCATCTGGATGAATCCGCGGAATTCGTCCAGCATGTGACCGATCTGATGGCGGGCGACCAGCCGCGCAACATGCATCTCCATCGCCTGTGCCGTCAGGACGGCACGGTGATCCATTGCGAATGGTTCCTCTCCGCGCTGCTGGACGCGAGCGGCAAGCCGATTTCGGTCAACGCCCAGATTCTCGACGTGACGGAGCGCGTGCGCGCGGAAGAAACGCAGCATTTGCTGATCGGCGAACTCAATCATCGGGTGAAGAACACGCTTGCCTCGGTTCAGGCGATTGCGGGCCAGACATTGCGCCATGCCGAAGACCCGGAGGAGTTCGCGAACAAGTTCACCGGGCGCATCCGATCGCTGGCGGGCGCCCATTCGCTGTTGAGCGGCATGACGTTCAAGGGCGCCAGCCTGACCGACCTCATCACGGATCAGCTTCAACTCGGCACGGTCGACACCAGCATGTTCGAGGCCTCCGGCCCGCCGGTCTATCTCGCCCCGCAAATGGCGCTGCATCTGGCGCTGATCCTGCATGAGCTGGCGACCAACGCCAATAAATACGGGTCGCTTCGATCGCCGTCGGGAAGGATCACCGTGACATGGACGACGGACGATGGCTGGCTGGACCTGCTCTGGACCGAAAGCGGTGGGAACGCGGTCACGCCCCCGGCGCGGCGCGGCTTCGGCACCACGCTGATCGAACGGAGCGTCAAGGCGGATGGCGGCCGGGCCGAGGTTTCCTATCATGATGACGGGATATGCTGGCGGCTCGTCCTGCCGCTGCCGGAAACCGAAGAGATGGTCCCGGCGCGGGCCAATGCCGCGCCCCATGGCGGGCCGTCTCATGGGCAGGGCGAGCCGGACGGGATCAAGGGCAAATGCTTCCTCATCATCGAGGATGAGCCGCTGATCGCGTTCGAACTGGCCTCTATCCTCGAAGAACTGGGCGCCGAGCGGGTGGAGACGGCGGAGAGCCGCGAAGAGGCGCTCAACAGCCTCAGCCGGACGACCTTCGATGGCGCGCTGCTCGACGGCAATCTGCATGGCAAGCCGGTCGATGACGTCGCGGCGGAACTGTCCCGCCGTTCGATCCCGTTTCTGTTCGTCACGGGCTATGGCTGTTGATTGCCGCTGAGAAGTGACCCGGGAGGGGTATAAATTTCCACTGAGAGTTGACCCATGTTGAACTCACCTCTGGCTTTGCAGGCTGGGGGTCATTGAGAGTGTTAGACATGGCATTATT
>JBFWKI010000005.1:0-130043 GCA_050252755.1 Sphingobium sp.
AAGACAATCTATCCCTCCCCTCATATCACTATAAGGGAGAAACTCAATCCTCTATGTCGGCAACCAAGCAAGGCGCTAACCACTGGGCCAGCACCGCCTCGGTGAATGGCCATATATGGGGGTGGCCCCCGACCGTCAAATGCTTTTTGCATTTTTATGTCAGAATTTTCTGACAAGGATCACAAGCATCTGAAAATACTATATTTTATATGTCGGGGAAAAACCGGAGGCGCCTCGCGATGATCGGGACGCAGCGTCTTTCAGGGTGCGCCGCTCATGCTGCCTCATGGCCCGCCAAGACTCGTTCTTGCCCCTGTCGGCGGCGTCCAGACGGCATAAATGCTGGCCTTTTGAAGGGCAGAAAAAATATTTTGGCGGAGAATCGCTGCCTTTCCATCATCCCGGCGATTCTCCATCCATCCTGCCGGGAATCAGGCGTTCTGAATATATTCGCGCATGGCGGTGGCTTCGGCCTCGATATGGTCGATGCGATATTTCACCAGATCACCGATGGAAACCAGACCCGTCATCCTGCCATTTTCCACCACCGGCAAATGACGCACCCGCCGCCGGGTCATCATGGAAAGCGCGGTGATCGCCGCCACATCGGGCGTTACGGTAAGGACCGGATTGGTCATCAGTTCGCGGACGGGGCGGGCCAGCACATCCCCATGATCTGTCCCGATGGAACGGACGATATCGCGTTCGGACAACATGCCGACGACCTCGTCCCCCTCCATCACCGGCACGCAGCCTATGCGCTTCGCCGCCAGAAGGTCAGCGGCGTCCCGCAAGCTGGCATCGGGGCCGATATAAGTGACCTCATGCCCTTTGCCCTTCAAAATTGCGGCGATCGTCATAATCCATGCTCCATCTCTTGGTTCCGGTCTGCGCCGGTGGGTTGATGATCCCATGTTCCTGCGGCAAAAGAAAGGGATGGCACGCAAAACCGCTCTGGATGATCCAGAAATCGCCGCCGTCGCCTGGAATCGCTTTCGGCGGCTGATGAGATGGATGGCGCTGGGCGGGGTTCTGTGCGTTCTGGCGGTGCTCGGCCTGCTCTACTGGATCGATACGCCGATGCCGCTGCATATGATCATCGCCACCAGCGCGGGGGTCTGGTGCACGTTCATGCTGGGCACGGGGCTGATGTCGCTGCTGTTCCTTTCCAGCGGCACCGGCCATGACGCGCAGATCGAAGACCCGCTGATGCGGGATGATGATCCCGACCAATGGCCCTGAATCGATAGTCCTGAACCGATAACCCTTATTGACGACGATAGCGGATAGTGAGCACCGCCTTGCCCTGCGGCGCGACGGAAACCACCCATGCTTTGCCCTCGTCCCTGCTCTGCAAGCCGGATGCCCCGCCCAGATCATAGCCGTCCAGACGGGGGAGAAGGATTTCCACCGGCGCCTTGCGATCGAGCGCATTGGTGACAATCAGCCGGTAGCGCCGTTCCTTGTCCGTCACCGAAACAGCCTCCTGCGCCAATCGGAGCTGATCGGAAGAACCGGCGTCGATCTCCACCTTTTCGCCCACGGCCCGGTCGGCCATGGTCGACGTGGCGAGCAGCAATTCCTCTTCACCGCGCCGCTGCATCACCGCCACGCCGCCCGCGGGCAGAGGCAGGCCCAGCCCGTCCTTTTCCCGGTTCTGCATGCGCAAGGTGATGGCGAGCGGGATATCCAGCCCATCGGTGTCAGACGGATCGATCGTCCCGGCATAATAGCGCGTGACCGGCACCGATTCACGCTGCGCCATCGCCACCTGTTTCTGCCCGTTGGGAAGGATATCGACCGGCATCGGCACGCGATAGAGTTTCAGATCGCCCAGATCCTCCTGCCGGGCCATGGCCGTGACGGTGATCTTGTCCATGCTGCGGGCCGCATAGGAAGCCTCCATCTGCACCATCATCGGCGCGGGCGGCGGAGGGGGAGGAGGAGGAGGAGGGGCGTTCGGCCGCGTGCTCGTGCTGTCCATCGGCCAGCAGGACAGGGTGAGAGAGGGCGAATCACCGCGCGGCACCAATGCGTCGAAATCGCTGGTGCGATTCGGTTCGCCCGCAATCGCCAATAACTGCGCCTGATCGAACCGGGCGCCATTGCCATTGGCGACCGTCAGCCAGGCGAACAGGTCCAGCGTCTTGCCGTCCTCCCCCAAAGTCGCGACATAGCTTGCGCCCCAGTCGAAGCCCGTGGCCAGATAGGTGAGCGTCACCTCCGCCTCGCCCGCCTGCGCGCTGCTGGTATGGACGGAGAAGGTCGGTTTGGCCGACAGCCCGTCCGGCACATCGTCATAGACCAGCGTTTCGGGAAGGCCCGAACAGCGCAGCGCCTCTATGCCGGCGGGGGTTTCCAGCACCACCGCATTGTCGGGGCCGGAGCGGACGATCGCCTGGGTTTCCGTAACCCTGCCCGTCGCCGGGTTGGTGCGGCGCAGATGGACGCGGTTGCCGAGGCTGCCATCCAGCAAGGCGGCAGGGGACAGCAGGCGGGCGTCGCGATTCTTTTCCTCGACGCCGCCGGGCAGGCCGGAGACGACCGCGCTGACCGCGATCATGCCGTCGGCCACGCCCTCGAACCGCACCACGGCATCGCCTGCGGGCAGGGTAATTCGCCGCTTTTCGGAGATCAGCGCATAGCCGCGCAGCCAGCGCAGGTTGAAGCGGCCCTCATCCCGTCCGCCATCACGATAGACCGTGACGGAGGAGGAGAGCGGCGCGGGGGATATCACCACCGCCGGTCCGCCGACTCCTGCCGGTCCAGCCGCCTGCATTTGGGCGGGCGCCTGCGCCCATGCCGACCCCGGCACGAGCCACGCCAACATCAACGGCGCGCACCAGAGGAAGGGTTTCACCCTCGCCCCCGTCAATAGCGGGTTTCGAAGGTCGCGGTCACGCTGGCGCGGCCATTGGCCGGAACCGGCACATGCCAGACCACGGCGTCAGCATTGCGCCGCTCGCTTTTCAGCGATTCGGCCGTGACGCGGGTATCGCTCCACGCGAAATCGAGGCCCTGCTGCACCAGATCGACCGTCACCGCATCGGGCCGCGCGTTGCTCAGTTCATAGCGCATGGTCGTGCGCCATTTGCTGTCGCCCAGTTTCTGGCGCTGCTCCACCACCGGCTGCACCTTCACATCGAAGGCCTTGCCGGTCGCAAGGGCAAGCTGGCTGCCCATCGGCGTGTGACCAAGCCGGTTTTCGCCGGTGAACTGCGGCGCTCCGCTCGCATCCTTCTGATAGAAACGCACGGTTCCGGCGGGCAGCGCATCGCCCAGCCCGCCCGAAGCCGAGGTCGAGAAATGGATGACGCTGTTCGCGCCCTGCGCCTCGTCCGCGCTCGCCAGCCAGCCGGTGACATATTCATAGCCCGCGCGGGCCGGAACGCCCTGCACATCCAGAAAGCTCACCTGCTTGGTCTGGTTGCTGGCGATCGTCGTGCGATTGGCGATGGGGTAGAGGTAGAAATCGCCCAGTTGCTCGCGGTTCGCGGTTTCTGTGCCAGGGCTGCGCATCGGGCTGGCCGCGATGCCGGGCGGAACGGGACGGCGGATAGGGGAGACGCGCTGCTGCTGGTTCACGCTGCCCGCGACCAGCAGGGTATTGGCGTTGGAATAGGTCGTGCCGCTATTATTGGTGAGCGTCACCCAGCCCTGCACATCGATCGTGCCCGCCTTGGCATCGAACAGCGCGACATAATCGGCGCTCCACCCCAGCCCCGGCGTCAGATAGCGGATGGAGGCAGGCCGCGTGCCTGCCCGGTCGCTGTTCACCCGCACCGAAAGCGTGGGTCGCGCGCGCAGGTTGGACGGCACCTTGTCGAAGATCACCCGCACCGGCAGGCCATCGTCGCGCAGCACCTCGATCCGGTTGCCGATCTGGAGGACGACACCGCCATTGACCGCCAGCACCTTCGCCTGCTCCCGCGTTTCCGCGCCGGAGGCCGGGTTGGTGCGCACGATCGTCACGACCTGCCCCACGGCCTTTTCCATCAGCTTGTCCGGGCTGAGCAGGTCATAATCGAAATTCTGTTCGATGATCGCCGCGCCCGGCGCCGCGAAGGACAGGGTTTCGGGGCGAATCTGCGCCGACACATCGGGAAATTCTATCCGGCTGACCCCGCTGGCGATGCTGAGTTGCCGGACATCCTGAACCAGCGCCAGATTATCATTATAGATGGTGACGGAAACATCCCCCTGCGCCGTCGTTTCGGGCGCCTGCCCCTGCGCCATCATCGGCGCGCCGCCGCCGCCAAGCAAAGCCAGCGCCGTCAGACCGGCCTTGGTGAAACGAACTGCCATCGGGGTTCCTCCTTTTTGCGGCACGGCAGGGCCTTTGCCCATCAGATGAAAATATCCCTCGACCCCGAAAATGAAATCCAACGGGGCCAAAGGCGAAAACCTGCGAACCGGAACCGTGGTTCCACCAGAATCGAACCGGGGTCCAGCGCTTTTTCCATCCTTCCTCCCGGCGAGACGCCACCACCTGCCCGGCCGGGCCAGCCGGAGCCGCCCGAACGGAAAAGGGCGACGCCCACCGACGCCGCCCTTTTCCTTCAATGCGGATGATCGCAGGATGAACGGATTATTCCGCCGCCTCCGCCGATGCCTTGGGGCGACGGCCGCGACGGCGCGGGGCGGGCTTTTCGTCCCCGTCATCCGTGCCGCCGGTATCGGCATCGTCATTATCGGCCCGCGCCAGCGCGGGCGGCAATACGGACAGGTCGAGCCCCGGAGCATCCTCCGCGCCCGCCGCCTCATCCTTGGGCTGGCGCGGTTTGCGGCCACGGGTTACGCGGCGGGGGGCAGGCGCCTGCGCCTCCCCATCCGCTTCGGGTGCGCCACCGCCATCCTGATTCGCGGCGGGCGCATCACCGGCTTCCGATTCCCGCGCAACCGCTTCATCGCGACGATTGATGATGATCTTTTCCGCCTTGCGGGGACGACGGCGCGTGTCGCGCTCCGCCTCTACATTATCTTCCTCGGCGCGGTCTTCGCGAGGGGTTTCGCGCTGGCGCGGCGGGCGGGCCTGACGAGGCGCGCGGGCGCGGCGATCATCGCCATGGCCGTCCTCATCGTCATCCATGCGAGCGCCGGCGCCCGAAGCACCGCCCGATCCCCCGGTCGAACCGCCACCCGAACCATTGCCGGGCTGCGCGGCAACCGCCAGATCATCGGCCCCGTCGCCCTGATAGCCGTCATCATCGAGGCTTTCGTCATTGCGACGGAAGCGGGCCTGCTGTTCTTCCTGACGGGAACGGTTATCGGCCAGCACGCGGAAATAATGATCCGCGAATTGCAGATAATATTCGGTGTTGACCCGGTCCCCGGCAAGCTGGGCATCGCGCGCCAGATTGCGATATTTTTCGAGCAGTTGTGGCGCGTTGCCTCTGGCCCGGTTGTCAATCCGGTTGCCGTTGTCGCCGCCACGGTTGCCACCGTTTTGGCGACCATTGTTCCGGCCGCGATTGCGGCGACCGGCCTGACGATTATTGATCAATGGTGGATCCTTGCTTTCAATGCTATCCTTAACGCACTGTACCCGGTGGGCATGTGCGCCGCACCGGCTCGAACCGTTTTGCCGGTTCGGGCTTCCTTTCTTGCACCAGACAGGCCATCGCCGTCCGACCAGAGGGGGAGCCGACATTGCCCGGACTGCAAGCGACCAGACACCGTCTCCCCCTCTCCTAGACTCTCCCAGACAAGAAACCAAGAAAATTCGTGCAGGGCCATGAACGGGGCATGATGATCGTTCAGCGGCGCGCGGCGCGGCATGGGGTAAGGCGCAGGGCAAGGCAGCGCGCATGGCCCGCCAGATCGCGGCGCAGGTCCACCGCAAAGCCGTGCGCGGCGAACAGGCTGGCCGCGCTGTCCCACTGATCATGGCCGATCTCTATCAGGGCGAGGGCATCGGCCGCCATCACCCCGGCCAGCCCGGCCGCAAGAATACGGCAATCATCCAGCCCATCCTCGCCCGAAAACAGCGCCAGATGCGGCTCATAGGCCAGCACGTCACGCGGCAGCGGCGCGCCAAGGGCGATATAGGGCGGATTGCAAAGGATCAGGTCGAAACGCTCGGTCACGCCGTCGCACCAGTTGCCGGGGCGGAATTGCGCCCGCCCGCTCAACCCGCAGCGTTCCGCATTGCCGCGCGCGACCGCCAGCGCCTGCGCGCTCAGGTCTATGCCCAGACCGGTCGCCTCCGGCCACTGATCGAGCGCCGCCAGCAGCAGCGCGCCCGATCCGGTGCCCAGATCCAGCACCCGCCCCGGCCCCGCCACCCCTTCATAATGCGCGACCGCCGCCTCCAGCAGCGTTTCGCTATCCGGCCGGGGGGTGAGCACATGGGGGGAAACGGCCAGCGTCAGGGTCCAGAAATCCCGCGTCCCGACGATATGGGACACCGGCTCCTGCATGGCGCGGCGATCGACCAGCGCCGCAAACCCCTCCGGCTCCTCGATGTCGCGCAGGCGCAGGAGCAGATCGCCCCGCGACAGCCCGGCGGCATGGGCCATCAGCAATTCGGCGTCGAGCCGCGCAGTGGCGCTGGTGGCGGCCAGCCTCTCGCTCGCCTCGCGCAGCGCGGCCTGAGCGGGCCTCATCCCGCCATTCCCCCGCCGCTGCGACGCATCAGGCCACCCCGTCCAGTTGCGCGAGCCGCGCCGCCTGATCCTCAGCGATCAGCGCGGCGATCACCTCGTCCAGCCCCGGACCTTCCAATATTTCCGGCAGGCGGTGCAGCGTCAGGTTGATGCGATGATCGGTCACGCGGCCCTGCGGGAAATTATAGGTGCGGATGCGTTCCGACCGGTCGCCCGATCCCACCATCGCCTTGCGCGCACCCGCCTGCTCGCTCTGGGCGCGCTCGCGCTCCAGTTCATAGAGGCGCGTGCGCAGCACCTTCATCGCCTTGGCCTTGTTCTTGTGCTGGGATCGCTCATCCTGCTGGGTGACGACGATGCCGCTGGGCAGGTGGGTGATGCGCACCGCGCTGTCCGTGGTGTTCACATGCTGCCCGCCCGCGCCCGATGCGCGATAGATGTCGATCTTGAGGTCCGCGTCGTTGATCGCGACGTCCACATCCTCGGCCTCCGGCAGCACCGCCACGGTCGCCGCGCTGGTGTGGATACGCCCGCCGCTTTCGGTGACGGGCACGCGCTGCACCCGATGCACCCCGCTTTCGAACTTCAGCCGGGCGAACACGCCCACGCCGTTGACGCTGGCGATCACTTCCTTGAACCCGCCCGCCTCGGACGCGCTGGCGGAGATCATCTCCATCTTCCAGCCCTGACTATCGGCATAGCGCTGATACATGCGGAACAGATCACCGGCGAACAGCGCCGCCTCGTCCCCGCCCGTCCCGGCACGGATTTCCAGCATCGCCGGGCGCGCATCCGCCGCGTCCCTCGGCAAAAGCTGCAAGGCCAGCGCATGTTCGGCATCGGGCAGCCGGATGCGGACCGCCTGCAATTCCTCCTGCGCCAGCGCGCGCATATCGGCGTCCGCCTCGCCGCCGGAGAGCATCCCTTCCAGATCGGCGGCCTCCTGCTTCAGCGCGGAAAGCGCCCGCGCCGCCAGCACCACCGGCTCCAGTTCGGCATATTCCTTGGACAGGCGCACAAAATCTTCGGGCGCGAGGTCGGGGCGGGCCATCGCCGCCTCGGCCTCTTCATAGCGCCGCTCTATCTGCGCGATGCGGGTGGGGGAGATTATCATGGAATAAACAGATTCCACTCTAACAGGTGTTCATATCCCTGAATAGGCTTTGTAACAAATGATTGACTTAATGCATCTACCAAGTCTTTCTTCAGGCGAAGCATCTTATCATCTTTTTGCGCTATTATTTTAAGCTCAATATTAGCCAATGCTCGTTCAGCTAGGATGTCTTGTCGTTCCGTTACGACCAAAATAGCATCTGACTTCTTATAAGCCCGATCAAAATCCTTACGATGCGCGTGCTTGAGCGACATATCGCAAGCAAACCCACTACGTCGAAGCTGATGGCAAATGCGACGTGCAATATTTTCGTCACTGATAAGTTCAGGTATTATCGTTACACGCAGTAACATTTCCGGCGCGTCGAGCAGCATGGCGAGCCGCTCTATCCCCGCCGCCCAGCCGACCGCCGGGGTCGCGGGGCCGCCCATATTCTCGATCAGCCCGTCATAGCGCCCGCCGCCCAGCACCGTGCCCTGCGCGCCCAGCCGATCGGTGATGAACTCGAACGCGGTGTGGCGATAATAATCGAGGCCGCGCACCAGCCGGGGGTTGCGCGTCCACGCGACCCCCGCCGCGTCGAGGCCATCCGTCACCTGCGCGAAAAACGCCGCCGCCGCATCGGTCAGATAGTCGTCGATGCCGGGCGCGCCCGCGACCACCGCCTGATCGCGTTCATCCTTACTGTCGAGGATGCGCAGCGGATTGCGGGCGAGGCGATCCACGCTGTCTTGCGACAATGCGTCCCGGTGCGCCTCGAAATGCGCGACCAGCGCATCGCGCCACGCGTCCCGGCTCGGCGCGTCGCCCAGCGTGTTGAGGGTCAGCGTCACGCCTTCGGACACGCCCAGTTCCCGCAACAAATGATCGGCAAAGCAGAGCAGTTCCACGTCCGCCAGCGGCTCGCCCGCGCCGATCACCTCGGCGTCGATCTGGTGGAACTGGCGATAGCGGCCCTTTTGCGGGCGCTCATAGCGGAAAAGCGGCCCGTGCGTCGCGATCTTCAGCGGCGCGAACTGCTGCCAGCCCTCGGTGATATAGGCGCGCGCAAGGCCAGCGGTGAATTCCGGGCGCAGGGTGATGCTGTCGCCGCCGCGATCCTCGAAGCTATACATCTCCTTCGCCACGACATCGGTGCTTTCGCCCAGCGACCGGGCGAACACCGCCGTCGCCTCGAACACCGGCACCTCGACGCGGCGAAAGCCATAAAGCTTCCGCACCCGTTCAAAGGTTTCGACGACATGGGCGAAGCGATCCGCCAAACCTTCGGGCGTGCCGCCCAGCATATCCTGCGTGCCCCGGATCGGGCGGGGAGTCTGTATCTTGGCCATGGGCGCCCCTCTACCGATTTTTATACGCCAAGGAAACATGCGATCTATGCGACGGGCTGTGCCGTGCCGGGGGTGGACGGAATGCGGTTCAAGGGCCATGATGTTCGTTTGCTCTTTCGGGCATTTTCATTCGGATAAGGGGAGGTCCTGCCATAATGTATCGCGTTTTCCTGCTGCCGTTGCTGCTGTCCGCGGCGTTTCCCGCCATGGCCGTCCATGCCCAGACAGCGCCGCAGAACAGCGCGCCGACCCTGCAACCGCTGGTCGATACCGTTCCGGCCCCCCGCGATATCGCCTATCCCGGCACGATGACGCTGACCGTGGACGCCAGCGACACGCGGCAGAATATCTGGCGCGTGAAGCAGGTGATTCCCGTCTCCTCCGCCGGGCCGATCACCCTGCTCTATCCCGAATGGCTGCCCGGCAAACATGCCCCGCGCGGGCAGATCGACAAGCTGGCGGGCCTTGTCATCACCGCCAATGGCAAGGATATCGGCTGGACCCGCGATCCGCGCGACGTCTACGCCTTTCACGTCAACGTGCCGCAGGGCGCGCGGGAAATCGTCGCGGAGTTCCAGTTCCTCAACGCCACCGCCGCCAATCAGGGCCGCATCGCCGTCACCGACCGGATGCTGAACCTGCAATTCGAAACCGTGTCGCTCTACCCCGCCGGCTATTATGTGCGGCGCATCCCCGTGCAGGCGACCGTCACCTGGCCGCAAGGCTGGACCGCCTATACCGCGCTACGCGGCAAGCAGAGCGGATCGACCACCCGCTATGACGCCACCGATTATGAAACGCTGATCGATTCGCCGGTCTTTGCCGGGCGCTATGCGAAGGCGATCGATCTGGGCCATGCGGTGAAGCTGAACATCGTCGCCGACGCGCCGTCGGAACTGGCCGCCACGCAGGAACAGATAGAGGCGCATAAAAGGCTGGTGAACGAGGCGATCGCCCTGTTCGGCGGCAAGCAGTTCGACCATTATGATTTCCTCTTCGCCATCACCAGCGAGATGGGCGGCATCGGGCTGGAACATCATCGCAGTTCGGAAAATGCGGTCAGTCCGGGCTATTTCACCCGCTGGGCCGAGGGGCCGGGCGATCGCAACCTGCTGCCCCATGAATTCACCCATAGCTGGAACGGCAAATTCCGCCGCCCCGACCTGCTCTGGACGCCGGACTATCGCACGCCGATGCAGGACACGCTGCTCTGGCTTTATGAAGGGCAGACGCAATTTTGGGGCTATGTGCTGGGCGCCCGTTCCGGCATTTACAGCAGGCAGCAAACGCTGGACGCGCTCGCCTCCATCGCCGCGCGGCTGGATACGGCCAAGGGGCGGCAATGGCGCCCGATGGTCGACACCACGCTCGATCCGATCATCTCCGCCCGCCGCCCCAAGGCATGGGCCAGTTGGCAGCGGTCGGAGGATTATTATAATGAAGGCCTGCTGATGTGGCTGGAAGCCGACGCCGTCATCCGGCGCGAAAGTCAGGGCGCACGCGGCCTCGACGATTTCGCCCGCGCCTTTTTCGGCGTGCGGCCCGGCGACTGGGGCCAGCTTACCTACACCCGGCAGGACGTGATCGACACGCTGAATTCCGTCCAGCCCTATGACTGGGCCGCCTTCGTCGCCGCGCATGTGGACCGCACCACCACGCAGGCGCCCAAGGCCGGGTTCGACATGGGCGGCTATACCCTCGTCTATGGCGACACCCCCAACAGCACGACGATGGAAATCGAAAAGAACCTCAAGGGCGTCGACCAGACCTATGGCGTCGGCCTCGCGGTGAAGAATGACGGCGAGATCAGCACCGTCATCTGGGACAGCCCGGCCTTTCAGGCGGGCCTCGCCATCGGCACCAGCATCGTCGCCATAAACGGTGCGGAATTTTCCGGCGAACAGTTCAAGGCCACGCTGACTCAGGCGAAATCGGCGAAGAAACCGATCGAACTGGTCGTCAGACAAGGCAAGACCTATCGCAATATTAGTCTCGATTATTCGCTCGGCTTGCGCTATCCGCGCCTTCAGAAAATAGGAGAGGGAGACGGCAATCTCGACAGGTTGCTTGAACCGAAAACATAACCGCCGGATTTCAACCAAAGCAGAGTCAGGGCTTTCATGAATATCGATCTTATCCCGGTAGGGGACAATGTGCCGTCGAGCCTCAACGTCATCATCGAAGTGCCCGTGGGCGGCGAGCCGGTGAAATATGAATTCGACAAGGCATCGGGCGCGCTGTTCGTCGATCGCATTCTCCACACGCCGATGCGCTATCCCGCCAATTACGGCTTCGTGCCGCACACGCTGTCACCCGATGGCGATCCGCTCGACGCGCTGGTCGTCGCGCGCTCCCCCTTCATTCCCGGTTGCGTCATCCGCGCGCGGCCCATCGCGGTGCTCAATCTGGAAGATGAGCATGGCGGCGATGAAAAGCTGGTCTGCGTCCCCGTCGATTCGACCTTTCCCTATTATAGCGACGTGAAGGAAAAGGACGATCTGCCCGAAATCGTGTTCGCGCAGATCGAGCATTTCTTCACCCATTACAAGGATCTGGAAAAGGAAAAATGGGTCCGCGTCGGCAAATGGGGCGGCGCGCAGGAAGCCGCGCAGATCGTGATGGAAGCGATCGAGCGCTATCAGGAAAGCAAGCAATAAGGCCCGGCCTTATGGCATGAAATACAGGCGCGGCGGCCCCCCGGCCCCGCGCCTTTTTATATACCCCGCGCCTTTTCCATGGTGGGCGGCGGGGCGAGAATCATCCCCGGCCGCGATAGCCCGCGACGCCCTGATCGGGCACCCACACATCGGCGGGCGGCGCGCCCGATTGCCAGAACACGTCGATGGGAATGCCGCCGCGCGGATACCAATAGCCGCCGATGCGCAGCCAAAGGGGTTGCATCTCATCGAACAGGCGCTGGCCGATGCCGACCGTGCAATCCTCATGAAAGGCCGCATGATTGCGGAACGAGCCGAGAAACAGCTTCAGCGACTTCGATTCGACGATGGCGTCGCCCGGCACATAATCGATCACCAGATGCGCGAAATCCGGCTGGCCCGTCACCGGGCAGAGCGAGGTGAATTCCGGCGCGGCAAACCGCACCATATAGCGGGCGCCCGTGCGCGGATTGGGAACATAATCGAGCACCGCCTCGTCCGGGGAGGCAGGCAGCGCGCTGGTCTGGCCAAGATGGATAGGGTTCATGGCCCCGCCTATAGGCGATAAACCGGCCCCGCGCAAAGAGGGCTGGAAACGCCCCCGCCCCTTGCCTATCCATGGCAAAGCGAAGGAACGGAAAGGGCCGGGCATCATGGACGGACTGGTGACGACAAAATGGTTGGCAGACCAATTGGGGTTGGCGGGCCAATCGGGGCTGGCGAACCAATTGACGGAAGGACAGGAGCCGATGGACAGGGCCGCCCCCGGCGACCTGCGCATCATCGACGCCACCGCCTTCCTGCCCGACATGGGCCGCGACGCCGCCGCCGAATATCAGACGCGGCACATCCCCGGCGCGCTGTTCCTCAATCTTTCGGACCTGAGGGACGGCGACGACCCCCGCCCCGGCATGGCGCCGGACGCGGCGCAATTCGCCAGCCATGTGCGGGCGCTGGGGGTGGACGATGACAGCCGCATCATCCTGTACGACAACAGCCCGCTGCGCACTTCGGCGCGGGCGTGGTGGCTGTTCCGCCTGTTCGGCGCGCCCAATGTGGCGATTCTCGACGGCGGCCTCGGCAAATGGATCGCCGAGCAGCGCCCGGTCGCCCGACATAACCCGGCGGAAAGCAGCCAGACGCGCGCGGGAAATTTCACCGCCCGGCGCGGCGATGGGTCGGTGGCCGACAAGCAAGGCGTGCTGGATAGCCTTTCCAGCGGCAGCGCGCAGGTGGTGGATGCCCGCTCCCCGGACCGGTTCGCCGGCGCAGAGCCGGAACCGCGTCCCGGCATGGCGTCGGGCCATATTCCGGGGTCGGCCTGCCTGCACTATGCCCGCCTGTTCAACGAGGACGGCACATGGAAGGGCGCGGAGGAACTGCGCCGTCTCTTCATCGAGGCCGGGGTGGATCTCGACCGGCCGATCATCACCACCTGCGGCAGTGGCGTGACCGCCGCCGATCTGACTTTCGCGCTGCATCTGCTGGGCAAGCAGGACGTCGCCCTCTATGACGGCAGCTGGAGCGAATGGGGCGCGGACCCCGCAACGCCCAAGGCAACAGGACAGGCATGACCAGCAGCAAGGATGATCAGAATAACGGCCCGCACCCCGGCATTGCGCCCGATACGCGGCTGGCGCAGGCGGGGCGGCGGCCCGAATGGACCGCCATTCCGGGGCAGCCGGGCGGCATCGTCAGCCCCGCCGTATGGCGCGCCTCCACGATCCTCTATGAAGATGTCGCCCATCTGCGCGCCGCGCGCGGCAATCAGCCGGAACGCTGGTTCTATGGCCGCAAGGGCACGCCGACCGCATGGTCGCTCGCCGATGCGCTGACGGAGATGGAGCCGGGCGCGGCGGGCACGATGCTCTATCCCTCCGGCGTCGCGGCGATCAGTTGCGCGCTGATGGCGGTGCTGAAACCGGGGGATCGGCTGCTGATGGTGGACAGCGCCTATGACCCGACCCGCGCTTTTTGCGAAAAAGTGCTGCGCCCGATGGGCATCGACACCGTCTATTATGATCCGCTGATCGGCGGCGGCATAGCCGCGCTGGTCGATGACCGGACGCGTGCGATCTTCCTCGAAAGCCCCGGCAGCCTGACGATGGAGGTGCAGGACGTGCCCGCCATCGTCGCGGTGGCCAAAGCGCGGGGCATCGTCACGCTGATCGACAATACATGGGCGACGCCGCTCTTCTTCCCGGCGCTGTCCCATGGCGTCGATATCTCGATCCTCGCCTGCACCAAATATATCGTTGGCCATAGTGACGTGATGATGGGGTCCGTCACCGCGCATCAGGGCTGGTGGCCGCAGATACAGTCGATGGCGTGGCTGTTCGGGCAGATGAGCAGCCCCGATGATTGCTGGCTGGCCCTGCGCGGCCTGCGGACGCTGGGCGTGCGCCTGCGCCAGCATGAGGCGAGCGCGCTGGCCGTCGCGCAATGGCTGGAGGGGCGGGCGGAGGTCGGCGAGGTGCGCCACCCCGCCCTGCCCGGCAATCCCGGCCATGCCCTTTGGCGGCGAGATTTCACCGGCGCGACGGGGCTGTTCAGCTTCACATTGAAGGGCGCCGACGATGCCACCCGCGCGCGCTTCATCGACAGCCTGCGCCATTTCGGCATCGGCTATAGCTGGGGCGGGTTCGAAAGCCTTGCCCTGCCGGTCGATCCCCGGGCCATTCGCACCGCAACATCATGGGCCAATCCCGACCCGCTGATCCGCCTGCATATCGGGCTGGAGGACAGCGCGGATCTGATCGCGGATCTGGAACAGGCCTTCATCGCCTGCGCCCGTCCCGCCTGATTCCGCACAAGGAAAAGGCAAACCCCGACGCCTCAACCGGCCTGTTCTCCAACAGGGGGCCTTGCCGCTTCCCTGCGCCTTGTCCGTGGCATCGGCGCAACAGGTCTGATGCAAGTTTATCCGCGTCGTTCGATTTTTCCTTGTGCAGCGCGGCATATCGGGTCATCAAATAAAGGCTCGTGGTGACAGGCCCCGATCCATCCAGAGCCAGCAGGCAAGACCAGACCTGCCGGCGGATCCGAGAGGCAGCGACCCGAACGCAGGTGGGACGATCTTGTTTGATCGACTCGACGAAGGGAAATTTTATGAACAAGTTGATGTATGCCGTGTCGGCCCTCGTGCTGGCATCCGCGGCCGTGCCTGCCTATGCGCAGGATACCGGCGCCCCGGCAGACCTGACCGTTTCGGGCAGCGCATCGGTCGTCAGCGACTATCGCTTTCGCGGCGTGTCGCAATCCGACAAGCATTTCGCGGTGCAGGGCGGCATCACCGTGACGCATGCTTCGGGCCTTTATGCCACCGTCTGGGGTTCCTCGATCGACGATTATGTCGCCTATGGTTCCGATCAGGAAATCGATTTCGTGGCGGGCTATAGCAAGAGCATCGGCGCCGCCACGATCGACGTGGGCGTGCTCTATTATTATTATCCGGGCGCGGGTGATTTCGCGACCGACTTCTTCGAACCCTATGCCAGCGTGTCCGGCCAGATGGGTCCGGTCAACGCCAAGGTCGGCGTCGCCTATGCGCCCAAGCAGCACGCGATCGCCTTCGCCAATAATCGCGACGACAACACCTATGTCTATGGCGAATTGTCGGGCGGCGTGCCCAATACGCCGATTTCGGTGACGGCCCATGTCGGGGAAAGCTTCGGCCGCAGCGTCCTGAGCGGCGGCCTCAAAAACTATACCGACTGGAGCCTGAACGCGAGCTATAGCTGGAATAATCTGAGCTTCGGCGTCACCTATGTCGATACCGACGTCAAGCGCGGCGACGGCACCTTCCTGAACGGCAGCCGGTTCGAGGCCAAGAGCGGCGTTTTCGGCACGGTTGCCGTCTCCTTCTGATCCTCATCGATCGAAAAACGGAACGAACAGGGGTTGCGGCCGATGGTCGCAGCCCCTTTTTCCTGCCCGCAAGGGCGCGCGCCCGGATTGAGCGTCAGCCCGCCGCCCGGTTGCGGGCGAATAATTCCCGGTCCTCCGGCCCGAAGCCGAACCGCCAGATCACCATGCCATAGGCGGCAAGGATAGTCGGCACGCCCAGCGCCAGTTCGAGCCATTCCAGATCACGCGGCAGGGCGACGAACAGCATTCCCGTCACCGTCCCCACCACGGCGGCCAGCAACAGCGCGGGCCGCCATGTCGCGATCCGGTGACGCAGCAGATGTTGCAGCAGGTTGGATTTGACGACGGAACTGCACGCCAGCGCCAGCGCCAGCGCCACGGCCGGGGCGGCGGCGATGATCGGGTCGTCATAGCCCGCCTGACGGGTCAGCAGGATCAGCACGAAACTGAGCGTCGCCTGCACCGCGATCATCGCGAGCGAAATCATCAGGTTGCGATGCCGCGCGAGATAGACCAGCGCGCTTTCGCTCACCACCGCCGTCGCCGCGACGACCTCCGCCGCCAGCAGGAAGCCGAGCGCCAGCGTGCCATCGACGAATTGCGGGCCGACCAGCCCCATCACCGCTTCGCCCGGTATGCCCAGCGCCAGCGCGATCCCCGCCTGCGCGGCGATGATCCAGAAGCCGACCTGGCTGACCTGCCGCGCAATCGCCGCAAGGTTCTTTTCCTTGATATTGCGCGTGATAACCGGCCCCAATATCGGTTCAAAGCTGGTTTTCAGCTTTTGCGGCAGCGAGGCGACCTGCTGCGCGACATAATAGATGCCGACCACTGCCGGGCTGACGAACAGGCCCAGAATGGCCAGATCCAGCCTGCGCGATCCCCATTCCACCGCATCGGCGGCGGCGAGCGGAATGTTGATCCGCGTCATCCGCCATAGCCGCTGCGGGTGGGGCCGCCACCCGCGCGGCACGCCGAAATGCCGCACCATCGGCACCAGAGAGGCCGCCAGCGCGGCCATCATCGAGAACACATAGGACAGGATGAGGCCATCCCGCAGCGAATAATAAGACAGCAGCCACGCCGCGATGCTGATCGTCCATGGCTCTATGATGGCGCGGGCGCGCACCGTGGCGGCGATGTCATAACGCCATGCGCAGGCGGCCAGCGCCACATCCGACCCCGCCACCGCGATGATGATGAGGGGGAGCAGCCGGTCCAGCCCATGAATGCCGCTATTGGGGAACATCGCCTGCGGCACCAGCATCAGCACCCCGGCCGCCACGATCGAAAATAGCAGCGTCAGCGTCAGCGCATCGGCCAGCACATGATTTTCGGGCCGTTTTGTCTGGGCCAGCGCCCCGGCCAGTCCGCGCTTCAGCCCCAGCGTCGCAAGCTGCGCTGCAAATTCGACGACCAATATCGCATAGGCGAACCGACCCAGCACCTCCGGGCCGTAGATGCGCCCCGCGATGAACAGGAAAGGCAGACGCGCGGCCAGACGCAGCAGAAAGCCGAAAATATTGGTGCGCCCGCCCTTTGCCAGCGCGGCGATATCCTTATCCTCCCGCGCTTTGGCGTCCGGCGCCTCGTCAGATATCAATCCGCTGTCCTTCCTAAAGCGCGGCGATCATAGGCCAGCCCCGGCGTCAAGTATATCGTCATTCGCTGCGCAAGGGCCGGGACAACAGCAATTCCGCCATGGCCGGAACGTCCACCACCCCTTCCAGCAGGGCGCAGACGCCTTCCACGATCGGCATCTCCACCTCCATCCGGCGGGCCAGATCGCGCAACACCGGCGCGGTGAACGCCCCTTCGGCCACGGTGCGCCGATTGGAAAGCAGTTCCGCCGCAGGCCGCCCCTCGCCCAACCCCTTGCCCAGCGAAAAGTTGCGCGAACTGGTGGAAGAACAGGTCAACACCAGATCGCCCAGCCCCGACAGGCCGGACAGGGTTTCGGGCCGCGCGCCCAGCGCCCGCCCGAAGCGGCTCATCTCGGCAAAGCCCCGGCTGATGAGGGATGCGCGGGCGTTGAGGCCCATGCCCGCCCCTTCCGCCACGCCGCAGGCAATGGCGAGGACATTCTTGACCGCGCCGCCGATTTCCGCGCCGATCACATCGTCGGACAGATAGGGCCGGAAATGCGGGAGGGCGAGCCGGTTCACCAGCCTTTGCCCCAGATCCGCATCGGCGCAGGCCAGCGTCACCGCCGTCGGCAGGCCCGCCGCTACCTCATGGGCGAAGGTGGGGCCGGAAAGCACGCCGATCGGCGCATCGGGCTTTTCCTCCGCCGCCACCTGCGTCATCAACTGGCCGGTGCCCGTCTCTATCCCCTTGGCGCAGAGCAGCAGCGGCACGTCGCCGCGCGGCAGGCCACGCAGCACGGCGCGCAAATGCTGCGCCGGGGCGACGATCAGCAGCGCCTC
This sequence comes from Sphingobium sp., assembly GCA_050252755.1. Lineage (GTDB taxonomy): Bacteria > Pseudomonadota > Alphaproteobacteria > Sphingomonadales > Sphingomonadaceae > Sphingobium. Next base: position 18,001 of record JBFWKI010000005.1, read on the forward strand.
GCACGATGCCAGCCGCCCGATATCGGTTACGGCGCTTATGGTGGGGGACAGGGCGACATCGGGCAGATAGAGCGTGTTTTCATGGGCGGAATTGATCGCGTCGGCCACGTCCTGCTCCAGCGCCCAGAGCAGCACATCCTCACCCCCGGCGGCGGCAACCTGCGCCAGCGCCGTCCCCCAGGCGCCCGCCCCGACAACACCGATCTTCATATTTCCATCCCCTGCTTTGAGCCATCATAAGGGGGCATCACGCCTTCACCCCCGCCCCACGGGCCTTTTCGGCGGTGGGGTCGAGCGGCCAGCGCGGCCGCGCCGCCACGTCCATGCCATCGATCAGCCCCAGACGAAAGCGCTCCGCCCCCGCCCATGCGATCATCGCGCCATTGTCGGTGCACAGCCAGAGCGGCGGCGCGACGAAGGGCAGGCCCCGGCTTTGCGCCAGGGCGGCAAGGGCGCCGCGCACCGCCTGATTGGCCGCCACCCCCCCGGCCACGACCAGCGCCGTCATCCCCTCGCTGGCGTCGAACGCCAGCCGGGTGCGATCGACCAGACAATCGACCACCGCCTGCGTGAAGCTGGCAGCGATATCCTCCACGCTATATTTCCCGGCATCGCGGGCGCGCAGCACCGCGCTTTTAAGGCCCGCGAAGGAGAAATGCGGTTCTCCGCTGCCCACCAGAGGCCGGGGCAGCGGCACGGCTTTGGGATCGCCCCGCAGCGCGGCTTTCTCCACCTCCGGTCCGCCGGGATAGCCCAGACCCAGCATCTTGGCGGTCTTGTCGAAGGCCTCGCCCGCCGCATCGTCGATGGTGGTGGCAAGGCGGCGATAAGCCCCCACGCCCTCGACCCGGAGCAACTGGCAATGCCCGCCCGAAACCAGCAGAAGCATATAGGGAAAGGCCAGCGCCGGATCGGCCAGACGGGGCGAAAGCGCATGGCCTTCCAGATGATTGACCGCGATCAGCGGCTTGCCCGCCGCATGGGCGAGCGCCTTGCCCGTCACCAGCCCCACCATCACGCCGCCGATCAGGCCCGGCCCGGCGGTCGCGGCGATCGCATCGACATCGGGCAGGGCGATCCCCGCCTCCTTCAGCGCGGCGTCGACCAGCGGCATCAGCATTTCGGCATGGGCGCGGGCGGCGATTTCCGGCACGACGCCGCCATAGGGCCGGTGCTGCGCCTCCTGCGTGGCGAGCCGGTGCGCCAATATCCGCCCGTCCGCCCGCACCAGAGCGGCTGCCGTCTCATCGCAACTTGATTCAAGGCCCAATATGATTGTCATTTGCGCCTTTCCTCTAACCCCCGTGGCGATTAGAGCAAGGGCCGATATGACCGAACCTCTTTTGCCCCCGCACCGCCCGCTGCGCCTCGGCACCCGCGCGTCTCCCCTCGCCATGGCGCAGGCCAGACTGACCGCGCAGGCCCTCACCGCCGCCCATGGCTGGGCTGCGGACCGGATCACCATCGTACCGGTGACGGCGAGCGGCGACAAGGTGCTGGATCGCCCGCTGGCCGACATTGGCGGCAAGGCGCTCTGGACGAAGGAGCTGGATCACTGGCTGCATGACGGCACGATCGACGCGGCCGTGCATTCGATGAAGGATGTGGAGACGATCCGCCCCGAAACGCTGCATATCGCCGCCATGCTGCCGCGCGCGGATGTGCGCGACACGCTGATCGGCGCCGCGAGCATCGAGGCGCTGCCCGATGGCGGCCGCCTCGGCACCAGTTCGCCGCGCCGCGCCGCGCAGATCCGGCGGCTGCGCCCCGACATCGCGCCGGTGCTGTTTCGCGGCAATGTCGCGACCCGGCTCGCCCGGCTCGCGGCGGGGGAGGCGGACGCGACATTGCTCGCCACCGCCGGGCTGGAACGGCTCGGCCAGACGCAGGCAGGGACGCCGGTGCCGATCGGCCAGATGCTCCCCGCCCCCGCGCAGGGGGCCATCGGCATCGAGGTGCTGGCCGCCAATAGCGGGATAACCACGCTGATGGCCGCCATCGACGATCGCGACACGAGCGATTGCGTGCATATGGAACGGGCGGTGCTGGCGGGGCTGGGCGGCACCTGCCATTCCCCCATCGCCGCGCTCGCCACGATCGAGGCCGACGGCGGCAGCCTGCTGCTGCGCGCAGAGATTCTCGCGCCCGACGGCAGCGAACATCATGCCGAAAGCCGCCCGCTGGATCGCGCCGACCGGGCGGGGGCCTTCGCCCTTGGCCGCGCCCTGCTGGCCAGCGCCAGCCCGGCGCTAAGGGCGCTGTTCACGCCATGAACGGCCCGCCGCGCCCGCTGCTTGTCTGCCGCCCCCAGCCGGGGGCCGACGCCACGGCGAGGCGGGCGCGGGAACAGGGGTTGGCCGCGCTGGTCTATCCGCTGTTCCGGGTGGAACCGCTCCGCTGGTCCCCGCCCGATGCCACCGGGTTCGACGCGCTGGTGCTGACCAGCGCCAATGCCCTGCGCCATGGCGGGGCGGACCTCTCCCGCTATCACGCGCTGCCGGTCTTTGCCGTGGGGGAGGCAACCGCGCAGATGGCGCGCCAGCATGGTTTCCGCGCCGTCACCATCGCAGGGCCGGACAGGCTGGCCCTCTTCGCCGCGCTGGCCCGGACCGGGCATCGCCATGTGCTGCACCTGTGCGGGGAAGAGGCCCCCACCGGTGATGCCGGGCCGGTGGAAGTGACGCGCCGCATCGTCTACCGCTCCGCCGAGGCGGGGGACGCCGCCGGAATGGACGCGATGCTGGACCAAGGCCCCGTGCTGATGGCCCACTCCCCCCGCGCAGGCGCGCGCATCGCCGCGCTGGTCCCTGCGCATCGGCGCGGGAAGCTGGATATCATCGCCATTTCGGCGGCCGCCGCCGATGCCGCCGGGCCGGGCTGGCGCACGGTGCCGGTCGCGCCGGACCCCACCGATTCGGCGATGCTGGCCTTGGCCCTTCAAATATGCCAAGGAAGGCCCACCAACTTTTCCCATGCGGCGCCAAGGACATACATGAGCAGCGATATTCCCGGTCAGGCTGATCCCTCCGTCGATCCCGCGCCTTCCGCCACGCCTTCGCCCGCGCCCGCCGCCCTTTCCTCTTCCGGCCCATCCCCTTCCACGCCCCTTCCCACGCCCCCGGCCCGTGCGCCGCGCGGGTGGCTGATCCTGCTGCTGGTGCTGATCGCCTTTGGCGGCGGCATCGCGGCGGCGCTCTGGGCCGTGCCCCGCGCGCAACTTTGGTGGAACGGGGAAACCAGCGAAGAACAGGCCGTGACAGAAGGCCCCATCGCCCGGCCGCCCGAAGATCGCGCGGTGCGGGCGCCGGAGCGTATCGCCGCGCTGCCCGGCGAGGGCACCTCGCTCAGCATCGCGGCGCTGGAGGCGCGTCTGGCCTCGCTCTCGGCGCGGATGGACGGCATTTCCGAACAGGCGAGCGCGGCGGCGGGCAATGCGGCGCGGGCCGAAGGGCTGCTGATCGCCTTCGCCACCCGGCGCGCGCTCGATCAGGGCGCGCCGCTCGGCTATCTGGAGGGGGAATTGCGCCTGCGCTTCGCCGACAGCCAGCCGCGCGCCGTGGCGACCATCATCAACGCGGCCCATGCGCCGGTGACGATCGCCGATCTGCAATATGGGCTGGAAGAAGCCGCCCCCGGCCTGACCGGCACCGGCGGGGGCAAAAGCGACTGGTGGGAGGCCACCCGGCGGGAACTGGCCAATCTGATCATCATCCGCAAGGCCGACGCCCCTTCCCCCGTGCCGCAACGGGTGCTGGAGCGGGCCAAGCTGCTGATCTCGGCCGGGCGCGTCAGTTCCGCCTTGCAGGAGGTCGAGCGCCTGCCCGATCATGAAAAGGCCGACAATTGGGTTCAGATGGCCCGCAAATATAATGAGGCCCGCCGCGCGCTCGACGTGATCGAGGCTGCCGCGATACTCGAACCGCGCATCATCACCCGCAATAGCGGCGGCGGCACGATGCAGGTGGCGCCCCCACCGCCGGTCACGCCGCCGCTTTCCAATGGCGGCGAAGCGGGCAACAGCGCAGCCGCCATCCCATAGGATGCCGTAACGGGTCATTAGAGCGCGCTGCGTTCAATGGGACGCAAGCCGCGCCCCAGTTATTCGCCGTCGCATCGTTTTTAGCGAAAAGCCGGTTCCCCTTTTCGCACGATGCTCCAAGCCCGGCGAACCTCCGCAGGCAGGCCGTCAGCGCTGTAGTCAGGGCTATAGCCGAATGCCGCGGCGCGCCTTCAGTCCGGCATCTGCCACAGGATGAAGGCAAATTCCTCCGCCGTTTCGCGCAGCGATTCGAACCGGCCCGACTTGCCGCCATGGCCCGCGCCCATATTGGTCTTGAGCAGCAGGATATTGGCGTCCGTTTTCGTCGCGCGCAGCTTCGCCACCCATTTGGCCGGTTCCCAATAGGTGACGCGCGGATCATTGAGGCCCGCCGTCACCAGCAGCGGCGGACAGGCCTGCGCCTTCACATTCTGATAGGGGCAATAGGATGCGATCAAGTCGAACGCCGCCTCATCCTCGATCGGGTTGCCCCATTCGGGCCATTCGCCCGGCGTCAGCGGCAGCGAGGCGTCCAGCATGGTGTTGAGCACATCGACGAACGGCACATGGGCGACGACCGCGCCCCACAGATCCGGGTCGCTGTTCACCACCGCGCCCATCAGTTCGCCGCCCGCCGATCCGCCGGAAATGCTGATCCGCCCCTGCGCCGTGAAGCCGCGCCCGATCAGCCCCTTCGCCACATCGACGAAATCGGTGAAGGTGTTGGTGCGCTTGTCGAGCTTGCCGTCGAGATACCATTGCTGGCCCAGATCATCGCCGCCGCGAATATGCGCGATCGCATAGGCAAAGCCGCGATCCAGCAGGGAAAGGCGCGCGGTCGAAAAGCCCGGCTCCATCGCCAGACCATAGGCGCCATAACCGTACAGATGCAGCCGCCCGGTCCCGTCCATCGGGAAGTCCTTGGGATAGACGATCGACACGGGGATCGGCGTCCCGTCCCGCGCCGGGATCATCAACCGCTGCGTCGCATAGGCCGACGCATCATAGCCGGAGGGAATTTCCTGCACCTTCAGCAAGTCCCACGCCCCGCTCGCAAGGTCATAATCATAGATGGTGTCGGGCGTGACCATCGATTCATAACCGATGCGGATTTTCGTCACGTCATATTCGGGATTGTCGTCGAGCGAGGCGGTATAGCTCGCCTCCGGAAATTCCAGCCTTTTGGCGGCGTGCGTGCCGTAATCCCGAATCTCGATCTGGTCGAGGCCGTCGAGCCGCCCTTCGGTGACGTAGAAGCGCTTGAACAGCGTGAAATCGGTCAGGTAGAAATGCGCGTCCGCCGCGATCACCTCCTCCCACCGGTCGGGCGTTTCCACCGCCGCCTTCACCAGCCGGAAATTGGGGTGGGTGTCGTTGGTGCGGATATAGAGCGTGCCTTCATGCTCATCCACATCATATTCGCGCCCTGCCTGCCGCGCGGCGACAAGACGCGGGGCGGCGAACGGATCATCGGCGGGGATCAGCCACGCCTCGCTCGTCACATGATCGCCGGTGCCGATGATGATCCATTTTTCCGACGAGGACAGGCCGATCGAAACGCGGAACCCCTCGTCATCCTCATGAAATATCTCGCGATCCTGATCGACCGGCGTGCCCAGCACATGCACCCGCGCATTGTCGGTGCGCCAGTTCTCATTGGCGAGGCTGTAGAGCAGCGCCTTGCTGTCGCTCGTCCACACCAGCGCCGATAGGGTGCCGAGGATCATATCGGGCAGCATCTCGCCGGTCGAAAGGTCGCGAATACGCGCCTCGAACCGCTCGCCGCCATCGGTGTCGATCGCAAAGGCGAGATAGCGGCCGCAAGGGCTGACCGACACCGCGCCGAGGCGGAAATACTCATGCCCTTCCGCCAGCGCCGGTTCATCGAGGATAAGCTGATCTTGCGCATCGCCATCCCCGGCGGACACCGGCTTGCGATACCATTTGCGATATTGCGCGCCGATTTCGAACGCGCGCCAATAGATATAATCGCCATCCTTTTGCGGGACGGAGCGGTCATCCTCCTTGATGCGGCCCTTCATTTCCTCGAACAGGGTGTCGATCATCCCCTGATGCGGGGTCATCGCCCGCTCGAACCAGCCATTTTCCGCCTCCAGATAGGCCAGCACGTCCTTGTCCGTAACCTCTGGATAGCCCGGATCGCGCAGCCATGCATAGGGATCGTCCAGCACGCGGCCATGATGATCGATGGAATGCTGGCGGCGATCGGCAACGGGCGGGGAGGCAGGCAATGAAAGGTCGGTCATTCAATATCCCGTGTTGAGCGGTGGCGAAACGGCTCGCCCGGCCTTATGTTGGATATCTGTCGCCATGCTGCAAGGATCGAAGAATGTCCACCGCCTCGCTTTCCCCGGACCCGGCCACCCCGGAAGCCGCCACCCCGGAAGCCAACGCCCCGGAAACCGCCGCCATCGACGCGGACGCAGCCGCCCGCCTCGCCGCCCTGCGCGCGGAACTGGCCCGACGCGGCCTTCACGGCTTCATCGTGCCGCTGACCGATGAACATATGAGCGAATATGTCGGCGCCTATGCGCAACGTCTGGCATGGCTGACCGGCTTTGGCGGATCGGCGGGCAGCGCGATCATATTGGCGAAGGAAGCCGCCATCTTCACCGACGGCCGCTATACGCTTCAGGTACGCGATCAGGTGGACGGCGCGCTTTATGACTATGGCGACCTGCCCGCCGCGCACCCCCTGACATGGCTGGCGGAACGGGTGCAGGCGGGGGATCGCATCGGCTATGATCCATGGCTCCACACCCGCGACTGGGCGCGCGCGGCGGCCGCGCTGATGGAGGGCAAGGGGGCGGAACTGGTCGCGCTCGACACCAATCCCATCGACGCCGTGTGGCAGGATCGCCCCGCGCCCGGCCTTGCCCCCGCCACGCCTCACCCGCTTGCCTATGCCGGCAAGGCGCATGAGGAAAAGCTGGACGATATCGCCGCATGGCTGAAACAGCGCGGTGATGACGCCACCATCCTTTCGGCGCTCGATTCGATCGCATGGGCGTTCAACATCCGGGGCAGCGATGTCGAATGCACGCCCGTCGCCCTGTCCTACGCCATCGCGCGCGCGGACGGCACGGCAGACCTGTTCATCGCGCCGGAAAAGGTGACGGACGAGTTGCGCGCCCATCTCGGCAACCGCCTGTCGCTGCGGGACAGGACCGCCTTCGCGCAAGCGCTGGAGAGCGAATATGCGGGCAAGCGCGTCGCGGCAGACCCGGAACGCGCCGTCGCCGCGATCTTCGAGCGGCTGGCGGCGGGCGGCGCGACGATCGACCCGGCACGCGACCCCGTGGTGCTGGCCAAGGCGATCAAGAACCCGGTCGAAATCGCCGGCCATGATGCCGCGCAGGTGCGCGACGGCGCGGCGCTGACCCGCTTTCTGCACTGGATCGGCACGGAGGGGCCGAAGGCCACGCAGACCGAACTTTCCGCCGCCGATCGCCTGCGCGCCTTTCGCGCCGAAACCGGGTCGCTCATCGACCTGAGTTTCGACACGATCAGCGGCGCGGGGCCGAATGGCGCGGTCGTCCATTATCGCGTTTCACCCGAAACCGACCGGCGGATCGAGCCGGACATGCTCTATCTGGTCGATTCGGGCGGGCAATATCGCGACGGCACCACCGACATCACCCGCACCATCGCCATCGGCGCGCCGACGCCGGAAATGCGGGAACGCTTCACGCTGGTGCTGAAGGGACATATCGCGCTGGCCCGCGCTCTTTTTCCGGTGGGGACGAGCGGCGGCCAGCTCGATACGCTGGCGCGGCGGGCGCTGTGGGAACGCGGCCTCGATTATGCGCATGGCACCGGCCATGGCGTCGGCAGCTTCCTGTCCGTGCATGAAGGGCCGCAACGCATCGCGACCTTCGGCGGCATGAACGAGCCGTTGCGCGCGGGCATGATCTGCTCCAACGAGCCGGGTTATTACAAGACCGGTGCCTATGGCATCCGCATCGAAAATCTGGTGCTGGTGGAGGAACGAGAGATTGCGGGCGCGGAAAAGCCGATGCTGGGGTTCCGCACGCTGAGTTTCGTGCCGATCGACCGCGCGCTGGTGGAACCCGCGCTGCTGTCGGCGGAGGAACGCGACTGGCTCGACGCCTATCATGCCGAAACCCTGCGCCGCGTCGCTCCGCTGGTGCCCGAAGAGGTGCAAGGCTGGCTCGCCGCCGCCTGCGCGCCCATTGCACGGGGCTGATGCGATGGGCGCGCCGCTCAACCTCTTCACCCATCCGGTGCATCTGGGGAAAGGCGCGGCCATTCTGCCCCAGCCGGAATTTACCGGCATGGAGTGGTATGCCGATTATATCGAGCGCACGCAGGCCGATGGCGATGAGGGGCGGCTAGTCAGCCTCTATCGCTTCACGACAAGCTGGGACAGTTGGGAACGGCACCCGGCGGGCGATGAACTGGTGCTGTGCGTATCCGGCCGCATGACCCTGCTTCAGGAACAGGCCGATGGCGCGATCACGCGGGAGACGCTCGGCCCCGGCGATTATGCGATCAACCCGCCCGGCATCTGGCACAGCGCGGAAATCGCGGCGGGCGAAGAAGCCTGCGCGCTGTTCATCACCGCTGGACGCGGGACGGAACACCGCCCCGTCTAGTGTGGTGGATTTGAAATACGCCACATTTTGGCGGCTAGGGGTGGAGCGTATTTCAAATCCATAAACCACACTAGAATCCTATATTTTCTAGTGACCCTGATGAATCTGAAGTTCGTGCAACGCCAGCCAAACAGTGTGACGAACTTCAGATTCGGGTCACTAGGACCAATCGACATTCAGAAGATGACGAGTCGAAAATGGTGATTTTCCGTGACCCGGAGCACAGCGGACTTAAGGTCCGTGAGCACCGGAAGCGCGGAAAGTCGCCATTTACAGGCCGTCAGGGCTGAATGTCGATTGGTCATAAGGCCCCTCACCGCGACCGGCAGCATCGCCCTCAATCGGAGGTTTTGGGCGTTTCCGGTGAGGCCGCGGCGGTGTCGCCCTCCCGCGCCTGCGCCTTGCGGCGGCGCAAATTGGTGCGCAGCGCCTGCGCCAGCCGCTTCTTCCGTTCGGTTTCCGTCTCGCTCATGACCACGGGCCTAAGCAAAAAATCGCCGCAGGCTCAAGCGTCACTTGACAATCCGCCCATGGGAAGGCCATAGGCGCGGCTCCACGCGTTATGCTGCTGTAGCTCAGTGGTAGAGCACTCCCTTGGTAAGGGAGAGGCCGCGAGTTCAATCCTCGCCAGCAGCACCACTTTCCCAGGCATTCGCAGCGTTTCTTCACCCCGGCCAGCGGCGGGGTCGATATCAGCGCACCGGCCCATGCCGCAGGGGAAAGGGCGATAGCGCATCCCCCTTCCCGGTCCGCATAGTCAGGCCGCGAATTCGGTGGATTCGAACCGCACCGGTTCGCCCACCGCCTGATTGGCGAGACTGTCCTCCCACATCACGCGATGGCCGCGTATGACGGTGCCGATCGCCTTGCCGGTCAGTTCCATGCCGTCGAACGGCGACCAGTCGCAGCGCGAGGCGAGCCAGTCCCGACCCACCGTCCAGCGCTTCCTGAGGTCCACCACCGTGAAATCGGCGTCATAGCCCAGCGCGATGCGGCCCTTGCCGGCCAGCCCGAAAATGCGCTGCGGCCCCGCGCTCGTCATGTCGATGAAGCGTTGCAGGGTCAGCCGCCCGTTCGCCACATGATCGAGGAACAACGGCACCAACGTCTGCACGCCGGGCATGCCGCTGGGGCTGGCGGGGTAGGTTTTCGCCTTTTCCTCCCGCGTATGCGGCGCATGATCCGATCCGATCACGTCCGGCACGCCAAGGTTGAGGTAACGCCACAACCCATCGCGATGCGCCGCCGATCGAATCGGCGGGTTCATCTGCGCATAGGTGCCGAGGCGCGGATAGGCATCCTCCCCCGCCAGCGTCAGATGTTGCGGCGTCACCTCGCAACTCGCAATATCCTTGTGCTGCGCGATATAGGCGAGTTCCGCCGGGGTCGTCACATGCAGGATATGGATGCGGCGCTTGGCCGCGCGGGCCAGATCGATGATCCGCCTCGTCGCGATCATCGCGCTTTCATCATCGCGCCAGACCGGATGAGAAGCCGGGTCGCCTTCCACCCGCAAATCCTTGCGCGCATTCATCCGCGTCTCATCCTCGGCATGGATGGCGACCCGGCGGCGGCCATGCGCCAGCACGCGGGCGAGCGCCCTGTCATCATCGACCAGCAGGCTGCCGGTCGATGCGCCCATGAATATCTTCACCCCCGCCGTGCCCGGCATCCGTTCCAGATCGCCCAGTTCCTCCGCATTGTCGGCGGTCGCGCCGACATAGAAGGCATGGTCGCACCACATGCGATGATGGGCGCGTTTCAGCTTGTCGGTCACGCGGTCGGCGCTGTCGGTATTGGGGTTGGTGTTGGGCATTTCGAACACCGCCGTCACCCCGCCCAGCACCGCGGCGCGGCTGCCCGATTCGAGGTCTTCCTTATATTCGAGGCCCGGCTCGCGGAAATGCACCTGACTGTCGATGACGCCCGGCAAAATGTCGAGACCGGCGCAGGCGATCACCTCGCCCGCATCGCCCAGCGCCGAACCGATCGCGGCGATCCTGCCCCCACGCACGCCCACATCCGCCGCCACCGGCCCGCCGGGGGTGTGCACGGTGCCGTTCTTCAGGATCATATCGAAACTCTGGGGCGCGGTCTGGGGCATGGCTACGGGTTTTCCTTGGCGAATGATCTGCTTCGTCCTACCTAATGCGCATGTCTCATACCACCCTTTATGATCGCGCGCTGCTGCGCGTTGCGGGCGAAGAGGCCCGCCCGTTCCTGCAAGGCCTCGTCACGCAGGACGTGCTGACGCTGGAGCCGGACCAGCCGCGCTGGGGCGGGTTGCTGACCGCGCAGGGCAAGGCGCTGTTCGATTTCCTGCTCTGGGCCGATGAAGAAGGCGAAGAAGGCGGCGTGCTGATCGATTGCGAGGCCGCGCAGGCCGATGCGCTGCTGCGCCGCCTCACCCTCTATCGCCTGCGCCGCAAGGTGGTGCTGGAACGCGACGAGAGCCGGCAGGCGCACTGGGCGCTGGAGGGCGCGCCGGAGGCGGCGGGAAAGCCGCTCGACCCGCGCCTGCCCGCGCTGGGCCATCGCTGGATCGCCCCCATGGCGCAGGATGATGGCGATGCAGGCGCGGCCTTCCGCGCCCATCGCCTCTCGCTGGGGGTTGCCGAAGGGGTGGCGGAACTGGGCAGCGACCAGACCTTGTGGCTGGAGGCCAATGCCGAGGAACTGAACGGCGTCAACTATGCCAAGGGCTGTTATGTGGGGCAGGAGAACACCGCCCGGATGCATTATCGCAACAAGGTGAGCCGCCGTCTGGTCGTCGTGCCCGAAGGGGCTTCCGACCCGAAGCGGCAGCGCGCCGTCCTTGCCGATCTGGGCCTTGCGATCGATCATCGCCGGGTGGAGGACATGGCCGGGCTGGCCTTGCCGCAATGGCAGGCCGCCGCGATCGCCGAAAGCCCGGAAGAGGCATGAGGACGCCGCTTTCCCCGCAGGCGGCCCCGCTGCCCTCCCTGCCGATCACGCCGCTGCGGCGGCTGCTCGCGCTGGCCCTGCTGACGCTCGCCGCCTTGCTGATGCCGGGGGCGGCGCCCCTCGCCCGCGCCGATACCGGGTGGACGCTGGTGGCGACCTATCCGCATGACAGCGGCGCCTTCACGCAAGGGCTGATCTATCTTGACGGGTCGCTTTACGAAAGCACCGGCAAACATGGCGCATCGGAAATACGCGAGGTCCGTTTGAAGGACGGCAAGGTGGTGCGGTCCGCCTCCATCCCGGCGCGCTATTTCGGGGAAGGCATGACCCATTGGGGCAAGGAACTGATTTCCCTCAGTTGGAAACATGGCGCCGCTTTCCGCTGGGATCGGGCGAGTTTCCGCCAGACCGGCACCTTTTCCTATCCCGGTGAGGGCTGGGGCCTGACGCAGGACGGCAAGGAGCTGATCCTGAGCGACGGGACAGACGAGATCCGCTTTCTCGACCCCGCCGATTTCCGCGAAAGCCGTCGCATCAAGGTGACGTGGAAGGGCAAGCCCGTCCGCCTCATCAACGAACTGGAATATGTGAAGGGCGAAATCCTCGCCAATATCTGGATGACCGACAGGATCGCGCGGATCAGCCCGAAAACCGGCGAGGTGATCGACTGGATCGACCTGACCCCGCTGGCGGCGCGGCAAAATGTGATGGATGCCGACGCGGTGCTGAACGGCATCGCCTATGATGCGAAGCGCAACCGGCTGTTCGTCACCGGCAAATATTGGCCCAACCTCTATGAGATCAAGCTGAGGCGCTGAAATTCGCCTGAACAGAGGGACGGAGGGACCGGGTGGCTGCCGCTCCCTCGCACCAGCGCCGTCCTGTTGTCTCGCGCAGCGCCCCTGCCGCTCCTGATGCACGATCGCGCTGGATAAGAATGAGCCGCATCAGGGTCAGCCCCGCCCACACTCCCGCAGCAAAAAGGGCGGAGAAGCTTTCGCCCCCCGCCCCTTGTTGGTCCAGCAAATCACTAGTCCGGCAAACCGCGCCGCCCGCCGGAGTTGCCCGGCGACGGCGGCGCTGCGCGATCAGGCCGCCAGCTTGCGCAGCACATATTGCAGGATGCCGCCATTGTTGAAATATTCAACCTCATTGGCGGTATCGATGCGGCACAGCGCGGTGAAGGTGAAGCTGCTGCCATCCGGGCGCGTGACCTTCACGTCCACATCCTGACGCGGCTTCATCTCCGCAACGCCCAGGATGGTGAAGCTGTCGTCACCGGTCAGGCCGAGGCTCTGGCGGGTGTCGCCATCCTTGAACTGCAACGGCAGCACGCCCATGCCGACGAGGTTGGAGCGGTGGATGCGCTCGAAGCTCTCGACGATCACGGCGCGGACGCCCAGCAGGTTGGTGCCCTTGGCCGCCCAGTCGCGCGACGAACCGGTGCCATATTCCTTGCCCGCGACGACGACGAGCGGGGTGCCCTGCTCCTTATACTTCATCGCGACGTCGTAGATCGGCAGCACTTCCTCGCCATAGCGGCTCATGCCGCCCTCGATGCCGGGGACCATCTCGTTCCTGATGCGGATATTGGCGAAGGTGCCGCGCATCATCACTTCATGATGGCCACGGCGCGAGCCATAGCTGTTGAAGTCCGCCTTGGCGACCTGATGCTCCATCAGCCATTGACCCGCCGGGCTGTCGGTCTTGATGGACCCGGCCGGGGAGATATGGTCGGTGGTGATCGAATCGCCGAGGATGGCGAGCGGCTTGGCTTCCACAATGTCGGAAATCGGCGCCGGGGTCATCGACATGCCCTCGAAATAGGGCGGGTTGGCGACATAGGTGCTGCCCGCGCGCCAGCTATAGGTTTCCGAACCGGTGACGTTGATCGCCTGCCAGTGCGCATCGCCCTTGTAGACGTCGGCATAGCGCGCCTGGAACATGCCGCGATCCATGCAGCCCGCCATGGTGGTGGCCACTTCGTCATTGGTCGGCCAGATATCGCGCAGATAGACGTCCTGCCCGTCCGTGCCCTGACCGATCGGCGTGGTGGTGAAATCTTCCGTCACCGTGCCTTTCAGCGCATAGGCGACGACCAGCGGCGGCGAGGCGAGGAAGTTGGCGCGCACGTCGGGCGACACGCGGCCTTCGAAGTTGCGGTTGCCCGAAATGACCGACGCAGCGACAATGTCATTGCCGTTGATCGCCTTGCTGATCGGCTCTGCCAGCGGGCCGGAATTGCCGATGCAGGTGGTGCAGCCATAGCCGACAAGGTTGAAGCCGACATTGTCGAGATGCGGCTGAAGCCCCGCCTTTTCCAGATAGTCGGTGACGACCTGCGAGCCGGGGGCGAGCGAGGTCTTGACCCACGGCTTGGGCTTGAGGCCCAGTTCGTCGGCCTTTTTGGCGACCAGACCGGCGGCAACCAGAACGCTGGGGTTCGACGTGTTGGTGCAGCTCGTGATCGCGGCGATCACCACGTCGCCATCGCCGATGTCATGGCCCTTGCCATCGACAGCGACGCGCGCGGGCGCGGCCTTCTTGTAGACGGTTTCCAGATCGCTGTTGAACACATCGTCCACTTCGGTCAGGACGACCTTGTCCTGCGGGCGCTTGGGGCCGGCGAGCGAAGGAACCACGGTCGCCATGTCCAGTTCCAGCGTGCTGGAGAAGATCGGGTCGGCGGCATTGGGGTCGATCCAGAAGCCCTGCTCCTTCGCATAGGCTTCGACCAGCGCGATCTGATCTTCCTCGCGGCCGGTCAGGCGCATATAATCGAGCGTCTTGTCATCGATGCCGAAAAAGCCGCAGGTCGCGCCATATTCGGGCGCCATATTGGCGAGCGTCGCGCGATCGGCAAGGCTGAGGGTCGCAAGGCCGGGGCCGTAATATTCGACGAAGCGGCCGACCACGCCATGGTTGCGCAACATCTGGGTGCAGGTGAGCACGAGATCGGTCGCGGTCACGCCTTCCTTCAGCGCGCCGGTCAGCTTGAAACCGACGACTTCGGGGATGAGCATCGAAACCGGCTGGCCCAGCATCGCGGCTTCCGCCTCGATCCCGCCGACGCCCCAGCCCAGCACGCCAAGGCCGTTGACCATGGTGGTGTGACTGTCGGTGCCGACGCAGGTGTCGGGATAGGCGACGGTCGCGCCCGATGCGTCCACGCTGGTCCACACCGCCTGCGCGATATGTTCCAGATTCACCTGATGGCAGATGCCCGTGCCCGGCGGCACGGCGTAGAAATTGGCGAGCGACTTGGACCCCCATTTCAGGAAGTCATAGCGTTCCATATTGCGCTGATATTCGATCTCGACATTCTGTTCGAACGCCTTGGGATGGCCGAATTCGTCCACCATGACCGAGTGATCGATGACGAGGTTGACCGGCACCTGCGGGTTGATCTTGCTGGTGTCGCCGCCCAGCTTGGCGATCGCGTCGCGCATCGCGGCCAGATCGACCACGCAGGGAACGCCGGTGAAATCCTGCAACAGCACGCGCGCGGGGCGATATTGAATCTCATCGCCGGTGACGGGGTTTTTCTGCCAATCGGCGACCGCCTGAATATCCTTGGTGGAGACGGTGAAGCCGCCATCTTCGAACCGGAGCAGATTTTCCAGCAGCACCTTCATGGAGAAGGGCAGGCGCGACACGTCGCCCAGCTTTTCCGAGGCCTTCTTGAGCGAGTAGATGGCATAATCCTTGCCACCGACCGCCAAAGTCTGGCGCGTGCCCAATGTGTCCTGTCCGATTGCAGTCATATGTGCGTCTCCGTCGCTAAAGCGCCAGGACCGATCGGGCTGGGGGAATGATGGAAAATGGCGCAGCGGAAAGGGGCTGACCTGCGCCAGCGGCCCGATTGGCTGCGATGCCCCCAGTTTCCATCCGTCCGGCGGTCGAAGCGGATATCTCGTTGCGCTGCGCCATAGCGGAACAGGGGCAAGAGTCAACGTATTGCACGCTTTTGCGAGGGATTCGCAACCTTTTGGCAGGGTATCGCGGGAAAGCCGGGCGGTCAATATTGCAAATGCGTTGCAGCATCAATAATCACCTGCATACACTCGCAGTCTCTTTCGCCTCCCGTGATGGGGAAATCGCCCGATAGACCTTGACCCAAAGGGGCGATAGACCTGAAAGAGATATACGGATTCCCGCGGGCGGCTGCCCTGCGGACAATGATTGGGAGAGAATGACAATGAGCGATGCGATCTATCCTGTCCCGCAGGAATGGTCCGCGAACGCCAAAATCGACGGCGCCCGCTACGAAGCCCTCTATGCTGAGGCCGCCCGCGATCCCGATGGTTTCTGGCGGCGCGAGGCGCAGCGAATCGACTGGATGACGCCCTTCACCAAGGTGAAGAACACCTCGTTCGACGAAGCGGATTTCGGCATCAAATGGTTCGAGGACGGAGCGCTGAACGTCGCGGCCAACTGCATCGACCGCCATCTGGCCGAGCGCGCCGACGCCGTCGCGATCATCTGGGAACCGGACACGCCCGGCGCCGAACGCCGCATCACCTATCGCGAACTGCATGAGGAAGTCTGCCGCCTCGCCAATGCGCTGAAGGCCAATGGCGTGCGAAAGGGCGATCGCGTCACCCTCTATCTGCCGATGATCCCGGAGGCGGCCTTTGCGATGCTGGCCTGCGCGCGGATCGGCGCTGTGCATTCGGTCGTGTTCGGCGGCTTTTCCCCCGACAGCCTTGCAGGCCGCATAGAGGATTGCGATTCCCGGCTGGTCATCACCGCCGATGAAGGCCGGCGCGGCGGCAAGAGCGTCCCCCTCAAGGCCAATGTCGATGAGGCGCTGAAACAATGCAATTCCGTCGCCCGCGTGCTCGTCGTGCAGCATACCGGCGGCACGGTGACGATGCAGAATGGCCGGGACATCTGGTATCATGAGGCCATCGCCGCGGCCTCCCCCGATTGCCCGGCGGAACCGATGAACGCCGAAGACCCGCTGTTCATCCTCTACACCTCCGGTTCCACCGGCAAGCCCAAGGGCGTGCTGCACACCAGCGGCGGCTATCTGGTCTGGGCGTCGATGACGCATGAATATGTGTTCGATTACCGCCCCGGCGATATCTACTGGTGCGCCGCCGATATCGGCTGGGTCACGGGCCACACCTATGTCGTCTATGGCGCGCTGGCCAACGGCGCGACCAGCGTGATGTTCGAGGGCGTGCCCAATTACCCGGATTTCAGCCGTTTCTGGCAGATTGTCGATAAATATCAGGTGAATATCTTCTACGGCGCGCCGACCGCGCTGCGCGCGCTGATGCGCGAAGGCGACGAATGGGTGAAGAAGACCAGCCGCGCCTCGCTGCGCCTGCTCGGGTCGGTGGGCGAACCGATCAACCCGGAGGCGTGGGAATGGTATTATACTGTGGTGGGCGACAGGCGTTGCCCGATCGTCGATACATGGTGGCAGACCGAAACGGGCGGCACGATGATGACCCCGCTGCCCGGCGCGACCCCGCTCAAGCCCGGCAGCGCGGCGATACCGATGTTCGGCGTGAAGCCGCAGCTTGTCGATGCCGAGGGCGCGGTGCTGGAAGGCGCGGTGGACGGCAATCTCTGCATCACCGATAGCTGGCCGGGGCAGATGCGGACCGTCTGGGGCGATCATGAGCGCTTTTTCCAGACCTATTTCTCCACCTATCCGGGCAAATATTTCACCGGCGACGGCTGCCGCCGCGATGCGGACGGCTATTACTGGATCACCGGGCGCGTGGACGATGTCATCAACGTATCGGGCCACCGCATGGGGACCGCGGAAATAGAAAGCGCGCTGGTCGCCCACGCCAAGGTTGCCGAGGCCGCCGTCGTGGGCATGCCTCACGCGCTCAAGGGGCAGGGCATTTATGCCTATGTGACCCTCAATGCGAATGAGGAGCCGTCCGAGGATCTGCGGCGCGAGCTGGTGCAATGGGTGCGGCAGGAAATCGGGCCGATCGCCACGCCGGACGTCATCCAGTTCGCGCCCGCCCTGCCCAAGACCCGGTCGGGCAAGATCATGCGCCGCATCCTGCGCAAGATCGCGGAGGACGATATCGGCAATCTGGGCGACACCTCGACCCTCGCCGATCCTTCCGTGGTCGATCATTTGCTGGAGCATCGCCAACAGGTGGCGTGACGGCACCACCCGACCACGGCGGCGGGGGGACGCCCTCCTCCCGCAAATGCTGCTTTTCCCGTCAGACCCCCGCCGGTCTGGCGGGGAGCGGCGCGTCTCGCTTTGTTCAGGCGCGCGGGCAAGGAGCCCTATATGCCGACACGGGATCGGGCAGGATCATACGCCCTGTCCTGAGCGCGAGCGGCGATGCCTCAGACGTTCCATCCCACCTGCCCAGCTGCCCGCCATGAGCATGAATGACGATGCTTCTTTCAAGGCGGATCGGGGGCCAATCGATATTCAGAAAAATGACGGGCCGGAGTCTCAGACGGCCATGGGCCAATGTCGATCGGTCCTAACAGGACGCGACGGAAACCCCGATGCCCAGCGGCGGCTGGCGGTTCAGTAACCGGCGCATGGTGGCCTTGTCGGTCAGCAGGTCCGAGATGGTATAGGAATCGAACACCGCCAGCATGGCCTGCATGCCCTCCGCCAGCACACCGGTCAGCCCGCAGGCGGGCGAGAGCGCGCAGCCGGAACAATCGGCAAGCTGAAACCCTTCCTCGGTATGGCGCACCACCTCCCCCACGCCGATGGCGCTGGCCGGGCGCGCCAGCCGCATCCCGCCCGCGCGGCCCCGGACCGTTTCGACAAAGCCTTCACGCGCCAGTGCATTCACCACCTTCATCAGATGGTTGTGCGACAACTCATAGGTCCGCGCTATCTCACCGATCGAGCAAAGCTGCTCATCATGCAGGGCAAGATGGATCAGAACCCGGAGCGAATAGTCCGTGTATCGCGTCAAACGCACACAGCTCTCCCGAGAGGAACTTTCACCTCTCCTATATATGCATGTGCAGTGCATGTTAAGGGCCGCAAGGCAAAATTCGCCCGCAACACCCCCACGCGGGCCTGCCTGCCCGGATCGGTCCGCCCGGATCGGCTTCCCCGGATCAGCGCGGGAGGGAAACGGGACAGGCATTGACTTTGCGCCGGATTGGGCGATGCTTGGGGGCATTATGTTTCCATCTCCTTCCCGGAGGCGTTCAACGCACCATGCAGGGCGGCTGCTCGAAGGCTAGCCGCCCCGGACTCGCGCAGCATGCGGGGCCGGGGCGGACCTTCCGGCAAATGCGTGTTCGGCGGCCCTGCCGCCGGGAAGCGGGACATGAACAGATATCAGCACATCACCTCCGCCCCCGTGGCGGAAAGCAGCGCGCGCAAACGCGACCAGAGCGGCGGCAAGCTTCCGGGCATCATGCCCTTTCCATCCCCCCGGCAGCCTCTTTCGCCCCCTCCCCCGGCCAGCGCCCACGGGCCGCTGTTCGAGGCATTGCTGCATCATGCGGCCGATCAGGCCTCGGCCATGACCACCGCGCTCCGGCAAGGGCGCCTGATCGACAGCATCGCCGATGACGGCGTCAGCATGACCGAGCGGCTGGAACACAGCCCCTTCGCCGACGATCAATTGCTCGCCGTCGCGCTGCGCCTGCGCATGGGCCTGTCGCGGTGCGAGGAAATCGCCGGGGCCTTGCTCGATCATTTCCGCCATCCCCTGTCGTCCCTCGCCATAGAGGCGCAGCGGCGGGCCGTCATGGCCGCTATCGGCGGAAACGGGTTGCCGACCGGGGCCGCGACCGAAGCCGCCGCGAGGATCGAGCGACAGGAAGCGGCCACAGCGGCGAAGGAAGACGGGTCGGCGCGGCTGGCCTCCCATGCCGCGCTCTATGCGGATCTGTGGTGCGATCCGCGGATCGGCGCGACCATCGGCGCGCGGCAGACGATGCTCGCCATGGTGACGGCGCTGCAAGACCGCAGCCTTGCGCTCCACGCCCCCGCGAAAATCCCGCTGCGGCGGCGGAAATGAGCGGGCCGTCTCCTCAGCGGATCGCGCCGCCGGTCAGGGTCGGCTGTTTCGGCCTCGCGCTACTGACGGCACTGTTTCTCGCCCTGTTCCTGTTCTTCACCCTTGTCGCCCTGCCCGCCATGCAGGCCGCGTAAACCAGACCCCCGCGCCGCCTTGCAGGGCCGGAACGCGGGCATCGGCACGACCTTGGCGGCGGGCGACCCCGTTCGCACTGCGCCGGGCGTGGAAAGATTATTCCTCCAGCATCCGATGCAATCCGTTCGCGACGCACCGGGCGGGCTGATCGGCGATCGTGACGCGCAAGCCCGTCGCCTTGCCGATCATGCTGCTCATCTGCGGCATCATCGCGCCGCCGCCGGTCAGCACGACCCCGCGATCATGGATATCCTGGCTGAGTTCGGGCGCCGTCCTGCCGAGCACCTCGCGCACCACGCGGACGATCTGTTCGACATGCTTTTCGACGACCCGGTCGATTTCGGCCAGCGCGACCTCCATCGTCATCGGCAGGCCGGATCGCAGGCTCCGCCCCCTGATCGCAAGGGTTTCCCCTTCGGCCGGGCCGGATGCCTGCCGCCGCGCCACATAATCCAGCTTCAGCTGTTCGGCCGTCAGGTCGCCGATCAGGAATTTATGCTGAAGGTGAAGCTGGTCCGCGATCGCCCGGTCCAGCGTCGCGCCGCCGATCCGCACCGATCCCGACACGCAAATCCCACCCAGCGAAAAGACCGCGACTTCCGTTGTGCCCGCGCCGCATTCGATGATCATCGACCCGGCGGCGTCACCGACCGGCAGATGCGCGCCAAGCGCGGCGGCCAACGGTTCGGCCACCAGCTCCACTTCCCCGAACCCGGCATCATTGGCGGCGGTCAGCATCGCCTTACGCTCCGCCTGCGTGGCGTCAGCAGGCACGCCGATGAGGACACGCGGCGCGCGCAGCCGCCTGCGCCCCTGCACCCGGGCCATCGCATAGCGCAGCAGCCCCCTCGCCGCCTCGATATCCTGAAGCACGCCGCGCCCCAGCGGCCGCTTGACCTGAAGGTTCGCGGGCGTGCGATCGACCATCGCATGCGCCTGCGTTCCCGCCGCGATCAGGCTGTGATCCCCGACCGTGCGGGAAAAGCAGCATAGCGACGGCTCATCGAACAGAATGCCGTCATCACGGCGGATGACGCGTACATTGGCGGTGCCGAAATCGATCGCGATTTCGGCCCGCTTCCGGGAAAGAAGGGAAGCCACGCCCACCACTTACCAAGCCGTGCGCGCTTTGTCTCCCTCCGTGAACATCCCCTTTTCCCTGCCCGTGCCGGAAGCGGAACAGCCGCGGGATCGCGGCTTCGTCGGGCGATGCCGCACCCATGATCCGGGCAGGGCGCGCCCTTGGCCCTTCTGCCGCGCCGTCGAAAGTGATAGAGTGGCAAGCATGGCCCCTCATTCGTCAGGCGCGCATCATCGGCGCGCAGGCGTGCAAGCCCCGGAAGGAGGTGCGGCATTACGGAAATCGGCTCCCGTTCCGGCTCATGGCGGTTCGTTCTGGCGGCGCTTGCCCTGTTGTTAGGCGCCCTGCTGCTGGGCGCGCCGCCGGGATCCGCGCAGAGCGGGCGGACAGCGCCGGTGCTGTTCATCGACGGAGCGATCGGCCCCGCGACCTCGGACTATATCGCGCGCGGGCTGGAACGCGCCGCTGCCGAACGCGCGCCGCTGGTCCTCATAGAGATGGACACGCCCGGCGGCCTCGACAGTTCGATGCGCGACATCATCCGGGAGATATTGCGCTCCCCCGTGCCGGTGGTCACTTATGTCAGCCCCAGCGGCGGGCGCGCCGCCAGCGCGGGCACCTATATCCTCTATGCCAGCCATGTCGCGGCGATGGCGCCGGGCACCAATTTGGGCGCGGCCACGCCCGTCCAGATCGGCGGCGGCAATCCCGCCTCCCCGCCGCAGGATGAAGGCGCCAAGGACAGCAGCAAGGGTGACGGGAAGGACGGCGAAAAGGCATCGGGAAGCGCCAGCGCCAGCGAGGCGAAGGCCCGCAACGACGCCATCGCCTATATCCGGTCGCTCGCCGAAATGCGGGGGCGCGATGCGGATTGGGCGGAGGCGGCGGTGCGCGATGCGGCCAGCCTGTCGGCCAGCGCGGCGCTAAAACAGAATGTGATCGATGTCATCGCCCGCGATCGCGCCGACCTTCTCGCCCAATTGGACGGGCGCAAGGTCGTCGCGGCGGGCAAGGAAATCCGGCTGGCGACGCAAGGGCTGGCGCTGGTCGATGCGTCCCCGAACTGGCGCACGCGCTTTCTCGGCGCGATCACCAACCCCAATCTCGCGCTGATCCTGATGATGATCGGCGTTTACGGCCTGATCTTCGAATTCATGAATCCCGGCGCGCTCTATCCCGGCACGGTGGGCGCGATCTGCCTGCTCACCGGCCTTTACGCCTTTGCCGCCCTGCCGGTGAACTATGCCGGAATCGCCCTTATCCTGCTCGGCATCGCGCTGATGACGGCGGAGGCCTTCGCGCCCTCTTTCGGGATATTGGGGATAGGCGGCATCGTCGCCTTCGTGCTGGGCGCCGCAATCCTGATCGACACCGATATCCCGCAATTCCGGATAAGCTGGCCCGCCATCGCCGGAGGGGCGATCGTGGGGCTGGGCATGGCGATCGCGGTCGCCCGTCTGGCCCTGCTGTCCCGCCGCCGCGCCATCGTCAGCGGGCGGGAGGAACTGATCGGCGCGACCGGAACCGTGCTCGACTGGAAGGAAGGGCGGGGCCATGTCTTCATCCATGGCGAACGCTGGCAGGCGGCGATGGCCGGGGGTGAGAGCACGGGAAATCAGGGCGCGGGCAACCTGCCCGCCGATACGCCGGTGCGGGTCATAGGCCTCGACGGGCTGACGCTCGACGTGACGCCCGCCGATAGTGCGCCTTTCGCTATGTCCACGCAACCAACGGAGAAGCAGGATGGATATGTTCGGTAATCTGGCTTTCTATATTCCGGCGATCATCGTCATCCTGCTGTTCCTGACGGCGGCCATCAAGGTGCTGCGGGAATATGAACGCGGGGTCGTGTTCACGCTGGGCCGCTTCACCGGGGTGAAGGGTCCGGGGCTGATCCTCCTCATCCCCTATATTCAGCAGATGGTGCGCATGGACCTGCGCACCGTGGTGCTGGACGTGCCGACGCAGGACGTGATTTCCCGCGACAATGTGTCCGTCCGGGTCAGCGCGGTGATCTATTTCCGGGTGATCGACCCCGAACGGGCGACCATTCAGGTCGAAAATTTCATGCAGGCGACCAGCGAACTGGCGCAGACGACGCTGCGTTCCGTCCTCGGCAAGCATGAACTGGACGACATGCTGGCGGAACGCGACAAGCTCAACGCCGATATCCAGAAGATCCTCGACGCCCAGACCGATGCATGGGGCATCAAGGTCGCCAATGTCGAGATCAAGCATGTCGATATCGACGAATCCATGGTCCGCGCCATCGCCCGGCAGGCCGAGGCCGAGCGCGAACGGCGCGCCAAGATCATCAATGCCGAGGGTGAGCAGCAGGCCGCGCACAAGCTGCTGGAGGCCGCCGATATTCTTGGCCAGCGGCCCGAGGCGATGCAGTTGCGCTATCTCTCCACCCTGAACGTCATCGCCAATGAGCGCAGCTCGACCATCGTTTTCCCCTTCCCGATGGACCTCAAGGATTTTCTGGGCGCGATTCCCCATGGCGGAAAGGGGGAATGAGCGAAGGGAGAAAACTGGCTCTCGCACCCGGTTAAATGCAAAATTATTGCGCTAAACAACCAATAATAGTCATTTGCTTATGGTAACGGGATGCGCAAAAGCGAGGCTCTGAGTGAAAGACGGCTCATGACAACGATGCCCGAAGGAGGAGCCTGACCCGTCAGGACGGAGCACCGGGAGGGCCGAACGCCGAGGAACGACGCGCATGACAGCACCGGAACTGCCAGGAAACCCCCTCACCCTGGACCAGTGGCGACAGGTCGAGGAACTGACCCGTTCGCTTGCCCCGATGCAGGCGCGCTGGCTCAGCGGCTATTTCGCCGGGTTAGAGGCCGGTTTGCGGCAAGCCCTGCCGCAGCCGGTTTCTGGCCCGACCGCCATGGCCGCGACGGCGCGCAAGCTCACCATCCTCTACGGCACGGAAACGGGCAATGCCGCCGAACTGGCGCGCACCCTCGCGGCGGCGGCGAAGGACAAGGGCCTTGCCTGCACCCTTGCCGACATGGCCGATTACAAGGTTCGCCAGCTTGCCCAGGAACAGGATGTGCTGATCGTCGTCAGCACCTATGGCGAGGGCGATCCGCCCCAGCCGGCGACGGGCTTTTTCGAATTTGTCGAGGGCCGCAAGGCCGCGAAGCTGGAGGGGGTGCGCTTCGCCGTGCTGGCGCTGGGCGATTCCACCTATGAATATTATTGTCAGGCCGGAAAGCGGCTGGACCAGCGCTTTGCCGAACTGGGCGCGGAGCGGCTGCGCGACCGGGTCGATTGCGACGTGGATTATGAGGAACCCGCCGAAAGCTGGACCAGCGCCATCGTCGAACATCTCGCCGCCGAAGCCGAAGGGCAGGCTGCGCTGCTGACGGCGGCGACGGCGGCCGCGCCCGCATCGGCCGCGAACACCGTCGCCCATGACAAGCGCAACCCTTTCCCGGCGGCGATCATCGACAATATCGCCATTGTCGGCCGGGGATCGACCAAGGAAACCCGCCATATCGAATTTTCGCTCGCCGGGTCGGGCCTCCATTATGAGCCGGGCGATGCGCTGGGCATAGCGGCGTCCAACGACCCGGCGGTGGTGGCCGCCCTGCTCGAAGCGCTCGCCCTGTCGCCCGATACGCCGGTGGATATCAAGGGCGAGAGCATCGCGCTGGGCGAGGCGCTGACCCATCGCTATGAGATCACCGCCGCGACGCCGCGCTTCCTCGATCATTGGGCGCAGACGAGCGATGCCGCCGCCCTGCGCCAGTTGCAGCAGGAGGATCGCTCCGGCGAACGATCGGTGTTCCTGCGCACCCATCATATCGTCGATATCGTGCGGCGCTTCCCCGTCCCCGGAACACAGCCGCAGGATTTCCTCTCCGCGCTGCGCCCGTTGCAGCCCCGGCTCTATTCGCTGGCGTCCAGCCTGTCGGCCGCGCCCGATGAAGCGCATCTGACCGTCGCGCCGGTGCGCTATGCCCTTCACGGCGAACCGCGCAGCGGCGTCGCCTCCGGCCTGCTGGCCGACCGGGCGGAGCCGGACACGGTGCTGCCCGTCTATATCCAGAGCAACGCGCATTTCCGCCTGCCCGGCGATGACGCGCCCATCATCATGATCGGCGCGGGCACCGGCGTGGCCCCCTATCGCGCCTTCCTTCAGGAGCGCGAGGCGCGGGACGCGGGCGGCAAAAGCTGGCTGTTCTTCGGCGACCGGAATTTCCGCACCGATTTCCTTTATCAGACCGAATGGCAGGGCTGGCTGAAAGACGGGACGCTCAGCCGGATGGATGTCGCCTTTTCCCGCGACCGCACGGAAAAAACCTATGTCCAGCACCGCATGAAGGAACAGGCCCGCGACCTGTTCGGCTGGCTGGAGGAAGGCGCGCATGTCTATGTCTGCGGCGACGCGACCAACCTCGCGCCCGATGTCCATCAGGCCCTGATCGATATCGTCGCGAGCCAGGCCCATACCGGGCGCGAGGCGGCGGAGGATTATGTCCGCACGCTTCAGGCCGACCACCGTTATCAGCGCGACGTTTATTGAGGGACGCGACCCATGACCACCACCACGACACCCTCCAGCGCTGACTCCGCCGCCAATATGGGCATCGACACGGGAACCGGCGACACCGATCGCAGCCATGATCTGTCCCAGTCGCTCGACCGGCTCAGCGCCGATGAACGGATGAAGGACGCCAGCGATTATCTGCGCGGCACCATCTCCACCGGCCTGCTGGACCGCATCACCGGCGCGGTGCCGTCTTCCGATGATGTGAAGCTGATGAAATTTCACGGCATCTATCAGCAGGACGATCGGGACATACGCGACGAGCGCCGCCGCCAAAAGCTGGAGCCGGCCTTTCAGTTCATGATCCGCGTCCGCCTGCCCGGCGGCGTGTGCACCCCGGCCCAATGGCTGAAGCTGGATGAACTGGCGCGCGGCCATGGCGGCGAAACGCTGCGCATCACCACCCGCCAGACCTTCCAGTTCCATTGGGTGCTGAAGGACAGCCTGCGCCCGATCATCCAAGGGTTGCACGAAACGCTGCTCGATACCATCGCGGCCTGCGGCGACGACAGCCGCGGCGTGATGTGCACGGTCGATCCGCAAAGCTCCCGCTTTCATGCCGAGGTGTCGGCCATGGCCAGGCGGGTGAGCGATCATGTCATCCCCAAGACCCGCGCCTATCATGAAATCTGGTATGGCGATGAGCGCGTGGCGAGTTCCGAACCGGAAGAACCTTTCTACGGCCGCACCTATATGCCGCGCAAGTTCAAGATCGGTTTCGCGCTGCCGCCCTCCAACGATATCGACGTCTATGCGCAGGATCTGGGCTTTATCGCGATCGAGGGGCCGGACGGCCTTGCCGGGTTCAACGTCGCGATCGGCGGCGGCATGGGCCGCACCGATCAGGCGCCGCAAACCTACCCCCGGCTTGCCAGCGTCATCGGCTTCGTGCCCGCCGACCAGGTGATCGCCTGCGCCGACGCGGTGATGACGGTCCAGCGCAACTATGGCGACCGCAAGGAACGCCAGCGCGCGCGGTTCAAATATACGATCGACGACAAGGGCCTCGACTGGATCAAGGCCGAGATAGAGCGCGTCATGGGCGCGTCCTTCGAAGCGGCCCGGCCCTATAGCTTCACCGCCAATGGCGACAGCTATGGCTGGAACACCACGCCGGACGGACGCCATCACCGCACCATCATCATAGAAAATGGGCGGCTCGACCTGCGGCAACTCAACATGCTGCGTGACGTGGCGCGCATCCATCAGGGCACGTTCCGCGTGACGCCGAACCAGAATGTCATCATCGCCGGGGTGAGGACGGAAGACCGCGCCGCCATCGACGCGCTGTTGGCGGAACATGAACCGGATATCGACGCCTTTTCCGTCGTCCGCCGCAACGCCATGGCCTGCGTCGCCCTGCCCACCTGCGGGCTGGCGATGGCGGAAAGCGAGCGTTACCTGCCGTCGCTGCTCACCCGGATCGAGGCGATATTGGCGGAAAACGGCCTGTCCGAAGAACCGATCACGATCAGGATGAGCGGCTGCCCCAATGGCTGTTCGCGCCCCTATATCGCCGAAATCGGCCTGAGCGGGCGGGCGCCGGGCAAATATAATCTCTATCTGGGCGGCGGCTTCCATGGCGAGCGGCTCAACCGCATGGTGCGTGAGAATATCGGCGAACCGCAGATTCTCGAAATTCTCGGCGATGCGCTGGGCCGCTATGCGAAGGAACGCCAGCCCGCAGAGCATTTCGGCGATTTCACCATTCGCGCCGGGATCGTGCGCGAGGTAACGGAAGGGCGCTTCTTCAATGACTGATTCCAGCCATCCACGCGGCGGCGATCTTCCCCGGCCCGAAACGGTCGCGGCGGCCCATGGCGTAGCCGCCGACCCCGCCTTCGGGGCCGTCGCCCCGCCGCTCTATCTGTCCAGCACCTATGAATTTGCGGGCTATGAACAGCCGCGCACCTATGATTATGGCCGCATGGGCAATCCGACCCGCGATCTGCTGGCCGATGCGCTGGCGAAGCTGGAAGGCGGCGCGGGCGCCGTCATCACGTCGAGCGGCATGGCCGCGCTCGATCTCCTGACCGGCAGCCGCCGTGCGGGCGATCTCATCATCGCGCCGCATGATTGCTATGGCGGCACCATGCGCCTGCTCAAGGTCCGCGCCGATCGCGGCCATATCGCGGTGCGTTTCATCGACCAGTCGGATGAGAGCACCGTCGCGGCCGCGCTGGCACAGAAGCCGGCGCTGATGCTGATCGAAACCCCCAGCAACCCGTTGATGCGGGTGGTCGATATCGCCGCGCTGTGCGGCAGGGCGCGGGAGGCCGGGGCCGAAACCGCCGTCGATAACACTTTCTTGTCGCCCGCGCTTCAACAGCCCTTGGCGCTCGGCGTGGATTATGTCGTTCATTCCACCACCAAATATCTGAACGGCCATTCCGATGTGATCGGCGGGGCGGTCGTGGCGGCGAACGCGGACCGGGCCGGGGAGTTGCGCCACTGGGCCAATGTGGTGGGCAGCACGGGATCGCCCTTCGATGCATGGCTGACGCTGCGCGGCCTGCGCACCCTGTTCCCGCGGATCGAACGGCAGCAGGCCAATGCGATGGCGATCGCCCGCCATCTCGAAGGCCATAGCGCGGTGGCGAAGGTCTATTATCCCGGCCTTGCCTCTCACCCCGGCCATGCCATCGCCACGCGCCAGCAGCGCGGCTTCGGCGCGATGCTGAGTTTCGAACTGGCGGGCGGCGTCGCGGCGGTACAGCGGTTCATGGAGGCGGTGCGCTTTTTCAC
Source organism: Sphingobium sp. (assembly GCA_050252755.1). Lineage (GTDB taxonomy): Bacteria > Pseudomonadota > Alphaproteobacteria > Sphingomonadales > Sphingomonadaceae > Sphingobium. The sequence continues at coordinate 46,115 of JBFWKI010000005.1, forward strand.
GCTGGCGGAATCGCTGGGCGGCGTCGAAACGCTGCTCGCCCATCCCGCCACCATGACCCATGCCGACATGGGCGAGGAAGCCCGCGCTATCGCCGGGATCAGCGATAGCCTGCTGCGGCTGTCCGTGGGCATGGAGGCGCAGGACGACCTGATCGCCGGACTTGAAGCGGGACTGGCGGCATGTGGCGGCTGAAACCCTGTTCTACAGCCGACGCGACGCATGGGAGGAACAGGGCATGATGCCCGCCTCCGTCCTGATCGTCGATTGTTTTGGCGCCATTCTGGCCGTGACCGGTTTTATCATGGCCTTCCGCCAGCGCTTCGTGCGCAGGCTGATCGGTCGCCCGCCCCGGCCGCCCTCACCGTTCCAGTCGGACGATGAGGACGATCAGGATCCGCTGACCTATATATTGCGGATCGCGGGCGTGATGATGATGGGTTTCGGTATCGTGCTCGCCGGGATGGTGACGCTTTACCACCTGTCCTGACGAACCGGGGGGGAACCGGACAAAAGGCGAGGCCCGGCGACGCCAAGCAACGGGAGAAGGAGCCATGAACCAGCCTGCCCCCATGACACCCCGGCCCGCACCGGAATGGCAAGTCAGCCAGTGGTTCAACACGGATCGTCCCCTTGCGCTGTCCGATTTTCGCGGGCGGGTGGTCGCCCTGCATGCCTTTCAGATGCTCTGCCCCGGCTGCGTCCGCGATGGCCTGCCGCAGGCGCAGCGCATCGCCCACCTGTTCGATGCGTCCCGCGTGGCGGTGGTCGGCCTGCATAGCGTTTTCGAGCATCATCACGCGATGACGCCCGACGCGCTGGCCGTGTTCATCCGGGAATATCGCCTGACGTTCCCCATCGGCGTCGATCGTCCGGGGTCCGCCGGCCCGATCCCCGCCACCATGGCGGCCTATGCGATGCAGGGGACGCCCACCCTGATCCTGATCGACCCCTCTGGCCGCCTCCGCAAACAGAGCTTCGGGGTGGAGGATGATATGCGGGTGGGGGCGGATATCGCCTTTCTTCTGGCGGAACAGGAGGCGGGCTGATGCCCCATGACCATGGCGACCCGATCGACCGCAAGCTGGTGATGGAGGCGGCCCGCTTCGTCGCGGAGCGTCATCGAGCCGAGGACCGCAGCCTCGACAGCATCGCGCGGGACGTCGTCACCAGACGCTTCCCGCCCCGCCTCACGGCCCCGGAGGGCGGGGACGATATCGCCGCGCGGGAAACGCTGATCGCGGAGATCATCGGCGGGGCCAGAGCCTTGCTCGACAGCGGTCGGTTGCATGACGCGGTGGAGGAAGCCTCGATCGAATCCTTCCCCGCCAGCGATCCCCCGGCATGGACAGGCGGCAAGGCGGGAGAAGACCGATGACCGGAACGATAGGCATCAAGAGAATCTATGAACCCTCGGCGAAGGGCGATGGCCTGCGCGTGCTGGTCGATCGCCTCTGGCCGCGCGGGGTCAGCCGCGACAAGGCCGATCTGGACCATTGGTTCAAGGATATCAGCCCCAGCCCCGAAATCCGCACTTGGTTCGGCCATGACCCGGCGCGGTTCGACGGGTTCCGGGACCGCTATCGCCATGAACTGGACGCGAACGGGGATGCCGTGGACCAGCTTTGCGCATGGGTGGATCAGGGCGATGTGACGCTACTCTACGCCGCCCGTGATGAACATAACAACCATGCCCTCATTCTGGCGGAATATATCGCGGAACGGGGCGGATATCGCTTTCAGCCCCCAGCCTGAGCGGCCAGAAAATCTGTCAGGCCTCGTCGCGCTTCTCGTCGCGCCTGCCGATGCTTTCCACTATCGTCACATCCGCTGGCACGACATCCGACCCTTCGGCGCGATCGCGGTACAGCGCCGCGCGGGCAAGCAGCATCAGGGTAACAGGCGTCGTCAGGGTCAGGAACAGCGCGATCAACACCTCATGCACCATGGGGCGTGAATGCAACACCGAAAAGCAGAGGATCGAGGCCATCAGGATGCAACCCGCGCCCAGCGTGGTGCCGAGCGTCGGGGGATGGATGCGCTCATAGAAATTATCGAGCCGGAGCAGCCCCAGCGCGCCGATGACGGTGATGACCGCGCCGCAAATAACGAGCAGCCCCACGAGGATCGCGGCCCAGAGCGGCAGATCGGGCGCCTGTATCATTCGATCACCTCCCCGCGCATGAGGAATTTGGCAAGCGCCACCGTCCCGGTGAAGCCGAGCAGGCCGATGACCAGCGCCGCCTCGAAAAAGAGGGTGCGCCCGGTCTGGATGCCATAGGTCAGCAGCAGCAGCATGCCCGCGACATACATCCCGTCCATGCCCAGCACCCTGTCCTGCGCCCGCGGCCCGCGCAGGATGCGCCACGCCGCGCACCCCATGGCGAACACGAACAATATCTGGGCCATCGTAATGACAAGGGCGAGGGCAAGGGTGGTCATTCGAATATTTCCATCAACAGCCGTTCATAGCGATTTCGGATCAGGGCGATCCATTCATCCTGATCGACCAGATCCAGCACATGGATCAGCACCCTGTGGCGCTGCGCGTCATGCTGCAACCACAAGGTTCCCGGCGTCGCGGTGATGATGACGGCGAGCACCGCCAGCGCATAGGGGCTGCGCAATTCCGTCGGGAATTCCATGAAGCCGGATTGCTGGTTGGCCGGACGGAAGAGGACGATCCGCGCGACGGCGAGGTTGGACCGCATGATATCCGCCACGACGATCCCCGCCAGCTTTATCATCGCCATGCCGAACCGGATTTTCGGCGGTTCGGGCCGCAGGGTCAGCATGACCCGCGACACCAGCAACGCGACCAGCGCGCCCAGAAAAACATGCCCCGGCGAAAAACCGGTGAGCAATATCCACATCACGAACAGCGACAGGGCCAGCAGGGGATAGGGGACAAGGCGCTTCATGGCGTCGCATCCCCCGCGCTCCGCACCGCCTCGATATAGGCCCCGCGATCGCCCAGCGCGCCCGCCGTCGCTTCCATATAGACGAAGATCGGCCCGGCGCAGACCATCAGCGTCAGACAGGTGGCCAGCAACAGGCCGATGGGCGCGACCTCGATCACGCTGAGGCGCGGGGGCGTTTCGACCGCCGGGGTCCACAACAGGTCGATCCCCGCGCGCGTCAGGCTGACCAGCGTGGCGAGGCCCGACGTGATGATGAGGGTGATGAGAATCCACACGGTCGGCGTCAGGCTCTCATTGCGGAACAGGGCGTCGATGATGGCGAACTTGGCGATGAAGCCGGAGAGCGGCGGCAGGCCCGCCAGCAACAGGGTGCAGAAGATGAACCCCCCGCCCAAAATCGCGATGGTCCCCGGAATGACGATGCCGATCTCGTTTTCCTCTTCCTCCAGCGCGCCGGTATATTCATCATCGAACACCGGTTCCGTAATGCCGTCGACAATGTCCATGTCCTCCTCGCCCGCATTGCGCTCGACCGGCTCGATGATGAGGTACAGCGCGCCTGCCGCCAGCGTCGAACTGACGAGGTAAAAGAGCAGCGCCGCCGTGAGCGCCTGCCCGCCGATGCCGATGGCGGCGAGCAGCGTGCCGGACGAGACCAGCACATAATGGCTCGCGACACGGTTCAGCGTCCGGGAGGACAGGATGCCGATCGTGCCGAACAGCATCGTCGCGAACCCGGCCCAGATCAGCCATTGATCCGCAAAGCCCGCCGCGCCGCCCGACGCATCCCCGAACAATAGCGAACTGAGCCGCAGGATGATATAGATGCCCACCTTGGTCATGATCGCAAACAGCGCGGCGACGGGCGGCGCGGCCGAGGCATAGGTGCGGGGCAGCCAGAAACCGAGCGGCCAACTGCCCGATTTGACGAGGAACGCCACGCCCAGCACCGCCGCGCCGCCTTCCAGCAGCATCAGGTTTTCCGGCGGCACCTGCGGAATCCGTTCCGCCAGATCGGCCATGTTGAGCGTGCCCGTCACCGCGTAGATCATCGCCACGCCGATCAGGAACAGCAGCGATGTCGCGATGTTGATCGTGATATAATGCAGGCTCGCGCTGGTCCTTTCCGTGCCGGACCCGTGCAGGACAAGGCCATAGGATGCCGCCAGCAGCACCTCAAAGAATACGAACAGGTTGAATATATCCCCGGTCAGGAACGCGCCGTTGACGCCCGCCAGCAACAGCAGGAACAACACATGGAAACGCGGCCCGGACCGGTCCCACCGTGTCATAGCATAGAACAGGGTCATGAAGCCGAGCAGGCTGGTGAGCAGCAGCATCAGCGCCGACAGCCGGTCCGCAACCAGCACGATGCCGAACGGCGCGGGCCAGTTGCCGAGCAGATAGACGAGCGGCGGGGAACTGGAAATGCCGCCCAGATGATCGGAAACATGCCAGAGCAGCGTGGCCGCAACCGCGATCAGGACCGCGATCGTGCCAAGGCTGAGGGTTCGTTTCAACACCCGCCTGCGTTCATTGAGCGCAAGCAGCAGCGCGCTGACCACCAGGGGCAGGACGATAGGCAGGACGATGAGATGGTGCATCCAGTTGCTCATGAATCGCCTTCCTCGCCATCGACATGATCGGTGCCGGTCAGGCCGCGCGAGGCGAGCAGGACGACCAGCAGCAGCGCCGTGGTCGCGAACGAAATGACGATGGCGGTCAGGACAAGGGCTTGCGGGACGGGGTCGGTGTAGAGGGCGGGATCGACCGCCCCCTCCTTGCCGATGATCGGCGGCGCGTCGGTGCGCAGCCGCCCGGCCGCGACGATGAACAGGTTGACCGCATAGGACAGCAGCGACAGGCCCAGCACGACCTGAAAGGTGCGGGGACGGAACAGCAACCACAGGCCCGATGTGGTGAGGCAGCCAATGGCGAGGGCGAGGACGATCTCCATCAGGCGGCCCCCCCCATGGTTTCCGGTTCCGTCCGGTCCGCCCCGGCAGTGTCGGGCCGCTTCACGGTTCTGGGGGAACGGATAGACTGGTGGGCCAGCGCGACGAGGATCAGCGCCGTCGTCCCGACCACCACCGCGAACACGCCGATATCGAACAGCAACGCGCTGGCCAGCGGCACATCGCCGATCAGCGGCAGGTCGAGATAATCGAAATAGGTCGACAGAAAGGGATAGCCGAAGATCCACGCCGCCATGCCCGTGAGGGAGGTGCAGAGCAGCCCCGCGCTGATCCATCGCACCGGCTGGACGGTCAGCCGTGCCTCCACCGATCGCGTGCCGCTGGCCATGTAGAGCAGGATGATGGCGATGGACCCGGTGAGGCCGGCGACAAAACCGCCGCCCGGCAGATCATGCCCGCGCACCAGCAGATAGAGCGCGAACGTCGCGATCACCGGGAACATCCATTCCATGATGACGCGCGGAACGAGCAGATAATGCCGGACCGTGTCGCCCCGCCTGCGCCCCTCGCCCGCATCGTCGAATTCATCCTGCAACCGCTGCTGCACCGGTTGCTCTATGCTTTCCGCCGCCGGGCGGAACCGCCGGAGCAGCGTGAACACCGTCAGCGCGACGATGCTGAGCACGGTGATTTCCCCAAAGGTATCGAAGGCGCGGAAATCGACCAATATGACGTTGACGACATTGGTGCCGCCGCCGCCGGTATAGGCCCGCTCCAGAAAATAATGAGAGATGCCGGAGGGCGCGGGGCGGGTCATCATCGCATAGGCGATCGCAGCCATGCCGAGGCCGCCCAGCACGGCGATCAACAGGTCCGCGCCGCGCCGCAAGCGCACCTTGATCGGCGTGCGCTCATTCGCCCAGCGGTCCGCCACCCGCTTGGGCAGCCAGCGCAGGCCGAGCAGCAACAGGACAAGGGTGACGATCTCGACCAGCAATTGCGTCAGGGCCAGATCGGGCGCCGACAGCCAGACGAAGGTGATGCAGGTGGCAAGCCCCGCCACGCCCAGCAGGATCAGCGCGGCCAGGCGGTGGAACTTCGCCTGCCATGCGACGGCGATCGCGCTCGCGCCGCCCAGCATCCAGAGCGCCGCGAAGGCCGGGTCCACCAGCATGACGGGCAGCGGGCCTCCGCTATAGCCCAGCACCAGAAACGGCAAGGCCCCGGCCACTATGGCGGTCAGCAGCACAAGGCGAAGCTGCACCTGCAACCGCCGCGCGCCCAACCAGCGATGCAGGGTCCGCGCCGCCGTCACGATTGCGGACAGCACGACCTCGAAAGTGCGCCGCCCCTTCAGCCGGCCGATGATCGGCGAATGCGGCAGGGCGTTCAGCCGGGGTCCGAAAATGAGATACAGCACCACGCCGCCCACCAGCGCGAGGGCGCTCATCAGCAAAGGCAGGCTGAACCCGTGCCAGATGGCAAGGCTGTAGGCCGGCGTCTGCTCACCCAGCACCGATTGCACGGCGGTGGCGAGGAACGGGCCGATCGTCAGCGTCGGGATAATCCCGACCAACAGGCAGAGCAGCACGAGAATCTCGATCGGGAACCGCATCCAGTGCGGGGCTTCATGCGGTTCGCGGGGGAGATCGACCGGCGGCGGCCCCAAAAAGGTCTGGTGGATGAAACGCACCGAATAGAGCACGCTGAACGCGCTGGCGAGCGTCGCCAGATAGGGCAGCAGGCTATCGAGCACCGTGCCGCTATGCGCCTCCAGCGCCTCTGCGAGGAACATCTCCTTCGACAGGAAGCCGTTGAGCAACGGCACCCCCGCCATCGCCGCGGCCGCCACCATCGCCAGCATGGCGGTGATCGGCATATAGCGGGCAAGGCCGCTCAGCTTGCGCAGGTCGCGCGTGCCGGTTTCATGGTCGATGATCCCCGCCGCCATGAACAAAGAGGCCTTGAACGTCGCGTGATTGACGGTGTGAAAGATCGCCGCCACCGCCGCCAGCGGGCTGCCCAGCCCCAGCAACAGGGTGATAAGCCCCAGATGGCTGATCGTCGAATAGGCAAGCAGCCCCTTGAGATCCTGCTGGAAAATCGCCGCCCATGCGCCCACCAGCAATGTGGCGAGGCCGGTCGTGGTAACGATCAGATACCAGCTTTCCGTCCCGGCAAGCACCGGCCAGAGCAGGATAAGCACGAACACCCCGGCCTTCACCATCGTCGCGGAATGGAGATAGGCCGATACCGGCGTGGGCGCCGCCATGGCGTGAGGCAACCAGAAATGGAACGGAAACTGCGCGCTCTTGGTGAAAGCGCCGATCAGGATGAGGATCAACGCGGGCAGGTAGAGATCATGGCCGCGGATCATGTCGCCCGATTGCAGCACCGCGTCCACATCATAGCTGCCCACGATATGACCGAGCAGCAGGAAACCGACCAGCAGGCAGACGCCGCCGAACGCCGTCACGATCAACGCCATGCGAGCGCCGTCGCGGGCGCTCTGATTATGGTGCCAATAGCCGATCAGCAGGAAGGAAAAGAGGCTGGTCAATTCCCAGAAAAAGGCGATCTGGATAAGATTGCCCGACAGCACCATGCCGAGCATCGATCCCATGAAGGCCAGCAGAAACGCGAAGAAGCGCGGAACCGGGTCTTCGAACGACATATAATAGCGCGCATACAGCACGACGAGCACGCCCACGCCCAGCACCAGCACGGAGAAGAGCCAGGAAAAACCGCTGAGCCGGAGCGTCAGATCGAGGCCCAGCGAGGGAAGCCATGGCGTGACATGGCGCAAGACCCCGCCATTGGTCAGGGCCGGATAGCAACTCGCCACCAGCACGAGCGCCACGAAGGACACGGTCCCCGCCAGCACCGCCGCCGAATTGCGCCCCCATGTGGGGAGAAATGCGGCGACAAGACTGCCCAGGTAGGGAAGCGCGAGAATAACAAGCAATAACCCCGCATCCGACATGAGCAGCGCGCATCTCCCTTCCGCCCATGGCGGCGTTATGAACCATTGCGGCCCTTATGATTGAAATCTACGCGAAGGGGCAAGGCTGCATGTGCGATTATTATGATATTCTATGGCCGTGCGGCATTTTTATCTGGTGGCGGCTTTATCCGGCGGCGACCGTTCAGCCCGCGCGATGATCTTCGCCTCTGTTCCTGTTGCCCGGTCCATCGGGCCGGTCCCGCCCCCGATCCCGGCCCTGCCCCTCGGCGGAAAGCATGAAGGCGGCGACGGGAACGGCAAGGGCGATCAGCAGCACGAGATGCCAGCGGCCCAACGCATGATGATGCGCGAGATCGTAAAGGCCGAGCCAGCACAGGGCCAGGGCCAGCGTCCAGACCGCGCCGCGCCATGAAAAGGAAGCGCGCGCCAGCCTTCGCCGTGGCGCGGAGCGCTTCATAAGATACCCTCTCCCGGTCGCGCAAGCTTTTGGTCCGGGCGTGATCTTCACAGGCTTGCACTGTGCAAGGTGCGCAAGACGGGGAAGGAGCGCAAACGAATGTTCTTGCTGTTTGCAATCAAGGACTTTGATCCATGCGCCGCTAAGGACCATCATGGCCGGGCGGCACAACATGGACAGGCGCGCCCGTCCGGGGCCAATCGGTAGCGGCCCGGACGAACGCATTAGTTCAAGTCCAGCGCCGCGCCGCGACATCAGACATCGTCGCTGCCGACCGGTCCCCCTTCATTTTCCATCCGGTTGACGGCCCGCGCATCCTTGGCCGTGAATTTGAGGCGCACGCCCACGCCGCCGCTCTCATCCTCCGGCAGGAACACCGCGCCGCCGGATTCGAGCGTCAGGCACAATCGCCGCCGGGCGTCCTCATCGAGGTCCGCAAGGCCCGCTTCAAAGGCGCGCAATGTCTCTTCGGCCACATCGGCCAGCCGGGCGACATGATCGCGCGGCCATTGCACCAGCGCCCGCGCCGCCCGCGCCTGAGGCCCTGTAAATATCATGCCGCTTCCCTCCCCTGTTTCATGAGCCGTTCCATAGGCCCGGACGATAGCCCGATCTTCCCGCGCTGGCGACCCCCACCGGATCGCCGCGACGGTTGACTTTATTCCGGCTTGGGCCATCCTTGCCCTCATGCGCGGTCCCGTTCCCTTGAGGCGCCTTGCGTATCATGCAGGCCAGTTGCTCAAAGGCTGGATGCCCCGGACCCGCCGCCATGGGTCCGGGGCGCCCCTCTCCTTTCAGACCACTCCCCTTTCAGGCCCGCGCTCTTCCAGTTCGCGCGCATCGGCCTGACAGAACCGCAACAGGAACGAGACATGACCGGTAACAAGCATGATGATTCCGCGCCCGGCGCGGACGGCAATTCACCGCGAGAGGATGGAGAAAAGGGCGGGCGGATTCTGCCCTTCACCCCGCGCCCTGCCCGGCCGCCCCGGACTCCGGCGACGCCCTTCCAGCCGCCGGAACCGCCCTCAGCCGCCTAGGACCGATCGACATTCAGCCCTGACGGCCTGCAAATGGCAACTTTCCGCGCTTCCGGTGCTCACGGACCTTAAGTCCGCTGCGCTCCGGGTCACGGAAAATCACCATTTTCGACTCGTCATCTTCTGAATGTCGATCGGTCCTAGGATTTCGCCGTTTTCAGGGGGGAATGCCCCCCGCCCATGGCCGCCGATCGACGATTCGGCGCTGGAGCAAGGGGGGTGGATACTATGGGGAACAATGGCGCAGGCCCATTCGTAATAACCCTGATGTCCGCTGCCGCCCGGCTGGGCTAGCGTAGCTGGACAGCAGCGAATCACCATGATTGCGGCAACCTGTCCCTGTGGCGGCGTTGCACGATCCGCATAGCGCAAACCACCGAGACGGGGGGATCGGAGGCAACAGGAGGTTGTGTCCCATGTCTGTCGTCGCAGCATTTCCATCCCCGTCGCAGGCCGCATCACAGGCGCCCCTGCCGCCGGGCGGCCATGATATCATCGTCTGTACCGATTGTTCCGACCATTCCGTCTGGATCGTGCCGCACGCGGTCACGTTCGCCTCGGCGCTTCATCTTCCCGTCACCCTGTTGCGCGTTCTGGACGGACGCGCCGCGCCCGACGCAAGGCCCGACCCGATAGAATGGAGCCTGCGCAGACGCGAGGCGCGCCGGATGCTCGACCAGTGCGCCGCCGCCGCCCGATCGCCCTCCGCCTGTTCCAGCGCAGAAACCGCTGGCGCGGCGCGGGCGCCCGATCCGAAAACGGCGCTCGCGGAAGGGCGGGCCGCCGATGAGATATGCCGTTTCATGCGCGAGCGCGATGACGGCATGATCGTCATCGGGACACGGGCGCGGCGCACCGGCGGCCGGAGGGAAATGGGCCGCACCGTGCAGAAAGTCCTCTCCCGCGCGCCCGGCCCTGTCCTGCTGGTGCCGACCGAAGCCCATGCCCCGCCCGCCGCCTATCGCCGCATCGTCGTCCCGCTCGACGGGTCCTGCTGGGCCGAAAGCGTGCTGCCGCTCGCGTCCCGTCTGGCCAAGGCCACGGATGCGGAACTGCTGCTGGCGCATATCGTCCCCGCGCCGGAGATGATCGAGGCGACCCCGCTGGAAATGGAGGACATGATCCTTCAGCAAAATGTCATCGACCGGAACGACCGGGCAGCCCGCGGCTATCTGAAACGGGTCAGCGCCAATCTGGCCGCGACCGGCCTGCGGGTCAAGGCGATCTCGGCGCGCGGGGATGACGTCCGCCAGACGTTGGGGGATCTGATCCAGCGCGAGGGCGCGGATCTGGTCGTCCTGTCGGCGCGCGGCAACGGGCGGCATCATGCCAGCGACGTGCCTTATGGCACGGTGGCGTCCTATCTGATGAGCCATTGCGCCGTGCCGATGCTCGTCATGCCCTCGACAGCGCGACTGGCGCGACCCTCCGCCCCTGCCGGACATGATCGCCTGCGCCTGCCCGTCGCCTGCCTGGCCTGAGGCATGGCCGATACCGATGACCGGGACCCGATAGCGGGGGCCGCGGCCGAAACCGCGACCCGCCACCGGTTGACGGGGCTGATCGGGCGCTCCGTCCCCCTCACCGCATGGTCGCATCTGACAGCGACGAAGGCATGGCTGACACAGGCCCGCGCCGCGGCGGGCGCGGCGGGGCAGGATGCGGGCGCGGCGGCCGAATGGCTGCTGGACAATGATTATCAGATCCAGCGCGCCATCCTCCAGATAGAGGAAGACCTTCCCGCCAAATTCTATCGCAAGCTGCCCGGCCTGTCGGGCGACGGGCAGGGGCGTCCCCGCATCCATGAGCTGGCTCATTCGCTGTTGCAGGCGTCCCATCTTCAGGTGTCGATGGGCACAGCGGTGGTGTTCGTCAGCCAATATCAGCAACAAATGCCGCTCAGCATCGCGGAAATCTGGGCCTTCCCGACAATGTTGCGGATCGCCTGCCTGGAATTGCTGATCGCCGGTTTCAGCCGCCTGTTCCCCGATACCGAGCCGCCCTTCCCCGTCGAAGCCGCCCCGCATGCGGCGGCCGCGGCGGTCGACGAAACCGAATGCGTCGCCCGCGCCATCGCCAATCTGGCGGTGATTTCGACCATCCAGTGGAATGATTTCTTCGACCAGACGAGCCATGTCGAGGCGATATTGAGGCGCGACCCTGCCGGGGTCTACCCGCATATGGATTTCGAGACGCGCGACAATTATCGCCACGCCATAGAGCAATTGGCCGACCATGCGCGGCAACCCGAATGGGAGGTCGCGGAACGGGCGCTGCGCCAATGCCACAGCAGCGGCGACGCGCCATCGGGCCATGTCGGTTATTGGCTGATCGACGAGGGGCGGCCCTATTTCGAGGATGCGCTCGATTCGCGGGTGTTGGGGCTGGAATCGCTGGGGCGGCGGATATTGCGCTATCCCGGCCAGCTTTACGCCATCGCGCTGTTCATCGCCGGGCTGGCCGCCTTCATCCTGCCCGCCCTTTATCTGGCGTGGACGGAAACGCAGATCGGCTATTGGCTGCTGGGCATCGCGCTGTCGATCCTGCCCGCCACGGTGCTGAGCATCACTGTCGTCAACTGGCTCGTCACCCAGATCGTCCCGCCCCGCGTGCTGCCCAAGATGGATTTTCGCGACGGCATCCCCGCCGATTGCGCGACCGCCGTGGTGATGCCGGTGCTGGTGGCGCGCCTGCCGGATATCGACCCGCTGCTGCGCCGTCTGGAGGCGCACCGGCTGGCCAACCCCGATCCCGCGCTGCATTTCGTCCTGCTGAGCGACCATGCCGATGCGCCAACCGAGACGCTGCCCACCGATGCCGCCATCGAACGGGCGCTGGTTTCCGGCATAGAGGCGCTCAACGCCCGTCATGCCGGGCGCGGCCATGGCCCGTTTCACCTGATGCACCGGCCCCGCCTCTATAATGAGGCGCAGGGCTGCTGGATGGGGTGGGAACGCAAGCGCGGGAAGCTGGAACAGTTCAACGCCTTCATCCTGCGGGGCGACCTCGCGCCGTTCAGCCTGACGACAGGCCGGACGGAAAGGCTGCGCAAGACCCGGTTCGTGGTGACGGCGGACGCGGACACGCGCCTGCCCACCGGCGTCGTCACGCGCATGGTGGGCACGCTGGCCCACCCGCTCAACCATGCGCAGTTCGATCCCGGCTCCGGCGGGGTGGAGCGCGGCTACACCATCCTGCAACCGCGCGTGGAACTGGCGCCGGAATCGACCGGTGAATCGCGGTTCGCCCATATTTATGGCGGCGACACCACGATCGACATCTATTCCCGCGCCGTGTCCGACGTGTATCAGGATTTGCTGGGCACCGGCGTCTTTGTCGGCAAGGGCATTTATGACGTGGCCGGCTTTGCCCGCAGCCTCGAAAACCGCATCCCCGAAAACAGCCTGCTCAGCCATGACCTGTTCGAGGGGCTGCACGGGCGGGCGGCGCTGGCCAGCGATATCATCGTCTATGAAGGCTTTCCCTCCGGCTATCTGGATTATGTATGGCGCTGGCATCGCTGGGTGCGCGGCGACTGGCAATTGCTGTTCTGGCTGTTTCCGTTCGTGCCGGGGCGCGGGGGCCGCTGGCTGCCCAACCGGCTGGGCTGGTTCGACCGGCTGAAGATATTCGACAATCTGCGCCGCAGCCTGGTGCCCGCCAGCATCGTCGCCCTGTTGCTGGGCGGCTGGTTCCTGCTGCACGGCAATCCGCTGGTATGGACGCTGCTCGCCATCGCCGCGCCTGCCGCCAATCTGTTCACCGATCTCGTCACCGGCTTTGCCAGAGGCAGGCGGCGCGGCGTCATGCAGCGCGTGCTGCGGCGGCTTTCGGCGCAGGCGGCGCGCTGGATTCTCGCCCTTGCCTTCATCGTCAGCGACGCCGTGATCGCGCTGCATGCGATCGGGGTGACGCTCTGGCGGCTGCGATCCCGGCGGCGGCTGCTCGAATGGACGTCGGCGGTGCACATGGCCCGGCGCAACGCGTCCCGGCACCCCCGCCTCGCGGCGTGGCGGGACATGGCGCCCTCCCCCCTGCTGGCGCTGGCGATCGCGGGCGGATTGCTGATCAAGGCCCCGGCGGCGTTGCCGGTGGCGGCCCCGCTGCTGCTGCTCTGGCTGCTCGCGCCGGAAATCGCCATAGCGATCAGCCGCCCCGTTCAGCCCCCCGCCGAGGAATTGACCTCAGCCGACCGGAAATTCCTGCGCCTCATCGCTCGCCGGGCATGGCTGTTCTTTGAAACCTTCGTCCGGCCGGAGGATAACTGGCTGCCGCCCGACAATTATCAGGAGCCGCCGGACGAGGAAACGGCCCATCGCACGTCCCCGACCAATATCGGCATGATGATGCTGTCCGTCCTGACAGCATGGCGGCTGGGGCATATCAGCCTGCATGAGGTGGAGATGCGGCTGCGCAACGCGCTCGACACGATGGATCGGCTGGAACGCTATCGCGGGCATATTCTCAACTGGTACGACACGACCACGCTGGCTTCGCTGGAGCCGCGCTATGTCTCCACCGTCGATAGCGGCAATCTGGCGGTCAGCCTCATCGTCGTCGATCAAGCCCTGCGCGAGGCCGATGGCATGGCGTCGATCGGCATCGAGCAATGGGCTGGCCTTGAAGACCTGATCGACCTGCTGGCCCAAGCCCTCTCGTCGATGGAGGGGGCAGCCGGGGAGGCGGTCGCCCCGGCAGCGGCCATCCTTGCCGCCATGCGGGACGCCGCCACCGGCATCTCCCCCGATGGGGCGGACTGGACCGGCCGGATCGACGAGCTGATCGACAAGGATATGGGGAAACTGCGCGACCAGATCGGCCTGATGGCGGCGGAGGCCCCCGAAAGCGACACGGCGACGCTGCGGGAAATCCAGTCCTGGCTGGAACGGATCGACCATCATCTGCTGGGCATGCGCCGCGATATCGCGCTGTTCATGCCATGGATGCCCTTGCTCGCAGCTTCTCCCCCCGGCTGTGGGGACGTGGCGGCGGAATTGTCCGCCCTGCTGGGCATTCCCCGCGACGCGCAAGCAGATTCGGACGGCAGGGCGCGGGCGATCCTTGCTCTCGACGCCTTCATCGAAGGGCGCCCCCCCGACATGGCGCGGGTCTGGGCCGAAGATGTCCGGGGCGCCATCCGGGAGGGGGAAGAAGCGGCCGGGCAACTGAATCAGGGCCTTGCCTCGGTCGCCCGCCGCGCCGGCGCGCTCGCCCATGGCATGGATTTCGCGCTGCTGTTCGACGGCAGCACCTGCCTGTTCCACATCGGCTATAATGTCAGCGCCGACCGCATCGACCCGCATCATTATGACCTGCTCGCCAGCGAGGCGCGGCTGGCCAGTTTCTTCGCCATCGCCAAGGGCGACATACCGCCTTCGCACTGGTTCCATCTGGGCCGCCCGATCACCAAGGGCGCGGCGGGGCTGGCGCTGGTGTCGTGGAACGGGTCGATGTTTGAATATCTGATGCCCAACATCTTCCTGCACAGCGACCCGGCCACCCTGCTCGGCCAAAGCGACCGGACCGCCATCGACATACAGGCCCGGTTCGGCAAGGAGCGGGATATCCCATGGGGCATTTCCGAATCCTCCTTCGCCACCATGGGGCAGGACCGCATCTATCATTACCATGCCTTTGGCGTGCCGGAACTGGGCCTGAGGCGCGGGCTGGGCCGCGATCTGGTCATCGCGCCCTATGCGACGGCGCTGGCGCTGACGACACGGCCCGGCCTCGCCACGCGGAACCTGCGCGATCTCGCCGCGCTGGGTCTGGTCGGGCGCTTCGGTTTCTACGAAGCTGCCGATTTCACGCCGGAACGCGTGCCGCAGGGCAAACCGTTCACGACCGTGAAATCCTATATGGCGCATCATCATGGCATGAGCCTTGCCGCGCTCGGCAACGCCTTGTGCGACGACATGCTGGTCCGCTGGTTTCACGCGGACGCCTATGTCCAGACGGTCGATCTGCTCCTCAATGAACGCATTCCATGGGAATTGCCGCCCGAAATTGCGCGGGTGGAATTCCGGGATGCGCAGGCGGGCGCGCAGGCCGCAGTCCCCGGCCTGTTCGGCTGGACGCCGGAACAGCGGCAGGGCGCGCCCGCATGGCATGTCCTGGGCAATGGCCGCCTGTCCACGCGCATCCGAACCGATGGCGCGGGCGGCCTCACCTGGCACCAGCATGCCCTGACGCGCATAGACGCCGCCGATCATGAGGCCGGATACTGGCTCTATCTGCGGGATCGGGACGATGGGCGGATCTGGTCCGCGACCGGCGGCCCGTTCCCGCCCGACGCCGGGATGCGGCAAAGCGTCTTCCACGCCGATCAGGCGGAGTTTCATCACCGCGTCCATGGCATTTCGGCGACCACCACGGTCAGCATCGCCCATGGCGACGATCTGGAAATCCGCCGCGTCGCTCTGGTCAATGAGGATGCCCATCCCCGCACGATCGACATTACCAGCTATGCCGAGGTCGTGCTCGCCCCGCCGCTGGACGCCGCCCGGCACCCGGCATTCAGCAAGATGTTCGTCGGCGCGGAGGCCTTGCCCGGCCATGATGGCCTGATCTTCACGCGGCGGCCCCGCAGCCCGTCGGAACGGTCCCCCATCCTGCTGCATCGCGTGATCGGCGATGATGAAGGGATGACCCTGCATGGGGTGGAAGGGGATCGCCGCGCCTTTCTCGGCCGTCATGGCGCCGCCGCCGACCCGGCGATGATGCGGCAGGAGGCGCTTTCCGGTTCGCAAGGCTGGACGCTGGACCCCATTTTCGCGCTGAGGGCGCAGATCACCCTCCCCCCGCACGGACGGCGCGAAATCGCCTTCCTCACCATTGCGGCGGGGTCACGGCAATCGGCGCTGGATATTGCCGAACGCTATGCGACCCTCCCCGCGCTCGACTGGGCGATGAGCGATGCCGCCGCCGCCGCCGCGAGGGAGATGCACGCAATCGGTCTTGCCCCCGCGCAGGTTCCGCAGGCGCAGGAATTGCTGTCCGCCCTGCTGGCCGCACGCGCGACGCCCCGCGCAGGCGGCGCGCATCCCTATGGCCGGGGAGATATCTGGGCGCTGGGCATATCGGGCGACAATCCGATATTGGTGGTGCGCACCGGCGATGGGGAGCGCACCACGATATTGCGCTTTCTGCTCTGCGCCCATGCGCTGTGGCGGCAAAGGGGCCTGCCGGTGGACCTGGTCATCACGCATGAGGGCACCTCCGGCTATATCGAGCCGGTGCGCGAGCGCATCCTGACGGTGCTGCGGGAAACCGGCACGCAGGACAGGCTCGGCATCAATGGCGGCATCCATCTGGTCGGGATCGGCCCGTCCGACGCCGACCGCGCCGCCCTGCTCGACCGGATCGCCCGCCTCATCCTCGATGAAAATGACGGCGACCTGCGGGAACAGCTATTCCGCAGCGAGCCGCCGCCCGTCCACACGCCACGCTTTGCCCCGGTGGAATTTGATTCCGTGGGGTCCGACCCGGCGGCAGGCGCCGCGCCCGCGCCATCCCCCACGCCGCTGCCCCGCCCCGAAGGGTTGGCGTTCGACAATGGCCGGGGCGGCTTTGCGCCGGACGACGGCAGCTACGTCATCCATCTGGAACCGGGGGAAACGACGCCCGCGCCATGGTCCAACGTGCTGGCAAACGAGGCTTTCGGCACCATCGTCACCGAAGCGGGGCTGGGGTTCAGCTGGGCGGTCAACAGCGGAGAGAACCGGCTGACCCCATGGTTCAACGATCCGGTGCGCGATCCGCAGGGCGAACGGCTCTATCTGCGCGATGAGGACAATGCGCGGCTCTGGACGCCGACGCCCCTGCCGGCAGGCGGGGATTCTGCCTGCCGCATCCAGCACGGCATCGGCCATACCCTCTGGCAGCGGCAGGGCGACGGGCTGGAACAGGAATTGCTGGCCTTCGTCCCCGCCACCGACGATCCGGTCAAGCTGGTCCGCCTGCGCCTGCGCAACCTGACGTCGCGCGCGCGGCGCATCACCGCCACCTATTATGCCGAATGGATGCTGGGCGCCGTGCACGGGGAACAGGCCCCGCTGCGCACATCGGTCTATGAACCGGCGATCCACGCGATCCTTGCTACCAACCCATGGACCGACGAGTTCCGCGATCAGGTCGGTTTTCTGACGAGCACGCTCCCGCCGCACAGCCTGACCACCTCCTGCCGGGATTTCCATGGCATCACGGCGGACCCGGCCCGCCCGGAAGGGCTGCTCAACTGGGATCTGGGCAATCGCCCGCGCGCGGCGGGGGATGATTGCTGCGCGGCGATACAGGTCCATCTCGACGTTCCGGCGGGCGGCACGGCCGAAGCCGTCTTCATTCTGGGGCAAGGGAAAAATACCGAGGACGCCAAGGCGCTGGCCCGCCGCTGGCAGGACGCCGCGCTGGTCGAGCAGGCCTTGCAGGACTGTCGCACGGGTTGGGAAACCCGGCTCGGCGCGACGGTCGTGAATACGCCCGACCCGGCCTTCGACCTGATGGTCAACCGCTGGCTGCCCTATCAATCGACCAGCGCGCGGGTGCGCGCCCGCGCCGGTTTCTATCAGGCGGGCGGCGCCTTCGGTTTTCGCGACCAATTGCAGGACGTCCTTGCCCTGCTGTTCGCCGATCCCGCCGCCGTGCGCCGCCATATATTGATCGCGGCGGCGCATCAGTTCGAGGAAGGCGACGTGCTCCACTGGTGGCATCCGCCGTCCGACCGGGGCGTGCGGACGCGCTGTTCGGACGATCTGCTCTGGCTTCCCTATGCCACCGCCAGCTATGTCGAGGCGACCGGCGACACCGGCATCCTGACCGAGGAGGTGCCGTTTCTCAGCGCGCCGCCGCTGGGGCCGGAGGAGCATGATCGCTATGCGCGCTTCGACGGGACCGATTATACCCAACCGCTTTTCGTCCATTGCGAACGCGCGCTGGACCATGCCTATCAGCTTGGCGCCCATGGCCTGCCGCTGATCGGAACGGGGGACTGGAATGACGGGATGGATCGCGTCGGCAGTCGCGGGCGGGGCGAGAGCATCTGGCTCGCCTGGTTTTATATCACGACGATCAAGGGATTTGTGGGACTTTGCGCCCGTCAGGGCCAGCCGCATGAGGTGATGGAGCGCTGGAAGGCGCGGGCCGATGGGCTGGCGGCGGCGGTCGAACGATCGGGCTGGGACGGCGACTGGTATCTGCGCGCCTTCGATGATGAAGGCCGGGCATGGGGCACCGCGCAAGAGCAGGAATGCCGGATCGATTCGATCGCGCAATCCTGGTCGATCCTGTCAAGCGCGGGCGACCCGGACCGCACGCGGCGCGCCCTCGCCTCCGCCCGGCATCATCTGGTGCGGGGGGATGACCGGCTGGTCCGGCTGCTCGATCCACCCTTCGACCGCACCCCGCGAGAACCCGGCTATATCAAGGCCTATCCGCCCGGCATCCGCGAAAATGGCGGCCAATATACCCATGCCGCGGCGTGGCTCGCCATCGCCTGCGCCCGCAGCGGGGATGGCGACGGGGCCAAGGCGCTGTTCGATCGCATCAATCCCATATGCCACGCCGCGACACCGCAAGACGCCGCCCTCTATCGCACCGAACCCTATGTGGTGGCCGCCGATATTTCCGGCGTCGCCCCCCATCTGGGGCAGGGCGGCTGGACCTGGTATACAGGCGCCGCCGCATGGACATGGCGGCTGGCGGTGGAAGAGATTCTGGGTCTGCGGCTTGCCGATGGAAAACTGCGCCTCTCCCCCTGCCTGCCGAAGGACTGGCCGATGGTGGAGGCGATGGTGCGGCAACCCACGGGCAGCCTGCGCATCGTCATCCGCAATGACCATGGTCTGGGCAGCGGCCCCTTCATGATCCGCGTGAATGGCGAAATCCGCGACGACGATGACGGCATCGCCTTCCCCGATGACGGGTCAACGCATGAGGTGGAAGCGCATATCGGCAAAGGCTGAGCCGCCCCGGCGCACCACGGACAGGACCGCGCGCGAAAGCCGATCGCCGTTAAAAGCCGTATCGGGCGGACAGCGCGGCCATGTAGACGGTCCCGGCTTCCGGTCCGTTATCCTCACATTCCACCGCATCGCGCATCAGGTCCAGCGACGAGGTGATGGCCCGGCCGAGTCTGCCGCCCGCCAGCATCTCTTCCAGCGCCGCCGCCAGTTGCGCGACCGGAATCAGGCCGTGCCGGGTGGCGTCGTGGCGAATCATGTCGATCTGTTCGGACAGGCCCGCAAGACCGCCCTGCCCCGGCCCTGTCGCCAGCGCCTCGATTCGCGCCTTCAGGCCGGATCTTATGGTTGACATGGAATCCTGCTGCATCCCGATTTCCTTCCCTGCCATCTTCCATCGATGGTAGCTGAAAAGCGTTAATAGCCGGCTTACATGACGGTTGATTGACGGTTCCACGCGCCTTTTTCGGCAGGAATCGGGGCAGCCATGTTGACAAGAGGGACAAACTGCCCCATGAGCGCCCGCTGAAACAGGGCGGCATTGGCCGCTCTCAATTTTTCAACGGTATTTGAAGGAACGGGCCATGGCAAAGCCAGCCACAGTGAAAATCCGGCTTGTGAGCAGCGCCGACACCGGCTTTTTCTATGTCACGAAGAAGAATCCGCGCACCCAGACGGAAAAGTTCAGCTTCCGCAAATATGATCCCGTCGTGCGCAAGCATGTCGAATTCAAGGAAGCCAAGATCAAGTAAGGCTTTGTTTCCGCCCGATTCGCGCTGGCGCGATGGGCGGATATCGGCGTGAAGAGACAAAAGCCCGGCCATCTGGTCCGGGCTTTTTCCATGCCCTTTCCCTTGCGCGGCCCGCTTTCCTGCCCTCCGGCGAATCGGCGGACAGCAGAGGACCGGTCGGGCGAATCGCATGGGCGAGCGCCCGATCACATGCCGCCGCCCATGATTGCCCGTCCGTCGCAGGATCATCCGCGACGGGACCGCGAACGGAGCCATCACAGCAGGCCGTTCACCACATCGACGAATTTCATCACGGAAATCGGTTTCGACACATAGGCCTCCGCCCCGGCCTGCCGGATGCGTTCCTCATCGCCCTTGCCCGCATAGGCCGTCACCGCCATGATCGGCACCACCGCCAGCGCCGCATCGGCCTTCAGCGCGATGATGAGGTCAAGCCCGCTGACATGGGGCAGATGAATATCCATGATGACAAGGTCCGGGCCGAACTCGCCCGCCTGCCTCAATACCTCGCGCCCGTCGGACACCGGCCGCGTTTCATGACCATGCGCCTTCAACAAGTCACAAAAAAGCTTGAGGTTAAGCTCATTGTCCTCGACAACCAGAATGCGCTTCGTCACCTGTCACCCTGTTTCGGCCCTTTGGCCAAAATCCCCGCATATTCGAAGGAACCTCATGCTCTCCCCCGACCAAAATGGCAATGGCACCCAACCGGAAGTCGTTGCATTGCAGGCGCTCGCCTGGATCGTCAGCGATGAAACGCGGGGCGAACGGCTGCTCTCGCTGACCGGCATGGGGGCCGATCAGTTGCGGGCGCGGGCCGATGATCCGGCGATCTGGGGGGCGGTGCTGGATTTCCTCGCCGCGCATGAGCCGGACCTGATCGCCTGCGCCGACGCGATCGGCCTGCCGCCCGAAGCGCTGATGCAGGCGGCGCGGGAGATAGGCCGATGAACCGCCCGCTGCTCATCACCGATTGCGACGAGGTGCTGATGCACATGGTCGTGCCGTTCCGCCAATGGCTGGATGAGGCCCATGACATTCATTTCAGCTTCGAGGACCGCGAATTCACCCGCGCCCTGCGCCGCAAGGAATGCGGCACCATCCTCGAAAAGGACGAGGTCTGGACCCTGTTGCGCAATTTTTTCCAGACGGAGATGCATCGCCAATCCCCGATCGAAGGCGCGTTGCCGGCCCTTGAACGGCTGTCCGCCATGGCCGATATCGTGGTTTTGACCAACATCAGCGAGGAGGACCATGGCCGCCGGACAGATCAGCTCCGCGCCGTCGGCCTGCCGTTTCCCGTGCTGTGGAATCAGGGCGGCAAGGGGCGGGCGGTGCGACGCCTGATCGAAGAATATCGGCCCGCCGCCGCGCTGTTCGTGGATGATCTGGGCGCGCATCATCAATCCCTCACCCGCCATGCGCCGGAGGTCTGGCGCCTGCATATGGTCGGCGAACGGGAATTGGCGCCCTTTATCGACGCGTCCCCGGATGCCCATGCCCGCATCGACCGCTGGCAGGAGGCGGAGCAATGGATCAGCGCGCATCTTGAGGCAGGACCGGCGCCCGTCCCCGCCGCCGCTCCCGCCGACAAGGCCCAGCCCGACGCATGACCCGGCGGGGCGCCTTCGATTCGGCGCGCCTCGCCTTTCTTCCGGCCCATGCCTATGCCCATCGCGGGCTGCACCGCCCCGGCGGCCCGGTGGAAAACAGCCTCCCCGCCTTCGACGCCGCGCTGGCGGCGGGGCATGGCATGGAATGCGATGTCCGCCTGTCACGCGACGGCATCCCCTATATTTTCCATGACGCCCTGCTCGATCGTTTGACCAGCGAGAGCGGGCCGCTTTCCGCCAGAACCGCCGATCAGCTTGACCGGATCGAACTGAACGACGCAAGCGGCCCCCTTCCCCGCCTTTCCGCCCTGCTGCGCCGGATTGGCGGACGCGCCCCCCTGTTGATCGAGGTGAAGATCGACCGGCAGCGCGAAGTCCGCCCGCTGTGCGCGGCGGTACTGCGCGATTTGCGGGATTATTCCGGCCCGGTGGCGATCATGTCCTTCCATCCCGGCGTGTCGCACTGGTTCCATCGCCACGCGCCCGGCATCGTGCGCGGTCTCGTCATCACCGACAGGAAGCGCGCGGCGACGGATAGCATTGGAAAGGACGGCACAGGAAAGGATAGGGGGCTGAAGGACCGGATGCTGCGCCATCTTGCAATGTGCCATGCCCATCCCGATTTCATAGCCTATGATATCCGCGATCTGCCCAATGCCTTCGCCCGTACCCAGCGCCGCCGGGGTATGCCGGTGCTGAGCTGGACGGTCCGCTCGGCCGCGCATTGGGATATCATCCGGGCGGAGGCCGATGCCGCGATTTTTGAACAGGCCGAGGGCTGACGGCATGGGCGGCCCCCCCGTTTTGCGGCTGGGCGACGGCGTCGGGTCGGTCGACGCCGGTCAATGGGATCGCTGCGCGGGCGGGCATGATCCGTTCCTCTCGCACAATTTCCTGACCGCGCTGGAGGATTCGCAAAGCGTCGGCCCCGGCACCGGCTGGCAGGCCGCGCCGATCCTGGTCGAGGCGGGCGAGGAGGACGACCGGCTGCTGGCCTGCGCGCCCGCCTATTTCAAGATGCACAGCCAGGGCGAATATGTGTTCGACCATAGTTGGGCCGAGGCATGGACGCGGACGGGCAGCGCCTATTATCCCAAGCTCCAGATCGCGGTGCCCTTTTCCCCCGTGACCGGCAACCGGCTGCTGGTGGCGGACGATGCGCCGGACGACATGGCGGGCCTGCTCATCCGCGGCATGGAGGCGGTGGTGAAGCAGAACGAACTCAGCTCCGCCCATGCGACCTTCCTGTCGCCCGCTCAGGTGCCCCTGTTCGAACAGGCGGGCTGGCTGATCCGCGAGGACAGCCAGTTCCACTGGGACAATGACGGCTATGCGGATTTCGACGATTTTCTGGGCCGCCTGTCCAGCGCCAGACGCAAGACCCTGCGCAAGGAAAGACAGCGCGCGCGCGACGGGCTGGATATCGTCCACCTGACCGGCGACGCGATCGGGCCGGATCATTGGGATGCGTTCTGGGAATTTTATCAGGATACCGGCGCGCGCAAATGGGGCCATCCCTATCTGACCCGCCGCTTTTTCGACCTGATCGGCGCGACGATGGCGGATCGCATCCTGCTGATTCTGGCGCTGCGCGACGGGCGGCCGATTGCGGGCGCGCTCAACATGATCGGCGGCGATACGCTATATGGGCGCTATTGGGGGTGCAATGAGGACGTCCCCTTCCTCCATTTCGAGCTATGCTATTATCAGGCCATCGATTTCGCGATCGCCCATGGCCTGCGCCGCGTCGAGGCGGGCGCGCAGGGCGGGCACAAGCTGGTGCGCGGCTATCGCCCGGTCGCCACATGGTCGGCCCATTATATCGCCAACCCGAATTTCAGGACGGCGGTTGCCCAATTCCTGAATCAGGAAAGGCAGGCGGTCGAACAGGACCGCAACTGGTTGCAGGAACGCACGCCGTTCCGCAAGACGGACGGGTAAGGCTGGCCCCTTCACCCGCAAAGAATGGATGCGCCCCGGAAGATCGGCGCGCGGCAGGTCAGTGCGCGGCGGCGCTGCTGGTGGCAAGCCACGCCCGCGCCTGACGCTGCGCCTCCGCGATTTCGCGGGCGGACATTTCCTCCGCTATTTCGGCGCGCAAGGCCTGCCCTTCGGCGTCGCCCCTCAACGCCGCAAGATTGAACCATTTATGCGCCTGAACCAGATCCACATCGACCCCGCCCGTGCCGCAACTATAGGCTATGCCCAGTTCATAACAGGCCCGGCCATTGCCCCGCGACGCATCAGCGAGCCGGGTTTCCATCAGGAATCGGGCGCTCTCAAGACTATTCCCCACTTCATGTCCCCTGACTTTTCATGCCTGCGGACAATTGCGGATCATGCCTAATATTTGGTTAACGATGCGAAACCCCCGGCGGAACCTGCATTATTTTACAATTGGGGACCGGGATCGACGGCGAAATTATCAATGAGCCGCGTCTTGCCCAGCCGCGCCGCGACCAGCAAACGCGCCTGCCCGGCCAGCCGCCGCACCGGCTCCAGCGAGAGGGCGTCGCACAGTTCGACATAATCGATCGGGCCGAAACCCGCCTGCGTCAATGCCTGCCGGATGCCGGCCAGCACCGTCTCCACATCCTCGCCCGCCTCCAGCCGGGCCACCCCCTGCCGCATCGCGCGCGGCAATTCCGCCGCCCGCGCCCGTTCATCAGCGCTGAGATAGGCATTGCGCGAGGACAAGGCGAGGCCATCGTCGGCCCGCGCGGTCGGCACGCCGACAATCTCCACCTGCTGATCCAGATCGGCGGTGAAGCGGCGAATCACCGCGAGTTGCTGATAATCCTTCTCCCCGAACAGCGCGATATCGGGCCGCACCTGATTGAACAGCTTCGTCACCACCGTCGCCACGCCATCGAAATGGCCCGGCCGCGCCGCGCCGCACAGCCCCTCGCTGATCCCGCCGACCGAGATATTCGTCGCAAAGCCCGCCGGGTACATCTCCGCCACGCCGGGCGCCCACAGGATCGCCGTGCCTTCCGCCTCCAGCAGGGCGGCGTCCTGCGCCTCCTGCCGGGGATAGGCGGCCAAATCCTCATTCGCCCCGAACTGCCGGGGATTGACGAAGACGGAAGCGACGACATGATCCGCCCGCGCCCTTGCCGCGCGAACCAGAGTCATATGCCCTTCATGCAACGCCCCCATGGTCGGCACGAGCGCGATGCGCCCGCCCCCGGCGCGCAGGGAAAAAACAGCGGCACGAAGCGATGCGAGGTCACGGATTGTTTGCACGGCGTTTCAGGCTCCGGTAAGGCACGGTTCACGCCCTCCCACCGGTGGGCGAAGGGGCGCGGCATACGCCGCATTTAGACAGTTTCTTGGGAGTTCGGAAGTCTTCTATGGCGGGCCAGCAAACTCATATAATCGTTTTCGCCAATGAAAAGGGCGGCACCGGCAAATCGACCACGGCCGTGCATACCGCCGTCGCACTGGCGATGATGGGGCATCAGGTCGGCATGATCGATCTCGATCCGCGCCAGCGCACGGTGACGCGCTATCTGGAAAATCGCGGGGAAACCGCCCGCCGCCGGGAAATCGACCTGCCCACGCCGGAATTTCGCGTGTTCACAGGCACGAGCGAGGCTGAACTCGACGCCGATTACCGGGCCTTGGGGGAAGGCAAGGAATTCCTGATCGTCGATACGCCCGGCCGCGACGATCCGTTCGCCCGCCACATGGCCGCGCGCGCCAACACGCTGGTCACGCCGATGAACGACAGTTTCGTCGATTTCGACCTGATCGGGCAGGTCGATGCCGAAAGCTTCAAGGTGAAACGGCTCAGCTTCTATTCCGAACTGATCTTCGAGGCGCGCAAGAGCCGCGCCAAGGCCGACGGCGTGTCGATCGACTGGGTGGTGCTGCGCAACCGCGTGCAGCATCATGACGCCCGCAACAAGAAACGTGTGGGCGACGCCCTCAACGAACTCAGCAAACGAGTCGGTTTTCGCGTGATTCCCGGCCTTTCGGAGCGCGTGATCTTCCGTGAACTGTTCCCCTCCGGCCTCACCCTGCTCGACAAGGGGCATCTGGGCGATCTGGGTTTCAGCCACCTGACCGCCCGGCAGGAATTGCGCGAGATGGTGGCGGGCCTCGCCCTGCCGCTGGTGTCGGAAATCGACCGGGACAAGATCGAACAGAGCGCGGCCTGATGGGCCTGCTGGCGCTGCTGCTGCTCGCCTTGGCGGGCTGGCTGATCCTGACGGGACGATTGCAGCGCATGACGATGACCGATGGCCTGATGCTGGGGCTGGCGATCGTCGGCGCGATCATGGCGACCAAGGGGCAATCCCTGCCGGGCGGCGGCGCGCTGGCCCTTGCCGGGCTGCATGGCTGGCGGCGGTTGTTCCGCAGCGGGCGCGACCGGCGCGCGGCGCAGGGGAAGCCATCGCGCGCGCCTGCCTCTGCCCCGCCCGCGCCGAATCGGCAAGAACTGGCCGAGGCGCTGGCCTTGCTGGGCCTGAACGAAGATGCCGATGAAGACGCGGTCCGCGCCGCGCACCGGCGGCTGATCGCAAAAAACCATCCGGATGTCGGCGGAACGCAGGCGCTTGCCGAAAAAATCAATGACGCCCGGACTATTTTGTTACGTCATTTGCTTGAAAACAAACGGTCGCATCTTTCACCTTCTGGCTCCCCTCAAGAACCGACAGGATCTTCATGACCCACCAATTCCATCCGACCGCTCTGCGCGAATATGATATTCGGGGCATTATCGATGAAACCCTGGGCACGCAGGATGCCTATGCCATCGGGCGCGGATTCGGCACGTTGATCGCCCGCGCAGGCGGCAGCCGCGTGGCGGTGGGCTATGACGGGCGCCTGAGTTCCCCGATATTGGAGGAAGCGCTGGTGCGCGGCCTCAACGAGAGCGGCATCCATGCCGTCCGCATCGGCCTTGGCCCGACGCCGATGCTATATTATGCCGAGGCGACGGAGAAGGTGGACGGCGGCATCCAGATAACCGGCAGCCATAACCCCGCCAATTATAACGGCTTCAAGATGGTATTTCAGGGCCGTCCCTTTTTCGGCGCGGATATCCAGAAGCTGGGCGCGATGGCCGCGAGCGGCGACTGGGACGATGGCAGCGCGGCCAAGGCGGGCAGCGAGACGATCGACATCATGGACCGCTATGTCGCGCGTCTGGTGGAAGGGTTCGACGGCGGCGCATTCCGCATCGGCTGGGACGCGGGCAATGGCGCGGCCGGCCCCGTGGTCGAGAAGCTGGTCAAGCTGCTCCCCGGTGAGCATTATACGCTCTTCACCGATGTCGACGGCGATTTTCCCAATCATCATCCCGATCCCACTGAAGAGAAGAATCTGGCGGACCTGCGCGCGCTTGTCGCGGGCAAGAAGCTCGATTTCGGTCTGGCTTTCGATGGCGATGGCGACCGCATCGGCGCGATCGACGGCGAAGGCCGCGTCATCTGGGGCGATCAACTGCTGATGATCTATGCCGAGGCGGTGCTGAAAGATGAACCGGGCGCCACGATTATCGCCGATGTGAAGGCCAGCCAGGCGTTGTTCGACCGGGTGGAGGAACTGGGCGGCAAGCCGCTGATGTGGAAAACCGGGCACAGCCTCGTCAAATCCAAAATGAAGGAAACAGGCAGCCCGCTGGCCGGCGAAATGAGCGGCCATATCTTTTTCAAACATCAATATTATGGCTTTGACGACGCGCTCTATGCGGCGGTGCGCCTGATTCGCGCCGCCACCCTGCTGGGCAAGAGCGTCACCCAATTGCGCAGCGACATGCCCGCCATGGTGAACACGCCAGAAATGCGCTTTCAGGTCGATGAAAGCCGCAAATTCGCGGCGATCGACGAGGTGCTCGCCCGGCTCAAGGCCAGTGGCGCGACGATCGACGCGACCGATGGCGCGCGCGTCAATACCGAGGACGGCTGGTGGCTGCTGCGCGCTTCCAACACGCAGGACGTGCTGGTCGCCCGCGCCGAGGCGAGGGATCAGGCCGGGCTGGATCGGCTGATGGCGCAGATCGATTCGCAACTTGCCGAATCAGGAATAGAGCGCGGCGCGCAAGCGGGACACTGATTCGCCCCATCTGCAAGCAGCCGGAAACAGGAAAAAGATCCTCCCCCAAAAATTAACTGACGTTACGGAAAGGGACGGTTTTTCCAGCAGTTGCAAAATGTGCAACCGTTACAATTTCTTCGCACTTGCGAGATTCCGGCCGCAAACGCAAAAAGAACCTGCCTTTCAGGCATCCTCTCCTAAAACTTTCAAGCCGTCCTTCGGGGCGGCTTTTTTTTGCCTGTTTCAGGGCAGGCCGGGCTTGTCCGGGGCGGCGCACAGGACAGCGCGGGCGAGCCGGGCGGGCAAGTTCCTCTCTCCTGCCGCCCCGGCGCGGCTCAGGCGGCGCAGTCATGCCCCGTGGCGGGATCATAAGGATGCCCGCATTGCGCGCACATCCGATCCTGCGTCAGGGCCAAGCCCTGCCCCACCGACACCCGCTCATCGAAAACGAAGCAATTGCCCTGCCACAGGCTTTGCTGCGCGGGGATGTCCTCCAGATATTTGAGGATGCCGCCCTTGAGATGATAAACTTCCTCGCATCCCAGACTGCGCGCAAAGGCGGTGGATTTCTCGCACCGGATGCCGCCGGTGCAGAACATCGCGACGGCGGGCGCGGCCTTCCCTTCCCGTTCCCACTGGTCGCGCATCTGCGTGAACCATGCCGGGAACTGACGGAAATTGCGGATATTCGGGTTGACCGCCCCGGCAAAGGTGCCGATCTCCACCTCATAATCATTGCGGGTATCGATGACGATGACGTCCTGCCGTTCCAGCAGCGCGTTCCAGTCGCGCGGTTCGACATAATGCCCCGCATGGCGCGCCGGATCGACGCCCTCCACGCCCATGGTGACGATCTCGCGCTTCACCTTCACCTTCATCCGGGCGAAAGGCCGCTGCGTGGCGACCGAATATTTGACGTCCATCTCCGCGCAGCCGGGCAGGCCGCGCAGCCAGCCGATGAGGCGCTCCACCTGCTCCGCCTGCCCCGCGACGGTGCCGTTCAACCCTTCCCGCGCCAGCAGCAGCGTGCCGCAGATATCGAGCGCGCGGCATTGCTCCATCACCGGTTCCCGCAGGGCAGCCGGATCGTCGATGCGGGTGAATCGATAGAGCGCGGCCACGCGCAGGCCGGATGCAGCGGAAGGGGAAACGGGGTCCGTCATGAACCGGCGCTATAACGCGCCCGTTCCCGGCGGGATAGAGCCTCCTTTTCGGGCGGAAAGACATGCGGGCAAAAAATTTTCATATCTCCGCCCATCACGCGCATTCTGGCTCTGTTCCGTTCTTTTTTCTTCTGATAGCCTATCCTTACAAATCAGAAATAACTGATGTGGCATAAGGCCATGACAAAAGGGAGGATGCGGATATGAAAAAGGGCATCACGACATTAACCGGCGGCGCAGCCATGATCGCGTTGGCGATCCCGTTATGCGCCCATGCGCAGACGGAAGAATCGTCAGGCGCGGCTCAGGCCATGGAACGGGCAATGGACCCGGCGGCCGACCCGGATGCCGATGTCATCATCGTAACGGCGACGCGGCGCGCCAGCCCGCTTTCCACCGTGCCCATCGCGGTTTCGGCGGTCACGGCGGCGACCCTGCAAAATAGCGGCGCCAATGACATCCGGCAGCTCAACCAGCTTGCGCCCTCCCTGCTCGTCTCATCGAGCGGGACCGAGGCGAACGGCGCGGCCCGCATTCGCGGCGTCGGCACGGTGGGCGACAATCCCGGTCTGGAAAGTTCCGTCGCGGTGTTCATCGACGGCGTCTACCGATCCCGCACCGGCGCGGGCCTGACCGATCTGGGCGAGATCGAACGGGTCGAGGTGCTGCGCGGGCCGCAAGGCACGCTGTTCGGCCGCAACGCCTCGGCCGGTCTTATCAACATCGTGACGAAACAGCCGCAATTCATCCCCGGCGCCAAGGGCGAGATCACCTACGGCAATTATGATTTCTGGCGCCTGTCGGGCAGCATCACCGGCCCGCTGAGCGATTCCATCGCCCTGCGGCTGGACGGGGTCTGGTCGAAACGCGACGGCTTCATGGATCTGGTCGACGCGGGCGGCGACAAGGTGGGCGAAACCAATAATCGCGACCGCTGGTTCGTGCGCGGGCAAGCCCTGATCGAGCCGAACGACGCGCTCTCCATCCGGCTGATCGGCGATTATACCCATCGCGACGAAAGCTGCTGCGGCGCGGTCTATACCTCGATACGCGAAGTGGTCGATCCCACGCCGGGCGTGCCGGGCGACGCCGTTTTCAACGGCACGAGCCGCATCGCCACCATATTGGGCACGATCAGCGGCCAGCCGATCACGGTCGATCCCTATAGTCGCAAGTCCAGCATCACGCCGGGCCGCGATTATGTCAGCAAGCTGCGCGACTGGGGCATGTCCGGGGAAATCAACTATGATTTCGGCGGCGTGAAGCTGACCAGCATCACCGCCTATCGGGATTATAAATCCCGCGATTATGGCGATTATGACTATAACCCCGCGGACATTCTCTATCGCGACCCCAACACCTATCGCCAGTTCAAGACCTTCACGCAGGAATTGCGCCTTCAAGGATCGGCGTTCAACGACAAGGTGGACTGGCTGGTCGGCGGCTATTATTCCAACGAGAAGCTGACGCTGGTGGATAATATCCGCTTCGGCAGCGATTATGGCCTGTTCGCCACCTGCCGGATATTGGCGACGTCGCCCGACGTCGCGGCGGCCCTGCCCTGCAACAACCGCGCGGCGATGAGCGCCTTCGTGATCGATCCGCAGGTGCCGAACCCGATCGTCAACGGCGCGCTCAAGACGCTGCTGAACATCGGCGCCGATGGGACGACGGCGGGTGACAATAATGCCCGATATCGCCAGAAAAGCGAGAGTTTCGCGGCCTTCACCCATAATATAGTGCATATTACAGATCAGCTCGATCTGACGCTGGGCCTGCGCTATACGCATGAGAAGAAAAAGCTGCGGGCCGATTTTTCCAACGACAACGCCGCCTGCGCCACGCTTCAGGCGCGCAACCCCGGCGCGGTGGACGATCTGGTCGATCTGGCGCTGGGCAGCTTCGGCACGGGCACCGCATTGGCGCAGGGCATATTGGCGCTGGGCTGTCTGGGCAACAGCAGCACGGGCCTGAACGCGGTGGAACTCGCCGATGGGTTCAGCGACGATGAATTGTCGGGAACGGCCGTTCTCTCGTACAAACCGACGCGCGACCTGATGGTCTATGCCAGCTATTCGCGCGGATATAAGGCGGGGGGCTATAATCTCGACCGCTTTGAACTGGGCAATACCGGGCTTTCGCCGCTGGCGACGTCGCCGGCAACCTATTTCTTCGGGCGCAGCGCCGCCGATGCCCCGACGCTGCGCTTCGCGGCGGAAAAGGTCGATGCGTTCGAGATCGGCCTGAAATATGCCGCGCGCAAATGGAGCGCCAATATCGCCGCCTTCCGGCAGGAATTCAGCGATTTTCAACTCAACACGTTCAACGGCACCAGCTTCGTCGTGCAGAATATCAACGGTTGCGGCGAAAGCCTCTCCCCAACCGGGACATGCGATGATGTCACGGCCGGGCTGATCAGTCAGGGCGTCGAGATAGAATTGAGCGCATCGCCCATTTCCTATGTGCGGGTCAGCGGCGGCTTCACCTATGCGCAGGCGAAATTCCGCGATCGGCTGGTCGGCAGCAGCAACGGCAACACGCCCCGCGACCCCGCCCTGTTCCTGCTGCCGGGCAGCATCAACAGCAACGCCCCCGAATATGTCACAACGGTCAGCTTCGCCTGGACGCCGCCGCTGGGGTCAGGCGGGCTGAGCGGCCTTGTCTATATGGATGGCCGCATGACCAGCGATTTCAACACGGGATCGGACCTGTTCCCGGAGAAAACGCAGGATGGCTATAGCGTGTGGAACGCCCGTGTGGGCCTGCGCGGCCCGCAGGAGCGCTGGGCGGTGGAATTCTGGGGACAGAATATCTTCAACACCAAATATACGCAGGTGGGCTTCAACACCCCGCTACAGGGCAGCGGCTCCATCGCGCAGGTACAAGCCTATGGGGCGCCCAGCTATGCGGCGGGAACCCAGCTCTTTTCCGCCTATCTGGCCGAACCGCGCACCTATGGGATCACCCTGCGCGGCAAATTCTGAAGTCAGCGCTATAATAATAGGGCGTCCACGGCCTTCCATGGACGCCTTTTTATATCAGGCACTATAGTTTCTGGCGCCGAACAGGGCCGTGCCGACCCGCACATGCGTGGCGCCGAGCATGATCGCCGTTTCATAATCGCCCGACATGCCCATCGAAAGCCCGGACATTCCATGATCGCGCGCCATTTTCGCCAGCAGTGCGAAATAGGGGGCGGCCTCCACATCGGCGGGCGGAACGCACATCAGGCCCGCGACCGGGATATCGGCGTCGCGCGCGGATATCAGGAGAGCAGGCAGGTCCGCCAGCGCACATCCGCCCTTTTGCGCTTCCTCGCCGATATTCACCTGAACGAAGCAGGGGATGCGGCGACCGGCGGCATCCATCGCATGGGCCAGCGCTTTCAGCAGGGACGGCCGATCGAGCGAATGGATGGCATCGAACAGCGCCACCGCATCGGCGGCCTTGTTGCTCTGCAACTGACCGACGCCATGAAGGACGAGATCGGGGAACTCCTCTCGCAGGGCAGGCCATTTCGATTGCGCCTCCTGCACCCGGTTTTCCCCGAACTCCCGCTGCCCGGCGAGCAGCAGCGGGCGGATCGCCTCCACCGGCTGCGTCTTGGATATCGTGACAAGGTGGATATCCCGCGCGGGCCGCCCCGCAAGGGCGGCGGTCCGGGCGATGGTGGCGCGGATATCCTCCAGCGGCGTGGAGGGGGGATTATCAGGGCTGGCACTCGTCATGGCGCACGCTATAGGAAAGGCGATGGCCCGGTTCCACCGAAAAGACAGATTTGCGCGATCGGGAAAGACCATTCCCCGCCTCTGGCTGTTCACCGACGAGCGCATGGGGGAAGATCGCCTGTTGCGGGCGCTGTCGCGCCTTGGCCCTGGCAGTGGGGTCGTCTTTCGCCATTACGGCCTGCCCCGGAAGGAGAGGGACGCGCTGTTCGCCCGCGTCCGCGCCATAGCGCGGCGGCGGCGGCTGGTCCTGCTGACGGGCGGCGACGCAGG
This sequence comes from Sphingobium sp., assembly GCA_050252755.1. GTDB lineage: Bacteria > Pseudomonadota > Alphaproteobacteria > Sphingomonadales > Sphingomonadaceae > Sphingobium. The sequence continues at coordinate 78,939 of JBFWKI010000005.1, forward strand.
CGGGATGCTCGGCCCGCTCCATGCCGGGGGCGTGCATCGGCCCGGCTGGCAGATGGCGGGGAAGCCGGCGCGGCGCGCCTTCCCCGCGCATCTGCTGTCAGGTGCGGCCCATGACCGGCGCGATCTCGTTTCCGCCCATCGCATCGGGGCCGATCTCGTTTTCCTCTCGCCGGTGTTCGCGACACGATCCCACCCCGGCGCCCGCTGCCTCGGCCCGCTGCGCTTCGGCCTGCTGGCGCGATATTCGCGCATCCCGGTCATCGCGCTGGGCGGCATGAACGAGCAACGATATCGACGGATGCAGGCGCTGGGCGCCCATGGCTGGGCCGCAATCGACGCGCTGACCTGATTTTGGGGTCCGCCCTCACGCAACAAGAGGGTTGTGTGACCCGGTACGCGGCGTGTCAGAAACAGGCGCGCCGGAAAGCGCGGGACCGAAGCGAGGCGCGTGGCCCGCGCCGATAGGATTTGCGGACTGTCGGAACAGGAAATGACGGCGGCCATGGCATCAGAGGCATGACCTGTGCCCGCCTGCCCGCACCCTCCGCCTCCATGAGGCCACACAACGCGCCAGTCTCAGTTCGGGTATCCAGCATAGAGAGCAACCCACGCTTCAATATAGGCAAATCAGGCCTGATTTTATGGCTATCCTGTCCCTACCTCCACCCCGGGCTTGAATATCAGTGGGGACAGGGAAGGCGATGCTGATGCCGTCAGACCACGACCCGTCCGGCTGGACTTCGATATCTGCCACGCGCCCGGACAAACCGACGTGCAATTGCACCGGACATGCGGAACCTCAGCGGAAATCCATCAACCGGCCCTTATTCCGCCGGCCCATGAACCCGCATCAGAATTTGAAGATGGTGCCGATATAGACCGCCTGATTGTCCTGACGCTGATCGGTGATCGGCGCGAGGCGGTTATCCTGACCGCTATAGCGTATGCCCGCGGTCACATTGAGGTTCCGGGTCAGCGAATAGCTGCTGCCCAGATCGACGCTGTGCGGGCGTTCCGCCAGAGTTTGCGGCGCGGCCGCGATATCACGCCGCCCCGCTTCGGGCTGGGCGTTGGTCTTGAGGCGCGACGGCTTGCTCTGCAAGGAGAATTCACGCGCGTCGATCATGTCGATGGACACCGGGTCCAGCGGCTTGCGGCCCACCGTTTCGGGCAGGGCAAATTTGCGCCAACCGCGAGAGGCGTCCAGATTGAAGGCCAAAGGCTGGATATTGAGCGGGCTGGCGCCGCGTTCCTCGGAACGGGCCATGCCGCTGTCGGCGCGCACCAGCACGGTGATCGACCGGCGGCCGCTCATCGACCCGCTGGTCGGCGTGAACTGGAAATTGCGGGCGCCATGGCCCAGGCTGGCCTTGGCATAGGCCGAAGACAGCTTCTCATCGCGAATCGAGGGCGTGAAGGAAGCGATGCTGCCCAGCTTGTCCAGCGAAACGGAGGGCATGCCCTTCTGCTTCAGCAGGTCGCCCGCCGCGCCGATCGCCGGCACAGCAACGAACGCGGAAACCGTGCCCGCCAGCGCAACTGCTGTGATATACCCCCTTAGCCCAACCATGACTCCAACCCGACTCTTTGCGAGTCTCTTTATATGTGTGAGGCTGTACGATAGGCGAATGAGTCGCAAAAAACCAGCCGCCGGACTCTTATTTTTCCCCTTGTTGCGCAAAACACACAGCCCGTCCGGCCTCTGGAACCGCAACGCCCCGTCATCCCGCCCGAAAAGCGCTCATTTCGGCAGAATAAATGAGCATGAAGGCCGCCGATGCGATCAGCCGGGGCTTGCCGATTGGCGCAGTCCGGTTATAGATGCGGCAAGCAATCCTACCGGGACCGGGCGGCGCCCATCCCTTTCAGTCAGAAGAAAGTACGCCATGTCCGTGCGGTTATCCTCCAGCCTTCTCGCCAGATTCTGCGTGCTTTCCGCAGTGGCCATGCTTGCTGCCTGCGGCGGCGGAAAGTCCCGGCCCAAGGCCGATCTCGCCGCGTCGAAGGTGACGACGATCGGCGTCAACAGCTATTTGTGGCGCGCGTCGCTCGACACATTGTCCTTCATGCCGATGATGCAGACCGATTCCAACGGCGGGGTGATCGTCACCGACTGGTACGCCAACCCCTCGGCCCCGACGGAACGGATGAAGCTGACCGTGTCGATTCTGGATCAAGACCTGCGGGCCGATGCGCTGCGAGTCGCCGCCAGCCGCCAGATCCTCCAGAACGGCCAGTGGATCGACGCCCCGGTCAAGGCCGCCACCGTGCAGAAGCTGGAAGAAATCATCCTGACCCGCGCACGCAGCCTGCGGCACATGGCGCTCGGCGACGGTTAAGCCGTCCCCTTATCCTTTCGATTGAACAGGACGGGGCCGTGATGGCGAGCCCCGTCAGGGAGCTATAAACATGCAAAGGCGCTTCAATCCGTTGGAAGCGGATGCCAGATGGCAGCGCATCTGGGACGAGAAGCAAAGCTTCCGCGCAGATGACGCCTCTGCCAAACCCCGGTCCTATGTGCTGGAGATGTTCCCCTATCCATCCGGGCGCATCCATATCGGCCATGTGCGCAACTATACGATGGGCGACGTGCTGGCGCGCTATCGCCGGATGATCGGCCATGAGGTGCTGCACCCGATGGGCTGGGACGCCTTTGGCATGCCCGCCGAAAATGCCGCGATGGAAAAGAAGGTTCATCCCGGCGAATGGACCCGCTCCAACATCGCCAATATGAAGGCGCAACTCAAGAAACTGGGCTTCGCGCTGGACTGGAGCCGCGAAATCGCGACCTGCGAGCCGGATTATTACGGGCAGGAACAGGCGCTCTTCCTCGACCTGTATGAGGCGGGCCTCGTCTATCGCAAGGAAAGCGCGGTCAACTGGGATCCGGTCGACATGACCGTGCTCGCCAATGAACAGGTGATCGACGGCAAGGGCTGGCGCTCCGGCGCGCCGGTCGAAAAGCGCAAGCTGAACCAGTGGTTCCTGAAGATCACGCAGTTCGCGGACGATCTGCTCGACGGGCTGAAAACCCTCGACCAGTGGCCGGACAAGGTGAAGCTGATGCAGGAAAACTGGATCGGCAAGAGCCAGGGCTTGCAATTCCGTTTCCAACTGGACGCGCCGGTGGGCGGCATCGCGGAGTTGGAGGTGTTCTCCACCCGGCCCGACACGATTTTCGGCGCAAGCTTCGCCGCCGTCGCCGCGGATCATCCGATTGCCCTCAAACTGGCCGAAAAGGACGCGCAACTGGCCGCCTTTGCCGAGGAATGCCGCCAGAGCGGCACCGCCGCGGCCGAAATCGAAACGCAGGAGAAGAAGGGCTATGACACCGGCCTGTCGGTGATCCATCCCTTCCTGCCCGATCGCAAGCTGCCGCTGTTCGTCGCCAATTTCGTGCTGATGGACTATGGCACCGGGGCGGTCATGGCCGTGCCCGCGCATGACCAGCGCGACCTTGATTTCGCGCGCAAATATATGCTGCCCACGCCGCGCGTGGTGGCCGCTGCGGGGGATGAGACGATCCCCATCGGCGATGAGGCCTATAGCGGGCCGGGCAGGCTCATCAACAGCGATTTCCTCGATGGCATGGAGGTGGAGGCCGCCAAGGCCGCCGTCATCGCCCGCGCAGAGGCCGAAGGCTGGGGGCAGGGGACCACGATATGGCGCCTGCGCGACTGGGGCGTTTCGCGCCAGCGCTATTGGGGCACGCCGATCCCGTTCATCCATTGCGAGGCATGCGGCGTCGTGCCGGTGCCCAAGGACCAGCTTCCGGTGAAGCTGCCCGAAGATGTGAGCTTCGAGATTCCCGGCAATCCGCTGGAGCGGCATCCGACATGGAAGCATGTCGATTGCCCGTCCTGCGGCAAGGCGGCGCGGCGCGAGACGGACACGCTCGACACGTTCGTCGATTCAAGCTGGTATTTCATCCGTTTCGCCAGCCAGCCCGACGACAAGCCGTTCGACAAGGCGGAGGCGGAGCGCTGGCTGCCGGTCGGCCAATATATCGGCGGCGTCGAACATGCGATCCTGCACCTGCTCTATGCGCGTTTCTGGACGCGGGCGCTCAGCCATATCGGCCTGATCGACGTGAAGGAGCCGTTTGCGGGCCTGTTCACGCAGGGCATGGTCACGCATGAAACCTACAAGGCCCCCGATGGCCGCTGGCTCGCCCCGCAGGATATCGAAAAGCGCGGCGATATTTTCATAGTGTCCGATACAGGCGAGCCGGTGACGCTCGGCCGGGTCGAGAAAATGTCCAAGTCGAAGAAGAATGTCGTCGATCCCGATGACATTATCGACCAATATGGCGCGGACGCGGTGCGCTGGTTCATGCTGAGCGACAGCCCGCCGGAACGCGACCTGCCATGGACGGCAAGCGGCATCGAGGGCAGCTGGCGGTTCGTCAATCGCCTGTGGCGCCTGTTCGGCGGGGCAGGCGAACAGGGCAATGGCGGCGGCGACAAGGCCCTCGACCGCAAGCTGCACCAGACGATCGACGGCATCGCGAAGGATATCGAGGCGCTGTCGTTCAACAAGGCGGTGGCGAAGATCTACGAACTCGCCAATGCGATCGAGAAGGCGCAACCATCGGCCAGCCGCGCGCAGGCGATCCGCACGCTGGCGCTGCTGGTCGCGCCGATGGTGCCGCATCTGGCCGAAGAGGCCTGGTCCGACATGGACGGGGAAGGCCTGATCGCCGACGCCGCATGGCCCCCGGTCGATCCCGCGCTGCTGGTCGATGACGAGGTGACGATCGCGGTGCAGGTGATGGGCAAGCTGCGCGACACCATCACCATCGCCAAGGGCCTGCCGAGGGCCGAGGTGGAGGCGCTGGCGCTCGCCGCGCCCAATGTCGCCCGCACGCTGGATGGCGCCAGCCCGAAGAAAATCATTGTGGTTCCCGATCGCTTGGTCAATCTGGTGATATGAGACATCCGATCGCCCCCCGAACGCTGCCATGGGCCGCGCTGCTGCTCGCGGTGACGCCCCTGCTCGCGGGCTGCGGCCTGCGTCCGCTCTATGGTGGCGGTTCCTCCGGGGCGGTCGCGCGCAACCTCGGCAGCGTCGAGATCGCCCCAATCGAGGGCAAGAGCGGTTGGCTTGTCCGCAATGCGCTGCATGACCGGCTGGAGGCGATATCGGGCGGCAACGGCCCGCATTACCGGCTGGTGGTGAAGCTGGATGACCAGATCACCGGCATCGGCGTCCGCCCGGATGATGCGGTCACGCGGGAACGGCGGACGCTGCGCGCGCGCTATCAGCTTTTCGATGGGGCGACGGGCGCGGTGGTGATCGACGCGACCACCGGGTCGGACGTCGGCATCGACGTGGCGAGCAGCGAATATGCGACCATCGCGGCGGAAGATACCGCGCTCGAACGCCTGTCGCAGGTGATCGCGGATCAGATCATCATCCGCATGGCGCAGCGGGTCAGCGCCGACCCCGCCGCCACGCCCGGCGCGCCATAACCCCGCGCCATGAAGGCGGCCAAATATCCCCAGATCGAAAAGGCGATGAGCGCGCCATCGCCCGATATCCGCATCTTCCTGCTCTATGGCCCGAATGAATCGGACAATATGATGCTGGTCAAGCGGCTGGAGCGGGCGATGGGCGATCAGGCCGAGCGGGTCGATCTGGACGGCGCGACGCTGCGCAGCGACCCGGCCCGCCTCACCGATGAGGCCGCCTCGCTCTCCATGTTCGGGGACCGCCGCTGGATACGGGTCAGCGGGGCGGGGGAGGAAAGCGTCGCGGCGATAGAGGCGCTGCTGTCCGCGCCGCAGGCGGGCAATCCCGTGGTTGCTATAGCAGGCGCTATAAAAAACACGTCCAAGCTGGCGAAGCTCTGCCTCAACCATCCCGCCGCGCTGGCCTATGCCAGCTATGCTGTGGAGGATCGGGACGCCGCGCAGATCGTCATCACCCTCGCGCGGGAACGCGGGCTGCGGCTGGCGCCCGACCTCGCCCGGCGCATTGCCGACGTCGCGGGCAATGACCGCGCCCTGATCGGCGGCGAGGTGGAGAAGCTGGCGCTTTATTGCGACGCCGCGCCCGATCATCCCGCAGAGGCCACCGCCGAAGCCTTCGAGGCCCTCTCCGCCGAAGCTGTGGAAAGCGATGTCGGGCCGCTGGTCAATGCCGTGTTCGGCGGCCATGTCGATCAGGTGCAGCAGGAATTGTCACGCATGGCGGCGAGCGGCACCGCGCTTGCCTCCGTCACCCGCCCGCTGATCAGCCGGGCGATGCTGATCGGCCAGATTCATGGCGAGGCCGAACGCACCGGCAGCATCGACCGGGCGATCGCGGCCATGGGCAGGGCGATATTCTGGAAGGACGAGCCGATGATCCAGCGACAGGTGCGCGCATGGCCGCTCGGTTCGGTATCGCGGCTGATGCACCGGTTGCTGGACGCGGAGCGCGCCACCCGCGATTCCCGCGGCCCCGGCGACATTGCCGTGCGGCAGACCTTGCTCGCCATAGCGCGGCAGGCTTCCCGATCGCGATAAGGGCCGATCGCGATAAGGGCCGATCCCGATAAGAGCCGATCCCGATAAGAGCCGACCCCGGATTGGAAAATCGGCGCGCTCCCCCTTGCGGCAGGCGCCACCGCGCAACATATTGGCGTCATGGCTGACAAACTTGAACTGAGCGACGCGCAATGGCGCGAGCGGCTGACGCAGGAGCAATATCATGTGCTGCGCGAAGCCGGGACCGAACGGCCCTTTACCGGCGCTTATGAGGGGCTGAAGGCCGATGGCCTTTATCTGTGCGCGGGCTGCGGCGCGGAACTGTTCGATTCGGCGCATAAATATCATAGCGGGTCGGGCTGGCCCAGCTTCACCGATCCGGTGAACGCGGACAATGTGGACGAGCATGTCGACAGCAGCCACGGCATGCGCCGGGTGGAGGTGCGCTGCGCGCGCTGCGACGGGCATCTGGGCCATGTCTTTCCCGATGGGCCGGGCGAAAACGGCCTGCGCTATTGCATCAACAGCGCGTCGATGGAATTCAAGCCGCGCTGACGTCATTCAGCGCCGGTTCAAGCCGGATATGGCTTTCAGCATCCTGCACGGCTTTCATCCTGACGGGCATCCTGAATATCGGGGATGAAAGCTGTTCTTGCGGCCTGCCCCCTGTCAAGGTAAGCCGCACCATAGCGAATTGGGCGGACTGAACACAGCATGGCAATGCCGCAAAAGGCGAAAATCTGGCTCGTGCGGCTTCTCAAAGCGGGCATCTTCGTGGGATTGGGCGGCCTTGTCGCGCTGGTCGCGGCGGTGTTCGTGGCGATGCAATCGCTGCCCAGCTTCGACAGCCTCAAATCCTCCCCCAATGGGCAGATGATCCGCGTTCATGCCGCCGATGGCTCCGTCATCGTGACCTTGGGGCCGAGCTTTGGGCTCTGGCTGTCCCACAACCAGATTCCCGGCATCATGACGAAGGCGATAGTGTCGGTGGAGGACAAGCGCTTCTATCATCATCCCGGTGTCGATCCGATCGGCCTGGCGCGCGCGGCATGGTTTGCCATCCAGCATCGCGGCACCGGGCGGCGCATGCAGGGCGCATCGACCATCACCCAGCAGTTGACGCGCAACATCTTCCTCAACAACAGCTACTCCTTCGGCCGCAAGATCCGGGAAATGGTGCTGGCGCTGGCGATGGAGCGCAAATTCTCCAAGCAGCAGATATTGGAACTCTACCTCAACAAGGTCTATTTCGGCGGCGGTGCCTATGGCATCGACGCGGCCAGCCGCAAGTTTTTCGGCCACCCCGCCACCACGCTGAGCCTGCCGGAATCCGCGATTATCGCCGGTCTGGTCAAGGCCCCGTCCAGCTATAGTCCCACCGCCGATGTGGAGGCGGCGCTGGGCCGCGCCGGGGTGGTGCTCGACGTGATGGCGGACAATGGCGACATCACGCGCCAGCAACGGGCACAGGCCCATCTCGCCGATGTGACCATGGCGCCCGAACCGCCGCAAAACAGCGTGCGCTATTTCACCGACTGGGCGCTGCCGCAACTCGATACCCTGATCGATGAGCCGAACGAGCCGCTGGAGGTGTATACCACCATCGACCTGGGGATGCAGAAGGCCGCCGCCGCCGCGCTGCGCGCCCATGCGCCCGCCGGAACGCAGGGCGCGCTCGTCTCGCTGGATCGGGACGGCGCGGTGCGGGCGATGATCGGCGGCCTCGATTATGTGACGTCCAACTACAATCGCGCGACCACGGCGGTGCGCCAGCCGGGATCGGCGTTCAAGCTGTTCGTCTATCTCGCCGCGCTGGAAGGGGGCTATACGCCCGAAACCAAGGTGGTGGACGAGCCTGTGGACATTGGCGGATGGAGCCCGCGCAACAGCAGCGGCCGCTATTCGGGCGAAATCAATATTCGCACCGCCTTCGCCTATTCGGTCAATACCGTGGCGGCGAAGATCGGTCAGGACGTGGGCTTCGCCACCATCGCCGACATGGCCCGCCGCTTCGGCATCACCACACCGGTCAACACCCATCCTTCCATGGTGCTCGGCTCTTCGGACGTGCGGCTGATCGACATGACCCGCGCCTTCGCCTCCGTCGCGCGCAAGGGCGTGGCGGTGGCGCCCTATGGCATCACCAGGGTGACGACCGCCGAAGGACGCGTTCTCTACACCCATGAGGACGACACCAGCCGCGTGCTGGTCGCCCCATGGGTGGCGGCGGGGATCACCGATCTCATGCAAACCGCCGTCAATACCGGCACCGGCCGCGCCGCGCAGATCGGCCGCCCGGTCGCGGGCAAGACCGGCACCACCAACAGCAACAAGGATGGCTGGTTCCTCGGCTTTTCGAGCGGCCTTACCACCGGCGTCTGGATGGGCCGCGACAATGCGAGGGCGGTCGGCGGGCTTCAGGGCGGACGGGCGCCTGCTCAGGCCTTCGCCAGCTTCATGAAAACCGCCGTGGCCCGCCGCCCGGTCGAGAATTTCGAGACCGAGGTGACATTGCCCGAATGGCAGCTAGAACCGGATAATGAAGCTTATTATGGCGACCCGGACGATATCCGATATGTCGATGAAAACGGCATGCCGATTCCGGGCGCGGCCCGCGACGGGCCTTATCCGACCGAACCGGACAGCGGCGGCGAAGATGTCCCACCGGTAGAAGAACAGCCCAGCGGCAAGCTGGACCAGCAATGGATCGACAATGTGCTGGGCCGCGATCCCGCGCGCAATGGCAGGCCGCCTGCCGGCAATGGCGCCCGCAACGGCGAGCCGCCAGCACCAGCGCCTTCCCCGTTCCCCGGCGGCGCAAGACCCTGAGCGCAAGATCCTAAAATCGGCCCGGATGACCGGGCGCGGGCAGTCGATCACGCGCTGATGCGATGCAAGCCTGCGCCATGGGCGCGCAACCACTGACGCGCCGGGGCGGGGTCTGTCCCCAGCAATCGGGCATGGGCGGCGTGGAAGGCCGGGCTGTGATCCATGTGGAGCAGGTGCGCGACCTCATGCGCGACGGTCGCCAGCCGGACCTCCGGCGGCGCGAGGATCAGACGCCAGCTATAGCGTATAGCCCCTCCGGTCGTGCAACTGCCCCACCGGCTGCGCGGATCGCCTGTCCTTATGGACGTGACGCGCAGATCCTCCCGCGCGGCGATCTCCAGCGTCTCACGCGTCAGGGTCGCCAGCGCATGGGCGCGCAGCCAGCGCAGCACCCGCGCGCCGACCTGATCTTCCGGGCCGCCCACTTCTATCCGGTCCGCCAGCAAGCGGGGCGTCCGGGGCAAGGACCGGTCCCAGTGGATGCGCCGCTCCACCCCCTCCACCGGCACCAGCGCGCCGGGTTTCAGCATCACCCTATCGGGCGCCTTGCTCATCTGGGTGCGGACCCAGGCTTCCTGCGTCTGCGCCCAGGACAGGGCGGCCTTCAGCCCGCCTCTGGCCGGCACGGAGAGCAGCAGGCGGCGATTGCCCGCATCATAGCGCAGGCGATAGCCCCGCGCCCGGGCATAGCGCCGAATGAGGACCGGAACGGGCGCGCCATCGACGATCAGCGTCGCTTCAGATTTCCCGCTCGACAAGATGGTCTTCCCAATCCAGCGAGTCATCCTCATCGACCGTCCACCCCCTCACCGATTCCCCGGCGCGATGCACCGCTTCGTGATCCCCGCTGACCAGATAATGCCAGTCGGGCAGGGGCAGTCCCTCATTGCGCAGCCGATAGGCGCAGCTTCGTGGCAGCCATGGAATATCATCGATCCGGTCGGGCGTCAGGCGCACGCAATCGGGCACATAGGCATGGCGCGTTTCATAATGCGTGCAGCAGCCGCGCTCCTTATCGAGCAGGCGGCAGCAGATATTGGTGAAATAGATGCGGCCCGTATCCTCGTCTTCCGCCTTGTGCAGGCAGCATTTGCCGCACCCGTCGCACAGCGCCTCCCATTCCGCCCCGTTCAACGTGTCGAGCGGCAATTCCCAGAAATGCGGGCGCAGCCCGTCCGTCATTTCACCCAGCGATCAAGCGTTTTCACGATCTCCCCCGGCTCGCCTTCATCCACATCGAGCGTGGCGGGGTCATCGACCGGGATCAGCGCGATCGGCTCTCCATCCGGGCCGAACAGATAGGGCGTGCGGCTGTGGCCGACGAGATATTCGGTCGAGCCTTTCGGCTGTTCCTTCATGTAAACGACGACGAAGGACTTCGCGACCGCGGCGATTTCCTCCGGCGTGCCGGTAAGGCCGATCAGGCGGGGATGAAAGGCCTCTACATAATGTTTGAGGACGGACGGCGTATCCCGTTCCGGGTCCAGCGTGATGAAGATGGGCTGCACCTTCGCCGCGCGATCCGGCGCCTGTTTTTCAAACCGGGCAAAGCCATGCGCGATGCGCTGAAGATCGACCGGGCAAACGTCGGGGCAAAAGCTGTAGCCGAAATAGACGATCCGGTACTGGCCCTTGAAATCCGCCCAGTTGCGCTTTTTCCCATCCTGATCGGTCAGGGTGAAGGGGCCGCCGATTTTCGCGCCCGCAAGGCTGCCCTGTTCGATATCGGCAGACGCGGCGTCATTTCCCGTCCGCCCGGAACCGCAGCCGGCCAGCGTCAAGGCCAGACCAGCCGCCATCGCGATGATAAATTTGTCGACCATGCCCCTGCCATGCCGCGAAGGGGCTGTTTTGGCAAATGTTAATCCCTTATAAATTCGCTTTGAAACATAAGGGGGCAGGGGCATATTGTCCCGATCCATTTCTGTTCCCGGACCTTTGACCATGAAGTTTCGCGCTCTTTCCACTGCGATCGCCGTGCTTACCCTCTGGCCCACCGTGGCCATGGCCCAGTTTTCCGACAGCTATAATTTCCTGAAAGCCGTGCGCGACAAGGACGGGGCCAAGGTCACGGAGATTATCAGCAAGCCCGGCTCCACCATCATCAACACCCGCGATTTCTCGACGCGGCAGACGGCGCTGCATATCGTCGTCGAGCGGCGGGACGCGGCGTGGCTCGGTTTCCTGCTGGCCAAGGGCGCCAACCCCAATCTGACCGATGGACAGGGCAGCACCCCCCTGATGGTGGCGACCCGCCTGCGGTTCGTCGAGGGCGCGCAAGTCCTGCTGGACAATGGCGCGCAGGTGGACAAGGCCAATGACAGCGGGGAAACGCCGCTGATCCGCGCGGTGCAACTGCGCGACCTGCCGCTCATCCGCCTGCTGGTGAGCAAGGGCGCCAACCCGAACAAGGCCGATACGCTGGCGGGCATGACCGCCCGCGACTATGCGCTGCGGGACGGGCGCAGCCAGGCCATGCTCGAGATATTGGACGCCGGAAAATCCACCAGTTCGGCAGCGCAAAAAGGCCCGGTGCAGGGACCGGTTTTCTGACGCCCCGTCGATACTATCCGTCGCAACATAAAAACGCCGGAGGACATTTCATCCTCCGGCGTTTCATGTTCAATACCCCGGTTCAGGGCCGGTTTTTCGTTCAACGATAGAATATATGGTTGTCGATCACCGCGACCTTGCTGTGCCGCCAGCCGGGGGCGACGCGGCGCGCATGGAAATAGAGCGCGCCTTCGGCCTTGCTGGTCCACGCATTATCCTGCGCGATCAGGGCGATGGCGATGGCGGTTTTCCACGCGGGACGGCGCGTATTGGGTTCCGGGATGACGCCGCCGCGCACGAAGCTGAACTGGCCCCGCTGCGCGATGACGCTGCACATATCCTTGCCGAAACGGTTGGAATCGGCGCGATTGACGATGACGCGGCCAACCGCAAGCTGGCCTTCCAGACTTTCGCTGCGCGATTCATAGAAAATGGCGGTGGCGAGGCAGTGCGTGTCTTTATCGAGCGCCGCCGTGGTATCGACGTCGCGGACCATCTCCGCCAGAGAGGCATAATCCTTGTCCGGCACCGCGATCAGATCACCCGCGCGGGGCGTATCGGATGCCGCATCGCCCGTGGGCGTGTCCATTTGTCGGGAACCAAGGGGCTGAACCACTTCCTTCAGGGGCGCGAACCGGACTGTCTGCACGGTCGCTGCCGAGGCAGCCGAAGGGAGCGAGGAACTGATCGTAACGGGCTGGCTGCCCGTATAGCCCGGAGCCTCTTCCGCCCCGGAAACACCGCTGGCGACCGCAGCAGTGAAAGAACTCAGTGTAAGTGCCGCCGCCAGGACGGACTTTACCGGGAAACTCATAACATTCCAAAATCATGCGGTTGGTCGGCTCGAAACGTCGCATCCTCTTTATCTTATTGACGCCGCGCCGCCCCCCGTCTGCGTGTTTATCATGTCCCGTCCCCAATTGAACGACGATCGACAACCTGCGCATGGGTATAAACTCGCGCCCTCATAAGGGCCGCGACCGTGATGTCAATCACCCCCCAAAATGGCGGCGGCGAGTCGTTCCCCATTTGGGACGTCCAGTTCCACCACCCATAAATCGGGGTCCGATCGGCGGCGACGCACGATATATTGTGTTATTTGCGCCTCATCCCCCCAGGCGGATTCCGCCACGGGGGAGAGGATATAGCCGCGCGAAAAATCGGGCATTCTTTCGAACAGGCGCGGTTTCCGGTCCGAATCCGGGCAGGAAACGAGGATCGCGCCGCTGATCGAATCGCCGCGATGCAGCACGGCGGCAAAGCCCCCTTCCGCGCTGGTCCGGCGGATCAAAGCCTGAACCAATATGTGACTCGTCAGCCTATCATTCATGAAAAATGCCGGAAGAAGGGGCGGGATTCACTGCCCCGGATCATAGCCGGGCAGGCCCGACAAGGCATGCTGCGATCGCATGAACGTGCCGGTGCCCCGGCCGATTTCCTCTCCGCTGCTGTCGATCAGGCTCGCCTCCGCCACATAGACGCGGCGGCGGCCGCTGATCCAGCGCCCTTCGGCCCGCACCGGTCCCGCCTTGACCGGGCGGGTGAACAGCAGGTTGAACGCCGTGGTCAGCAGGAAACGATCATTGACCAGACTGTTCGCCGCATAAAAGGCGGCATCGTCCAGCATCTTGAAATAAACGGTGCCGTGCACCGCGCCGGCGGCATGATAGACGGATTCATCGACCGTGAATTCGATCACGGAATGGCCCGCGGATTCGATATGGAGCCGGGATGAAAATTTCCGGTTGATCGGCGCGGAGGCATAAAGCCGTTCCAGCGCGCGAAAATGGGCCTGTTCCCCGCTGGGAGGCGACTCGCCCGCCTGTTCCGGCCCGGCAGCGTCAGGCGGCGGCGTCACGCGCTTCGGTTCCGCCAAGCAAGGCCATCAGCGCTTCATCGGACCCGGCGCCGCGAATCCGGGCCGCATTTTCCCCGCTGCGCAAATAGCGCGACACCCGCGCTAGGGTCTTGAGATGCTCCGCCCCGCTGTCCACCGGCGAAAGCAGCGAGAAGATGATATCCACCGGGGCGTCATCCACCGCATCGAACGCGAGCGGCGGGTCCAGCACCAGCACAAGGCCATGGACCTTCTCCAGCCCCTCGATCTTCGCATGGGGAATGGCGATGCCACCGCCAAAGCCGGTCGAACCGAGGCGTTCCCGTTCCATCAGCCGTTCATAGGCAAGATCGGGCGACAGGCCATGGGCCAGTTCCGCCATGTCCGCAAGTTTCTGGAACAACTGCTTTTTGCTTGTTACCGAAAGCCTGCTCGACACCGCTTTCGGGACTAGAAGATCATGGAAATCGGTCATCAAAATGCTCTGGCTGTGCAGCAAACCCTGGCTCGCTGTCCGGCACCACCGCTCCCTTGCAAATACAGGCGCCGAATTGGTCCTCAGGCGGGCGGCATAGTCGCGCAGGCCCTCAACGTCAACCATGACGCGCCCTGCCATCCGCCTGAGCATGTCAAAATGGCTTATAAACGGGGTTCAACCCACCCGATCGACCCATCCTGACGGCGATAGACCATATTATAGGCCGCCGTGCCCGCATTGATGAACAACAGCGCGTTGGTATTGCGCAGATCAAGCATCATCACCGCGTCGGAAACGCTGGTTTCCGGGATATCCACACGGGTTTCCGCGATGATGACGGGGGCCTCGATCGGCTCTTCCTCCTCCGGCGTGGGCGCGAAGATCGTGTAGGCCGCATTGTCGAATTCGATTTCCGGGTTGCGCGCGGCCTCTGCTGCGGCGACCTGCGCCTGACGGCTCTTCAGCCGGTTCATGTAGCGGCGCAATTGCTTGTCGATGCGCTCTGCCGCCAGATCGAAACTGACCTGCGCGACCTGCGCTTCCCCCGACCCCTTCAGGATCAGGCCCGCCATGACATGATACACGATGTCGCAATGAAAGGCGCCATGCGGGGCAGGGCGGAAGGTGACGTGGGAGGAAATCGTCCGGGAGAAATATTTCTCGGCGATGGCTTCCAATCGGGTCGAAACATGCTCTCTGAGCGCGTCGCCGGTGTCGACCTGATGACCGGAAATACGAATGTCCATCTGAAGTTTCTCCTTTACTTCTTGCGAGGGCGGAATGCCGCCCCCGATGATCGGAACGATCAGGCCGTCCCTGCCGGAGCGGACTCCTTCTCCCAAAGGGGGTTGGAGAGCGTCTGGACAAACGCCCTGTGTCGTTCCAATTCTTCCGGTGTCGCCGTGAAAGGCCGCGGTTCCCTATGGGTCCGTGGCGCGGCGCTCACCATGATTCCTGTGTCGACCGCCTGCACGGCGGCCTGCGGCGCGGCATCGGCCAGACCCAGCCCGATCTGCCGCCCGCCGGTCAGCTCGATATAGACCTGCGCCAGCAATTCCGCGTCGAGCAGCGCGCCATGCTTCACGCGATGGCTGCGGTCGATCCCATAGCGCGAGCAGAGCGCATCGAGCGTATGTTTCGCGCCCGGATGGGCCGTGCGCGCCATCGCGATGGTGTCGATCATCCGGTCGAGCGAAATATCCTGCCGCCCGCAGCGCGCCAGTTCATGATTGAGGAAGCCGAAATCGAACCGGGCATTATGCGCGACCAGCATGGAATTGCCCAGAAATTCCAGCAATTCATCGACCCGGCTGGCGAAGAGCGGCTTGTCGGCGAGAAACTGGTCGGAAAGGCCATGCACGGCCTGCGCGCCCGGCGGCATGGAGCGTTGCGGGTTGAAATAGCAATGATAGGTTGCGCCTGTCGGCACCCGGTTCACCATTTCAATACAACCGATCTCGACCAGACGATCCCCGCTCTGGGGGTCAAATCCGGTCGTTTCCGTGTCGAATATAATCTCTCGCATCGACTCTCGTGATCCTCTGATTCTCAGTATCGGCCCGGCTTGCGGAGAAGGCAAGCCAGCAACGCACGAACCTGCCCGCGAGTCCGATGAAATGTGGTGCCTGTATGGATGATATGATCCGCCCTGCGCCGTTTCAACGCGTCCGGCATCTGAAGCGCGAGGATGGAACGGAATTTTCCCTCCGTCATTCCCGGCCGCGCCAGCACGCGGCGGCGCTGTTTCCAGGCGGGGGCCGTCACGACGATCACGCCATCCAGCTTTCGTTCGCCATGGGTTTCGAACAACAGCGGAATATCGAGGATCACCAGCTTGCGGGCCGCGTGACGGCGCAGGAATCGGCGACGTTCCTGATGCACCATCGGATGGATGATCGCTTCCAGCGCCTTGCGCGCCTGCGGATCGGCAAGGATGATCGCCGCCAGCCGGGCGCGGTCCAGCCCGGCCGGCCCGGTCGTGCCGGGAAAGCGCGCCTCTATCGCGCCCAGCGCGCGGCCGCCCGGCCCTTGCAGGTGATGGACCTGCGCATCGGCGTCGAACACCGGCACCCCGGCCCGCGCGACCATTTTCGCCACCGCGCTCTTGCCCATGCCGATGGAGCCGGTGAGGCCATAGACCTTTGCCATGCGCGCCTCCCCCCTTAATCGGCCGCGGTCAGCAAGGCCCGCAATTCCGCGTCATATTCCCGTGGCGCGGGCGCGTCGAAGAAAATGTCGAAGGCCAGCGCCGCCTGCCCGATCAGCATTTCCAGCCCATCGATGGTGCGCAAGCCCCGCGCGCGTGCATCCAGCAGCAATTGCGTATCGAGCGGCGCATATACGATGTCATACACCACCGCATGATCGGGCAGCGGCGCCAGATCGAGCGTCAGCGGTGCTTTTCCGACCATGCCGAGCGAGCTGCAATTGACCAGCAGATCGACGGCCGGCGCCGCATCTGCCATCCCGATCACCCGGCCTGCCGCGCCTGCCTGATCCAGCAAGGCCTGCCCCTTGGCGGCATCGCGCACCATGAGGGTGATGTCCCGGACGCCGCTTTGCGTCAGCGCATAGAGAACCGCCCGCGCCGCGCCGCCCGCGCCGATGATAAGGGCGCTCTTGCCGCGCCACTCCATCGCCTGAAGCGGGGCGAGAAATCCGCCCGCATCGGTGTTGGTGCCGATCAACGGTCCCGCCGTTTCGCAGGCGATGGTGTTCATCGCGCCGATCAGGCGGCCGACCTCTCCGGGATCGCTGGCATAATCCATCACCGCCAGCTTGTGCGGCAGGGTGACATTGCACCCCAGCCAGTCCGGGTCCGACCGGCGTTTCAGGAAATAGGCGGAAAGCTCCTCCGGCCGGACATGGGTTTTCCGATATGTCGCCTCTATATCCAGCTTTTGCAGCCAGAAATTATGGATCAGCGGCGATTTGCTGTGCGCGATCGGATCGCCGATCACTTCGGCATAGGGAAGGGGCGCGTCGGAAAGGCCCTGTTGGTCGATGGTCGTCATTGCGCCAGAACGCCGCGCACGCGCAAAAAGTCAAGCAAAGCCAGCAGGGGCAACCCCTGAATCGCGAAATGAGTGCCGCGAATATCGCTGAAAAGCTGGGCGCCCGGCCCTTCGATGCGATAACAGCCCACGCACCAGCGCACTTCCTCCCATTCCCGATCCAGATAGGTTTCGATAAAGGCATCGGACAGCGGCCGCACCGTCATCCGCGCCTTTTCGATATGCCGCCAGACCGGCCTTCCCCGTTCGCAGATCACCGCCGCGCTGTGGAGAAAATGGACGCCGCCCGAAAGACGCCGCAAAATCGCGGCGGCATCGGCCCGATCGACCGCCTTGTCGATCATCGCGCCATCTTCCAGTTCCAACGTCTGATCGCACCCCAGCACCAGCGCGCCCGGCGCGCGCGTGGACAGGCGCAGCGCCTTCATTTCGGCCAGCGCATCGGCGATATGCCGCGCATCCAGCCCCCGCGCGCGGAAATCCTCCTTGAACGCCTCCTCATCCACATTGGGGGAAAGCGCCTCGAACGGAACACCGGCAGCCGTCAGCATCGCGCGGCGGCTTTTGCTCTGCGAGGCGAGCAACAGGGGTTCGGTCATAGCCGGGCCTCCCTTTTCCCGGCGTCGCCCGCGTTCAGCGCTTCCTGTTCCGCCAGGGATTCCCGTTCCGACCGCCCCATCAGCCTGTCATTGAACAGGTTGATGATCGCCGCGGTCGCTTCCTCTATGGATCGGCGGGTGACGTCGATGGTCGGCCAGCCATGATCGGCAACCATCCGCCGCGCAAAGGCAACCTCCTGCTGCACCCGCTCCAGATCGACATAGGCGGTTTCCGGCGCCTGATTGAGCGACAGGAGACGGTTGCGGCGGATCTGGATCAGCCGGTCCGGGCTGATGGTCAGCCCGACGATCATCGGATGTTTCAGCCGGTACAAACTGGCGGGGGGAGGGGATTCGGGCACCACCGGCACATTGGCCGTCTTGTAACCGCGATTGGCGAGATAGATGGACGTCGGCGTTTTCGACGTGCGCGAAACCCCGACAAGGATGATATCGGCCTCTTCCCAATTTTCCTCGCCCACGCCGTCATCATGGGCGATGGTATATTGAATCGCCTCGATCCGGGCGAAATAGGCTTCGTCCAATATATGTTTGCGCCCCGGCCGGTTGCGGGTTTCCTGCCCCAATATGTTCGACATGGAATCGGTGACGCTGTCGAGCGGCGCGACATGCGGCAGGCCCAGCGCACGGCATTGATGTTCCAGCTTGCGCCGCAGCATCGGGTTGAACAGGGTGAAAAGGACCAGACCGGGATTGCCGGAAATCTCCTTCAATATGCGTTGAAGATGATCTTCGGACCGGACCATGGGCCAGAAATGGCGAATGGCCTCCACATCCTCGAACTGGGCAATCGCCGCCTTGACGATGCTTTCGAGGGTTTCCCCCGTGGAATCCGATATGAGATGCAGGTGCAGACGGGTCATGGGATGACTCTGTTGGGGGGCTGTGGATAAATCAAGGGATGATATTGGGGATAACCGCCGCCCCATGCTTCATCCCCGGTGCCATGGCAATTACCCACAGCTCATCCAGAGGGGCCTGTTTTCATCCACAGCCTGTAGATAATGGGGACAAATTGTCCCGCATGGCGCTTTAATAGGGACGAAATGCGGTCCCGGCTGTTGGCAAAACGGGGGACAACGCATAAACCCCGCTTTCAACGGACCAACAAACAACAACAATCTGAATCTATTATATCAGGATATATAGGACTCCCATGTCTCCGGCCCCGGTGAAACCTCTCCTCGCCACGCTGCAAGGCCAGCGCCAGTCGATAACGCCACGCTGGATGATGCGGCAGGCAGGGCGCTATCTGCCCGAATATCGCGCCTTGCGGGCCGACAGGGGCGGGTTCCTCGAACTGGTTTACGACAGTCGGGCCGCCGCGGAGATCACCGTGCAACCGCTGGAACGGTTCGGCACCGATGCGGCGGGTCTGCACGGCGCCATCCTTTTTTCCGATATCCTGATCGTGCCCTATGCCATGGGGCAAAAACTTTGGTTCGAGGCGGGCGAGGGGCCACGACTGGCCCCCATGCTGGCCGAAACGGATATCGGCGCGCTCACCCCGGATTGGTCCCGCTATGACGCGGTGTATGAGACGGTGCGGCTGGTCAAGGCGCGGCTGAAACCGGAAACGACCTTTCTGGGCTTTGCAGGAAGCCCCTGGACGGTGGCGACCTACATGGTGGCAGGGCAAGGCAGCAAGGATCAGGCGCCCGCCCGCAGGCTCGCCTATGCCGATCCACAGCGTTTCAAGACGATCATCGATGCGATCGTCGATGCGACCGTCCCCTATCTCATCGGCCAGATCGATGCGGGGGTGGAGGCCGTGCAACTGTTCGACAGTTGGGCGGGCAGCCTTTCCCCGCGTCAGTTCGAACGCTGGGTGATCGCGCCCAACCGGATGATCGTGGAGCGATTGCGCGCGGCTCGGCCCGGCGTCCCGATCATCGGCTTTCCCAAGGGCGCGGGCGCGAAGCTGACGGATTATGTGCGGGAAATCGGCGTGGATGCCGTGGGTCTGGATGAAACCATCGATCCCCGCTGGGCCGATGCCCATCTGCCCGAAGGGATGCCGGTGCAGGGCAATCTCGATCCGCTGGCCCTGATCGCGGGCGGGGAGCCGCTGGACGAGGCGATAGACCGCATTCTCGCCGCGTTCCCCACCCGGCCCCATATTTTCAATCTTGGCCATGGCATCCTGCCCGACACGCCGATAGATCATGTGGTCCATATGCTTGGCAGGCTGGGAGGCGGCAGATGAGCGGATTCCTCGAAAACGCCTATCTCTGGGTGAAGGCGGCCCATATTATTTTCGCGATCTTCCTGATGGCGGGATTGTTCATGATGCCGCGTTTCTTCGTCTATCATCAGGAATGCGCGGTGGGGTCCGACGAGGACCGCAAATGGATCGAGCGGGAGAGCAAGCTGCGCCGCATCATCCTCAATCCCTCCATCATCATCCTGTGGATATTCGGCCTGATGCTGATGGTGAACATAGAGGCATGGACGATGCCCTGGTTTCATCTGAAGCTGCTGCTGGTGCTGATCCTGAGCGGCTATCATGGCTGGGTGGTGGGCTATTCGAAGAAACTGGCGCGGGGCCAGCGGACCTTGAGCGACAAGCAATTGCGGCTGGCGAATGAAGTGCCCGGCATTTTGGCGGCGGTTGTCGTGATATTGGCGGTGGTGAAGCCGTTCTGAACGCGCTTTTTTGCGGCCGTTGCGGAGGGAAAAGGCGATATCCTGCCATTCTGGCCAGGGTTTCCCGACCGGTCGCTTGACTTGATGTGCGCCTCTCTATAACGCGAATCACGTTCCTCTTGCCGTCCGCCCTGCAATGGCGCATTCTCCTCCACAGGGATCGGACGACCTCAAATTTCATTGGCAAATCCATTCCATTCGCATTCCGGATTCTTTTTCCATGCATCTCAAAGACCTCAAGAAGCACACGCCCGCCGAACTCGTCACCATGGCCGAAGAGCTGGGGGTTGAGGGTGCCTCCACGCTGCGTAAGCAGGACTTGATGTTCGCTATCCTGAAGGCAGAGGCCGAAAATGGTGAGCAGATCATGGGTGTGGGCACGATCGAGGTGCTGCCGGATGGATTTGGTTTCCTGCGTTCCCCCGAAGCGAATTTCCTCGCCGGGCCGGACGATATTTATGTATCGCCCAATCAAGTAAGAAAATATGGCCTGCGCACCGGTGATACGGTGGAAGGCGAAATCCGCGCGCCCAAGGATGGGGAGCGGTATTTTGCCCTCACGCGGCTTATCAGCGTCAATTTCGATGACCCGGAGGCCGTGCGCCATCGCGTGAACTTCGATAACCTGACGCCCCTCTATCCGACCGAGAAGCTGCGTCTCGACACGCTGGACCCGACGGTCAAGGACAAGTCGGCCCGGGTGATCGATATCATCTCGCCGCAGGGCAAGGGCCAGCGCGCGCTGATCGTCGCGCCGCCGCGCACGGGTAAGACCGTGCTGCTCCAGAATATCGCCAAGGCGATCACCGACAATCATCCCGAAGTGTTCCTGATCGTCCTGTTGATCGACGAACGCCCGGAAGAAGTCACCGACATGCAGCGTTCCGTCAATGGCGAGGTGGTGTCCTCCACCTTTGACGAACCGGCGGCGCGCCATGTGCAAGTTGCTGAAATGGTTATAGAAAAAGCGAAACGTCTGGTCGAGCACAAAAAGGATGTGGTGATCCTGCTGGACTCGATCACCCGTCTGGGCCGCGCCTATAACACGGTGGTTCCGTCCTCCGGCAAGGTGTTGACCGGCGGCGTGGACGCCAATGCGCTGCAACGCCCGAAGCGCTTTTTCGGCGCGGCGCGCAATATCGAGGAAGGCGGTTCGCTCTCCATCATCGCCACCGCGCTGATCGATACCGGCAGCCGCATGGACGAGGTGATCTTCGAGGAGTTCAAGGGCACCGGCAACAGCGAAATCGTGCTCGATCGCAAGGTGGCGGACAAGCGCATCTTCCCGGCGCTGGATGTCGGCAAATCCGGCACGCGCAAGGAAGAATTGCTGGTGGGCAAGGGCAATCTTTCCAAGATGTGGGTACTGCGCCGTATTCTGATGCAGATGGGCACGGTGGATGCTATGGAATTCCTGCTCGACAAGATGAAGGATTCGAAGACCAACGAGGATTTCTTCGATTCCATGAATCAATAACGGCTTTAACAGCTTTGAACCTTTTTATTTTCGGGGCGTTCGTCTCTCATGCTTGAAATATTGGCCTCTGCCGCTGCTGCTGCCGGACCTTCTTCGCTGGCGGATATCTGGTCCCACATCGTCGCTGATTTCTCCAACGTCGGTTCCCCCAGCGCGATGTCGGCCTTCGTTCAGGTCTTGATGATCGACATCTTGCTGGCGGGCGATAATGCAATCGTCGTGGGCGCTCTTGCGGCCGGTTTGCCGGAGGCGCAGCGGCGCAAGGTCATCATCATCGGTATCGTCGCGGCGCTGGTGCTGCGCATCGCCTTTGCGCTGGTCGTCAGCGAACTGATGCAGATTGTCGGGCTGATTTTCGCGGGTGGACTGCTGCTGCTCTGGGTCAGTTGGAAAATGTACCGCGAACTGCGGCATGACGGCGATGCCAATGTCGGTTCACCGGAAATTGTCGGGGACGAACGAAGCGGGCTGCGTCCGGCCAAGAGCTTCGCCGGGGCCGCATGGTCCGTGGCGATTGCCGATGTTTCCATGAGCCTCGACAATGTGCTGGCCGTCGCCGGGGCGGCGCGCGAGCACCCCGGCATCCTGATCGTGGGTCTGATCCTTTCCGTGATGCTGATGGGCGTGGCGGCGAATTTCATCGCCAAATATATCGAGCGCTATCGGTGGATCGCCTATTTCGGCCTGATCGTCATTCTTTATGTCGCCGGTTCCATGATCTATGAGGGCATTACCGATCATCGGGTCGGCATCTTGACGCTGTTCTGACAAAAGGACAATCTCCGGGATCGGATGGTCGACGGGAGCATGGCGATATGAAAGTTACGGTGGATGTCGATTGCACGCCGGAAGAGGCGCGCACGTTTCTGGGCCTGCCCGATCTTGCTCCGATCCATGAGAAATATGTTTCGTCCGTGCTGGGCGCGATGGATGGGGCGGCCAGCCTGGAACAGATGGACAAGATGATCCGCGCCTTCGCGCCCATGGGGGATGCGAGCATGCGATTGTTTCAGCAGATCATGGACATTGGCCTGAGCGGAGCGGGAAAATCCGGTGGTTCCGGCAAGGGCTGAGTGTCCCCCCCTGCCTGTCGTTCTGACCTTGCGATGCTGATTTTGAGCCATATGTGACTGACACCATCTTTGCCTTGTCCAGCGGGCGTCCGCCTGCCGGTATAGCGGTGATCCGGGTCAGCGGACCGCAATCCTTTTCCCTGACCGACCCATTTCTGAACGGTGCATCGGCGGGCAAGCCGCGCATGGCGCATCTGCGCAGCCTGTATGACCCGGCGACGGGCGATCTGCTGGATCACGCGCTGGTTCTGCGCTTTCCCGGACCCCATAGCGTCACTGGCGAAGATCTGGTCGAATGGCATTGTCATGGGGGGCAGGCCGTCCTTCGCGCAGTGTTGGCGGCGTTGGAGCGGCAGGGACGATCCGATGGCTTTAGCGCGAGAGAAGCGCAACCGGGAGAGTTTACCCGGCGCGGGTTCGAAAATGGCCGGATCGACCTCAATGAGGCGGAAGGACTGGCGGACCTTCTTTCGGCTGAAACCGAAACGCAGCGCAAGGCGGCGCTGATGATGGCCGATGGCCATTTTTCCCGTAGGCTGGAAGAGTGGCGCGGTCGCTTATTGGCCTGTTCGGCGCAGGCAGAATCCTTGCTGGATTTTTCCGATGAAGATGATGTGCCGGATGGCGGGATGGATGCTGCCTTGTCCATGGCTCTCACGGCCTTGCGCATGGATATGGAGCAGCAACTCGCGGCCCCTTCGGCAGAGCGATTGCGCGATGGCATCAGCGTGGTTCTGGCCGGGCCGCCCAATGCCGGAAAATCGACGCTGCTGAACGCGCTTGCCGGGCGAGAAGCGGCCATCGTCTCCGATATTGCCGGGACGACGCGGGACCGAATCGAGGTTCCGGTGAGTCTGGGCGGGATTGCCTTCGTGCTGACCGACACGGCGGGGCTTGCGGAAAGCAGCGAGGACCGGATCGAATTGATCGGCATCGACCGGGCGCGGCAGGCGGTGGAGCAGGCCGATATCCTGCTGTGGTTGGGCGACCCGGACCAGTCTCCCCGCGAGGATGCGATAAGGATCGCGGCGCGCATGGACCGGGACGACCATGTCGCCGATGAGCGGGTGGACCTTTCCCTTTCCGTCCATAGCGGGGAGAATATGGATCAACTGGTCGGGCGTATGATCGAGCGGGCGCGGGATTTCCTTCCGGCCGAAGGTGCTTATGCGTTGCACAAGCGACAACGGGATGCGGTGGCCCGGATGGTCGGGCTATTATCCGATGCGGAAGGGGAGAGCGACCTGTTGATCATCGCGGAACATCTCCGTCTGGCGCGGGAGACGATGGATCGCCTTATCGGACGCAGCGGTGTAGAGGATATGCTCGACAGTCTGTTTTCCCGTTTCTGCATCGGAAAATAGCAGGGCGAGCCTGTTTCACGTGAAACAATGGCGCGGCCGATCGTCCCGTTCGGCAAAAATGAGCTTGGCCCCGGCTGTGAACGAAAAAACCGGTTCCCACATTTTCGCCTGATGCTCTAAGGGGCAATGCATGAGTTGGGATTTTGATGTCATAGTCATCGGCGGCGGACATGCCGGGTGCGAAGCTGCGGCAGCGGCGGCGCGAAAGGGCGCGCGTACCGCGTTGATCACTTTTGATCCGGCGACCATCGGGGCCATGTCCTGCAACCCTGCAATCGGCGGATTGGGGAAAGGGCATCTCGTGCGTGAGGTCGATGCGCTCGACGGCATCATGGCGAGGGCTGCCGACGATGCGGCCATCCATCACCGCATGCTCAACGCGAGCAAGGGCAAAGCTGTTCAGGGGCCGCGGGTGCAGGCTGACCGCGCCTTGTTTCTGCAATCGGTGCAGCGGCAGATGAAGACGCAGCCGGGATTGACGATCATCGCGGGGGAGGCCGCCGATCTCCGGCTGGCATCGGATGGCAGCGTGGCAGGGGTTGAACTGGCGAATGGCTCCGCCATCGGGGCGCCGGCGGTGGTGCTCGCCACCGGGACATTTTTGGGCGGCAAGCTCTTTCGCGGCGAAGAGATCCTGACCGGTGGCCGCGTCGAAGAACGGGCCGCCACGAAACTGGGCGAACGCTTGCGGGTGATGGGCCTGCCGCTTTCCCGCCTGAAGACGGGAACGCCGCCCCGGCTGGATGGCCGGACCATCGACTGGGGCCAGTTGGAAGAACAGCCTTCGGATGACGACGGCTGGACCATGGGCGCGATGACGCCGGGCCGGAAGGTGCCGCAACTCCCCTGCGCCATCACCCGCACCAATGAACGCACCCATAAGATTATTCGCTCCGGGCTGGATCGGTCCCCGCTGTTCAGTGGCGCGATTGAGGGGAGGGGGCCGCGTTATTGTCCCTCTATCGAGGACAAGATTTTCCGCTTTGGTGACAGGGATGGGCATCAGGTTTTTCTGGAACCGGAGGGGCTGAACACGCCGCTGGTCTATCCCAATGGCGTCAGCACCTCCTTGCCGGTGGATATCCAATGGGCGCTGCTCCGTTCGATCCG
Organism: Sphingobium sp.; assembly: GCA_050252755.1. Classification (GTDB taxonomy): domain Bacteria; phylum Pseudomonadota; class Alphaproteobacteria; order Sphingomonadales; family Sphingomonadaceae; genus Sphingobium. The sequence goes on from JBFWKI010000005.1 coordinate 104,410, forward strand.
GGGGTTGGAGCGAGTCGAGATGACGGTGCCCGGCTATGCGGTCGAATATGATTATGTCGATCCCCGCGCATTGGATCGCACGCTTGGACTGGTTGCGATGAAGGGCCTTTATTGCGCGGGCCAGATCAATGGCACCACCGGCTATGAAGAAGCCTCCGCCCAGGGTTTGGTGGCGGGCGCCAATGCGGCGGCGTTCGCATTGGGGCAGGCTCCCTTTTTGCTGGACCGGATGGACAGCTATATCGGCGTGATGATCGATGACCTGATCCTTCATGGCGTGACGGAGCCTTATCGGATGCTGACCGCCCGCGCCGAATATCGGTTGCGCCTGAGGGCCGACAATGCCTCGACGCGGCTGACGGCGATAGCGATCGAACATGGTCTGGCTGGTGCGGAAAGATGCCGGTGGTTTACCGAGCGGGCAGAGAGGCGCGCCGCGATATTCGACGAATTGCAGACCGAAAAATCCACGAGCGAACTGGCGCGCCGTGGCGTGACGGTGCGGCAGGATGGATCGCGGCGGTCCCTTTTCGAATGGGCGCGCTTCCCCGAAATGGAAACGGCGATCATGGAGCTTTCGCCCTTGCTGGCCGAGGCGGAACCCGATTTGCGGGATGAAATATTGGAAGATGCGCATTATGCGCCCTATCTGGAACGCCAGTCTGCCGAGATTGCCGAACGGCGCCGCAATGAAGCGATCACGATTCCCGCTGGCATGGACTATGATGGAATAGGCGGTCTGTCGCTGGAAATGCGGGAACGGCTGAAGGTCGCCCAGCCGGAGACGCTGGCGGCGGCCTCGCGTATAGCTGGAATTACCCCGGCCGCGCTGGCGGCGATTCTGGTGCATTTGCGACGGCGGCAGGCGGCATGACCGAGGATGAAGCGCGGGACTGGCTGGAGCGCAGCTTTTCCGTTTCACGTGAAACATGGGATCGGCTGGAACGCTATGTCGCGATGTTGCTCGCCGGAATGGAGGAGCAAAATCTGATCGCGGAATCGACCCGCAACCATGTCTGGGCGCGGCATGTGGTTGACAGCGCGCAACTCATCCCCCTCGCGCCGCCGCCTGTCGGGGACGATCATTGGGTGGATCTGGGGGCCGGGGCAGGCCTTCCGGGGATCATTGTCGCGGCGCTGACCGGCTATCGCGTGACGATGATCGAAATGCGGCGCAAGCGGGTGGATTTTCTCAACGCGGTGATCGAGGCGCTCGGGCTGCGCAATGCTTCGGTGTTTGCGGGCAAGGTGGAGCGTGCGGCAGGGGCGGTGCCGACGCCGGTTTCGGTCATCAGCGCCCGCGCCTATGCCCCGATGGAGAGGTTGATCGCATCGGCGCTTCCGCTGGCCGGAAAGAACAGCATCTGGATATTGCCAAAAGGACAGAATTTTCAGAATGAGTTGGATATAGCCCGATCTCTATGGCAGAGTGAGGCGCGGATCGAACCAAGCCTGACTGCGTCGGAAAGCGCGATCCTGGTCCTGAAAAATGTACGACAAAGAGGTGGTAGAGCATGATACGCATTGCGATTGCCAACCAGAAGGGCGGTGTCGGCAAGACGACGACAGCCATAAATCTGGCGACGGCTCTGGCGGCGACCGGCCAGCGTACCTTGCTTATCGACCTTGATCCGCAGGGCAATGCCTCGACCGGATTGGGCATAGACCATGCTTCGCGCCATTATTCCAGCTATGATCTGTTGATCGGTGCCGGGACGCTGGCCGATGCCGTGTTGCATACGAAGGTGCCGAAGCTGGATATCGTGCCCGCGACGCAGGATCTTTCCGGCGCGGAAATCGAACTGATCGAGGTGGCGGAACGCACACATCGGCTGAAGAAAAGCCTGGATGAAAGCGCTGGCCGCTGGGATATCTGCCTGATCGATTGCCCACCCTCGCTCGGCCTGTTGACGGTAAATGCGCTGGTGGCCGCGCAATCTCTGCTGGTTCCGCTGCAATGCGAATTTTTTGCGCTGGAAGGGTTGTCGCAACTGCTCACCACGGTCGAGCGAATCCGGGGACGGTTCAACCCCACGCTCTCCATCATGGGGGTGGCGCTGACCATGTATGACCGGCGCAACCGGCTGACCGATCAGGTGGCCGATGATGTACGGGAATGCCTTGGCAAGATCGTGTTCGATACCGTCATCCCACGCAATGTCCGATTGTCCGAGGCGCCGAGCCATGGGTTGCCCGCGCTCATCTACGATCATCGGTGCGTCGGGTCGGAAGCCTATATGCAATTGGCGCGGGAGTTGATCGAGCGTCTGCCTCAGCCGGAGATGGCGGCGTGACGATGAAGGAAGGGAATGAAGGCGCGGTGAGCATGTCGGATGCAGGGAATGAGCCGGAAGATCGGACGGAAGAGCGCGCCGCCAGCAAGCCGCATCGTCGCGCCCATGGTCTGGGTCGCGGCCTGTCCGCCTTGCTGGGCGAGAGTCTGAAGGAAGAATCGGTCACGCGTGGCGAGGCGGAAGGGGAGGGCGCGCCGACGGCCAATGGCCGTTCCGTCCAGCATATCGACATTGCCTCGATACAACCGCACCCGGATCAGCCGCGCAAGCAGTTCGACGAAACCGCGTTGCAGGAATTGGCCGACAGCGTGGCGGAACGGGGCGTCATTCAGCCGATCATCGTGCGCGCCTTGTCCGCGGGGCGTTATCAGATCGTCGCGGGTGAACGCCGCTGGCGGGCGGCGCAGCGGGCGCAATTGCACCGGATACCCGCGATCGTTCGCGATTTTACCGACGCCGAGACGATGGAAATCGCGCTCATCGAAAATGTTCAGCGGCAAGATCTCAACCCAGTGGAGGAGGCCGAGGCCTATTCGCGCCTGATTGCTCAGTTCGGCCATAGTCAGGAAATATTGGGCAAGCTGGTCGGTAAATCCCGCAGCCATGTCGCCAATATGATCCGTTTGCTCGATCTGCCCGGCACGGTGCTGGATGTGGTGCGCGAAGGGCGGCTTTCCATGGGCCACGCCCGCGCCCTGATCGGTATCGAGGATGCCTCGCAGATTGCGCGCCGGATCATCGACAAGGGGCTGTCGGTTCGCCAGACCGAAAAGCTGGCGCAGCAGGCCAAGGGCAAAGGCCCGAAATCGGCGAGCAGCGCGGCGCGGGCCGCTCATTCGCCCGCTGCCCAGCCTGATGCGGATATTCAGTCGTTGGAACAGCATCTGGCGGACATGCTTGGCCTCAAGGTGGCCATCGAACATGGCGCCAACGGCACGGGCACGCTGTCGCTGCGCTATACCACGTTGGATCAACTCGACATGCTGTGCCAGCGCTTGTCCGGTGAGTTGATATAAGCTGTAGCCCAGCGCCCGCCGATTCCAGACTGACGCAGAATCTCAGGGGGTAGGAAGCGCGGCCTGCAAGCGGCGCATTGCCTCTTCCTTGCCGATCAGCGGCAGTAGCAATTTCATATCCGGCCCATGGTTCCGGCCCGTGAGCGCCTGCCGGAGGGGAAGGAACAAGGCTTTGCCCTTGCGGCCGGTTTCGTCCTTCAACCTGCCGGTCAATCGCGACCAGATGTCGTCATCGAAGGATTCCTGCTCCAGACAGGAAAGGGCGGCGGTCAGAAAATCGCCGTCATCGGGGTTGGTGGTGGGCGATGCATCGATCGGCCCCGTTATGATCTGCCACCAATTGCGGGCCTGATCGACCGTCTCGATATTGGGGCGAATGGCCGCCCACGCCGCCTCCGTCATGGCGTGAGGCAGGCGCGATTGCACGCTGTCGAAATCGAGTTGGTGAACGATTTTCTGGTTGAGAAGCGCCAGTTCCTGATCATCGAACCGGGCAGGCGCCCGCCCGAAATGCGCAAAATCAAACTGTGCGATCAAATCTGTAGCGTCGGTTACAGCAATGACCGGGTCGCTCGTCCCGATGCGCGCCAGCAGGGCGATCAGGCTGATCGGCTCGATGCCGGCATCCCGAAATGTCGAAATCCCGAGGGAACCGAGGCGTTTCGATAATTTGCCCTCGGTGCCCACCAGCAATGCCTCATGCGCGAAAGCGGGGGGCGGCGCATCCATCGCCGCGAACATCTGCAATTGGGCGGCGGTGTTGGAGACATGATCTTCCCCCCGCACGACATGCGTGACGCCCATTTCTATATCATCGATTACAGAAGGCAGCATATAGAGCCAGCTTCCGTCAGCGCGCCTCACCACGGGATCGGATAGCAGCCGGGGATCGAAATGTTGACCCCCCCGGACCAGATCGGTCCAGTTGATCGGGCTGTCATGATCCAGCATGAAACGCCAATGGGGCTTGACGCCGCTTGCCTCCAATTCGGCCCTTTCCGCCTCCGTCAGGCGCAGGGCGGCGCGATCATAGACGGGGGGCAACCCCCGGCCGAGCTGCACCTTGCGCTTGAGGTCCAGTTCCTGCGCGCTTTCATAGCAGGGATAGAGGCGACCCGCCGCGACGAGTTTGGCGAACTGCGCCTCATAAAGGGCAAAACGGTCGGATTGCTTTACCTCGGCATCGGGGCGAAGGCCCAGCCAGTCCAGATCGGCCCTTATGCCGTCGGCATATTCGGCCCTTGAACGCTCCGCATCGGTGTCGTCCATGCGTAGCAGGAAGCGGCCGCCATGGCGCTTTGCCCATAACCAGTTATGCAGCGCGGTGCGCAGATTGCCGACATGCAGATGGCCCGTCGGGGACGGCGCGAAGCGGGTGATGACAGGGGTGGGGGTGCTCGTCATGATGTCCGAAAGGCATTGGTGATGGGATAGCGGCGATCGCGGCCGAAATTGCGGCTGCCCAGCTTCACGCCGGGCGGGGCCTGCCGCCTTTTATATTCGGCGATATATAATAGCCGCTCGATCCGCGCGACGGTTTCGCGCTCGAATCCGCGCGCTGCCAGTTCATCGACGGACAATTCGCTTTCGACCAGCCCATGAAGAATGGGGTCCAGCACCTCATAGGGCGGCAGGCTGTCTTCATCCTTTTGATTGTCGCGCAATTCGGCGGTGGGCGGCTTGGTGATGACGCGTTCGGGCATCACTGGCCCCTCCGGGCCGAGGCCGATGGCGGGCCTTGCCTCGTTTCGCCAGCGGCAAAGATCGAAAACGGTGGTCTTGTAAGCGTCTTTCAGCACCGAATAGCCGCCCGCCATGTCGCCATAGATGGTCGCATAGCCGACGGACATCTCGCTCTTGTTGCCGGTGGTAAGCAGCATATGGCCATATTTGTTGCTGAGCGCCATCAAGGTGACGCCGCGGATGCGGGACTGGATATTTTCCTCGGTAATGTCGCGCCCACGGCCCGCGAACAGGGGGGCGAGCATGGCGTCAAAGGATTCGACGGCGGGTTCGATCGGCACGCTGTCCAACCGCACGCCCAGCATTTTGGCGCAACCCTCGGCGTCGTCTAGGCTGTCCTGACTGGTGAAGCGAGAGGGCATCATCACGCACCACACCTTGTCGGCCCCCAGCGCGTCCACGGCGACGGCGGCGGAAAGCGCGCTGTCGATGCCGCCGGACAGGCCCAGCACCACGCCGGGGAAGCGGTTGCGCTCCACATAATCGCGCAGCGCCAACACCATCGCGCTGTAGACATCCTCTGGATAGGGCGCGAGCAGATGGTTCGCGCCGGGCGTGCAATGCCATCCGCCATCCTGCTTTTCCCAATGGGTGAGGCGCAGTTCCTCGCGCCAGTCGGCCATTTGATGGGCGAGCGAGCCATCGGCGTTCATCACGAAGGAGGCGCCGTCGAACGCCAGTTCGTCCTGCCCGCCCACGCGATTGAGATAGGCGATGGGCAGCCGGGTTTCCCGCACGCGGGCGGCGCATACCTGCGCGAGGCGGCGCTCATCCTTGTCGATTTCATAGGGGCTGCCATTGGGCGTCAGCATGATTTCCGCGCCTTGTTCGGCCAGATGGGCGCAGACGAACGGATACCAGACATCCTCGCAAATCGGCACGCCGATCCTGACACCGCGAAATTCGATGGGATCGGGCAGGGGGCCGGGAGCGAACAGGCGCTTTTCATCAAAGGTGCCGTAATTGGGCAATTCCCGTTTCAGCCGGACCGCCTTGATTTCCCCCTCATCCAGCAGCGCGACCGCATTGAACAGCACGCCGCGATTGGCGATCACCGTGCCGACCAGCATCGCCGGGCCGCCGTCGCCGGTCGCATCGGCAAGGCGCAGCAATTCCTCGCCCGCCCGTTCCACCAGCGCGGGTTTCAGCACCAGATCCTCCGGCGGATAGCCGATCAGTTGCAGTTCGGGAAAGACGATGAGATCCGCCTCCCGCGCCTGATCGCGCCAGCGCAGCATCGCATCGGCATTGCCGGCGAGATCGCCGACCGCCTGCGTCGTCTGGGCGAGGGCGATGATGAGAGTGCCGGGGGTCGGAGCCGGGGAAAAAGACTGCGTCATGTGCTGGCTGGTAGAATATTTTCCGGCCTCGCAAAAGCTTTGTTGATGCCCCTATTGTCGAATGGAGACAAAGATTCGGGAAAAGCGCGTTGCACTTTGCGCTGTGACCGTTAAAGGGACGCCCATATCCGGCGTCACATCAGCGTAACGAAGGGCATTTTCATGAAATTGATGACTGGTAACAGCAACCTGCCTTTGGCGAAGGCGATCGCTGAATATCTGGAAATGCCGCTGACCAATGCGAGCGTGCGCCGTTTCGCGGATGAGGAAGTCTTTGTCGAGGTGCATGAGAATGTGCGCGGCGAGGATGTGTTCCTGATCCAGTCCACCAGCTATCCGACCAATGACAATCTGATGGAGCTGCTGATCTGCATCGATGCGCTCAAGCGCGCATCGGCCAAGCGGATCACGGCGGTCATCCCCTATTTCGGCTATGCCCGTCAGGATCGCAAGCCCGGCCCGCGCACGCCGATTTCGGCCAAGCTGGTGGCCAATCTGATTACGGTGGCGGGTGCGGACCGCGTGCTTTCCATTGATCTGCATGCGGGCCAGATTCAGGGCTTTTTCGATATCCCGACCGACAACCTGTTCGCCGCGCCGGTCATGTCGGCGGATATTCAGGCGCGGTTCGGCGATCGCAACATCATGGTGGTGTCGCCGGACGTGGGCGGCGTGGTGCGCGCCCGCGCGCTGGCCAAGCGTCTCGATAACGCGCCGTTGGCGATCGTGGACAAGCGGCGGGAGCGGGCCGGCGAATCCGAGGTGATGAACATCATCGGTGATGTGAAGGGACGTTTCTGCATCCTGATCGACGATATCGTCGATTCGGCCGGTACGTTGTGCAATGCGGCCGCCGCGTTGAAGGCGGCGGGCGCGGAAGAGGTCGCCGCCTATGTGACCCATGGCGTGTTGTCGGGCGGGGCCGTCGCCCGCGTCGAAGGCTCGCAGCTTCAGGAATTGGTCGTCACCGACTCGATCCTCGGCAATGACGCGGTGCGGTCAGCGGGCAAGGTGCGCCATCTGCCGATCGCGCCGCTGCTGGGTGAGGCGATCAAGCGCATCGCGGATGAAAGTTCCGTTTCCAGCCTGTTCGACTGATCCTTTCCCGGCGTTTTGGCGTCAGGAGGGGGGAAGGGCGGAAAGTTGCGCCGCGTAACTTCCCGAATGTTCCACGTGGAACATCGGTGGCAGCGCCGGTTCAGCCGGCAGGAAGCAGGATGAGCGGCAGCGACAGGAGAAGCGCCAGACAGGCCATGGCGCGCATCCGCCCGTTGAGCCAGTTCGCCATCACCTCATGCCGCCAGAATAGCGGACAGGTGAGCAGGCTTGCGGTCAGCAGCAACAGGCCCAGATGCCCGGCAAAGGGCGCGGCCAGATCGTTGAACGCGGCGAGGCTGCCGATGGATGTTGCGATACAGATGATCCAGCTTAGCGCAGCCATGGCCAATGGTCCTTTCCCTCAGACAGAACGACCCGAAAGCCGCCATATTTAGCGCGGCTCCCCCTTGCGTGATGGTCGCCCGTCCCCCAAGGAAGAGCCATGAGCCTGACCGATGATCTTTTGCTTGCCCAGCGTCTGGCGGATGCCGCCGGAGAGGCGATCCGTCCCTTTTTCCGCGCCCGTTACGAGACGGATTTCAAATCCGACGATTCCCCTGTCACTCAGGCCGACCGGGCGGCGGAGGCGGCGATGCGCGCGCTGCTGGAAAAGGAGCGCCCGGCCGACGGCATCATCGGAGAGGAATATGGCGCCGACCGCGCCGATGCGGAACGGGTCTGGGTGCTCGATCCGATCGACGGCACGCGCAGTTTCATCGCCGGGCGGCCGATTTTCGGCACGCTGATCGGCCTGACGCAGGCAGGCTGGCCGGTATTGGGGATCATCGATCAGCCGATCGCGAAGGAGCGCTGGGCGGGCCTGACGGGGCAGGAGACGACCTTCAACGGCATGGCCGTCCGCAGCCGGTCCTGCCGCCAGCTTTCCGATGCGATTCTCGCCAGCACCGGGCCGCAATATTTCCCCGGCTGCACCGGCGAGCATTTCTCGATGCTGGCGCGCGGCTGTCGCGATACCGTCTGGGGCGGCGATTGCTATAATTATGCGCTGCTGGCGAGCGGTCATATCGATCTGGTGATCGAAGCCGGGCTGAAACTGCATGATCTGGCCGCGCTGGTGCCGGTGGTGGAGGGGGCAGGCGGGCGCATGTGCGACTGGAATGGCGATCCGCTGACCCATGACAGCGATGGCAATGTGGTGGCGCTGGGCGACCCGGCGCGGCTGGATGACGTGCTGGAGGCGCTGCACGCCGGGCATGAGGGGCATTGACGAGACGGGAGGGTAAGCCCGGAAGGAAAGCTTAGCCGGTCTTTTCCAGTTCCGCGAACAGCCGCTCCACATCCTCGCGGTGGCACAGGTCGGTTCCGGGCGTCAGCACGGCGGCCGTTCCCGCGGCCATGCCGTAGAGAAATGCCCGCTCCGGCGTCCAGCCCTGCGCGAGGCGATGGGTCATGCCCGCCACGAAGCTGTCGCCTGCGCCGACCGCGCTCTTCACCGGCACTTCCGGCGGCATGCGATAGAGTGTGCCGCCCGCATGGGCGAGCAGCGCGCCCTCATGGCCGAGCGTGACGACGATCATCTCCGCAACGCCCTTGTGCACGAGCGCCTGCGCGGTCTGGCCCAGATCGTCCATGTCGGCGCAGGCGCGGCCGATCAGCGCCTCGAATTCGCCCCGGCTGGGTTTCATCAGCCACAGCCCGCCTTCCTCCACGGCGCGGGCCAGCGCGGCGCCGGAGCTGTCGAGCACCATCCTCGCGCCCTTCGCCTCGACAACATCCTGCAACCGGGCGTAGAAATCCTCCGGCAGTTCCGGCGCGAGGGAACCGCTGGCGACCAATATGGCGAAGTCGGCGGCGCTGATGCGGTCCAGCGCTGCCCGCCATTCCTGTTCCCGCACATGGGGGCCTTCGGGGACGAAGCGATATTCGCGCCCGGTCGATCGCTCATAGACGGCATGGGCGATTCGCGTGGCGTCGCCGATCGGGATGGAGAGGCAGGGCAGACCCGCCCTGTCGATCAGCCGGTCGAGCAATTGCCCGGTAAAGCCGCCCGCCAGATAGCAGGCCAGCGTCGGGCTGCCGAGGCGGGCCAGCACGCGGGAGACATTGATGCCGCCGCCGCCCGCCTCATAGCGTTCATTGCTGGTGCGCAGCTTGTTCGTATGGCGCACCACGTCGGTTTCGCAGGCGCCGTCGATGGCGGGATTGAGCGTCAGGGTCAGAACAGGCTTGGTCATGCGGCTCTCATGGCGGTGGCGAGGGGGAAGGGTGGCGAAAGGGCGGTACATCCCTGTCGCAGCTATCGCCAAAAGCGCTGCCCGGCGCAATATGGCAGCGACCGCCCGATATGGGGGCAGGACGTGGTTTTCAGGCGTTGTTTTGCTTGCTTTCCTGCCGCCGCCGCCCTATAGGCGCGCCTTCGCGACGCGCAAGCGATGCGATTCTGGAAGGGACGGTCCGGCCAAAGGGCTGCCGAGTCTGTCCGCAACGTCCAAGTCAAGGAGACGAAAATGCCCAAGCTCAAGACCAAGAGCGGTGTGAAGAAGCGCTTCAAATTCACCGCTTCCGGCAAGGTCAAGCACGGCGTCGCTGGCAAGCGTCACCGCCTGATCAGCCATAATGCGAAATATATCCGCCAGAACCGTGGCACCTCGGTCATGTCCGATGCAGACGTCGCGCACGTCCGCCTCTGGGCGCCCTACGGCCTGAAATAAGGAGTTAACGGACCATGGCACGCGTCAAACGGGGTACAACCACCCGCGCCAAGCATAATCGCATTCTGAAGGCGGCGAAGGGCTATTATGGCCGCCGCAAGAATACGATCCGCATCGCTCGTCAGGCCGTCGAAAAGGCCGGCCAATACGCCTATCGCGACCGCAAGGTGAAGAAGCGGAGCTTCCGCGCCCTCTGGATTCAGCGCATCAATGCCGCTGTCCGCATGGAAGGCCTGACCTATGGCCAGTTCATGCATGGGCTGAAGTTGGCCGGTGTCGAACTGGACCGGAAGGTTCTGGCCGATATCGCGATGAACGAAGGCGAAGCGTTCAAGGGCATCGTGGCCCAGGCCCGCGCGGCTCTTCCCGCGGCCTGAAGACGGGTCGAACCCATAGGGGAAGGGCGTCGGGGGAAACTCCGGCGCCCTTTTTCTTTTCCGGTTTCGGCAGGAAGGGCAGGCCGCCATGGCGGTGCGTTGCTGGGTGCGCGCATATAGAATATCGCCTGCCTGACCCTTTTCAGGCGCGTGCCTGCCCGCTAGAGGAAGACGCAAAGCTGTAGCTGTCTCCTGTTCAGGAAGATCATGACCGAAATAACCGCACTCAAAGCCGGCTTGCTGGCTGATATCGAAAGAGCCGACACGCCGGACCGGGTCGAGGAACTGCGCGTGGGCGCGCTGGGCAAGCAGGGCGTGATTACCGCGCTGCTCAAGACGCTGGGCACGATGACCCCGGAGGAACGGCAGCAACGCGGCCCGGCCATCCATGATATGCGTCAGGGCGTGACCGACGCGATCGCCACGCGCAAGGCGGCGCTGGAGCAGGCGGCGCTCGATGCGCGGCTGGCGGGTGAACGGCTGGATATGACGCTGCCGGTCGATGCCGTGCCGCAAGGGTCGGTGCATCCGGTCAGTCAGGTGATGGATGAACTGGCGGAAATCTTCGCGGATCTGGGCTTTGCCGTCGCCAGCGGGCCGGAGGTCGAGGATGACTGGCGCAACTTCACCGCGCTCAACATCCCGGAAACCCATCCGGCGCGCGCGATGCACGATACCTTTTATTTCCCCGACGCGGACGCCGAAGGCCGCGCCATGCTGCTGCGCACCCATACCTCGCCGGTGCAGATCCGCACCATGACGGCGCAGGAGCCGCCCATTCGCATCATCGCGCCCGGCCGCGTCTATCGCAGCGACAGCGACGCCACCCATACGCCGATGTTCCACCAGATCGAGGGTCTGGTGATCGACAAGGGCATCCATATGGGCCACCTCAAATGGACGCTGGAAACCTTCCTCAAGGCCTTTTTCGAGCGTGACGATATCGTGCTGCGCCTGCGCCCCAGCTATTTCCCGTTCACCGAACCCTCGGTGGAGGTCGATGTGGGCTATACGCTGGTGAATGGCCAGCGCGTGATCGGCGGCAGCGGGGATGACGACAAGGGCGGCTGGCTGGAGGTGCTGGGCAGCGGCATGGTCAACCGCAAGGTGATCGAGGCGTGCGGGCTGGACCCGAATGAATGGCAGGGTTTTGCCTTCGGCACCGGCGTCGATCGTCTGGCGATGCTGAAATATGGGATGAATGATTTGCGCGCTTTCTTTGATGGCGACCTGCGCTGGTTGCGCCATTACGGCTTCTCCGCGCTCGATATTCCCACGCTTTCGGGGGGAGTGGGCGCATGAAATTCACGCTAAGCTGGCTCAGGGAGCATCTGGAGACCGAGGCGAATCTCGAAGCCATCCTCGCGGCGCTCAACGATATCGGGCTGGAGGTCGAGGGCGTAGAAAATCCGGCGGAAAGGCTCGACGGCTTTTTCGTCGCGAAGGTGCTGACCGCCGATCGCCACCCGCAGGCCGACAAGTTGCAGCTGTTGACCGTGGATGCGGGCAATGGGCCGCTTCAGGTCGTTTGCGGCGCGCCCAATGCGCGGGCGGGCCTGGTCGGCGTGTTCGGGGTGGAAGGCGCGACGGTGCCCGCCAATGGCATGGTGCTGCGCAAGGCGGCGATTCGCGGCGTCGAATCGAATGGCATGATGTGCTCCACCCGCGAACTGGAACTGGGCGAGGATCATGAGGGCATCATCGAACTGCCCGCCGATGCCCCCGTGGGTACGAAGTTCGCCGATTATGCAAAGCTGGACGATCCGGTGATCGACCTTTCGATCACGCCCAACCGGCAGGATTGCATGGGCGTGCGCGGTATCGCTCGCGATCTCGCCGCCACGGGTATCGGCGCGTTGCGCCCGCTGGAGGAGGTGGTTGCCCATCTGCCGGTCCTCGCGCCGCAGGGCGCTGGCCCGGACGTGCGGGTTGAGGATAGCGAGGGGTGCCCCGCCTTTTACGCGCAGGCTGTGCGCGGCGTGAAAAATGGCCCGTCGCCCGACTGGCTGCAACAGCGGTTGAAGGCGGTGGGGCAAAAGCCGATCAGCGCCTTGGTCGACATCACCAACTTCGTGATGCTGGGCCTTGGCCGTCCGCTGCATGTCTATGACATGGCGGCTCTCAAGGGCGAATTGGTGGCGCGCAAGGCAAAGCGGGGCGAGGAGGTGCTGGCCCTCAACGGCAAGAACTATAGCCTCGATGAGACGATGACCGTCATCGCCGACGATGCTGGCGCGCATGACATTGGCGGCATCATGGGCGGCGAGCATAGTGGCGCGCAGGACGGCACCACCGACGTGTTGATCGAATGCGCCTATTTCACGCCGGAAAGCATCGCTAAGACCGGGCAGAAGCTGAACCTCACCTCCGATGCGCGCCAGAGGTTCGAGCGCGGCGTCGACCCCGCCTTTCTCGATGAAGGGCTGGCGATCGCCACCCGCCTCGTGCTGGCGTTGTGCGGCGGCGCGGCGAGCGACGTGACCCGCGCGGGCAAGCCTCCGGTGGAAGCGAAGATCGTCGCTTATGACCCGGCGCGCTGCCTGTCTCTGGCCGGTGTCGATGTCGATGCGGCGACGCAGAAGGCTATTCTGGAGAAGCTGGGCTTCGGCGTGGCGGCCGACTGGTCCGTCACCGTGCCAAGCTGGCGGCGCGACATTGACGGCCCCGCCGATCTGGTCGAGGAAGTGGTGCGCATTCACGGCCTCGCCAATGTGCCTTCGACCCCGCTGCCCCGCGTGCCGGGCGTGGCGAAGCCGACCGCGACGGCAGAACAGATGATGGAGCGCCGGGCGCGGCGCATGGCGGCCTCCCGCGGGTTGAACGAGGCGATCAACTGGTCGTTCATTTCCGAAAAGGAGGCCGAGACTGTCGGCGGGGGCGACTGGACGCTCGCCAATCCCATCAGCGAAGAGTTGAAGGTCATGCGTCCGTCTCTGCTGCCCGGCCTGCTCTCGGCGGCGCGGCGCAATGCGGATCGCGGCGCGGCCTCCATTCGCCTGTTCGAGGTGGGGCGGCGCTATTTCCGCCATGCCGATGGCAGCAGCGACGAACGGCTGACGGTGGGCATCGTGATGGCGGGGGATAAGGCTCCGCGCGGCTGGGCGGCGGGCAAGGCGCAGCCCTTTACCGCCTATGACGCCAAGGCCGAAGCGCTGGCCTTGCTTGCGGCGGCAGGCGCGCCGGTGCAAAATCTTCAGATGATGGGCGAGGCGGGCGGGGCCTGGCATCCGGGCCAGTCCGGCACGCTGCGGCTCGGCCCCAAGACGGTGCTGGCCGAATATGGCGTGCTGCACCCTGCGCTGGCCAAGCAGTTCGATCTTGGCGGCACGGTGGTCGCGGCGCAGATTTTCCTCGATGCGATCCCGCAAAAGCGGCGGAGCGGCTTCATGCGCCCGCCCTATGCGCCGCCCGCCCTGCAATCGGTGATGCGCGATTTCGCGTTCCTCCTGCCCGAAGAGGTGGAAGGCGATGCGCTGGTTCGCGCGGTCAAGGGCGCGGACAAGAAGAGCATCGTCGATGCGCGGCTGTTCGACATATTCACCGGGGCGGGCGTCGATGCGGGCATGAAATCGCTCGCCATAGAGGTGACGCTGCAACCGGGTGAGAAGAGCTTTACCGAAGAGGAACTCTCCGCCATCAGCGCGGCGATCGTGAAGGCCGCCGGGAAGCTGGGCGGTACGCTACGCGGATGATTGGCCCCTGCGGGAAGGAATCCAAGGGGCGGGCGGCCCGATATCGGCGGCCCGTCCCTCGTCATTCAAGGGGCCTTCCGGCGGGCGATCCCTCGCTCGATCAGCCCGGCATTTTGCAGTTCCGGGCCGTCGCCAGCCCGCGCAGATAGCCGCGCCGGGCAAGACCCGCGCCGATCGCCGCCTGCAATCTGCGTTCGGCGGGCGCCGCGCCGGTCACTTCGCGCACCAGCCCGCGAAACGGAATCAGCGAATTGACGATCATCTTTCCGCCCGCCTCGGCGATCTTGCCAGCGCGATTCTCATTTTCTTCCTCGCTATCGCCGAAATCCGGGCCGAGCGCGTCATTCAGCGCGGTCATATCGGCGATGATGGCGGCGCATTTCCGGCCACTGGGCGGCGCATAAGGGTTTTTCACCGCTTCCGTCAGCACCGGGGGGATCTTCGTCTTGGCGATGCCGACATCGCGGGCCGGCTGGCTGGCGATATTCCCCGCCTTGTCGAGCGTTTTATCCTTGTCCTCCGGCGCGTCGGTTTTCGGCTCTTCCTGCGCCGGCGCCTGATTTTGGGCATGAGCGAAGGGGATGCCCGCTACCGGTCCCGCCGTCATCAGCGCCATCATCAGAAAGGGAGCCCATTTTTTTCCACTTGCCATACCCATCATGCTGTTCCCTTTTTTCTGTAAAAATTCCGGTTTCCATCAGGAAAACTTGCGAAAGACATGTCCCGTTCCCTATAGCCCCGATCCGGCGCATGCCGATGAACGGTTTGGCGCGCATCATGCAGGAAAGCCAGCCCCGTGACACCTTCTTCTCGCCGTACCTTTGCGATCATTTCTCACCCCGACGCGGGCAAGACGACGCTGACCGAGAAGCTGTTGCTGGAAGGCGGCGCGATCCATCTGGCGGGCGAGGTGAAGGCGCGGGGGGCCAATCGCCGCGCCCGGTCGGACTGGATGAAGATAGAGCAGCAGCGTGGCATTTCCGTCACCTCCTCGGTGATGACGTTCGAGCGGCCGGGCAGGGACGGCAACCCCATCACTTTCAACCTGCTCGATACGCCGGGGCACGAGGATTTCTCCGAAGATACCTATCGTACCCTGACCGCGGTGGATTCGGCGGTGATGGTGATCGACGCGGCCAAGGGCATCGAACCGCAGACCCGCAAGCTGTTCGAGGTATGCCGCCTGCGCAACGTGCCGATCATCACCTTCGTCAACAAGGTGGATCGCGAGGGGCGCGACCCGTTCGCCCTGCTGGACGAGGTTGCAGAGGCGCTTGCGCTGGATATCTGTCCGATGAACTGGCCGGTCGGCATGGGCGGGGAGTTTGAAGGCATTTTCGACTTTACGACCGGTACGCTGCGTCAGCCCAGCGGCCCTTCCAAGGAGTTTGAGGGGAAGAGCGCCCAATTTTCCGGCATCGATGATCCGGCGCTGGCGGATGTTCTTTCTCCGCAAGGGTTGGACCGTCTGGGCGAGGAAGGCGAACTGGCGCAGGGCGGTTATGCGTCATTCGACCTTGCGGCCTATCGGCATGGCGACCTTACCCCGGTCTATTTCGGATCGGCGCTGAAATTGTTCGGCGTCACCGAATTGATCGAGGCGATTGCGGCCCATGCCCCGCCGCCGCGCGAACAGCCCGCCGAACCCGCCCCGATTTCCCCCGACCGCGCGGATGTCACCGGCTTCATCTTCAAGGTGCAGGCGAATATGGACCCGCAGCATCGCGATCGCATCGCCTTCATGCGGCTATGTTCCGGCCGCTTCCGGCGCGGCATGAAGCTGACGCCGTCGGGCAGCGGAAAGCCGATGGCGGTTCATTCGCCCATCCTCTTCTTCGCGCAGGATCGGGAATTGGCGGATGAGGCTTTTCCCGGCGACATTATCGGCATTCCCAATCACGGCACGTTGCGCGTGGGCGATACCCTGTCGGAAAAGGCGGATGTGCGCATCACCGGGCTGCCCAATTTCGCGCCGGAAATATTGCGCCGCGTCGCCCTGCGCGACCCCACCAAGACGAAACAGCTTCGCAAGGCGCTGGATGACCTCTCCGAAGAGGGTGTCATCCAGGTCTTTTACCCGGAAATCGGCAGCCAATGGATTGTCGGCGTGGTCGGCCAGCTTCAGCTCGACGTGCTGATTTCTCGGCTGGAGGCGGAATATAAGGTGGAGGCCGCGCTGGAGGCGTCCCCCTTCGATACCGCGCGCTGGCTGTCGGGCAGCGATGCCGCGCTGCGCGGCTTCACCGACTATAATCTCAGCAATCTGGCGAAGGACCGGGACGGCAACCCCGTCTATATGGCGAAGAGCGCATGGGATGTCGGCTATCAGCAGGAAAAAAACCCGGACCTCAAGTTCAGCGCGACACGCGAACGCTGATGAGAAACCGATGAAAGACGCCTGACAGAGGGAAGGGGATCAGCCCTGCGGCTGATGGGTTTCCAGCCAGCGGGCCAGTTCGGAAAAGCCCATTGGCATGTCGAAATGCAGGCCGACCATGCCATTGGCGATCCAGCGCACCGCTCCGCGCCGGGCGGGCAGGCCGTCCACGCGGGCGATGACCTGATCGTCGATGCGGGCGCTGTCGGATGTTTCCATGCACAGGCCGTTGAGCGAGATGTTGAGTACCTGCCCGCGCACGGTTCTGCCATCCCGTTCCAGTTGCACGCGCCCCGACGCCAGAAATCGCGGCGCGCGGGGCAGTTTGCGCAGTACGCTGCGGGTCTGGCGGTTCTGGAGCATGTCCTGAACATCGACAGGTTCGTCAAATTCGATGCCCGCGACATGATCGCCCGTCCAGCGCACGGTGCCGGTCACGACCTTGTCGGACCGCAGTTCGATCATGATCTTCTGATCTCTCTGCACCTCGCCGCGCAGGTCCAGCTTGGCGCCGTCGCGGGACATGTTGCGGACCAGACAGAGCTGATCCTGCCCATCCACCACCGCGCGCCCGACCTTCAGGACGGTGACATAGCGTTCCGATGTCCGGCGCTCCTGCCCATCGGCAGCGGCGTTCTCCGGCGCGGGCGTTGCGCCTTCCGGCGTTATTTTGCTGTGCAGCATGTCGATACCCTGAAAAACACGATGAATCCCGGATTCAGTCCCGATCCTCCTTCTCCGGCAAAATGTTTGCCAGACTCGTTTCTGGAGATGGTTAAAATCGCGATTATTTTGAAACAGGCGATTTTTCAGGACGTTTTGTCCCTGTTCGGGCTTTGCATGGCCGGGTTATGGGAGCCACGGCGCCTTCCCGAAAAAGGCGGAAAACCGGCGAAGAACCCCCCGCGATTTCGGTTCCATTGCCATCGGACAGGGGCTAAGGGAAACGGCATGAGCACATCCCCATATTCGCGCGGTCCTGCCCCGAAAAGCTGGATCGCGGCCATCGACCCCTATGTCCCCGGCAAGGCTGCCAGCGATGACGGCAAGCCGGTCGTCAAGCTGTCCGCCAATGAGAATCCCTTGGGCACCAGCCCGGCGGCGCGGGCGGCCTTCGTGCCGGGCAGCGCCGATCTGGCGGCCTATCCCG
The DNA here is from genome assembly GCA_050252755.1 of Sphingobium sp. GTDB lineage: Bacteria > Pseudomonadota > Alphaproteobacteria > Sphingomonadales > Sphingomonadaceae > Sphingobium. The sequence goes on from JBFWKI010000005.1 coordinate 122,169, forward strand.
ACCCCGGCGCGACGATGTTGCGTGAAGCGATCGCGCAGGTTCATGGTCTGGACCCGGCGCGGGTCATCTACGGCACCGGTTCGGATGAACTGCTCCACATCGCCGCCAGCGCCTATGCCGGGCCGGGGGACGAGATCATCTATGTCCGCTACGGCTTCTCCGTCTATGATATCGCCGCGCGGCGTGTCGGGGCGACGCCCGTGGTTGCGCCGGACAAGGATTATGGCACGGACGTCGATGCGCTGCTCGCCCAGGTGACGGAGCGGACGCGGGTGGTTTTTCTCGCCAACCCCAATAACCCGACCGGAACAATGACCCCGCGCCGGGAAATCGAGCGGCTGCATGCGGGCCTGCCCGACGATGTACTGCTGGTGGTCGATCAGGCCTATGCCGAATATCTCGATGCAGAGGATGATGATGGCGGGCTGGACCTCGCCCGCAACGCCGCCAATGTGCTGGTGACGCGGACCTTCTCGAAGATCTACGGGCTGGCGGCGGAGCGGATTGGCTGGGGCTATGCGGCACCGCCGATCATAGAGACGCTGCATCGCATCCGGGCGCCGTTCAACGTCACCACGGCGGGGCAGGCGGCGGCGGCAGCGGCGATTGCGGATAGCGCGTGGATCGACAGCAGTCGGCAGCATAATAGCCGCTGGCGGCAATGGCTGACCGATCAGATCGGGTCCATGGGCAATCATGGTCTGTCGGTGGTGCCGAGCAAGGCCAATTTCATTCTGGCGCTGTTCGATGGCAAGCTGAGCGCGCAGGCCGCGTTTCAGGGGTTGATGCAGGCCGGTTACGCGACCCGCTGGCTGCCGGGGCAGGGCCTGCCCAATGCGCTGCGCATCACCATCGGGACAGAAGCGCAGATGCGCGACGTCGCCCGGCTGTTGCGGGACATGGCGGAGAGCGCCTGACCACCCGACCCGTCGAACGGGCGGGATTCAGGATCGGGTCTGCTCGCCATCCTGATGCACCTGCGCCAGCAGGTCGGCGGCGCGGGCGACGAAATCCCCGGCAATTTTCTGTGCATAGGGGTTCAGCGTCTGGATGGCGGCGAACAGGTCGAAACTGTCCTTGCCGATCAACCCGGTCAGGTCGATCAAATGCTGATAGCTCTGCGTTTTCAGCATTTCGTCGGGGATGTTCATGTCGGTCAGCGTGCGTCCGATCAAATGGGTCAGCGCTTGCACGAAGGCCATTTCGCGATCATGCTCCTCGGCGGTGGTGATGCGCACGCGCATGCCCATTTCCTCACCGAGCGCCGCGACCTTCAGATGTTGTTCCCCGCGTACCGGGCAGATCACGAATTGTCGTCCGGGCAGGCCGTCGCGGGCGACACTTTGCGGGCCGAACAGCGGATGGGTGGGCACGATATGCACGGTTTCGGGCATATAGCGCATCAGCCATTGGCTCGGCAGCATCTTGACCGAGGCGACATCGACAACCGTTGCGCCTGGACGCACCAGCGGCGCGATCTGCCGGATCACCGCCTCCATCGCCTGCACCGGCACGGCAAGGACCACGACGTCGCACTTCGCGGCCTCCTCGCAGGAAAGCGGGCGAAAGCCCCGCGCCGCTATGTCCCCGGCAGCCCGGTGGGGATCATGCACGCCGACATCGAAGCGCCCGGCCAGTTCCGTCGCCGCCAGCGCGCCAAATTCGCCGAACCCGATCATCCCAAGACTTTTCATGCCGCCCGCGCCTGTCATGCTGCCTGCGCCTATCATGCTGACTGTGAATGTCCACCCCCCGGAGCGGGGGCGGCGTCGACAGGCAGGGGCGGGTTCAGCGCGTTGATCGCGGCGTAGGCGCGCGCCTCCGCCTCGGCGCGGGACAGGCCGGTGGGGATCGTCTCGCCTATATGGTAGGTGATGATGCCGGGATGTTTCAGGAAGCTGTGGCGCGGGGAAACGCGGCCGCTGTCGATCGCGACCGGCACCACGGACAGGCCGAGCAACTGATACATGGCGGCAAAACCCGCCTTGAGCGGGGGCCGCTCGCCATGGGGGACGCGGGTGCCTTCCGGGAAGAGGCAGATGGACCGGCCGGTGGCCAGTTCCATCTTCGCCTGCCGCTTGAGGTGGCGCAGGGCGGCGCTGCCGGTGGCGCGCTTCAGGCCGATCATCCCATAACGCTGCGCCAGCCTGCCCCAGCCGGGAATGTCGAGCAATTCCTGCTTGGCGACGATGACCGGCGCATCGACCAGTTGCATGAGGTCGATCGTCTCGAACATCGATTCATGCTTGAGCACATAGAAATGCTGGCCGGGCGGGACCGTGCCGACAACCCGCACCTTCTGGCCCAGCATGATGCGGCACAGCAGGCGATGGGTCCGCGACCAGTGATGGATGATCCGGTGCAGCACGCGCGGGCCGCAAGGGGTGAGGGCCAGCGCGGCAAGGACATGCAGCGCCGTCGCGCCATAAAAGGCGACGGCGAACAGCGACGAACGCACGAACAGAAAAGCCTTGCCCATCATAAGCGATCAGATGCCGACCAGAGCCGCCGCCCGGCGCAGCATATATTTATTATATTCCTTGAACAGCATGGTCAGGCTCGGCCGTGTCGGCACCGCGTCATATACCAGCACGAAATCATCGGGCAATGCCTCCCGCAGCTCGAAGGCGGCGCGGCGCATATGCCAATCGCTGGTGATGAGGCGCACCGTGTCATATCCCCGCTTTTCGAGCCAATGCGCGGTTTCGATGCCGTTGGACCGCGTGTCGATCGCCTCGCGCCCCAGCGTGATGCAGCAATCGAACAGTCGGTCGGGCACCTTGTAGCGGACGGCCAGTTCATGCGGACGGACCGACCGGTCCACCCCGGAAATCAGCATCCGCTTGGCCGCGCCGTCCTGCAACAGCGAAAGGCCGCGATCGATGCGCCCGGCCCCGCCGGTCAGCACGACGATCGCATCGGTGGACCGCAGGTCGAGCGGCTGGGGCAGCCAGACGGAAAACCACGCGAAACCCAGCGCGTAGAGCAGCAGGACGGAAGCGACGAGACGGGTGATCATAACCAATGTTCCAGGGCGCGGCGCACCGTGATGCGCGCCGTCAGCATGGCGAGCAGCACGCCGAAAAGAGGGATGAGCAGCAACAGCAGCGCCAGCGGCGGGGGCAGGGTCATCATGCCCGCCAGTTCCGAATCGGTGGCGGTGACGCGCGTGCCGATCACCCAGAGCATCGCGCCCGCCGCAATCACGCCCAGCACGCCGCCGAATATGGCGTCCAGCGCCATACGCCGCTGAAACAGGCGGGCGATCTGGATATCGGTCGCTCCCAGCCGGTGCATGACGTCGATGGTTCCGCGATGGGTGGCATGGGCGCTGCGCGCCGCCAGCATCACCACCGCGCCGGTGACGAGGATCATCAGCACGACCAGCCCGCCCGCCAGCCACATCAGGCTTCGCATCAGCCGTTCCACCGGCCCCAGATAGCGTTCATGCGCGTCCATTCGGGCGGACGGGGCGATGGCCGCGATCTTCCGGGCCAGCGCGCTGATCTGCGCCGGGCCGGCACCGGGCGCGGCCTCCAGATCGATGAGCGCCGGGATCGGCAGTTCGTCGGGCGGCGTGTCGGTGCCGATCCACGGTTCCAACTGGGCGCGCAGCCGGTCTTCCGGCACGACGGCGACGGCGCGCACCGCCTTGTCGGCGCGCAGCATCCGCGCCACGCGGCGGACCTGCCCGGTGCGGACGGCCGCGTTCGCCTCGACGATCTGCACCGTATAGCCATGGGCGAGTTCACCGCGCATCCGGGTCAGTCCATGGCCCAGCGCCAGCCCGGCGGCGGCGGCCAATATGGTCAGGAACATCATGATCGCGATGATCCACGGCATCGGCCCGCGCCGCCCTTCGGGCAGCCAGCGGTTGCGGGCGGCCCGCGCCTCCTTCGCGGCGCGGCGGCGGCCCATGCGGATATGCCGCTCTTCCGTGGCGTTGGGGGTGTTCATAGCGGCTTGCCGAGGGCGCGGCCCAGCAGCGCGGCGGGCTCATTGCGGGGCGGGAAGCGCAGGCTGCCGGTGGGGTCGATAAGCCGCCCCTTGTCGAGCCGCATCATCTGCGCATGGGGGATCATCGAAATCAGCGGCAGATCATGGGTCGCTATCACGATCGTGGTGCCCAGCCGGTTGAGCGCCTCGAACAGGCCGAGCAGTCGCTTCGCCATGTCGGGATCGACATTGCCGGTCGGTTCGTCGGCCACCAATATGTCGGGCCGCCCGATCACCGCGCGGGCAATGGCCGCCCGCTGCTGCTCCCCGCCCGACAGCGCTTCGGGCAGTGCGTCCGACCGTTCGCCAAGCCCGACCCAGGACAGCATCTCCTCGACCGGGGGGGCGATCTCCCGCTCGTCCATCCCCGCGAGGCGCAGCGGCAGCGCCACATTGTCATAGGCCGACAGATGCGGCACCAGCCGGAAATCCTGAAAGACGACGCCGATGCGGCGGCGGAAGCCGGGCAGGCGATTGCGGTGCATCATCACCACATCCTCCCCGAACAGTTTCAACACGCCGCGCGTGGGCCGCTGGGCGAGATATAACAGCCGGAGCAGCGAAGTCTTGCCCGCACCCGATGCGCCGGTCAGAAAATAAAAGCCGCCGCCCGACAGGGAGAGGCTGATGTCGGACAGCACCTCTTCATCCGCTCCATAGCGCAGACCGATATTCTCGAACTCGATTATCGCGTTCATATCCGTTAAAGGCCGCCCCCGCTTTTCCTTTTGTCGTCCATTGCACAAGGCCCGCCCCCCGTAAAGAACCGATGAAAAAGCAAAGGCAGGCGATCGGGAAGAGACAATCGGTTCGTCGTGACTTGCGCCGGAGTCCTGAGCGCGGCTATTAGGTGTCATGATCCTCGTCTGCCCCAATTGCGCGACGCGCTATATCGTCCCGGACGAAGCCATTGGCGTGAATGGCCGTCAGGTCCGCTGTGCCTCTTGCAAGCATAGCTGGTTTCAGGAAGGGGCGACCCTCCCGCTGCGGGAAGAGGCCATGCCTCCCGTCCCGCCCGCGCCCGCCGTCGCGGCCCCGGCCTCGCGGGAAGAGGCGACCGACCGCGCATCCACGCAGATGGATCAGGGCGCTGTGGCGGACGGCTCCGATGCTGTCGCTGTCGCCGCGCGGGAACAGGGCTATGACGCGCCGGGGGGGCTTGACGCAGGGCAGGCCGCCGGGGCGTCGGGCGAGCCGGTGCGCGCCGTGGACATATCGCAGGTGCAGCCCGTCCAGCGCCGTTCGGCGACATGGAATGATGCGGACATCGGGGTGGAAGAGGACGAAAGCCTTGCCGAGCGATCGCCGGTCGTTCGCCCGCGCCGCAACCCGGCCCGGCTATGGACCTATGCGGCGGTGTTGTTCTGCGTGGTGATAGCGGGCGCGGGCCTCGCCCTATATCTGCTGGGGCCGCCGCAATGGGCGGTGCGCGCAGGCCTTCTGGCCGATAATCAGGAGCCGGACCTGCTCTTCTATCTGGCCAAGCCCGCCGAACGGCGCAGCCTTCCCAATGGCTCGGAATATTTCGCGTTCAGCGCGCGGATCGTGAACAGCGGCTCGCGCACGCTGTCCGTGCCGCCGGTCGAAGTGCAATTGCGCGATCGGCAGGACCGGATGGTCTTTAGCTGGACAACCAAGGCGGACAAGGCGGAACTGAAGCCCGGCGAAGAGGCCGGAATCAGCGAAAGCCGGCTCGATATTCCCAAAAATGCGGAAAATCTTTCCCTCACCTTCGTCGACGAGCGCCGTTGACCGGAGCGGGCGAGCCGGGAAATCGGAAACAATCACACAGGACGCTTGCAAGCCTGTTCCGCCTTTGCTAAGGGCCTGCGCCTGCCAGTTGCCGGTTCTGCCGGTGTTCTCCTGATGTGCGGTCGTGGCGGAATTGGTAGACGCGCAACGTTGAGGTCGTTGTGGCCGAAAGGCCGTGGAAGTTCGAGTCTTCTCGACCGCACCACAGAGTCCGGCGTGGGCCGGACGATATTTCCCCGATAAAGCAAAAGCATGAAGAACCGCGCGGTTCTGCGTGATTTCAGGTCACGCAACGGACGGCCTGAGGCGAGAGTGGTCTCTGTCGTGGTGCGCCTAATCCGATTTTCAGGAGAGAGTCTCTGACGACGCTTTTCCAGACCTCACTCGGTCAGGATGTGGTCCCAAGACTGCGGTCGGTCTGCGTGGCCAGCACTGGTTCACATGAACGGAGCAAAGATAAAGGGCAGCATTCGTGATGCTGGCCCGTATGTGAGATGTAGGATATTTCAGCCGAAGCCGAGATCTGCTTTCTGCTTGTCCCATTCCACCGGAAGATCGACGGTCATCAGGACACGTGATGTGAGCGATGCCGGTTGGGTGCCTTCGACGATCGCCTTGACGATATCCGGCGCCAGCCAGGAAAGATGCAGCAGCCTCGTGGCCCGCTTGCGACATTTCCCCCGCGAGGCCGCGAAGGCGGAGATGTTCTGGTCAGGTTGCGCGAGAAGATGCTTCCTCGTTTCCATCGCTTCATGTACCAGCGAGATCAGCGTGGGGTCGGGTCGCGCGGCGGGTGGGCCGGCTGCCTTCTTTCCGGGAATGACCAGCCGGATATCATGCCCGCGCCGCACTTTCTTTACGGGAGTGGACAAACATACAACGCCATCATGATCTGGAGCGATGATCATTCCACAGGCTCTGAGCAGATCTCGTTCCCTTATCGTGATCTCCAGGTGGTCTTCCTTCAGATCGATTCTATGTACCCCCAGCAAGGCCAGCGATGGCAGAAGTGGTTCCCCCGTCGCCAGCTTCCGGGCGGTGGTCACGCCATGGTCCACTTGTCGAGGATCATGGCCAGCGATGAGCCGGGCCATCTGGTCGTGATCGATGAGTAGATCTCCCAGCTTCTGCTGAACCAAGTGCTCAATATCATGAGCACCGGCAGACCACGCGAGTTCAGCATCCGTTGCTTCCCGTGTCCGGTAATAGCGATACCGTCTGGGACCCTTGGTGGTGTGAGTGGAGGTCATCGGCCTTCCTAGTCCATCAAACAGCAAACCAATCAGATGGGAACAGCGTTCTGATCGCCTCTGTCCCAGTGTTCCCGGACCCCGCGCCGCCAGTTTGTCCTGGACCTCGGTCCAGAGCGGGGCGGGGACAATGGCCAGATGCTCACCGGCATGGGCTTCTCCCTTGTGGACGATCTCGCCTAGGTAGATGCGGTTGGAGAGCAGGTGATAGAGGGTGCCCCGTTGGAACGGCACGCCACCGCGATGCGGGCCACTGGCCCGATGCTGGATCTTGGTGACGTGGCCATCCTTGGCCAGTTCTTCCACCAGCTCCTTGACTGAACGCAACGCGATATAGCGCCGATAAATATGCCGGACCAGCTCGGCCTCGGCCTCGTTAGCGACGAGCTTTCTCTCCTTCACCTCATAGCCGAGGGGAACGGGACCACCCATCCAAAGGCCCTTCCTCTTTGATGCCGCGATCTTGTCCCGAATCCGCTCACCGGTCACTTCTCGTTCGAACTGGGCAAAGGACAGCAGCACGTTGAGGGTAAGCCTTCCCATGCTGGTGGTGGTGTTGAAGGCCTGAGTCACGGAGACGAAGCTCGCTTTCCGGTCGTCGAGTATCTCGACGATCTTGGCGAAGTCGGCGAGGCTGCGGGTCAACCGGTCGACCTTGTAGACGACGATAACATCGACCAGCTCCTCGCGGATATCATCGAGCAGGCGTTGCAGGCCCGGTCGTTCCATGGTGCCGCCGGAGATGCCGCCGTCTGTTGATTGCCGCTGAGAAGTGACCCGGGATTTCCACTGAGAAGTGACCCGCCTTTAGGTTATGTTTCGGATGTCACTGTTGGGTCAAGATGGTTTCTCTCCTTCGTGTGGCGGACCTTCAGGG
>JBFWKI010000006.1:0-128815 GCA_050252755.1 Sphingobium sp.
TGGTGCTTCCGTGAGGAATTTCCCTCGAGTTTCCGCTTCCGCAATCTTCGGCCTAAAGTCCTGTTTCTTCAACTCTTTTTTAGTCTTCCAGCACCCTAGAATCAGCTTGACTTCCGCCTTCGGAGGGCAGTACTCTATCCAGCTGAGCTACGGGTGCATGAGGCTAGAAGCCCTATGAAAAGTACCGAAAAACGTCAATCCGCAGTCTAGCGACGTTGGTGAGTTTTTGGTGAGTTAATTAATCGGACCTTTCTTCGATCTTTGCAAGCAACGGAAACTATTATATAAAAACCCTGCCTTGACGGAGGAGTGCAGCCTTCGGAGGGCAGCGCTCTATCCAGCTGAGCTACGGGTGCATATCGCTATGCGCAGGAGGCGCTTAGCAAAGCGTTGCGGGCTATGCCAGCCACAAATTCATGTCGGCATAGGAAAAATGCGGGCAGGGATGGTCCTGCCCGCCGGTGCGAAGGGCTTATTCGGCCGGTTTGTCCTGCTTTTGCATTTTCTGGAACTGGCCCAGCCCACAGCTCGCGCCCTGGCTGAGGCCGGGGCCGAAACTTTGCAGGACGGTGATGATATCCACCGAACAAAGCTGGCTGGTGGAAATCTTGTAGGAAAAGCGCTCTTCGGATTTCAGGCCGGGGCAATTATGGGGCAGGCGATTGCGGTAGATCGTGCCGTTGCTCATCTCGAAATCGATCGTCTGATTGTCGATGACGCGGGTGGAACGAAGCTGGATCGGCGATATGCAGGATATCGGCTCCCCGACGGCAACGAGATTATCGGCCTTTTCCTTCGCGCCGACGGCCGATGGCGTGAGGGACGCGGCGAAAGCGAGGGCCGCCAATGCCGGGGCCAATGTCAGGCTATGAGAGATAAGGGATGTCATGCTGTTCTCCTCTCCTTGGCCGTTCGTTATACCCTCATGGATGAACCGGGGCTGACGGCGTTGTCACTGTAATGTCTCGCCTATCAGGCCGCAACACTGGATGGAGCAGGCGTCTTGGGCTTGTACCGGCACAGGTCCGTCACCGGGCAGCGCCAGCATTCCGGCTTGCGCGCCTTGCATATATAGCGGCCATGCAGGATCAGCCAATGATGCGCATCGCGGCGGAACGGGGCCGGGGTCTGCTTGTCCAGCTTTTGTTCGACGGCCAGCGGGGTCTTTCCCGGTGCGAGGCCGGTGCGATTGCCGACGCGGAAAATATGGGTGTCGACGGCGAAAGTCTCCGCGCCAAAGGCGGTGTTCATCACCACATTGGCGGTCTTGCGCCCGACGCCGGGCAGGGTGGTCAATATATCGCGATCCTGCGGCACTTGCCCGTCGAAATCGCGCACAAGGATTTGGGAGAGGGCGATCACATTCTTCGCCTTGGAATTGAAGAGGCCGATGGTCCTGATATGACCCTTCAGCCCTTCCTCGCCCAGATCGACCATCTGGGCGGGCGTCTTTATCGTCTGGAACAGGGCGCGGGTGGCCTTGTTGACACCCACATCGGTCGCCTGCGCCGACAGCACGACGGCGACGAGAAGCTGGAAATCATTGCCATATTCCAGTTCGGTCCGGGGCGCGGGGTTGAGTTCCGCCAGCCGCCGGTAAAATTCGAAAATATCAGCCTTTTTCATGGCGGGTCGGGCCTTCGCGGTCAGAGGCCGAGCACGCTTTTCATCGGATAGCGCCCGGCGGGTTGATCCTTCAGCCATAATGCCGCCTTCACCGCGCCACGGGCGAAGATCGTCCGGTTTTCCGCGCGGTGGGAGAGGGTGATGCTTTCCCCCTCGGTGGCGAGGATGACGCTGTGATCGCCCGGAACGGAACCGCCGCGCAGCGCGGCAAAGCCGATCGCGCCCCTTGCGCGCGCGCCGGTGATGCCGTCGCGGCCGCGCTCGCTGTGATCGGCCAGCGCGATGCCGCGCCCCGCCGCCGCCGCTTCGCCCAGCAACAGGGCGGTGCCCGAAGGCGCATCGACCTTGTGCCGGTGGTGCATTTCGACAATCTCTATATCCCAATCATCGTTGAGACGGCGCGCCGCCTCTTCGACCAGCGCGGCGAGCAGGTTGACGCCCAGCGACGTGTTGCCGGTCTGAAGCACGGGAATGAAACCGGCGGCCGCGTCGATCAGGCGATGATGCTCTTCCTCAAGGCCGGTGGTGCCGATGACGATGGGCTTGTTCGCGCCCTTGCAGGCATCGAGATTGGCGGCGAGCGCCATGGGCGAGGAAAAGTCGATCAGCACGTCGCTTGCCTGCACCAGCGCGGCAAGATCGCCCTCATGCCGATCGACGCCGCCGGCAAAGCCCAGCGCCTGCGCCTCCACCTCGGCCCGGATCGCCTTGCCCATGCGCCCCGCGCTGCCGATAATCCCGATTGCCGCCATGGCCTTTTGTCCTTCTCGTTGCTGTGATGGCCCGTTCCTGTACGCAGCGCGGATGCCAGACTCTCGCGCTCCTGTCACCGGCTTTCCTTTGCAGGAACGAGGGGGACGGAAAGCGACCCCCTACAGGAAGCGGGCCGCCATCCACAGCGCCATCGCCACCATCATCCCGTTTTCGGCCAGCGACACAAAGCCCAGCGGCACATTGCTGCCGCCCCCGACACAGGCGCATTTCAGGCTTCGCTTGTCGATATACACCGCCTTGAAGACCGAAACCGCGCCGATGCCGCCGATGAACAGTGCGACCGGTATCGATAGCCATGGCAGCACGCCCGCCAGCATCAGCACCCCCGCGCCCAGTTCGAGAAAGGGATAGGCGCGGCCATAGGGGACATAGCGCCGCGCCAGCAGATCATAGCCCAGAAACATCGTCGCGAACCGATCGATATCCTGCAATTTCAGCATGGCGAGCAGCATCATGGTGATGGCGATGAAGCGCTCGATCAGCATGATGTGGAAAAGCGGCGCGCCGGTCAGCCAGTTGACTGCCGCCGCAAGCAGCGCGCCGACCGCGAACACCATCAGAACGGGCGTGTAGCTGGTGGCGTCGGGGTCTTTCACCTTCAGTCCGAACCGGCGGCGCAGATCGTCATATCCGCCGATGCGTTCGCCATCGATGAAGATTTGCGGGGTCGTCCTGACCTTATGCTCGGCCTTGAACGCCTCCTGCTCCTCCCGCGTGGTGATCCAGCGATCATCGACCTCATAGCCCTTGCTGCGCAGCAAATGGCGGGCCTTGATGCCATAGGGGCAGATGTGGGTGGGCATCACCATGCGATAGAGAATGGCGCGCCGGGGATGGTCAGCGGCGGAAAGGGCGGTCATGGCGTCAATCCTTGATCCTTGAAGACGGGGTGATGCCTCCTATTTAGGGTCTGTACCATGGTACGGAGTCAAGGGCAGATGACGATGACTATCTCCTCCCTCGCTAAGGCGGCGGGCGTCGGCGTGGAAACGGTGCGTTTCTATCAGCGCAAGGGCCTGCTCGATACGCCGGAGCGCAGCGGCGGCAACGGGCTGAGCGGGGGAATACGCCGCTATGATGCGGGGCATGCGCGGCGGTTGCGCTTCATCCGGTCGGCGCAGGGGGCGGGCTTTACGCTCGACCAGATCGGTGAATTGCTGCGCCTCGATGCCGGAGAGGACCGCGCGCGGGCAAGGGCGTTGGCGCGGGAGCAACTGGCTGTGCTGGAGAACCGGATCGCCGAACTGGAGGCCGCGCGGGCGGCGTTGCAGCGGTTGGCGCGGGAATGCGAGGCGTCCGACACGGGGCCATGCCCGATATTGGCGGCTTTTGATGAGCGTCAGGCTCCGTTGCCCTAATTGCTTGCATTGGCCCGGCAATCGCGGTTTGAAGCGATCATGAGCGACATCGATTCCATCGTGATCCTGACCGGCGCGGGCATTTCCGCCGAAAGCGGCCTTGCGACCTTTCGCGGGCCGGGCGGCCTGTGGGAAGGGCACCGGGTCGAGGATGTGTGCACGCCCGAAGCGCTGGCCCGTGATCCGGCGCTGGTGCACCGCTTTTATGATGCGCGCAGGGAGCAACTGGCCGGGGTGGAACCCAATGCGGCGCATCTGGCGCTGGCTCGGCTGGAACGGGAATGGCGCGGCGACCTGCTGCTGGTGACGCAGAATGTGGATGATCTGCATGAGCGGGCGGGATGCAGGGATGTGCTGCACATGCATGGCGAACTGGCCTCCGCCCTGTGCGCGGCTTGCGGGGAAAGGCGCGCATGGCGCGGTTCCCTTCCCCCTGCGAGCACCTGCCCGGATTGCGCCGCCCCTGCGCTGCGCCCGGATATCGTGTTCTTCGGGGAGATGCCCTATCGGATGGAGCGGATCGACGAGGCGCTGCGCGATTGCGATCTGTTCCTTTCGATCGGCACGTCCGGCGCGGTCTATCCGGCGGCGGGTTTCGTGCGGACGGCCCGCCATGCCGGCGCGCTGACGCTGGAACTCAATCTCGATCCGTCGGAAGGTAGCATCTGGTTCCACGAAAGCCGGATGGGCCGGGCCGGGCAATTGGTGCCGGATTGGGTGGAGCAGATTTTGGCAGCTAATCCCGATCGATAAGGCTGGAAAGGCGGGTTTCGCTCATCGCCACATAGGCGATGAGGGAGAGGCCGATCATGCCGCTGACATACCAGTAAAAGGCGCTTTCATAGCCCCAGTCCTTGAGTTGAAGCGCGACATATTCCGCGCTGCCGCCGAACAGCGCATTGGCGACCGCATAAGGCAGGGCCACGCCAAGGGCGCGGATATGCGCGGGGAACAGCTCCGCCTTCACCACCGCGTTGATCGAGGTATAGCCGCTTACCGCGATCAGCGAGGCCATCACCAGCGCAAAGGCGGTGGCGGGGCTGGACGTTCCCTCCAGCGCCCGGAACAGCGGCACGGTGCCCAGCAACCCGGCAAGGCCGAAGAAGATCATCAGCGGGCGGCGTCCGATCCGGTCCGACAGGGCGCCGAACACCGGCTGGAGGATCATGAAGAGGAACAGCGTGCCCGCCATGATCTCGCTCGCCGTTACGCGGGAAAAACCGGCCGAGTTGACCAGATATTTCTGCATATAGGTGGAATAGGTATAGAAGGCGAGCGTCCCGCCCGATGTCAGCGCGACGACCAGCGCCGCGGCGCCGGGGTGATGGCGGATCAGCGTGAACAGCCCGGACTTGGGCACATCCATGCGCTGCGCCGCCCTTTTGTGATGCTCCGTTTCCAGCAGCCGCCGCCGCAGCACGAGGACGACCAGCGCCAGCACCCCGCCGATGAAGAAGGGAATGCGCCAGCCCCAGCTTTCCAGCGCGGCCTCGCCCAGCAGGCGTTGCAGGATCAGCAGCACGGCAAGCGCAATCAACTGGCCCATGATGAGCGTCACATATTGAAAGCTGGACCAGAAACCGCGCCGCTCGCTGCCCGCCATTTCGGAAAGATAGGTAGCGCTCGCGCCATATTCGCCGCCCACCGACAGGCCTTGAAGCAGCCGCGCAAAGACCAGCAACAGCGGCGCGCCCACGCCGATGCTGGCATAGGTGGGCGTGCAGGCGATCAGCATGGAGCCGCCGCTCATCAGCAGGATGGACACCGTCAGCCCCGCCTTGCGGCCCTGGCGATCGGCATAGATGCCCATCATCCATGCGCCGATGGGCCGCATCAGAAAGCCGATGGCGAAAATGGCGCCGATGCTCAGCAATTGGGCGGTGGCGTCCTCCTTGGGAAAGAAGGCGGGCGCGAAATATAGCGCAAAGGCCGCGTAGACATACCAGTCATACCATTCCACCAGATTGCCCGCCGATCCGCCGATAATCGACAGCAGGCGCGCGCGGGAGGAAGGCGGGGCGGTCCCTGTCAGGATCATGGCGATATATTATCGCGCCGCCGGGCGGGGATAGCGGCACAAGTCACCTGTCCCGTTCATGGCCGCAATCCGGATATTTCCCGTCCGCCCGGTCGCGCGGGCCATCAGGCGGGGCATTTCTGATAGCGGAGCGGCCCGGTCTGCGCTTCGTCGCCATGGTCCCGGCGAACCAGCGTCTTGTCGTCCTGCTGTAGTTCCAGAGCCATATCCTGCGCCCAGTTCATCCCCTCACCGGAAAAATCGAAATGGGCGCGAATGCGATCGGGCGCCCATTGGGTGAAGCTTTTCAACGTTCCGCGCGATTCATAGAAAGTCAGCGTCGTCCCGGAAATGACGAGCAATCCCTTGTTGTCGCCCATGGTGCTGGTGCAGTCTTTCGGCACGAGGCCCCAGCGCCCACGAAGGGCGAGCGGCATCTGATCCTTGTCCTGCACCTGTTCCTGCGCGTCGGCCGCCGCCGCGTTGACGGACGCCGCGCTGTTGTCCGGCCCGGCCTGCGCATCGGCGTCGTCGGCGTGATTGTCGACGATGGGGGCGGACAGGTTGGTGCCGTCATTCGCCTTGTCCCCGTCCTGCGAGGAGCAGGCGGCCAGCAGGCAAAAGGGCAGGGCGGGCGCGAGGAAGCGAAGTTTCATGAAACACCTCATGACTGGATATCCTGTTTGCCTTGCTACCATCGCAATGGCCGTCACCGCAATGGTTGCGGAGACGGCGTGCGCATGGCTGACAATGATTCGCAACAGGCCCGAATGATGAGAACAGCATTGAACATGGGCGCGTCATGCCGTAACTCACCAGCCGGCAGCATCGCCGTTTCAGTAGGATGACAGGGGATTTTCCCTCAATGAATTTCAAGACCAAGCCGCACGCCTTTGCCCTTTCCGCGGGCGGCACATCCAGGGTTCGCGCGGCAGAATATCTTGATTTTCTTGCAGCCTGGCTACGCAAGCCCCGGCAGACGGCCTCGGTCGTCCCGTCCAGCCGTTTCCTCGCCCGCCTGATGGTGCGGGATATCGACCCGGCCGGTGGCCGCGTGATCGAACTGGGCGGCGGCACCGGCGTGTTCACGCGGGCGATTCTGGCGACGGGCCTGCCCGCAGGGATGCTGGAAGTGGTTGAGATCAATCCCGCTTTTGCGCGCGGGCTGGAACGGCGCTTTCCCGGTGTGGACATCATCCGTCACCGCGCGGAATCCATCAGCGAGCATGTTTCGGGCGAAGCGGGGCAATATCAGCGAGTCGTGAGCGGCCTGCCGCTGCTGGCGATGAATCAGGCCACCCAGCGCGCCATTGTCGAAGAGGCGTTCAAGCTGCTGGCGCCCGGCGGCACCTTCGTGCAGTTCACCTATTCGATCCGGTGCCCGATCAATCCGGCCTTGCTGGAGGATATGGGCGTGGAGGCGATCCGCGCCGGGCAAACCGTGCGCAATTTCCCACCCGCGACGATTTTTCATTTCCGCAAGCTGACGGGCGAAGGGTGAATAATCTGCCCCGTAATGGGACAAATGGCCTGTTACGGATATTTACCATTTATTAACCATCAGGAAATTGTTAACCAAAGGGCATGAAGAGACGAGCCCTTGTTCTGACGACAGAGACTGCACGGCACCCCTTTCGCCGATCACTGCCGCCGCGGGTGTTCGCCCCTTTGACTGACCTGCAAAAGCGTAATGACGGGGACGTGAAGCTCTTTTTGATGAGCTTCACGGCGTTCTTCATCGCGACATACAGCTTTGTGTTCTGACAGCGGCGTAGCGGGCAGGGGGTAGGCCGGGTTGCGGGGGGCGCGACCCGGCCATATCTTTTCGGGCCGGTCCATATGGCAAGTGGGGTGTGTTCCGGCCGGGTGATTCAGGCGGGTTGGGCGTCCCGTTTTTCCTGCCGGTTGCGGGCCTTGCGCTAAATTACAGGCTCCCGCTAAGCCGCAGGCCTCCTTTAACCGCAGACCCACTTTAATCGCAGGCCCCCTTCAATCGCAAGCAAGGTGCAATTTCTGCGCCAGCCATGCCGACAGGATCGACATCGCCGCGGCGAGCAGCAATTGATGGACCACATCGATGCCCGCAGCGCTCATGCACAGGGTTATCGTCGCGCCGATAACCATCGCGCCGGAATTGACGATATTGTTCGCCGCCACCGTGCGCGCGGCTTGCGATGCATCGACGGTCGTCGTCAGGAACGCATAGAGCGGCACCACGAACATCCCGCCCGCCGTCGCTATGCCCAGCAGCGTCAGCAGCATCCAGATCGCATAATCATGCTCGATGAAATGGCTGAGGCTCATCAACTCGCCCGGCGGCAGGCCGCTGTCCCAGAAACGGCAGACGATGTGGAAGGCGACGACGAACGCCCCCATTGCGAGGACGGAAACCGGGGCGAATTTGGCGGAAACCTGCCCGTATAACAGGCGATTAATGGCGATGGAGCCGATGGCGACGCCCACGGAAAAGACGGCAAGGAACAGGCTCGCGACCGCCTTGTCGGCACCCAGTACATTCTTCACCAGCGGCGGGAACTGGATGAACAACACCGTGCCGATGGTCCAGAACAGGCTGATGGAAACGATGGCCAGAAACAGGCGGCGAATATGCATCGTGCCGCTGACCAGCGCGATCGATGAGCGGACGATATGGAAATCGAGTTTCACCGGCTCGGCCAGGGGCGGGGCGGGCGGAACCTCTCGCCCGCTGATATAGCCGATGACGGCCACGATCAGCACGGCGACCGCCGCCGCCTCCACAGAGATCAGCCCGGCGAGGATCGTCCCGGCCAGAATGGCGATATAGGTGCCCGCCTCGACAAGGCCGGTGCCGCCGAGCACTTCGTCCTTTTCCAGATGTTGGGGCAGGATCGCATATTTGATCGGCCCGAAAAAGGTCGAATGGATGCCCATGGCGAAGATGGCGGCCAGCATCAGCGGCACCGAAACCATGTGAATCGCGACCCCCGCCCAGGCAAGGGCAAGGCCCGCCGCGCCGATCGCCATGATGAAAATCTCGGCCAGCTTGACCAGCCGGATGATCTGCGCCTTGTCGCGCTGATCCGCCAATTGCCCCGACAGGGCCGACAGCAGGAAAAAGGGCAGGGTGACAAGGCCGGTGGCGATGGCGCTGAACCATGTTTCGGCCTGGGGGTCGCTGTAGACGCTGTAAACGACGAACAGCACCACCGCGTTCTTGAACAGGTTGTCGTTGAAGGCGCCCAGCAATTGGGTAACGAATAACGGCGCGAAACGGCGCTTCGTCAACAGCCGTAAGGAGGCTTTCATGGGCGGTGAGCGATCCCGATCGTTATTGACTGCTCCGCCCTCTACCGTCTCCGGCCGCCGCTGTCCAATCCCTGACCGGAATTTCGACATGAAAGCCGCCAATCGGGCGAGTCCGGCCTGTCCTCCCTTGCCAGCGCGCGGAGGCTGTGGCAGGCGGATGGGCGCTATGTTGACCCTGCCCAATATATTGACCCTTTCCCGCATATTGGCCGTGCCGCTTCTCGTCGCGCTGTTGTGGCCGGCGGAACAGGGGCATGAATGGCGCACGGGCTATGCATTCGCCTTCCTGCTCTATTGCCTGATGGCCGTGACCGATTATTTCGACGGCTATCTGGCGCGGGCAAAGGGGGCGGTGTCGCGTCTGGGCATTTTCCTCGATCCCATCGCGGACAAGATCATGGTCGGCGCGGTCATCCTGATGCTGGCGGCGACGCGGGACATTCGCGGCGTGCACATCATCGCCGGCCTGGTTATCCTGCTGCGTGAAATCGCGGTGTCGGGCCTGCGCGAATTTCTCGCCGGGTCGCAGATATCCGTGCCGGTATCGCGGCTCGCCAAGTGGAAGACCACCTTTCAGTTGATCTCGCTGGGCGCGCTGATATTGGCGGGCGCGCTGCCGCACTGGGATTTCGTGAAGATGACCGGCCTCGCGACCCTGTGGGCGGCGGCGATCCTGACGCTGATAACCGGTTGGGATTATCTGCGCGTCGGCATCAGGCATATGGATTGACCCCGGATTGAACCGAACCTCCGGATTGAACGGAATCATGGCGACGCTGGACATTCTCTATTTTGCATGGGTGCGCGAGGCGATCGGCCGGGATGGCGAGGCGATCGACCGTCCCGCCGTCGACGCGACGATCGCGGATATCATCGCGGCGCTGGCGGCGCGGGGCGGTGGCTATGCCGAGGCGTTTGCCGATACCAGCCGCCTGCGCGCCGCGCTGGACCATGCCTTCGTGCCGCTCGATACGCCGCTGGGCGACGCGCATGAACTGGCCCTGTTCCCCCCGGTGACAGGGGGATGATCGAGATCGCCGTTGGGGAAGGGGATTTCCACCCCGCTTCTCTGCTCGAACGGCTGGAGCGGCTTGGCGGCGGCGCGGTGGCGAGCTTCACCGGCCTTGTGCGAGGCGGCGGCGGGCTGGTGTCGCTGCGGCTCGATCATTATCCCGCGATGAGCGATGACCAGATCCGGCGGATCGTCGATGAGGCGGCTGCGCGGTGGCCGCTGCTGGGCGTGATCGTCGTCCATCGGGTCGGGGAATTGCGGCCGGGCGAGCGGATCGTCTTTGTCGGCACGGCGTCCGCGCACCGGGCTGCCGCGCTGGAAAGCTGCGCCTTCCTGATCGACTGGCTCAAGGCCAGCGCGCCCTTCTGGAAAAAGGAAGCCTTTGAGGATGGCCGCGCGCAGTGGGTGGAGGCGCGGGCCGAGGATGATGCGGCGCGGGACCGCTGGCGGGGAAATGAGGACCGCCCGCCGCTTCAGCCCTGACGGCCTGCAAAGGGCGGTTTTCCGCGCTTCCGGCGTTTAAAGGGCGCATGAGTCCGCTGCGTTGGAACAAGGCGCGTGACTCGTTCCAAGGGTCACGGAAATCACCCTTTGGCTTGCGGCCGTCTGAGGCTGCTGCGGTGATTATCCGTCCTGCCCGGCCAGATGGCGCAAAATGTCCGCCAGCATATGAAATTCCTTGTCTCGCGGGCTGGCCTTGCGCCAGACCAGCGCGATCTGGCGCGACGCATGTTCGGACTGGAGCGGGCGGGCGCTGATATTGGTATGCTCCAATATCCCGCCCTTGATGGCCATTTCCGGCAACAGCGTCAGGCCCAGCCCGTTATCGACCATCTGCACCAGCGTATGCAGCGATGTTCCCATCATCGTCGCCTCGGCGCGCAGTTCGGGGCGGTTGCAGGCGGCCAGCGCGTGATCCTTCAGGCAATGCCCGTCCTCCAGCAGCAGCAGGCGGGCCTCGTCGATCATTTCGGGATGAATGGTGGAGGGCGGATCGCGGGGATCATCCTTGGGAAAGGCGACGAACAGCTTGTCGTCGAACAGATGGGCATGCTCCACCTCCCCGGTCGCATAGGGCAGCGCCATCAGGACGCAATCGACATGGCCGTGGCGCAGGGATTCGATCGCCGCCGCGCTGGTTTCTTCCCGCAGATATAGTTTCAGGTCCGGCTTTTCCCGCCGCAAATGGGGCAGCAGGCGCGGCAGCAGGAACGGGGCGATGGTCGGGATGACGCTCATCCGCAGATCGCCGGACAGCGGCTTGCCTGCCGCCTGCGCGAGGGCGGCGAGTTCCTCGGCTTCTTGCAGGACGCGATAGGCTTTCTCTACGATCCGGTCGCCCAATTTGGTGAAGCGCACGACGCGCCGGGTGCGTTCCACCAATATGGTGCCGATCAGGGTTTCCAGTTCTCGAATGCCCGCCGACAGGGTGGATTGCGTGACGAAGCAGCTTTCCGCCGCACGGCCGAAATGACCATGTTCCTTCAGGGCGACGAGATATTGCAATTGCTTCAATGTGGGCAGATAGGCGGACATTGATCGACCTCCTTGATTATTCGTTGCAATATAATCGTCAGGGTCGATTTTTCAATGCGGGGGATCAGCCCCTCGCTGCATCAGCCGATCGCCTCAGCGCGCCGGGCCATATTCCGTCACTATGGTCGTGACCTGCGGCGGCGGATAATACCAGCCGTTCACGATCATGCCGCTGCCGATATAGGCCGGATCGGGCTTTGTCGGTGGTGTCGGCGGGGGGGCGGGCGTCGGTGTCGACGCGGCGGCGGTGGTAGCCGGAGCCGTGACGGTGGGCACGGACGTAGCAGAGGGCAGGGCAGCAGCAGGGGGTGCCCCCGCCACGGCTGGCACCGGCACGGGCTGGCCCGGCACTGTGCTGACGGCGGGTTGCCGATACCCTTCCGGCGCGCTGTCATAGGTGAGCCGCTCGTCGCGATAGCCGTCCATCTGATAGTCCAGTTGCGGCGTGGTCGCGGTGGCCTTCCCGCCTTGCGCATGGGCGGCAGGTCCGGCAGCCGCGATGAGGGAAGCGGCTGCCATCGCGGCGGTGGGCCATGCAGCGGAATGGCGCATGAAGGAGGCTCCTTTTTCAACAGACCTTGCGCCTCCATCCGGCATGTACCGGAAAGCGGCGGGCAAATATTAACATGTAATATACCATAAATGGATGCCGCTTCCATGTCGGAAGGCCCGTGAAATTGTCACATTCTGTCCCGAAATGACCCGCGTGGGGAAGGCGGAAGGGCGTGGCGCGGTTCAGTCCGGGCGGTAGCGCCCGCGCCCGGCCTTGATGGTGGAGCGCGCCTTCTTGCCCTCTATCCGCCGCGTTTTGGACGCCTTGCTCGGCCGGGTGGCGATGCGCGGGGCGTCCCGCTTGTGCGCCTCCGCCAGCAGGGCGATGAAGCGGTTGCGGGCGTCCTCGCGATTGGCCTCCTGCGTGCGGAACCGCTGCGCCTGTATCACCAGGACGCCATCGCTGTTGAGGCGCGATCCCGCCAGCGTCTTGAGCTTGCGAAAGACCGCGACGGGCAGGCCGAGGCGAAAAATGGCGACCCGCAACTGCACGGCGGTCGCGACCTTGTTGACATTCTGTCCGCCCGGCCCGCCCGCGGTTACAAAGCGTTCCTCCAGCGCATCGGCCGGGATGACGTAGATGTCCGGGTCAAAGGCCGGCATCGGTGAGGGTCGTTTCGGTAAAGCCCGCCAGCGCGAAACGATCCGGCAGGGGGGCCTTGCCTTCGACCGGGGGCTTGTTCGCGCGGGGGACGGAGAGGCTGCGCGCATGGAGCAGCATCGGCACCCCGCCGCCACCCAGCGGTTCCGTGCCGTAGACGGGATCGCCGATGATCCCCAGCCCCAGCCCCTCGGACAGATGCACCCGGATTTGATGCGTGCGCCCGGTTTCGGGGAAACAGGCGATCAGGGAGATTTCGCCCCCTGCCCCCGGGCCGTCGGATGAGGGCAGCGTCGCGATCAGCCGCCAGCGCGTGCGCGCCGCCTTGCCCTTGGCACTGCCCACCATGCGCCAACCGCGTTCCGCGCTGCTGATCTTGGTCAGCGGCAGGTCGATCACCCCTTCCTGCGCGGGCGGCGTCCCGGCCACGGCGGCCACATAGGTCTTGGCGACCTCGCCCGCCTCGAAGGCGGCGGCGAAGCGCTTGTGCGCCTTGGGATTGCGGGCGAGCAGCAGGCAACCGCTGGTGTCGCGATCCAGCCGGTGCACCGCCAGCGGCCAGCGCGCAAAGCCGAAGGTCAGCGAAGCGAGATGGTTTTCAAGGCTGAGCGACCCGTCGCGGGGAGGATCGACGGGCAGGCCGGCGGGCTTGTCGAGCAGGATCGCCTCTCCATCCATGAACAGGATGCGCTGGGCCAGAGGAGACATGGTGGAAGCAGACACGATGGTTGACCTTGGGAGCGCGCAGGCGATGGATCGAGGCTGCGCGGGATTGACGTTATAGGGCGATGCTATAGGCCGATTGCATGACGGGGCAAGCCAAGGATGCGAAAGCGGGCGCGAAGGCGCGGCTGGATTGGGTGGATGCGGCCAAGGGGCTGGGCATCATCCTCGTCGTGATCGGCCATGTGTGGACCCGTGGCGCGGTGCGCGATGCGATCTATGCCTTTCACATGCCGCTCTTTTTCATTCTCGCAGGATATTTCGCCCAACCGCGCCCGATGAAGGAGTGCGCGCTGCGGCAGTGGCGCAGCATGGCGTTGCCCTATATGGCCTTCCTGCTGACAGGGATGCTGGCCGATCAGGCGATCGAGCATCTGCGCGGCGTCCTGCCCCTGTTCCGCGACTGGGGCAGCGCCTTGCGGGCCTTGCTGCTGGGCGGGACGGAACTGACGGGGCCGTTCACGATATTCTGGTTCGTGCCCTGTCTGGCGGCGGCGCGGCTGATCTACAATGCGATATCCTGCCTGTGGCCCGATCCGCGTGATGGGAAAACGGCGGCGGCGATGGCCGCGATGCTCGCCTTCGGGCTATGGATCGGGGCGCAGAGCGACTTTTCGCCGCTGGGCTTGCTCACCGTGCCGGTGGCGGTGGTGCTGCTTTGGCTGGGCGCGCTGTGGCGCACGGTGGAGAGGGATGGCGCGCTGCTGCTGGCCGGATTGGCGGTGAGCCTTGTCGCTCTGGCGGCGGTCGCGCCGGTCCCGATCAACATGAAGCTGGGGGATTATGGCGTGCCGGGGTTGTCGCTGCTGCTGGCGGTGGCGATGTCGCTGGGCCTGTGCCTGATCGCGCGGCTGCTGTCGGGCGTGGCGCTGCTGACCTTTCTTGGCCGCAGGTCGATGACGATCATGTTCTGCCACGTCGCGGTCATTCATTATCTCTCGCCTTATTTCGGTAAGATGACGCTTTTGCCGCTTGCGCTGCTGCTGCCTCTGGCCGTGCATGAAGGGCTGGCGCGGACGGCATGGGGCAGGCGCTTCTTTCTGGGGCAGGGGGAGCGAAAACAGGCCGGGCGGGCTATTTCCGAGTCGAAAAGATAAAAATTTCGACCTTGGTTAAGGCCTTGAAAAGAGATTCAAACATGGGCGACTCGTGGAGTCAGGCCGGTTATCGAAAAATTAACCTTTTGCATTCATCCTTATTTTAGTTAATGTCTTGGTGTGTCTGTCGTTCTTGGGAAGGAACAGGGCAGACGTTTTTGTCAAGTCCTGACAGGGAATGATGGTAAGGGGCTTCTTATGCGGGTGCTGCTGATCGAAGATGAACCGACGACGGCTAAGGCGATCGAGTTGATGCTGACGACCGAAGGGTTCAACGTCTACACTACCGATCTGGGCGAGGAAGGCCTCGATCTGGGCAAGCTGTATGATTATGACATCATCTGTCTTGATCTCAACCTGCCCGACATGCACGGTTATGAAGTTCTGAAGAAACTGCGCGCCGCGCGGGTCCAGACGCCGGTTCTCATCCTTTCCGGCATTTCGGAAATGGACAGCAAGGTCCGCTCCTTCGGCTTCGGCGCCGATGATTATGTGACCAAGCCGTTCCATCGCGAGGAACTGGTCGCCCGCATCCATGCGGTGGTGCGCCGATCCAAGGGGCATTCGCAGTCGGTCATCCGCACCGGCAAACTTTCGGTCAATCTGGATGCCAAGACGGTCGAGGTCGACACCAATCGCGTGCACCTGACCGGCAAGGAATATGCGATGCTGGAACTGCTCTCGCTTCGCAAGGGCGTGACGCTGACCAAGGAAATGTTCCTTAACCATCTTTATGGCGGGATGGATGAGCCGGAGCTCAAGATCATCGACGTTTTCATCTGCAAGCTGCGCAAGAAACTGGCGCTGGCCTGTGGCGGGGAAAATTATATCGAAACCGTATGGGGCCGCGGCTATGTGCTGCGTGACCCGGATATGGAAATCGCCGCGCAGGTCGCCTGACGGCAAGCGCCGATAGCGAGATCACATGAAGAGGGTGCCCGCGATGGCACCCTTTTTCTTGTCCGGGGGAAAGGGCCGGGAAGGGCGGCGCGGCGCGGGCAATCCTTTCCCGGCCGCGCGCTGTTCAGGGCATGCCGCATGCTCTGGGGTTTTGGTATCACATCGTTTTTCGCGGAAAACCGGTTCCTACGTTCCCACATTATGCTCCCGCATCCTTCGGTTATGCGAGAAGAAGCGCATATCGCGTCAGCCCATGAGGCCTTTCCCAAGCTGCCGCGAACGGCCGCGGCGGGCAGGCCGTTTTACCGAAGCGGAGCCAGTTTCAGCACGGCCATCGGCGCGATGCTGGTGGTGGGCGTGATCTTCCAGACGATCTGCTTGCCCTGCGGCGTGGAAACGGCGCCATCCTCCTGATTCTGGCTGACGATTTCGGCATTGGTCGTCAGCGTGAAGCTGCCTTCATGCTGAGCGGCGTTCTTGCCCTTGCCCATGCTGCCGACGGCTGCGGCGGACTCGTTCTTTTCGGCGAAACCGGGCGCCTGTACGCGGACCCTGCCGTCCTTGCGGACCTCGATCGCGACAAAGGGGAAGGCCGCCTGCGCGTCGATATTGAACGGAAAGACGAAGCTGTGGTCGAGGCGGCCATCGATCCGATAGTCGATCTCGAACCGGTTCTGGCCCATATACTGCACGGAACGATAGCCTTCCTCCTTTGAGAGAGCGGCGGCGATTTCGTTCATTTTCGCGAGCTTTTCCGCGTCTTCGGGCTCCGGCGCGGCGGGCGGGGTCTGCTCCGTCGGCATGGGGGCCGCATCATCCTGACCGGTCAGGGCTATTTGCTGATAATAGGCGGTGTTCTGCCCCTCATCGGCGGGCAGGTCGCCATCCTCGTCGCCTTCATCGCCGCTGTCGCTGTCGCCCAGACCCTTGGACATGTCACTGAAATCATTGACGATGACCTCCCCCTTATAGGCGAAGGTAAAGCTGCGATCGGCGCGAATGTCGAGGGTGGAGGTGAATTTGCCCGGACTCATGATGCAGGCGCCCAGCATGAGCAACCCCGCCGTGATCATGCCGATGCGTGCCAGCCCTGTGATGGTTCCCTGCATGATCTATCCCCCCTCCTCGATTGCCGGACTCTAGCGATTGGTGGCCGCGTAAAGCGCGATGGCGGCGGCGTTGGACACGTTCAGGCTTTCCATGCGCGGGCTGATCGGCAGCCGGGCGATGATATCGCAATGGGCGATGCTGTTATGGCGAAGCCCGTCGCCCTCCGCGCCCAGCACCAAGGCGACCTTGCCGGTGCCTTGCAGCGTGGCGCCGAGCGTTTCGCGGCCTTCCCCGTCCAGCCCGATGCGCCAATATCCGGCCTCGGCTATCTCATCGAGCGCGCGGGCGAGATTGACGACCCGGACCCATGGCATGATTTCCAGCGCGCCGCTCGCCGCGCGGGCCAGCACGCCCGATTCGGGCGGGGCATGCCGATCCTGCGTGACGATGGCCAGCGCATCGAATGCGGCGGCGGACCGGAAGATCGCCCCGACATTATGCGGGTCCGTCACCTGATCGAGAACCAGAATCGGGCGCGCCTTGCCCGGTTCGTCATCGGCGCCCGCTTCCAATATGTCGCCGAGCCAGACATCGGGTAGGGGATCGACCTCCGCGACGATGCCCTGATGCGGCGCATCGGAAGGGACCATGCGGCCAAGGTCCGCCCCGTCGGCGTAGACGATCGGCAGAACCGGCGGCAATTCCAGCGCATTGAGGGTTTCGCGGGTGCCCCAGACCTTGCGGATCACGCGATCCGGATTGGCGAGCGCCGCGATGACGGCATGCCTGCCATAAAGTCTGGGGTAGCCGCCTTTGGGTTTGCCGGTGCGATGTCCTCTTTTCATGTGCGCCTCTTTTCAGAAGAAGCATTGACAGGCAAGCCTCCATTCGCCAATAGGCCCCCTCCAGCCGGGTGGTGACACGAAATCAGCCGGTAAGGCACTGGACAGGTGGCCGAGTGGTTAAAGGCAGCAGACTGTAAATCTGCCCGGGTTTCCGTACGCTGGTTCGAATCCAGCCCTGTCCACCATTTCTCCCCCAAGGGGTTGAGAAATAACCCATAAATCTTCCCTTAAGGTGGCCCTTTCGTCCAGATGGCCGTTGTTGCGCGATGGGCGTCAGGCGGCGTGAGTCGTGGCCTCGCTCCATTTCGGGCGATGCGTGCCGACGCGCGCGTGATCCGAATGAACAGCAGGATATTGCCTGTCCCGTCCGGTTTTTCTATGAGCACCTCCGACCGGCTGCGGCCAGTCCCTCTTTTTCCCGGCGTGCCGCCTCTTTCGGGTTTCCGGCCGCATGCCTCGTCCATGAGCCCGCATTGTTCACTGCAAGGAGAGCATCATGGCGTGGATCATTCTCGGCATTGCCGTTTTCACCGAAATCTGCTGGGCGTTGAGCCTCAAATGGGCGGCGACCATCGGGACATGGCAGGCGTCCATCATTCCCATTGCGCTCAGCTTCCTCAATATGGCGCTGCTGGCGCTGGCGATGCGCGGCATTGCGGCGGGAACGGCCTATGCAGTGTGGACGGGGCTGGGGGCCGTGGGCGTCATCATCGGCGGGGTGCTGCTGTTCGATGATAAATTATCTGCCGTGCAGGCGGGATTCATGGCGTTGATCGTCGTCGGGGTCGTCGGGACCAAGCTGTTCGCCCCTGCCTGATGCCGCAAAGCCCGCCGGAAAGCCCTGACGTCAGGAAATCATTGCCGTTTTTGGTGGACGGTTAATGCAAAATTCAACCTTTTCTGAAATTTGTGATGGCATGCAGGAACGGTTTCCCGGCGCGGCGCCCATGGCGCGACATGCGCCGGGCGACACAGGTTGACAGGGGTATAGGTGCCATGACGGGCATGGGTAGCGGAACGAAACAGCAGAACGAGACGCCTTTCATCACCCTTTCCGAGGCCAACTACAAGGCTTTCCCAAAGATCCGCTCGTTGATCGAGAAACATGCCGATGGGGCGCTGGAAACGCTCTATGCCCGCATTGCCGGGCATGAACAGACCGCCGCGCTGCTGCCCAACCAGCAATTGCAGGATCATGCCCGCACCGCGCAGATGAAGCACTGGCTGGAATTATTTTCCGGTTCCGTCGATGACGCCGCCGTCAAGCGGTCCGAAAAGGTGGGGCAGGTCCATGCGAGAATCGGCCTGTCGCCCGATCTTTACATCGGCGGCTATGCCCTTGTTCTTGAAGAGATCATCATGAAGGTGCTGCGCCCCGGCCTGTTTCCCGGCGTCGGCGGGCGTCAGGCCGGGGCGGTCATTTCCACGCTGGTGAAGGCCGCGCTGCTCGATATGGCGGCGGCCCTTTCCGCCTATTTCCATGAAGAGGAAAAGGCCCGCACGGACACGATCGAAGCGGTCGGCGAAGCGCTGGCGAAGATCGCGACGGGGGATTTGCGAGCCGATCTGAGCGGATTGCCGGAAAATTTCAGCCGCATGACGAGCGATTTCTACAATATGCGGCGCCAGTTCAGCGACATGGTCGGCCAGTTGGCCGATGTTGCGGACAATATCGATACCGGCGCGGGGGAAATCAGCGCGGCGGCGGGCGATCTTTCGGGGCGGACGGAGCAGCAAGCGGCCGTGCTGGCCCGCACATCCGAAGTGATGAAGCAGATTACCCAAGGGGTGCAGACCACCGCCGAAAATGCGAAACAGGTCGACGACAGCGTTTCGGATGCCAATCAGCAGGCGCGTCAGGGCGGCGCAATCGTTGAAAAGGCGGTCGTGGCCATGGACAAGATCAAGACCTCCTCAGAGGAAATCGCCCAGATTACCGAAGTGATCGAGGGCATCGCCTTCCAGACCAATTTGCTGGCGCTCAACGCCGGGGTGGAGGCGGCGCGGGCCGGGGACGCGGGCAAGGGCTTCGCCGTGGTGGCGAGCGAGGTACGCGCGCTGGCGCACAGGACCACCGAATCGGCCAAGGATATCAAGGCGCTGATCGGAAAATCAGGCGATGATGTGCGGCAGGGGGTCGATCTTGTCGCCCGTACGGGCCAAGCGCTGGAACAGATTATCGACAAGGTCAGTCAGGCCACCTCGCAGGCGCGGGAAATCACGACTCTGGCGGTGACGCAGGCCAATGGCTTGCGGGAAATCAGCGCGGAGATCGAGCAGATGGATTTCACCACCCAGCAAAATGCCGCGATGGTGGAGGAATCCAACGCCGCCGCCCATACCCTGTCGAGCGAGGCCGGGTTGCTGACCAGCATCGTCGGGCGGTTCGTGCTGGAACGGCGCGGCCCCAAGCCGCTGGGGGGCAGTCAGAAACCGGCCACGCCAGACAGCGGGAGAAGGGGTGAGAGCCACCACGCCCCGCTGTTGAAGGTCGCCAATCGCCGCTGAACCTGATGCTCCGCCATGGGGCATGTGGCAGCAGGCGGGCGGTAGCAGACGGGCGGCCATGGAACCGGGGGGCGAAGCCGGGTGCCTTATGCGCGTTCCGGCTTTTTCCTTGTGGGGGAGTCCCCCCTGCGGCGCGTGTTTCCTTGCGGCGTGCGTCCCTATGCTGGGCGCGGCTTTTACAGCGCGCGCATCCAGAACTGCATCGGATGGGCGGTTTCCTCCGCCTGATCCACGTCTTTCCATGCAAAGGTCGTGACCGCCCCTTCCAGCGGCGCATAGCCTCGCGCTTGCCAGAAGGGGTGGAGATCGCGGGCGTTCTCCGGGCGCAAAGGATGGTCTGCCTCGCGGATCACGGCGCAGAAACAGGCATGGCTCGCCCCGGCCTGCCGTGCCGCCTCCTCTCTCGCGTCGAAGAAGCCGTGGCCGATGCCCAGTCCCCGAAAAGCGGGCAGCAGGACCGATTCCCCGAAATAGAACAGACGCCCGATATCCAGCCCGCTGGCGAGGAAAGGCGCCTGAAAATCCGCTTTCTGGCCGGATAGGGGGGAAGCGGTCGCCGCGCCCACGATGACGCCATCGACCTGCGCCGTCACCAGAACGGAGCCGGGTTCCGCCATATATTCTTCCAGATAGCGCGCCTCATAGGCCTCCGTCCCTTCATAGAGATAGGGCCAGTCGCGGAACACGGACAGGCGCAGACGCGCCAGCGCGGGCAGGGCGGCGCGGCGGTCTTGCGCGTCGGTCAGGGGGCGGATGATCGGCGGCGCGGAAGGCATGTCAGGAAACCTGCGCAATCCAGTCCGCGAGATTATAATAGGTGGAAACGCGCGCGATCCGCCCCTGCTTCACCTCCAGAAACGCGCCGGCGGGCAGGGCATAGCTCTGTCCATGGGCGGGCGGCATGCCCTCGTCGGCGATCTTGTAGACGCCCTGCACGACAAATTCCGCCGCGACATGGCTGCCGTCGGGATTGGCCATGATCACGATATCGCGAAGTTTTTCCGTATAGGCGCTGTCCATCTTCGCCATGAAGGCGCGAAAGGCCTGTTTGCCGGTTTCCCGGCCGCCCTGATTGATATCATGCGCAACATCGTCCGACAGGCAATCCAGCATGGCGTCGAACGCGCCCTTGTTGAACGCGGCATAATAGCGGGCGACCAGCGCGAGCGATTCGTCATAGGCGGTCGTGGACATGGCGTTTTCTTCCTCTCCTTTCAGGGCGGCGAAACTGGCGATAGAGGCATTGATCCGCCCTTGTCCAGCGCCCGCATGAGAAGAAAATACAGCGACGGAAAAGCGCGAAATCAAAGGGCTGGAAGATTTTTTCGCAGGCGCAGCAAAAATGTGCGGAATCTGTATTGCACTATGGCGTCAGATTGGTGACTATGCCTGTCATGGCAGGTGAAAAACGCTTCTTCGACGAGATGTATGACGAGGCCGGCGCACCGCGAGAAGCATTTCATTCCTATCACCGGTGGTTCGCCGATCAGGAACCGGCCAAGCTGCTGAAAAAGGCGGCCGAGGCTGAGGATCTGTTTCGCAAAACCGGCATCACCTTCGCCGTTTACGGGCAGGAGGATGCCGAGGAACGGCTGATCCCCTTCGACATTGTGCCGCGCATCATTTCCGCGTCGGAATGGGCGCGAGTGTCGCGGGGCATCGAACAGCGCGTGCGGGCCATCAACGCCTTTCTGCATGATATCTATCACCGGCAGGAGATCATCCGCGCGGGCCGCTTGCCCGAACATATGGTCAGCCGGAACAGCGCGTTCCTCGACAAGATGATCGGCTTCACGCCGCCGGGCGGGGTCTACAGCCATATTATCGGCGTCGATCTGGTCCGCACCGGGCCGAATGAATTCTACGCGCTGGAAGATAATGCGCGCACCCCTTCGGGCGTGTCCTATATGCTGGAAAACCGGGAAACCATGATGAGCATGTTCCCGGAGCTTTTTTCCCACATCAAGGTCCGGCAGGTTTCCGACTATCCCAAGAAACTGCGCCGGTCGCTGGCGGCGAGCGCGCCCCTGAAATGCGCGGGCGACCCCGTTGTCGCGGTGCTGACGCCGGGCATTTTCAACAGCGCTTATTTCGAACATGCCTTCCTTGCCGATCAGATGGGCGCGGAACTGGTGGAGGGGCATGATCTGCGGATCGTCGACGGGCGCGTCGCGATGCGCACGACGCAGGGGTATCGCGCGATCGACGTGCTCTATCGGCGGCTGGACGATGATTTCCTCGATCCGCTTTCTTCCCGGCCGGATTCGATGCTGGGCGTGCCGGGGATCATGGATATCTACATGGCCGGCGGCATCACTATCGCCAACGCGCCGGGCAGCGGGATTGCCGACGACAAGGCGATCTACAGCTATATTCCCGACATCGTCCGTTTTTATATGGGCGAGGAGCCGATCCTGAAAAATGTGCCGACATGGCGCTGTTCGGAACCGGATTCCCTTGCCTATGTGCTCGACAATCTGGCCGATCTGGTGGTGAAGGAAGTCCATGGTTCGGGCGGCTACGGCATGCTGGTCGGCCCCGCGGCGAGCAGGCGGGAACTGGCGGCCTTCGCGGCAAAGCTGAAACGCCAGCCCGGCAATTATATCGCCCAGCCCACGCTGGCGCTGTCCACCGTGCCGATCCTGACGAAGAAGGGCCTCGCCCCGCGCCATGTGGACCTGCGCCCGTTCGTGCTGGTGTCCCCCGACAAGGTGGAGATCACGCCCGGCGGCCTGACCCGCGTGGCGCTGAAAAAGGGATCGCTGGTCGTCAATTCCAGCCAGGGCGGCGGCACCAAGGATAGCTGGGTGCTGGAGGACTGATGACGACGCTTGGTAAAACCGCTGGCGGCCTGTTCTGGATGTTTCGCTATCTGGAGCGGAGCGAAAACCTCGCCCGGCTGATCGAGGCGGGGTTGCGCATTTCCCTGACGCGCGGCGGTGCGGCGGGGGAGGAATGGCGGTCGGTCATCAGCACCGCCGGGCTGACGCAGGCCTATGAGGCGGGCCATGACGGCTATGAGGCGCCGCAGGTCGTCAACTATCTGCTGCGCGACAAAAGCCATGGCGGGTCCGTGCTCTGCATGATCGAGCAGGCGCGCGACAATGGGCGCATCGTGCGCACGGCCATCACGCGGGAAGTGTGGGAAGCGACCAACGAATGTTACATCATGGCGCGCGCGATGCTCGCCCGCCCGGTGCGCGAGGCCGATCTGCCCGATATTTTGGCGGCGATCCGGCGGCACAGCGCGCTGGTGCGCGGGGCGTTGCACGGCACGATGCTGCGCAACGATATTTATAATTTCGCCCGGCTCGGCACGTTTCTGGAACGGGCGGACAACAGCGCGCGCATATTGGATGTGAAATATTATCTGCTGCTGCCCAGCATCGCCCATGTCGGCTCCCTGCTCGACAACAGCCAGTGGGAGACGGTGCTGCGCTCGCTTTCCGCGATGCACAGTTTCCGCTGGCTGCACCCCGGCGATGCCCGGCCGATCGACATTGCCCGCTTCCTGATACTCGATGGCCGCTTTCCCCGCTCCATCACCTTCTGCATCCGCAAGATGCACGAAAATCTCTGCTGGCTGGAGAGGGAATATGGGGAACGGCTGGCGAGCCAGAATATCTCCCAGCAATTGATCGACCATATCGAGCAGGCGTCGATCGAACGCATATTCGATTCCGGCCTGCATGAATTCCTGCAAGCCTTCATGATCGAAAACCGCAAGCTCGCCCAGCAGATCGAAGGGGATTATCGTTTTACCCGGTGAGCGCGGGGACAGGCCGTTTTCCCCTGTGCGCTCCCTTCCGTGCCGAAGAAGGACAGGAAAAGATGAAGATAGCCATCCGTCACAGCACGACCTATCATTTCGACCAGCCGGTGCCCTATGCGCTGCAACGCTTGCGGCTGATGCCGAAACATTCGGCGGGCCAGCAGATCGCGTCCTGGGACATGCGGATCGAGGGCGGGGTGTGCGAGGCGGAATATGAAGACCCCTATCTCAATCATGTCGCGCTGGTCCGCGTCGAAAGCGGCGTGCAGGAAGTGCATGTCGAATGCACCGGAGAGGTGGAGACGGACCCTGCCTTTCACGGCATTGTCGGGCGGCATCGCGGTTATGCGCCGCTCTGGCTGTTCCGGCAGCCCACGGCCCTGACGAAGGCCGGGCCGGAAGTGACCGCCCTTGCCAACCGGGCGAAGGCGTCGGAGGCGGATGACGACATCGGGCGGCTGCATGCGCTTTCGGCATCGGTCCTGTCCTCGGTCGATTATGTGGTCGGCGTCACGGATGCGGAGACGAGCGCGGAGGATGCCGCGCGCGGGCATCGGGGCGTCTGTCAGGACCATGCCCATATCTTTATAGCGGCGGCGCGGTTGCTGGGCTTTCCGGCCCGCTATGTCAGCGGCTATCTGTTCATGACGGATCGCCCGGAACAGGAAGCGGGCCATGCCTGGGCCGAAATCTATGTCGATGCGCTGGGCTGGGTGGGTTTCGACATTTCAAACGGCATCAGCCCGGATGAGCGCTATGTCCGCGTGGCGACGGGGCGCGATTATGCCGAGGCCGCACCCATTCGCGCCCTGTCCTTTGGCGCAAGGGACGAAAATCTGGTCGTGCGCTTGCGGGTCGATCAGCAATGAGCCATGGGGCGGCGAGCCTGTGGGCATAATAATCGGGGAATAGCGTGACATGACCTATTGCGTGGGGATGCAACTGGATGCCGGGCTGATCTTCATGTCGGATACGCGCACCAATGCGGGCGTCGATAATGTTTCGACCTTTCGCAAGATGTATAGCTGGGAAAACCCCGGAGAGCGCGTCATCACCATCATGTCGGCGGGCAATCTCGCCACCACCCAGTCGGTCATCAGCCAGTTGGAGGAACGGGACAAGCGCCCGCAGGAACGTCGCCCGTCGCTGCTCCGCGCTTCCACCATGTTTCAGGTGGCCAATATCATCGGAGAGACGCTGCGGGAAACGATTCGCGGGGGCGCGCTTTCGGGCGCCAACGCGGAAAGCCAGTTTGCGGCCACCCTCATCGTGGGCGGGCAGATAAAGGGCATGCCGCCGCGCCTGTTCCTGATCTACCCGGAGGGCAATTTTATCGAATCGACGCCCGACACGCCCTTTTTCCAGTCGGGCGAGACGAAATATGGACGGCCGATTCTGGTGCGCGCCTATGAACCGGGCATGAGCTTTGCCGACGCCACCAAATTGCTGATGGTGTCGTTCGATTCCACGTTGAAGGCGAACCTGTCCGTGGGGTTGCCGTTCGATCTCCAGATCGTGCCGATCGACGGGTGCCGGATCGGTCATGAAAGCCGGATACAGGTGGATGACCCCTATTATAACGAGATTTCGCGGGGCTGGGGCCATGCGCTGAAGCAGGCTTTCCGGTCCCTGCCGCCCTGTCCTCTGGATATCTGAACGGGGGCCGGGCAGGGGTCATGGCCTTTCCGCTGCCAATTTGCTTGCGCTTGGGCGCGCGCCATCTATGATCGCGCCCGTCCGGTTGGGGCAGGGAAATCCGGGAAATATATAAATGAGTTTTTGGCAAATGCCTGCTTTTGTCATGGCGGTGGGCTATCTGCTGGGGTCTATCCCCTTCGGCATAATGCTGACCCGTCTGGGCGGCGCGGGGGATCTGCGGCAGATCGGTTCCGGCAATATCGGCGCAACCAATGTGCTGCGCACCGGGCGCAAGGGGCTGGCGGCGGCGACGCTGTTGCTCGATCTGGCCAAGGGGGCGGCGGCTGTCTGGCTGGGCGTGTGGCTGATGGGGAGCGGTTCTCTGGTCCATGGCGGCGCGATGGCCGGCGTGATGGCCTTTATCGGCCATTGCTACCCGGTCTGGCTGCGCTTTGCGGGCGGCAAGGGCGTGGCGACGATGATGGGCGTGTGCCTGGCGCTCGCCTGGCCGGTGGGGCTGGTGTTCGCCCTTGTCTGGATCGCGATGCTGGCGCTGACCCGCATATCCTCGGCCGGGGGAATTTGCGCCGGGCTGTCGGCGCCGCTGGCCTGCATCGGGCTGGGCCGGCTGGACCTTTTCGCGCCGATGACCTCCATGGCGCTGATCCTGCTGTGGCGGCACCGCGCCAATATCGGCCGCCTCATCCGGGGTGAGGAGCCGCGCATCGGCGGGGCGAAGGCCTGACGTGCCGGGCGGCTATGGTGGATCAGGAAAGGTTCGACCGCATTCGTCTGGCCCGGTCCGAAGGGGTCGGCCCGGTCAGCTACCGGCATTTGCTGAAACGGTTCGGCAGCGCGGGTGAGGCCCTCTACGCCCTGCCTGAACTGGCGCGGCAGAAGGGCGGCCGTTCCGTCCGCCCCGCGCCGGAGCAGGCGATCATGCGGGAGGTTGAACGCCTTGCCGCCATCGGGGGGCGCTGGCTGATCGCGGGGGATAGCGATTATCCGGCCCTGCTGGCGGAAACGGCGGACGCCCCGCCGGTGCTGACGGTTCGCGGGGAAACGAGGCTGCTCCATCGCCGATGTGTCGCTATAGTGGGCGCGCGCAATGCCTCTGCGGCGGCCCGGCGGATGGCGCGTGAACTTTCGCGTGATCTCGTTCTGGCGGGGCATGTGGTCGTGTCGGGCCTTGCGCGGGGCATCGATACCGAGGCGCATCAGGGCGCGCTGGCCGGAGGGACAGGCGGCACCATCGCGGTCATCGCGAGCGGGATCGACATCGCCTATCCGCCCGAAAACGCGGCCTTGCAGGATCGCATCGCCGCAGAAGGGCTGCTGATCGCGGAACAACCGCCCGGAACGGAACCGCGCGCCCGCAATTTTCCGCATCGCAACCGCATCATCGCCGGGCTGTCGGCCGCGACGCTGGTGGTGGAGGCCGCGCCGCGATCCGGCTCCCTCATCACGGCGCGACTGGCGGGGGAGTATGGTCGCGAGGTGCTGGCCGTGCCCGGCTCTCCGCTCGACCCGCGTTCGCATGGGTGCAACGACCTCATCCGCAACGGCGCGACACTGATCCAGTCCGCCGCCGACGTGATAGAGGCGATTGCTCCCTTCGCCATGGCCGAGCCTTGCCTGCCGCTCGAAGAACCGCTGCGCCCGCCCGCCATGCGCAGGGAGGACGCCGGGCATCCCGCGTCGCCGCCAGCGCAGGTGCCCAAAGAACCGGGCGATCTCATGACGTTATTGGGGCCGGTCCCGGTGGCGGTGGATGAATTGATCCGCCAGTCGGGCCTTGATCCCTCCACCGTCCAGATGGCCCTGCTGGACCTCGAACTGGCGGGCCGGCTGGAGCGTCACGCAGGCGCCCGCGTGGCCTTGCGGGCGGAGGGATGACACAGGGCCTTGCCGCGCTATTGTCATTTGCCCATGCCAAGGCGACTTGACGCGGGCGCACATCATCCTACACCCTCGCGCGCACATATAAGCACCGGAACCGCCTTTTTATGAAGCTCGTCATCGTCGAATCCCCGGCCAAGGCCAAAACCATCGAGAAATATCTGGGCGGAGGCTATCATGTGCTGGCCTCCTACGGCCATGTTCGGGATCTGCCGCCCAAGGACGGTTCGGTCGATCCTGATGACGGTTTCGCGATGAGTTGGGAGAATTATGGCGACAAGAGCCGCCAGCTCAAGCTCATCACCGATGAGGCGAAGAAAGCCGACGCCCTCATCCTCGCGACTGACCCTGATCGCGAAGGGGAGGCGATAAGCTGGCATGTGCAGGAAGTATTGCGGGCGAAGAAGGCGCTGCCCGGCGAGGTGGAGCGCGTCACCTTCAACGCGATCACCAAACAGGCCGTGACCGAGGCGATGGCGCATCCGCGCGGGCTGGATCATGACCTGATCGACGCCTATCGCGCCCGCCGCGCGCTCGATTATCTGGTGGGGTTCACCCTGTCGCCGGTGCTGTGGCGCAAATTGCCCGGCGCGAAATCGGCGGGCCGGGTGCAGTCGGTCGCGCTGCGTCTGGTGGTGGAGCGCGATCGCGAGATCGATACTTTCGTGGCGCAGGAATATTGGTCCGTCGCCGCCGAGATGGAGCAGGACGGGCGCAGCTTCACGGCGCGGCTCGTCAAGTGGAAGGGCCAGAAGATAGAGCGCCTGACCATCGGCAAGGAAGGCGATGCGCTCGCCGCCAAGGCCGATGTGGAGGCGGGGCGCTTCACCGTCGAAAGCGTCGAGACGAAGCCGGTGTCGCGCAACCCTCCGCCGCCCTTCACGACATCGACCCTGCAACAGGAGGCGGCGCGCAAGCTGGGCTTTTCGGCCAGCCACACGATGCGGATCGCGCAGGCGCTATATGAAGACGGCGCCATCACCTATATGCGTACCGATGGCGTGCAGATGGACGGCAGCGCCATTTCCGCCGCGCGCAAGGCGATTGCGGAGCGCTATGACGGCGGCTATCTGCCCGACAAGCCGCGCCAGTACCAGACCAAGGCGAAAAACGCGCAGGAGGCGCACGAGGCGATCCGTCCCACCGATTTTTCGAGGGAACGGGCGGGCAGCGGCGATCATGGCAGGCTGTACGAACTGATCTTCAAGCGCGCCTTGGCCAGCCAGATGGCCAGCGCGCGGCTGGAACGCACGGTCATCGAAATGCTCGACGGCACCGGCCAGAGCGGGCTGCGCGCCACCGGGCAGGTGGTGATTTTCCCGGGCTTCCTCACCCTTTACGAAGAGGGGCGGGACGATGCCGAGGATGACGACAGCAAGCTGCTGCCGCGCCTGTCCGCCGGGGATACGCCCGCGAAGAAGGCTGTTACGGCCGAGCAGCATTTCACCCAGCCGCCACCGCGCTATTCCGAAGCGAGCCTCGTCAAGCGGCTGGAGGAACTGGGGATCGGCCGTCCCTCGACCTATGCATCGACCATTCAGGTGTTGAAGGACCGGGACTATGTCCGGGTCGAGAAAAACCGCTTCTTCGCGGAGGAAAGCGGCAAGCTGGTGACGGCGTTCCTCGAACGCTTTTTCGAGCGCTATGTCAGCTATGATTTCACCGCCGGGCTGGAAGAGGAACTGGATGATATTTCCGGCGGCCGCGCCCAGTGGCAGGCGGTGCTGGAAGCCTTCTGGCGCGATTTCAAGCCCAAGACCGCCGAGATCATGGAACAGAAGCCGTCCGATATCACGGCGGCGCTGGACAAGTTCCTCGAACCGATGCTGTTTCCCGACAAGGGCGACGGGGTCGATCCGCGGGCCTGCCCGTTATGCGCGGACGGAAAGCTGT
Source organism: Sphingobium sp. (assembly GCA_050252755.1). Classification (GTDB taxonomy): domain Bacteria; phylum Pseudomonadota; class Alphaproteobacteria; order Sphingomonadales; family Sphingomonadaceae; genus Sphingobium. Next base: position 29,090 of record JBFWKI010000006.1, read on the forward strand.
CGCTGCGCGGCGGGCGCTTTGGCGCATTCATCGCCTGCTCCAACTATCCCGAATGCAAGTTCACCCGCAAATTCGGGCAGCCGGGCGGCGCGGGCGAAGCCGATAGCGGCCCGGAGATATTGGGCAAGCATCCCGAAACGGGCGAGGATATCACCCGCAAATCCGGGCGCTTTGGCCCCTATATCGAAATGGGATCGGGCAAGGAGGCCAAGCGCGCCTCCATCCCCAAGGATCTGGGCGAGGAAGGCCTGACGCTCGATTGGGCGGTCAAGCTGCTGTCCCTGCCGCGTACCGTTGGCGATCACCCGGAAACCGGCAACCCGATCACCGCCAGCATCGGCCGCTATGGCCCTTATCTGGCGCATGATGGCAAATATGCGCGACTTTCCTCCACGGCGGAAGTGTTCGATACCGGCATGAACGCGGCGGTGGTCAAGCTGGCCGAAGCGGCGGAAAAGGGGCCGCGCCGGACGGGCGCGGCGCGCGAACCGCTCAGGACGCTGGGCAAGCATCCGCGCACCGAGGCGGAAATCCGGCTGATGGAAGGGCGCTATGGTCCCTATGTCACCGATGGCACGACCAATGCGACGCTGCCCAAGACGGTGGAGCCGGGCGCGCTGACGCTTGAGGAGGCCGCGCAACTCATCGACGATCGCGCCGCGCGGGCGCCCGCGAAGAAGGGCAGGAAAAAGGCTCCGGCCAAAAAAGCCCCGGCAAAGAAGGCGGATGCCAAAAAGCCCGCAGCCAAGAAAACGGCGGCTAAAAAGACGGAAGGCAAAGCCGCAGCGGCCAAAAAGCAGAAGGAATGAGCGTCCCGGCATCGGTTCGGTTTGTCAAAAAGCCGCGCCGATGGCCCGATAAGGGACGCCTGATAAGGGACGGGAGGTTTCATTTCCTCCCGGCGGAGGGGCAGAATGGGGGCCGGGCGTGGCCTGTTTGAGACGGTCCGTCTGGACGGGGGAGCATAACCGCCGCAAGGACCGTTGGTTCCCCAATCTGGAACCATGGGAAGAGAGTGCGTGACGAACGGGACGGCGGTAAAGACGGCAGCGGGCCGGGAACATCATTGGGATTTTCTGCGCGCCGTGCTGATGCTGCTGGGCGTGCCCTATCATGTGTTCCTGTCCTATCGCGCAGGGCAGACGTGGATCGTCACCTCCGGCGAGGGCGGAGCGGCCTATGCGTGGCTGGCCGAAATCATCCACCTGTTCCGGATGCCGGTATTCTTCATCGTCGCGGGATATTTTGCCGCGCTGCTGCTGTCGCGCCGTGATCCGGGCGTCTGGTTCAAGGGGCGGCTGATGCGGCTGGGCATACCCTTTGTGACCTGCCTGCTGCTGCTCAACCCGCTGATGAATTTCGCCTGCGAGCTTTCGGTTTTCCCCAACCCGCGCGACGCATGGGCGAGTTTCCTGCACAATAGCGCGACATCGGGCGGCTATTGGGTGCGGCATTTGTGGTTCCTTATCGTGCTGCTCTATTTCTGCGCGCTGGCCGCCTGCGCGGTGCGCTTCTTCCCCGCGCTGAAACAGGCCCGGTTGCCGCAGAGCGCCGACCAGTGGCTTGCCCGTCATGCCCTTCCCGTGTTGCTGGCGGTCGCGGTGATCGTCGGCCTGTGGGAAGCGGTGGCCATCGAACTCTTCTATATGGGCGGGCTGGCGACCAATTTCCCGCAGCAGATATTGCGGCTGGATGAGACGATCCAGTTTGCGCCATGGTTCCTGATCGGGCTGGTGCTGCAACGGACCCCGGCCCTGCTGGACCGGCTCTATCGCCTGTCGGCGCCGGTGGCGGCGATCGCGGTGCTGGCGGCGGCGGGCAGCCTTGTCGGCATGGGGCGGCTGGGTCCGATGGAGGGGCGCTTCATCGCCTCCATCGCGGCGGTGAGCATTGCCCAACTCGCCATCGCCGCCTGCAAGAATTTCGCGGATCGTCCGCATCCGCTGGTGGATCGCATGGTCGAGGCGTCCTTCACGATCTACCTGTTCCACATGCCGGTCATCATCGGGCTGGTGCTGGCGGGGAAATATGTCGCCCTGCCGGTGGATGCCAAGGTGCTGCTGGTGCTGCTGCTGTCGCTGGCGATATCCTGGGGGGCGTGGGAGGTCATCCGCCGTTCGCGCCTGCTGCTGTTCCTGTTCGATGGCAGGACGATGGCGAAGAGCGCGCCTATTCCACCCAGTCCAGCCCTATATCGCGATAAACGCTGCGATCCTCATCCCATCCTTCCTTGACCTTTACATGCAGATAAAGGTGGACGGGGCAGCCGAGCAGAGCGGAAAGTTCCGCGCGCGATCGTGACCCTATTTCCTTCAGGCGCTGGCCGCCCTTGCCGAGCACGATGGCGCGCTGGCTGGACCGGCCGACAAGGATTTGCTGGTGGATTTCGATCGAGCCATCGTCCCGCTCGCTATATTTCTCCGTCTCCACCGCCGCCGCATAGGGCAGTTCGGCGTGCAGTTGGTGATAGATTTGCTCGCGGGTGATTTCGGCGGACAGCATCCGGTCGGTCGCGCTCGATACCTGATCGGCGGGGAAATGCCATGGCCCCTGTGGCATGGCGGCGGCGAGCGCGGCCTTCATCTCCGGCAGGCCGTCGCCGGTCGCCGCACTGACGAAGAAGGTTTCCTGAAAGGCGACCTTTTCATGCAGGCGCTGGGCATGCTGGAGCAGCTTGCCCTTGTCGGAAATATCCACCTTGTTGAGGATCAATATCTTGGGCTCGCGGCGATCGGCCAGCCCCTCGACGATGCGTTCGACCTTTTCGCCAAGGCCGGTCTTGCTGTCGATGACCAGCGCGATGAGATCCGCATCCTGAACGCCGCCCCATGCCGCCTGCACCATCGCGCGGTCGAGCCGCCGCTTGGGCGCGAAGATGCCGGGCGTATCGACCAGCACGATCTGCGTATCGCCTTCCAGCGCGACGCCCAGCACGCGGGTGCGCGTGGTCTGCGCCTTGGGGCTGGTGATGGCGACCTTCTGGCCGACCAGAGCGTTGACCAGCGTGGATTTGCCCGCATTGGGCGCGCCGAGCACGGCGACGACGCCGCAATGAGGATTTTCGGGCTGGTTCTCGGACTGGGCTTCGGGATCGGGTTCTGTCGTCATTTCAACTGTTCCATCAGGGCGCGGGCGGCGGCGGTTTCGGCCTCCTGCTTGGAGGAGCCTTCAGCGCTCGCCTCGCCGACATTGTGAATATGGACGCGCACGGTGAAGCGCGGATTATGCGGCGGGCCGCTGCGGTCGATCAACTGATATTCGGGCGTGCGGCGCTTGTGCGCGGCGGCCCATTCCTGAAGCGCGGACTTGGGGTGCTTGGGCGCCTGATCGATGCCATCGACCCGGCCTGTCCACAGCCGGCGGATGAAATCGCGGGCCGCGTCCACCCCGCTATCGAGATAGAGCGCGCCGATCAGCGCCTCCATCATGTCGCCCAGCACATTGGCGCTTTCGGTCGCGCCATCGTCCCTTGCCTGCTTGCCGAGGATCATGTGCGGCTGAATGCCGATGCCGCGCGCGATTTCGGCGCACACCTCGCCCGAAACAATCTGGTTGAAGCGCGCCGACAGCTTGCCTTCTGGTTCTTCGGGGTAAAGCTCGAACAGCCATTCCCCGATGATGAGGCCCAATATCCGGTCGCCCAGAAATTCGAGCCGCTCATAATGGTCGGGCGAGGCGCTGCCATGCGTCAGCGCTTGCACGAACAACGCGATATTCCGGGGTGGGCGGCCGATCAGCCCGGCGATCCAGTCCTTGCGAGCCTGATCGTTCAAAAGCCTTCCCCGATGCGGTTGAACCGCGCGGCGCTCACCCATGTCCACGGCAGGAACCAGTTGGCGCTGCCATCGGTGGAAAACACCGTGAAGAGCGCCTTGCCGACGAGGTTCTTCTCCGGCACCAGCCCGATGCCGCCGCCCACTTCGGCGGGGAAGCGGCTGTCGGCGCTGCGATCGCGATTGTCGCCCATCAGGAAAAGGCGGCCTTCGGGCACCACGACGGCGCCGCGATTGTCGGCCGGGCCGTCGCTCACCACGTCGAGGACGTTATAACTTTTCCCGCTGGGCAGGATTTCGCGATATTGGGGGTAGCGGCAATAGCGCCGGCCATCGCGATCTTCCTCGAATTCCGGGCGGAAGCAAGGGCTGAGGCCGCCCTCCCTGCGCGTGGCGTCGATCATGTTCTGCGTCACGGGGATGACGAGATCGGCGATTTTCTGCCGCGGAACGGGCTTTCCGTTGAGGATCACCTGACCGTCGCGAATCTCGATAATGTCGCCGGGCAGGCCGATCACCCGCTTGATATAATCCTGACTCTGCGTCGGCGGCGCCTTGAACACGGCGACGTCGCCGCGCTCCGGCGTCTTGGCGAAGATGCGGTCGGGGATCAGCGGCACGCTGAACGGCATCGAATAGCGCGAATAGCCATAGGGCCATTTGGCGACGATCAGATAATCGCCGATCAGCAGGCGCGGCTGCATCGATTCCGACGGAATGTTGAACGGCGCGACGATGAAGCTGCGCAGCACGAACACGAACAGGGCCAGTTTGAGGAGAAAGCCGATAAATTCGCGTGTTTCGGATTTTCCGCCTGTGGCCGCCGTGGGATTTTCCGTCACGCCTGGTTCGTCACTCACGATGGACCCCTGAAAATTGAACGCACATTCCTCGCGCTTTGCGTCGCCACGGTGTTCACGTCAAGCAAATGCGTGTATTTCCGCCACGATTCGAATGGATCGTCATCATCCCCGGATGCAGGCCGATCCCCAGCGGGAGCCAGACAATATGACCGATACGTCGTGGAATGCCATTCGCGCGGTGATCGAACCGGACCTCAAGACCATTTTCGATAGCGATCCCGGCAGGTTGGACCGGCTGACCCTCGATGTCGCCTCGATCCATTTCGACTGGTCCAAGACGCATTTGACGGAACCGCTGATCCACGCCTTTACCGCGCTGGCGCAGGATATGGATTTTGCCGGGCGGCGCGATGCGCTTTTTTCCGGGGCGAAGGTCAACATGACCGAGGACCGCGCCGCCGAACATGCGGCGGAACGCGGCGAAGGCGCGCCCGACAGCGTGGCGCGGGCCAAGATGCTCCACAACCGGATGCGCGCGCTGATCGACGCGATCGAGGCGGGCGCGCTCGGCACGATCCGCCATATCCTGCATATCGGCATCGGCGGGTCGGCGCTCGGTCCCGATCTGCTGATGGATGCGCTGGGTCGCGACGCGGGGCGGTATGACGTCGCCATCGTCTCCAATGTCGACGGCTGCGCGCTGGAAGAGGCGATCCGCAATTTCGATCCGCAGGCGACGCTGCTCGCCATCGCCTCCAAGACCTTCACCACCACCGAAACCATGCTGAACGCCCGCAGCGCGATCAACTGGATGGTCGAGGGCGGGGTGGAAGACCCCTATGGCCGCATCGTCGCGCTGACGGCTTCCCCGGACAAGGCAGTGGAATGGGGCATTGACGACACCCGCATCCTGCCGTTCAGCGAAACGGTGGGCGGGCGCTATTCGCTATGGTCGTCCATCGGCTTTCCGGCGGCATTGGGCCTTGGCTGGGACGCGTTCGAAAGCATGCTGGAAGGCGCGGCCGAGATGGACCGCCATTTCCGTCTCTCCCCGCCGGACCGCAATGCCCCGCTGATCGCCGCCTTCGCCGATCAATATTATAGCCGGGTGAAGGGCTGTCAGACGCGCGGGGTGTTCGCCTATGATGAAAGGCTGCGGCTGCTGCCCTTCTATCTCCAGCAATTGGAAATGGAGAGCAACGGCAAGTCGGTGAAACTGGACGGCTCTCCGGTCGATGGCCCGACCGCGCCGATCACATGGGGCGGCGTCGGCACGGATGCGCAGCATGCGGTGTTCCAGTTGTTGCACCAGGGCACGCATCTCGTGCCGGTGGAGTTCGTGACGTCGGTCGATGGCGGCGACCTGCTCGACCCGGCGCACCATCGCGCGCTTCTCACCAATTGTTTCGCGCAAGGGGCCGCACTGATGCGGGGGCGGGCCAATGCGGACGACCCGGCGCGCGCCTATCCGGGCGGGCGCCCCTCGACGACGATCCTTCTGGAGGACGTGACGCCCCATGCGCTGGGCGCGCTGATCGCTTTTTATGAACAGCGCACCTTTGCCAATGCGGTGTTGATGGGTATCAACCCGTTCGATCAGTTCGGTGTCGAACTGGGCAAGGAAATCGCCAGATCCATCGAGCAGGATGGCCCGTCAGGTTTCGACCCCTCGACGAGCGCCCTGATCGATCTGGCTATGGGGGATGAGGACGCATGAGCGGGTTTGATTTCGATCTGTTTGTAATTGGTGCGGGATCGGGGGGCGTGCGCGCTTCCCGCGTGGCGGCGGCGCATGGCGCGCGCGTGGCGGTGGCGGAAGAATATCGGGTAGGCGGCACCTGCGTCATCCGGGGCTGCGTGCCCAAGAAGATGCTGGTTTACGGATCGCATTTTGCCGAGGATATTCACGCGGCGGCCCGTTTCGGCTGGACGCTGGACGGGGCAAGGTTCGATTGGAAGACGCTGCGCGACAATGTGCTGGCCGATGTGGACCGGCTGAACGGCCTGTATCAGCAGACGCTCGACGGCAACAAGGTCACGACCTTTCATGAACGCGCGCGCATCAGCGGGCCGAATGAAATAACGCTGGTCAGCGGCAAGACGGTCACGGCCGGGACGATCCTGATCGCGACCGGCGCATGGCCCGTGGTGCCCGATATCGAAGGCGCGGAGCACGGCATTACCTCCAACGAGGTGTTCCATCTCCCGACCCTGCCCAAGCGGGTGGTGATCGGCGGCGGCGGCTATATCGCCAATGAATTTGCGGGCATTTTCAACGCGCTGGGCTGCGATGTCACCATCGTCAACCGGTCCGACCAGATCTTGCGCGGCTATGACGAGCAGATCCGGGACCGGCTGGTGCAGTTGAGCGCGGCGAAGGGCATCACCTTCCGCCTCAATGCGCCGTTCGAGCGGATCGTCAAGGCGGCGGACGGCACCCTTGCCGTTCATGTGAAAAATGGCGACCCGATCGAGTGCGACCTGTTGGTCTTTGCCGTCGGCCGCAAACCCATGAGCTTCGATCTGGGTCTGGAGGATGTCGGCGTGCGCGTCGATGACAAGGGCGCGGTGATCGTGGACGACCATAACCGCACCAACATCGCATCCATCTACGCGGTGGGCGACGTGACCGACCGGGTGCAACTGACCCCGGTGGCGATCCGCGAGGGGCAGGCCTTTGCCGACACGGTGTTCGGCAACGACCCGCGCACGGTGGATTATGACTGCATCCCCTCCGCCGTATTCAGCAATCCGCCGATGGCCGGGGTTGGTCTGACCGAAACCGAAGCGCGCAAGAAGCTGGGCGAGGTGAAGGTCTATACGTCCGACTTCCGCCCGATGAAAAATGTGCTGAGCGGCAGCACGGAACGCAGCCTTTACAAGATGATCTGCGATGCGGAGACGAGCCGGGTCGTCGGGCTGCACATGATCAGCCCGGAGGCGCCGGAAATCCTTCAGGCCGCCGCCATCGCGGTGAAGGCGGGCCTCACCAAGCAGCAATTCGACGATACGGTGGCGCTGCACCCCAGCATGTCGGAGGAACTGGTGCTGTTGAAATAGCGCCTGTGGCCATTTGCGATGAAAGGGCGAGGGGGGCTGCCTTCCTTGCCTTCCTTCCCCTCCCACAGATGGGGAAGGGGGAGGGCGATCGCCCGCCACAGCACGGGCAGGCAGTCGGCCCGCCAGCCCGTCATTCAACCCATCGCGGCAACGGGCTGGAGTACCACCAGCTTGAAATCCGATCGGTCGGACGCCTGAAGCGTGTGCTGCTCGAACAGGCGATCGCCATCGACCGGATGATGAAAGCGGCGCAGGCCCCCTTCACGGTCGAGAACGTCCTGCCTGTCCCATGCCTGCCGGAAAGTGTGGCTATGTTCGGTCAGCCAGTCGATGACGGAACGGGCGAGCGGGTCGGCCAGATGACGCCCGTAATCGGCCCGGAACTCGGCCAGCAACCGTCCGGCGCGGCCTTCCCAATCGGGGATGAGCTGGCGCGCTTCGGGCGCGGTAAAGACATAGCGCAGCAGGTTGCGATGCTCCTCCTGATCGAACAGGCCGATGAACAAATGGTGCGCGGCCTCGTTTGCGGCGCAGATATTCCATGCCGGATCAAGGCCATAAGCGGGCCATGAGAAGGTCGGCACCAGCGCGGTGATGGAGGCCGGGGCTTCTCCCTCGCCCTGCGCGAAGGGGTTGTCGGGATCATGTCGGCCAGCCAGTTCGAACAGATAGGCGCGCTCCGCCTGCGTCAGGCGCAAGGCATGGGCGAGGCGGGAAAGGGTGTTGGCCGAAGCGCGGACATCGCGGCCCTGTTCTATCCATGCGCACCAGGTGACGCCAATTCCCGCCCTTCCGGCCAATTCTTCCCGCCGCAATCCGGGCGTGCGGCGCCTGCGGCCGGGTTCGTCGGGACGCAATCCTTCCCGCCTTGCCCGCACGAACGCGCCCAATAATCGTCTTTGCTCGGCTGTTTGCATGATAGCTGTTATAATAGGATAATTATGCTTATTGTAATAGGCTTATAAAAAGGGAAGCAAGGCTGCGAAAAGGAAATCGCCATGACCCAGTCCCATGACATGATCGTCCGCAGCCAGTTCGGGCCGAGAGCCGCCGCCTATGTCGAAAGCGCCGTGCATGCGGGCGGCGCCGATCTCGATCATATCGCGGATCGCGTGCGGGAACTCGCCCCGCGTCATGCGCTTGATCTGGGGGCGGGGGGTGGTCATGTGACCTATCGCATGGCGCCCCATGCTCAAGGCGTGACGGCCTGCGACCTGTCGGAAGAGATGGTTGCGGCCATCCTCGCCCAATCGGAGGCGAAGGGGCTGGGCAATGTGCGGGGGCAGGTGGCGCGCGCGGAGGACTTGCCTTTCGCGGCCGATAGTTTCGACTTCCTCGCCAGCCGCTTTTCCGCGCATCACTGGCAGGATTTCGAGGCGGGACTGCGGGAGGCGCGCCGGGTCTTGACGCCGCAGGGCCGGGCGCTGTTCATCGATGTGATCGCGGCGGAAGAACCGCGCGCGGACGTGCATTTGCAAGCCGTCGAACTGCTGCGCGATACTTCCCATGTCCGCGACTATCGCCAGAGCGAATGGATCGCCGCGCTGGGGCGGGCGGGCTTTGCCGTGGAGAAGAGCCATGTCTGGCGCCTGCGGATGGAATTTTCCTCATGGACGGAGCGGATGCAGACGCCGCAGGATCATGTCGTCGCGATCCGCTCGCTTCAGCGGCAGGCGCCCGCCGAGGTGGCGCGGCATTTCGCGATAGAGGAGGACGGCTCCTTCCAGATCGAGGTGCTGATGATCGAGGCGCGCTGATCCCGTTGGCGCGGCCTTGGTCGGGTGCGCTGGCCTCTATTCGATCGAATAGGGCACCACGTCGCGATTATTCGGGTCCACGCGGATCGGCCGGTCGGTCGGCGGGAAGGCGCGCTGGTCGCATTCTCGGCGCGGGCACAGGCGGCAGGTGACGCCGATGGGCGCGGCGGCGGCCTCGTCGCGCAATTGCAGCCCGTCGGCATAGATGAAGTTGGTCGCATGCTCGATCTCGCAGCCGAGCACGACGGCATAGCGGCGCGGCGCGCGCGTATAGCTGCCCGATGGCTTCACCAGCCCCTTGGCCATCGACACATAGCGCACGCCGTCGGGGGTTTCGCCCAACTGGGTCAGGATGCGGTCGGGGATCGCGACGGCCTCATGCACGACCCAGAGCGGGCAGGCCCCGCCGAAGCGGGCGAATTGCAGGCGGGTGGCGCTGTGGCGCTTGGTGATGTTGCCCGCCATGTCGACGCGGCAGAAGAAGAAGGGGATGCCGCGCAGCCCCGGCCGTTGCAGCGTGGAAAGGCGATGGCAGGCCTGTTCGAACGAGACGCCGAAATGCCGCGCCAGCCGGTCTATGTCATGACGCACCAGACGCGCCGCCTTGCGGAAAGCGGTATAGGGCATCACCAGCGCGCCCGCCGCATAATTGGCGAGGCCCACCGCCAGCAATTTGTCCGCGCCCACGGGGAACAGGTCCGCACGGGAGACGATGGTGTCGATCAGGTCGCGCGCGTGCAGGCCCATCAACTGGTGCGCGATCAGGAAATTGCGGCTTTCGGGCGGAGCGGCCGCGTTGATGAACAGGATGTTGCGATCCCGATCATAGCGGCGCAGATGATGGGCGGGCGTTTCCTCCATCACCACCTGCGTGCCGTGCCGGTCGCGCAAGGCCGCGATCAGGTCCGTCTCGTCCGCCCGGTCGCCGGGGCAGATGCCTGCGCGCAGTTCCTCGGCCTCGCAATCCAGTTCATGGATGTAATTGCCGGTGTCATGAAACCAGTCGCGCACGATTTCCCACGGCATGCGGGCATGGGCGGTCATGTCGTTGGCGATCGCCTCCTCCACCATGTTGAGCCGCTCCTGCGTCTGGCGGAAGGCATGGTGCAGATCGACATAGCGGGCGGCAAATTCGGGATAATGAAGGTGCAGCTTCTCGATCCGTTCCGGCTCCGGCAAGGGGCCGGCGACATCGGGCTGGGCGAGGGCATGGGCGAAGGCGCCGAGCAACTGTTCGTCTTCGCGATTGTCGAATGCCGCCCAGTCAATGGGGTAGGCCTGCGCCAGCGCCGCCTTCACCTTGGCGGTAAGGGGACGATCGTCATTTTCCAGTTGCGACAGGTAAGAGATGGAAATGCCCAGAATCCGGGCCATGGATGCCTGATCCATGCGCTGATCGAGGCGCAGTTGACGCAGCCTGCCCCCGACGAAAAGCCTGTTCCCTCTTGCCATGCCGCTTCACTAGTTTGCAAAATGCGGATTTGCAATTCCGCAAATTCACATTTGCACTTCTCTCCCCATGCTGAAAGGAGCAACCTGTGATCCGCGCATGATGGCGCCGGAGGGAGAGGCTATGACCAAGGTTGCAATCATCGAGCGGCTGGAACAAAAACGGGAGGCCGCACGCCTTGGGGGCGGGCAGCGCCGCATCGACGGCCAGCATGCCAAGGGGCGGCTGACGGCGCGTGAACGGCTCGATGTGTTGCTGGATGCGGGCAGTTTCGAAGAACTCGATATGTATGTCGAGCATAATTGCACCGATTTCGGCATGGAGCAGAGCCATATTCCCGGCGATGGCGTCGTCACCGGATCGGGCACGATCAACGGCCGTCTGGTGTTCGTGTTCAGTCAGGATTTCACCGTGTTCGGCGGCTCCCTGTCCGAACGTCATGCCCAGAAGATCTGCAAGATCATGGACATGGCGATGAAGGTCGGCGCGCCGGTCATCGGCCTCAACGACAGCGGCGGCGCGCGCATTCAGGAAGGTGTCGCCTCGCTCGGCGGCTATGCCGAGGTGTTCCAGCGCAATGTGCTGGCATCGGGCGTCGTGCCGCAGATCAGCCTCATCATGGGGCCGTGCGCGGGCGGGGCGGTCTATTCCCCCGCGATGACGGACTTCATCATGATGGTGAAGGATTCCAGCTATATGTTCGTGACCGGCCCCGATGTGGTCAAGACGGTGACGAACGAGGTCGTCACGCAGGAGGAACTGGGCGGCGCGGTGACGCACACGACCAAGTCCGGCGTGGCCGACGTGGCGTTCGAAAATGATATCGAGGCGCTGCTGGCCGCGCGCGATCTGGTCGATCTGCTGCCCGCGAACAATCGTGAAGGCACGCCGGAGCGCCCGTCCGCCGACCCGTGGGACCGGATCGAGGAAAGCCTCGACACGCTGATCCCGGCGAATGCGAACCAGCCCTATGACATGCACGAACTGATCCGCAAGACGGTGGACGAGGGCGATTTCTTCGAGGTGCAGCCCGCCCATGCGGGGAACATCATCACCGGATTCGGGCGGATCGAGGGGCGCACCGTGGGCATCGTCGCCAATCAGCCGATGGTGCTGGCCGGATGCCTCGACATCAATGCGTCGAAAAAGGCGGGGCGTTTCGTGCGCTTCTGCGATGCGTTCGAAATTCCGATCATCACTTTCGTCGACGTGCCGGGCTTCCTGCCGGGCGTCGGGCAGGAACATAGCGGCATCATCAAGCATGGCGCGAAGCTGCTCTTCGCCTATGCCGAGGCGACCGTGCCGAAAATCACCGTCATCACGCGCAAGGCCTATGGCGGCGCCTATGACGTCATGTCGTCCAAGCATCTGCGCGGCGATTTGAACTATGCATGGCCCACCGCCGAAATCGCGGTGATGGGCGCCAAGGGGGCGGTGGAGATCATCTTCCGGTCCGACATTGGCGATGCTGAAAAAATCGCGCAGCGCACGAAGGAATATGAGGACCGCTTCGCCAACCCGTTCGTGGCGGCGTCCAAGGGTTTCATCGACGAGGTGATCGTGCCCCATTCGACCCGCCGCCGCATCGCGCTGGGCCTGCGCAAGCTGCGCAACAAGGCGCTGGAAAACCCGTGGAAGAAGCACGATAATATTCCGCTGTGAGTGAGGATGCGATGAAACTGGGCCGTCTGAACCATGTCGGGGTCGCCACCCCGTCGATCGAGCAATCCATCGCCTATTATCGCGATGTGATGGGCGCGACGCATATCCACGAGCCGTTCGACCTGCCCGCGCAGGGCGTGAAGGTGTGCTTCGTCGATACGCCGGGGGAGAACGGCACCGCCGGCACGCAGATCGAACTGATCGAGCCGCTGGGCGAGGACAGCCCGATCCACGGTTTCATCGCCAAGAACCCGTTCGGCGGGCAGCATCATATGTGTTATGAGGTGCCGGACATCCATGCCGCGCGAGAGGCGTTTCTCTCCATGGGCAAGCGGGTGCTGGGCGAACCGCGCATCGGCGCGCATGGCACGCTGATTTTCTTCGTTCACCCCAAGGACATGAACGGTATCCTCACCGAGATCATGGAAACGCCGAAGGAAGGCGCAGCGCATTGAGCACATACAGCACCATAAGGCTGGAACATGACGGCAAGGTCGCGACGCTGACGCTCGACCGGCCGGATCGGCTGAACGCGCTCACGCCGGAATTGTTCGCAGAGGCCACCGCCGCGATCGACGAGGCGCTGGCCAAGGGCGCGCGGGCGCTGGTGCTGACCGGCGAGGGGCGGGCCTTCTGCTCCGGCGCGGACCTTGCTGCCGGGCTGCCGGATGATCTGGGCGCGCTGCTCGACGAGCATTATAATCCGTTCGTCAGGAAACTGGCGGACCTCGACATTCCCGTGGTGACGGCGATCAACGGCCCGGCCGTGGGCGCGGGGCTAGGGCTGGCGTTGCTGGGCGATATCACCATCGCGGCGCGCTCTGCCTATATGTTGCTGGCCTTCGTCAATATCGGGCTGGTGCCCGATGCCGGGGCGACATGGCTGGTCGCGCAGGCGGTGGGCCGCGCCCGGGCGCTCGAAATGGCGCTGCTGGGCGAGAAAATGGAAGCTTCCGAAGCGCTGGCCAAGGGCCTCATCACCCGCGTGGCGGACGATAACGAGGTGTTGGCGCAGGCGCAGTCCATCGCGGCGCGCCTTGCCGCCGGGCCGACCGTCGCCATCGGGATGATCCGCAAGCAGGTCGCCGCCGCCCTGACCCAGCGGCTCGACGACACGCTCGCGACCGAGCGCGCGAACCAGAGCCGGGCCGGTTTTACGGCGGATTTCAGGGAAGCGGTGGCGGCCTTCGCTGAAAAGCGCCCGCCGCTGTTCAAAGGTGCATGACGATGGCTGATCTCGACGATTGGAAACAACTGGCCGACAAGGAGGTCAAGGGCAAGGATCTGGTCTGGCAGACGCCCGAAGGCATCGCCGTCAAGCCGCTCTACACGGCGGATGACGTGGCGGTCGATCCCGGCCTGCCGGGTTTCGCGCCGTTCACCCGCGGGGTGAAGGCCAGCATGTATGCGGGGCGCCCGTGGACGATCCGCCAATATGCGGGCTTTTCGACCGCCGAGGAATCCAACGCCTTTTATCGCCGCAACCTTGCCGCCGGGCAGAAAGGCCTGTCGGTCGCGTTCGATCTCGCCACGCACCGGGGCTATGACAGCGACCATCCGCGCGTCGTGGGCGACGTCGGCAAGGCGGGCGTCGCCATCGATTCGGTCGAGGACATGAAAATCCTGTTCGACCAGATCCCGCTCGATGAAATGTCGGTTTCGATGACGATGAACGGCGCGGTCATTCCCTGCCTCGCCTTCTACATCATCGCGGCCGAAGAGCAGGGCGTCTCTCAGGACAAGCTGAGCGGGACCATTCAGAACGACATTCTGAAGGAGTTCATGGTCCGCAACACCTATATCTATCCGCCCGAACCCTCGATGCGGATCATCTCGGACATTTTCGCCTATACGGCGGACCATATGCCGAAGTTCAACAGCATCTCCATCTCCGGCTATCATATGCAGGAAGCCGGGGCGACGCAGGTGCAGGAATTGGCCTTCACCATCGCGGACGGCATGGAATATGTGAAATATGGCGTGGCGTCGGGCCTCGATATCGACAAGTTCGCCGGGCGCCTTTCCTTCTTCTTCGCCATCGGCATGAATTTCTTCATGGAAGTGGCGAAGCTGCGCGCGGCGCGCACCCTCTGGTATCGGGCGATGACGCAGCTTGGGGCGAAGTCGGAACGATCCAAGATGCTGCGCACCCATTGCCAGACATCGGGCGTGTCGCTGACCGAGCAGGACCCCTATAACAACGTCATCCGCACCACGATCGAGGCGATGGCCGCGATGCTGGGCGGCACCCAGTCGCTGCACACCAATGCGCTGGATGAGGCGATCGCGCTGCCGACCGATTTCTCGGCGCGCATCGCCCGCAACACGCAGATCGTCATTCAGGAAGAGACGGGCATGTGCAATGTCGTCGATCCGCTGGGCGGCAGCTATTATATCGAGGCGCTGACCAGCGAACTGGTCGACAAGGCGTGGGAAATCATCGAGCGGGTCGAGGCGGACGGCGGCATGGCCAAGGCCGTGGGCGCGGGCTGGCCCAAGGCGATGATCGAGGAAGCCGCCGCCGCGCGTCAGGCGCGGGTCGATCGCGGCGATGACGTGATCGTCGGCGTCAACAAATATCGTCTGGCGAACGAGGATTTCCTCGAAACGCTGGAAGTCGACAATACCAAGGTGCGCGAGGGGCAGATCATACGCCTCGACAGGATGAAGGCGGCACGCGACGAGGAGGCCTGTCAGGCCGCGCTCGCGGCCCTGACCGAAGGGGCCAAGGGCAAGGGCAACCTGCTCGCGCTCGCCGTCGATGCCGCCCGGCTGCGGGCGACATTGGGTGAAATCTCCGCGGCCATGGAGGTCGTTTTCGACCGCTATGGCACGGTGCCGACGCCGGTCAAGGGCGTCTATGCTGCCCCCTATGAAGGGGACAGCCGTTGGCAACAGGTGCTCGACGGCGTGCAGGCCGTCGAGCGCCGCCTCGGCCGCAAGCCCAAGCTGCTGATCGCCAAAATGGGGCAGGACGGTCATGATCGCGGCGCGAACATCATCGCCTCGGCCTTTGGCGACATGGGTTTCGACGTGGTGTCCGGGCCGTTGTTCCAGACGCCCGATGAAACGGTCGTGCTGGCGCTCGACACCAGCGTGGACGTGGTCGGCGCGTCGTCGCTGGCGGCGGGGCACAAGACCCTGATCCCGGAGCTTGTCAACAAGCTGCGGGAGGCGGGGCGCAGCGATATCAAGGTGATCGCGGGCGGGGTCATTCCGCCGCAGGACTATGATTATCTGCGTGACGCAGGGGTGCAGGGCATTTATGGGCCGGGGACCAATGTTGTCGAGTGCGCGGCCGACGTGCTGCGCTTGCTCGGCCATAACATGCCCCCACTGGAAGAGGCCGCCGAATGACCATTCACCCCCGCACCGACTGGACCCGCGAAGAAATCACGGCGCTGTTCGACCTGCCGTTCATGGATTTGCTCTATGAAGCCCAGACGGTGCACCGCGCCCATCATCCGCGCAACGAGGTGCAGCTTTCGACGCTGTTGTCGATCAAGACCGGCGGTTGCCCGGAAGATTGCGGCTATTGCTCCCAATCGGTGAGCGCGGACAGCGGCGTCAAGGCGACCAAGCTGATGGACGTGCGCGCCGTGCTTCAGGCCGCAGCGCAAGCGAAGGATGGCGGATCGGGTCGGTTTTGCATGGGCGCTGCGTGGCGCAACCCCAAGGATCGCGATATGCCCGCGCTGATCGAAATGGTGAAGGGCGTGCGGTCCATGGGGCTGGAAACCTGCATGACGCTGGGGATGCTGAGCGTGGATCAGGCGCGGCAACTGGCCGATGCGGGGCTGGATTATTACAACCACAATATCGACACCGCGCCGGAAAATTACGCGAACATCATCTCTACCCGCACCTTTGAGGATCGGGTGGAGACGCTGGAAAATGTGCGCGACGCAGGGATAAACGTCTGTTGCGGCGGCATCGTCGGGCTGGGCGAGAAGCGCGAGGACCGCATCGGTTTCGTATACGCGCTGGCGACCATGCCGCACCCGGAAAGCGTGCCGATCAACGCGTTGGTGCCGGTAAAGGGCACGGTGCTGGGCGACATGCTGGCCGACACGCCGCTCGCGAAGATCGATGAGATCGAATTTGTGCGCACGGTCGCGGTTGCCCGCATCACCATGCCGCATTCGATGGTGCGGCTCTCCGCCGGGCGTGAGAGCATGAGCGAAAGCTGTCAGGCGTTGGCCTTCATGGCGGGCGCGAACAGCATCTTTACCGGCGACAAGCTGCTCACCGCGCCCAATGCGGGCGATGACAGCGATGCCGCCCTGCTGGCGAAACTGGGCATCGGCGCGATGCAGGCCGCGCCGCACGGACATCTGGAGGCCGAGGCCGCCGAATAGCATGGCTCCCGTTCGCCCAGAGACTTTCGAAGGGCTGATCTTCCCATTCGGGGAGGAGGGGGACTTTGACAGGCTCTGCCCGCAAGGGGGGAGAGGATTGGGAAGAATGGGACGAGAATGACGATCAAGAAGATCCTGATTGCGAACCGTGGCGAAATCGCTTGCCGGGTAATCCGCACCGCCCGGGAAATGGGCATTGCGACGGTGGCGGTCTATTCCGATGCCGATGCGCGCGCGCCGCATGTGCTGCTGGCCGATGAGGCCGTGCATCTCGGCCCGCCACCCGCCGCCCAATCCTATTTGCTGGCCGACAAGATCATCGAGGCGTGCAGGCAGACCGGCGCCGATGCGGTGCACCCCGGCTATGGCTTCCTGTCGGAACGGGAAAGTTTCCGCACGGCGCTGGACGAAGCGGGCATCATCTTCGTCGGCCCGCCCGCCAACGCCATCGCCGCGATGGGCGACAAGATCGAATCGAAGAAACTGGCCATGGCCGCCGGCGTGAACGTCGTGCCCGGCTATGTGGGCGAGATCGACGACACGGATCATGCCGTCCGCATCGCCAATGAAATCGGCTATCCGGTGATGATGAAGGCTTCGGCCGGAGGCGGCGGCAAGGGCATGCGCCTCGCCTATTCCGAGGAAGAAGTGCGCGAGGGCTTTGAACCGACGCGGCGCGAGGGGCTGGCTAGCTTTGGCGACGATCGCGTGTTCATCGAAAAATTCATCGAGCAGCCGCGCCATATCGAAATTCAGGTGTTGGGCGACCAGCATGGCAATATCGTCTATCTGGGCGAACGCGAATGCTCGATCCAGCGGCGGCATCAAAAGGTGGTGGAAGAAGCGCCGTCGCCTTTCGTCTCGCCGGAAATGCGGCGCAAAATGGGGGAGCAGGCGGTCGCTCTCGCTCGCGCCGTGGGCTATTTCAGCGCGGGCACGGTCGAACTGATCGTGTCGGGCAATGACAAGACGGGCGACGGGTTCTACTTCCTGGAGATGAACACCCGCCTTCAGGTCGAACATCCCGTGACCGAATGCGTGACGGGCCTCGATCTGGTGGAACAGATGATCCGCGTCGCCAATGGCGAGAAGCTGGGCTTCACGCAGGATGATGTGAAACTGACCGGCTGGGCGATCGAAAACCGCGTCTATGCCGAAGACCCCTATCGCGGCTTCCTGCCTTCGACCGGGCGTCTGGTGCGCTATAACCCGCCCGAAGAGGATGAGGGCGTGCGCGTCGATGACGGCGTGGCCGAGGGCGGCGAAGTGTCGATGTTCTACGACCCGATGATCGCCAAGCTCATCACCTATGGCGACAGCCGTATCGAGGCGATCGACAAGCAGATTGACGCGCTCGACCGTTTCGAGATCGAGGGGCTGGGCCATAATATCGATTTCCTCTCCGCGATCATGCAGCATGACCGGTTCCGCAGCGGCGATATCTCGACCGGCTTCATCGCGGAGGAATATCCCGAAGGGTTCGAAGGCGCGCCCTGCTCGCCCGATCTGGTGCGCAGCCTTGCCGCCATCGCGGCCTTTGCGGGGATGGCGATGGCCGACCGCGCGCGGCGCATCGATGGCCAGCTTGGCGATCGGCTGAGGCCGCCGGTCGAGTGGGGGGTGCGCCTTGGCGATGTCGATCATGCCGTGTCGATCCGGCTGGACGAGGTGGTCGTCGATGGCGAGCCGCTGAACCTCAGCCTTGAATATACGCCCGGCGACCGGATCATCGATGCGGTGGTGAATGACGAGCCGCTGTCGGTGCGCATCGCGCCGGTGCCGACCGGGTTCCGGCTGACCTGCCGCGGGGCAAGCCATAGGGCGCGGGTGCTGCCTGCCCATATCGCGCCCTATGCGCAGCATATGATCGAAAAGACGCCGCCCGATCTTTCGCGCTTCCTGATCTGCCCGATGCCGGGCCTGCTGGCCGCGCTTCACGTGAAGGAAGGCGATTCGGTGGAAATCGGCCAGCCGCTCGCCGTGATCGAGGCGATGAAGATGGAAAATATCCTGCGCGCGCAGAAGGCGGGCGTGGTCAAGAGCGTCAATGCCGCCGCCGGAGACAGCCTGCCGGTGGACAGCATCATATTGGAACTGGAATAGCGAATGCCGGTTCGCTGACGTTCCGGCTTTCTGACATTTCCTATGCCCATAAAATAAACGGGCGTGCCTTGCATGGCGCGCCCGTTTGTTTTTATGGCAGGTGATGCATCTTCCCCACAGCCCCGAAGCGCCCGCCGCCGCCGATATCGGTTTCGATGATTTTCTGAAGGTCGATATCCGCGTTGGCACCATCATCGCCGCCGAGCCTTTTCCCGAAGCGCGAAAACCGGCGATAAAATTATGGATCGATTTCGGGCCGGTCATCGGGCGGCGCAAGAGCAGCGCGCAGATCACCGCCCATTATACGCCGGATCAACTTGTGGGCCGTCAGGTCGCCGCCGTCATCAACTTCCCGCCGCGCCAGATCGGCAGGTTCCTCTCCGAAGTGCTGACGCTCGGTTTTGGCGATAGGGAAGGGGAGGTCGTGCTGTTTTCTCCCGACAGTCCGGTTCCCGATGGCGCGCGTTTGTTTTGACCGGCTTTTATTGCCCGTTTTGATCGTCAATATTATCCCAACTATTTGCTTTTATAGCATCGGGGGAGGGTGTGGCGATATTGCTGCGCGCGACAAGAAAGATTATGCGCGGTTAACCATGGGGGCGATTTCCCAGGGGCCTCGATGATGAAGGAAAAGACGGGCCGATGCATCAGCGCATGGATGAACATCTGATGGAGATAAAGCCTTCGATGGATCTGCATTATCAGTCACCCCTGCGATTGAAGCTGGATCGCGCGGCCCTGATGGCCAATTACCGGTGGCTGAAGGAACGCAGCGGCAAGGCCGCCTGCGGCGCGGCGATCAAGGCCAATGGCTATGGGCTGGGCGCGGTGGAGGTGATGCGGCATCTGACCGATGCGGGATGCCGCGATTTCTTCGTCGCCACCTGGGCAGAAGCGCTCGCGGTGCAGGACAGGCTGGACGAAGGCGCGCGGCTCAGCGTGCTGCATGGCGTCAGGCCGGAGGATATGGGCATCGCGCTGGCTTCCCCGGCGCGCCCGGTGCTCAACAGCGCCGAACAGATCGCCCGGTGGAAGGCGGCCGGAGGCGGCCCCTGCGACGTGATGATCGATACCGGCATGAACCGGCTGGGCCTGTCGCTCAATGATCTGGATATCAGCCTGTTCGAAGGGCTGGAGATCGACACGCTGCTGAGCCATCTCGTCAATGCCGAGGAAGATCACCCCCTCAACGAGGTGCAGCTCCAGATATTCACGCAGGTCCGCAACCGGGTGAAGGCGCGGCGCTATAGCCTTGCCAACAGCGCGGGCGTTTGCCGGGGCGATGCCTTCGCGTTCGATCTGACGCGGCCGGGGCTGGCGCTATATGGCGGGATCGCGCACCCCGATTGCGAAGGGGTGATCCAGTCGGTGGTGACGCCGCAGGCCGAGATATTGCAGCGCCGCACGGTGCGCGGCGGCGAATCCGTCGGCTATGGGGCGACCTTTGTGGCCGACCGGACGATGGAAACGGCGACGATCAACATCGGTTATGCCGATGGCTATACGCGCATTTTGTCGGGCGCGGGATCGGCGATGAAGGAGGATGCACGCCTGCCGGTGATTGGCCGCGTCTCGATGGACCTTGTCACCATCGACGTGATGGAGCGGCCGGATCTGGCCGAAGGGGATTGGGTCGATATCGATTATGACCTGTCCTACACCTCCTTGCTGTCGGGCCTGTCGCAATATGAATTGCTGACCCGGCTGGGGGAGCGTTTCGATCGTTACTGGGTGTAGCGGGGGGAGAGGCGCAGGGCCAAAGTCTCTTTTGCCCTTACCTTTACCTACATCTGCGCTTTTGCGATTCGGTCTTTAACCGGTTCCGAAATTCTGCGCGTGGCCCTGTTCCAGCGATAGCGCGCTTTCCCGATCCTGCGCGATTTGCCGCTGCACGACTTGCAATAGCTGGTCGGCGGGCATGGGCCGATGGAAGAAATAGCCTTGCATGGCGTCGCAGCCCAGCAGTTGCAGCGCGATCGCATCGCGGTCCGTTTCCACGCCTTCCGCGACGATTTCGAACCCCATCGTATTGCCCAGCATCATGATGGCCCGCAACAGCGCGCGATTATCCTTCGCTTCATCGAGGCCGGTAACGAAGCAGCGGTCCACCTTCACCCTGTCCACCTGCAAATTTTTCAGCAGGGCGAGCGAGGAATAGCCGACGCCGAAATCATCTATGGCGATGCGCACGCCCTTGCCCGCGATGGCGGCGATTTTTTCCTGCACGACGGGGACATCCAGCACGGTTTCCTCGGTCACTTCGATTTCCATCGCGGAATAGGGAATATTGCGCTGCTCCAGCGTGGAAAGAATGAGGGTGTCGATCGGCAATTGCGCAATTTCGCGCGGGGAAATGTTGATGCCGGTGGAAATGCCTTCGGCGCCTATGGCTTGCAGCCCCTCGATCAGGTCGCATGCCCGGTCGAGAATGAATTCCAGCAGGGCCGCCGAACAGCCCGATTTCGCCGCTTCGCTCACGATTTCGGGTGGCGCGATCAGGCCGTGGAGCGGATGGTGCCAGCGCAGCAGCGCCTCTATGCTGGTGATGCGGTGTTCGCGGCCATCGACGATGGGCTGAAACCATATCTCGATGCTGCGGTCGGCAATCGCCTGCATCAGATCCCGCTCGATATTGCGGCGCATCTCGAAGCGCTGGCGGAGTTCCTCGTCAAATATATGGAACTGGTTCCGGCCCCTGATCTTGGCGGTGTAGAGCGCCTCGTCCGCGCAGGACAGCCTGTCCTCGAACGCGAGATCATGGGCGATATGGATGCCGATGCTGCATCCGATCCGGCCCGCCCCCATCAGTTCGAAGGGCTGTGATATGCGGGTAAGCAGCGCATGGGCGACCGTGTCGATAGGCGGATCCGCCTCGATATCCAGCAATATGGCAAATTCGTCGCCGCCCAGACGGGCGACCAGCGCACCGGGCGGAACGGATTTAACGATACGCCGCCCCACCTCGCGCAGCAGCCTGTCGCCCGCCTGATGGCCATATCCGTCATTCACCGCCTTGAAACCGTCCAGATCGAGCATCATCAGGCATTGGTTCCTGCCCGGCGCCTTTTCCGCCTTCGCCTTTTCCATCAGGCCGCGCCGGTTCAGCAGGCCGGTGAGTTCGTCATGCATCGCCCATTCGTGCAGATCGGAGGCGAGCTTGCAGGATCGTTCATAAGCATCCTGAAGGAAACGGGCGGTGCTGGTCGCGTTGTTCTTCAGCCGACTCGTGTCCTTGAAGGTCTTTTCGCTGGTCCGCGCGCTGCGGATCAGGGCGGTGATGTAGAGGATGACCGTCGCCGCGAGGCAGAGATGCTCCACCTCGCCCTGATAGAGCAGGCAGAGGAACATCGACGTCAGCGGCGGCAGGATGAACCCGATCGGCACCGGGGAATAGGCGGTGCCATGGGTGATCGCGCCTGCCGTGATGCCGCACACCACGATCAGGTAGAACAGGGTTTGGGGCGATGAATAGCCATCGCATAATATGGGGACGGTGGCCCAGACCAGACCGGAGACAAAGGCCGAAATGCGGGCGCGCCGAAGGATCTTCTCAACCGGGCGGCTTTCCAGATCCCCTTCGGGCAGATGCAGCAGGATCGCAACGCGCCACAGATTGACGGCGCAGGATGCCAGAAACCAGATCAGGCCCAAAGCCGCGTTGCCGCCATGCCATGCGACGAGCAGCGTGGTCATGCCCAACAGGGCGTTGATCTGAAGGGCGATCATCACGTTTTTGCGCGTGGCGACGAGTTGATCCCAGCGGACGAGTTTCTCGACCATCTGTTCATCAACGGCAGGCCAGGGATGCGATCCGAATATATATCGTGCGATCTTCATAAGGAACGCTAACGAAATTTCGGTAAATAAAGGGTTTAGAGTGGTATCGGAATCTTGCGGCAGATCATTGATTTTTATGATTTTATTGACGCGAAAGGGGCAAGGTTTCGGCGCAGGACGCCCGGATTTGGGCACCCCCGACAAGGGGCAAGGCCGCAAGGCCGGAGCGCGGGAACCGGCGCGCCCGGCCCCGGTCTGGCCCGCGCTGATGCCCCACTCTTTCCCATGAAAAACCGGCCCGCCTTCCGTGGAAGAAAGCGGGCGGTCGGCAAAGCTGCTACCGTCAGTCAGGGACAGGGGAAGCGAGAGGGAGCGAGGCGCACGTCTCGCTTCACCGGTCCGTGCCGACGGCAGGAGGAAAGTGGATCAGCGCTCGATGCACATGGAAATGCCCATGCCGCCGCCGATGCAGAGCGTCGCGAGGCCCTTCTTCGCGTCGCGCTTGCCCATTTCATAGAGCAGGCTGGTCAGGATGCGCGCGCCCGAAGCGCCGATCGGGTGGCCGATGGCGATCGCGCCGCCATTGACGTTCACCTTGTCCATGTCGAAGCCCAGTTCGCTCGAAACGGCGAGCGCCTGAGCGGCAAATGCCTCATTGGCCTCGATCAGGTCGAGATCGCCGATGGACCAGCCGGCCTTTTCCAGCGCCGCGCGGGTGGCGGGCACGGGGCCGATGCCCATGATGGAGGGATCGACGCCACGGGTCGCCCATGAAGCGATGCGCCCCAATATCGTCGCCCCACGCCGGGCGGCTTCCTCTTCTGTCATCAGCACGAGAGCGGCCGCGCCGTCATTGATGCCGCTGGCATTGCCCGCCGTGACGGTGCCATCCTTGCGGAAGGCGGGCTTCAGGCTCGCCATCGCGTCCACCGTTGCCCCGGCGCGGATATATTCATCCTGATCGACGATGGTTTCGCCCTTGCGCGTCTTGATGGTGACGGGCGTGATTTCATCCTTGAAGCGACCGGCGGCGCGGGCGGCTTCCGCCTTGTTCTGGCTGGCGACGGAGAAAGCGTCCTGCTGTTCGCGCGTGATCTGGTATTTCTCCGCCAGATTTTCGGCGGTGATGCCCATATGATAGGCGTTGAAGGCGTCGGTCAGGCCGTCCAGCACCATCGTATCGACCAGACTGGCATTGCCCATCTTGATCCCGCCGCGCAGATTTTGCGCATGGGGCGACATGGACATATTTTCCTGCCCGCCCGCAATCATGATCGACGCATCGCCATTGGCGATCGCCTGCGCCGCCATCCCGACCGAGCGCAGGCCCGATCCGCAAACCTGATTGATCGTCAGGGCGGTGCGATCGTTCGGGATGCCTGCATTGATGGCGGCCTGACGGGTCGGGTTCTGGCCCTGTCCGGCCGTCAACACCTGGCCGAAAATCACTTCGTCGACCTCCGCTGCGGAGACTCCGCCCTGCGCCAGCGCGGCCTCTATCGCGATGCGTCCCAGTTCATGGGCGGGCGTATTGGCATAGGAACCGAGGAAGCTGCCCACGGCGGTACGCTTGGCAGCAGTGATGACGATATTGCTCATGGATAGCTCCCGAATTTGGCCTTTTGGAAGGATGCCGCCCTGTATCATTATTGACCGCAGTTGCACAACCACTCCGACAGGGGGCGCCATATTTGTTCCGGCGCCTTGCGGCTGACGATCATGCCGACATGGCCGAGCGGGCTGTCCTGTCGATCGCGCAGCGGCGGGGCCGCCCCGGCCGGGACAATCCTGTCCGTGATCGACCGGATGGCGAGGGACGGGCAGGGCAGGGCGGCGGGGTCCACTTTCCGGCCGCCTACGGTCCAGTTCCCCGAACCGGTGTCGTTGCGGGCATAAAGCCGCTCGAACAGGTCGCATCCGGCGGCATAGGTCAGCGGCGCGCCTTCATTGGCCCAATCTTCCACCGCGAGAAAAGCGCGCTCGGCGTCGCTGTCCGGTTCCATGTCCGCGAAGGCCGCATATTTGCGGATGGTCCGGTGCGGATCGAGCGACCAGAAACCGCTTTGCAGCACCTCCATGGGGACATAGCCGAGCCGCTGGCAGAGGGGCTTCGATTGCTGCCAGAGGGCCGCTATCCGTTCCTGTTCCGCCGCCGGATAGTGATCGAAACGCCAGGGGGCGGCGATGGTGGCGACCGAAACCGCCTGCGCCAGCGCGGCCGCGCCCAGCGCGATCGTTCCGCCAAGGCAATAGCCGACCAGACTGACCGGCCGCCCGATCGACTGCACCAGCGGTAGCAGGCAGTGTTCTATATGCCCCGCCAGATCGAGCGCGGCGTCCTGCGCATCCGGCAGGCCCCAGTCGATCAGCCACGGATCGAATCCCGCGCCGGCCAGATGCCCGGCCAGCGACATGCTGTCCGACAGGTCGAGAATCAGGTGGGAGTTCACCAGTGACGGGATCAGCACCACGGCCTGCCGATGGGCACTATCCCCCGTTCCCAGATGCAGTAATTGTGCGCTGCCCTGCACGGCATGGACTTTGTGCGGCCGCACAAGATCGACACGGGGAACGGCCTGATAGCGCCGTAATCCGCGCAACGCCGCCTGTCTCAATATGGGATCATTTTCGGTTTCCCGCCACAGATGGGCAAGAAATAACGGCAAAGGGCGCGGCCCGTGTTGCGGCGCAGGAAGATTTGATGTTATCCCTAGGTCAGGCAAATGTGGAGGGGGTGCGGACATGGCTCAGAAAAAAGGCTCTGGCGACTCATCATCGCCGGTTATCATCAAGAAATATGCGAACAGGCGTCTCTATAACACGGAAACGTCGAGTTACATCACGTTGGAGCTTCTTTCGCAAATGACGCGGGAAGGGCGGGAATTCGTGGTGGTCGACGCCAAGACGGACGAAGACATCACCCATAATGTCCTGACCCAGATCATCATGGAGGAAGAGCAGCGCGGCGGGCAGAACATGCTGCCGGTCACGTTCCTGCGCCAGCTTATTTCCATGTATGGCGATTCGATGCAGTCGATGGTGCCGCAATATCTGGAAGCCTCGATGGAGGCGTTCCGCAAGAATCAGCAGCAATTTCAGGAGGCGATGCAGGGCGCCTTCACCAGCGGCCCCTTCGCGGAACTGGCCAAGCGCAACATGCAGATGTTCGAAGCGGCGACCAGCGCCTTCAAGCCCGGCACCGGGCAACCGGGCGGCGAGCAGGAAGACGCCAAGGATGACGAGATCGCCCAGTTGAAGGCGCAGCTTGCCGCGCTGAATGCGAAAATCGACAAGCTGGGCTGAACAACGCCTGCATTTGCGGGGTAAGGGCGTTCCGATCTTCCCGGCAAGGAGCATCGGGAAACGAACGCCGAAAAGCAAACAGGGCCGTCGCCTGACGTGGCGGCGGTCTTGTTCTTTGGTCCGCTCCTTCCCGGTTTCAGGCAGGAGCAAAGATGGCGGACGGGATGCGCAGAGCATACTCGACTCGGCCACGGCTCTTGCCTATGGGGCTGAAATATTTCCATTCATCGCCGACAGGATAATCTTCCATGAAGCACGCGCTTCCCGTCACACGAGAGCAGGATTTCGCCGCCTGGTATCAAGCCGTCATCAGCGAGGCCGATCTGGCCGAGGAATCGGGCGTGCGCGGCTGCATGGTGATCCGCCCGTGGGGCTATGGCATCTGGGAACGCATTCAAAAGCGGATGGATGCGCGCATCAAGGATGCAGGCGTCGAAAACTGCTATTTCCCGCTCTTCATCCCGCTTTCCTTCTTTGAAAAGGAAGCCGACCATGTGGATGGCTTTGCCAAGGAAATGGCGGTCGTCACCCATCACCGGCTGAAGGGCATCGACGGCAAGCTGGTGCCCGACCCGGACTCGAAACTGGAAGAGCCGCTGGTCGTGCGCCCGACCTCCGAAACGGTGATCGGTCAGGCGATGAGCCGCTGGGTGCAAAGCTGGCGCGATCTGCCGATGAGGGTCAATCAATGGGCCAATGTGGTGCGCTGGGAAATGCGGACCCGAATGTTCCTGCGCACCAGCGAATTTCTCTGGCAGGAAGGGCATACCGCCCATGCCGATGAGCAGGACGCCCGGCACGAGACGATGCGCGCGCTCGAAATGTATCGCGATTTTGCCGAAAACGAACTGGCGATGCCGGTGGTGACGGGCGAAAAGCCGGAGAATGAACGCTTCCCCGGCGCGGTCGCGACCTATTCCATCGAGGCGATGATGCAGGATGGCAAGGCGCTTCAGGCGGGCACGTCCCATTATCTGGGCACCGGTTTTGCCGAGGCGGCGGGCATCAGATATCAGGACAAGGAAGGCGGCCAGCAGCTTTGCCACACGGCAAGCTGGGGCACGTCCACCCGGATGATCGGCGGCGTCATCATGGTGCATGGCGATGATGACGGGCTGCGCTGCCCGCCGCAGATCGCGCCGCATCAGGTGGTGATCGTGCCGATGCTGCGCGATGCGCCGGAAGATGAAGCGGTGCTGGCCTATTGCGAGGAGCTGGCCGGGGCGGTGAAGGCGCTGGATGCCTTTCGCGAGCCGGTGCGCGTGCTGTTCGACAAGCGGCCCGGCAAGGCCGCGAACAAGCGCTGGGCATGGGTGAAGAAAGGCGCGCCGGTCATTGTAGAGGTCGGCGGGCGCGATGTCGCGGGCGGCAATGTCTCGGTATTGCGGCGCGATCGGCTCTATAATGAGGGCGGCAAGCTGGCGAGCGCGATCCTGCCGAAGGCGGATTTCATCGGCTCGGTCGCGGCGACCCTCGTGGAGATTCAGGCCAGCCTCCATGGCGAGGCCAAGGCGCGGCTGGAGGCCAATATCCGCCGCGACGTGACGGAAATCGGCGCGCTTGCCGCCGCATTCGATGGCGACCGGCCGGGCTGGGTCGAGGTCGAATGGGCGCGCCCCACCGGCGCCGCGCTCGACAAGGTGGTCGAATGGCTGAAAGAGCATAAGCTGACGTTGCGCAACGCTCCGCTCGATGCGGCGGCGGCCATCGGCCCGTGTGTCTTTACCGGCGAGAAGGCGGTGGAGCGGGTGATGGTCGGCCGCTCTTATTGAGGGGCGGGTCATTGGGGACTGGCGGAGGGGGCCGCGCGTCCCTATAGCTGGCCCATGGCCTCATCCACCAAATCGGGCGGCAGCCCCCGTAAAGTGCGCCCCGCCGGCATGCCCACGCGGCAGCAGATCATGGAGTTCATCGAAAGCAGCGGCCAGCCTGCCGGAAAGCGGGAACTGGCCAAGGCATTCGGCCTTCATGGGCAGGAAAAGATTCTGCTCAAGGCGCTGCTGAAGGACATGGCCGATGAGGGGCTGATCGATATCGGTCCGGGCCGCGCCTTTCACAAAATGGGCGGCGTGCCGCGCGTCACGGTGCTGCGTATCGTGGAGGTGGACGGCGATCAGCCCGTCGCCGTGCCGGAACGATGGGAGGCCGAAGGCATTCCCCCGCCGCGCCTGCGGGTGATCGAGCGGGGCAGAAAATCCGGCGCGCTGGGCATTGGCGACCGCATTCTCGCCCGCACGGAAGAGGCCGGGCGCGGCCTTGTCGCCCACCCGATGAAGAAGCTCAGCAAAAGCGAGGAGCAACTTCTGGGGATCGTGCAACTGGGGGAGAATGACCGCTTCTGGCTGCGCCCCGTGGACAAGCGCATCCGGCATCAAACGCTGATTTCCGACATTGGCGAAGCCAAGGCGGGCGATCTCGTGCTGTGCGAGGCGAGCGGGCGGCCGCCCCGCGTGACGGCGCGGGTGGCGATGGTGCTGGGCGATCCTTTCGCGCCGAAGAGTTTCAGCCTGATCGCCATCCACAAATATGGCATCCCCCATGTCTTTTCCGATGCGGTGGAGGAGGAGGCGCACATCGTTTCCGCCCTGCCGCTTCATGCGGACAAGCGCGAGGATCTGCGTCATTTGCCGATCGTCGCCATCGACCCTGTCGATGCGCGGGATTTCGACGATGCGGTCTGGGCCGCGCCGGATGACGACCCGGCCAATGCGGGCGGCTTCCGGGCCATCGTCGCCATTGCCGATGTGTCCTATTATGTCCGCCCCGGCAGCGCGCTGGACCGCGAGGCGCGCAAGCGGGGCAACAGCGTCTATTTCCCCGATCTGGTGGTGCCGATGCTGCCGCATGCCCTGTCATCGGACAAATGCTCGCTGCGCGCTGATGAGGACCGGGCGGCGATGGCCTGCCACATGACCTTCGATGCGCGGGGGAAGATGAAGTCTTTCCGCTTTGCCCGCGCCATCATCCGGGTGGCGGCGAATATTCCCTATGAGGAAGCGCAGGCCGCCATCGATGCGGTGGAGGGCAAGGTTCAGCAAGGAACGACTGACGCGAAGGCCGCGGAAAGTTTCGCCAATAAGGACATGGCGCGGCGCGACAAACTGCGCACCGATGACGGCGTCGATCTGGTCGAGGCGGCGCTGCGCCCCTTATGGGCGTGCTGGCGCCTGCTGGAAAAGGCGAGGGACGCGCGCAAGCCGCTGGAACTCGACCTGCCCGAACGGCGTGTGGTGCTGGACGAGGCGGGGCGCATCGTCAGCGTGGCGGTGCGCGAGCGGCTCGACGCCCATCGGCTGATCGAGGATTTCATGATCGCGGCCAATGTCGCGGCGGCACTGGCGCTGGAAATGCGCAAGGCTCCGGTCATGTACCGCGTGCATGAGCCGCCATCGCGGGAGAAGCTGGTTGCGCTGAAGGAATATCTGGCGACCTATGA
The DNA here is from genome assembly GCA_050252755.1 of Sphingobium sp. GTDB lineage: Bacteria > Pseudomonadota > Alphaproteobacteria > Sphingomonadales > Sphingomonadaceae > Sphingobium. The sequence goes on from JBFWKI010000006.1 coordinate 58,572, forward strand.
TATCCCGCTGGCGCTGGGGCAGGTGGTGACGCCGGGGCTGTTCAACCGGCTGATCGCGCGTCTCGACGGGCATGAATCCCGCGCCGTCATCATGGAACAGATATTGCGCAGCCAGATGCAGGCCTATTATGCGCCGCAAAATGCCGGGCATTTCGGGCTGGCGCTGGCCAGCTATGCGCATTTCACCTCGCCTATCCGCCGATATTCCGATCTGCTGGTGCACCGATCGCTGGTGGGCGCCTATGATCTGGAAATGCCCGCGCCGCCCGCCTCCGCGCATCTGCCCGCGCCGACATCGCTGTCGCCGGAGGATTACAAGCATATGGCCCGCGTGGGCGAGCTTATCAGCCAGCATGAGCGGCGGGCGATGGAGGCCGAGCGGGAGACGGTGGACCGCTATGTCGCGGCCTATCTGTCGGAGCATGTCGGGCAGGTGATGCTGACGCGGATCACCAGCGTGCAGAGCTTCGGCTTTTTCGCGAGCGTCGACGGGCTGGGCGGGGACGGGCTGGTGCCGGTTTCCACGCTGGGCGCGGAACGGTTCCGCTATAATGAGAGCGACCGCTCGCTGGAAGGGGAGCAGAGCGGGGATCGCTATGTGCAGGGGCAGATGATAGATTTGCGGCTGGCGGAGGCGGACCCGGCATCGGGCGCGTTGCGGTTTGAATTGCCCGAAGGGGCCTCTCACATGCCCGCTGGCCGGGGGCCGGGTAGAGGACCGGGCCGGGGCGGGGCTGGTGGCAATGGGCGCGCCAGACCGATCCAGCGGCGCGGACGGCCTGCCAATATCCGGCATATCGGCAGCCCGCGCGGCAAGAACAAGAAGCGGTGAAGCAAGGCCGCGAGGGGAAGATCGCCGCCGGGTCGCGGCCTGTAAGGCCCATGCTTGCCGGGTAGACTTTCCGGCAGTCCGTTCCGGTCCCCATCTGGGCGCGCCATTATTGGCGAGAGGCTGGCCCCGTTGAAAAGGGGCCGATTGGGCTTTGCCGTGCCATGGGTTGCCGGGTTTGCGGGGGATTTCGCCCGCTTGGAAACCCCTTCAGCTTAGTCTCTCGATCTCCTCCCGGCTCAGCGATCCGGGGACGATCATGATCGGGCAGGGCATCTTGCCCGATTCCGAACTGGCGAAATGGGCGATCAGCGGGCCGGGCGCGCCGCTTTCCGCCGCGCCGAGCACCAGTGCGGCGATGCCGTCATCCTCTTCCAATATTGCGCGGATGACCGGAATCGGCTCGCCCGTCTTGACGGTGATGGTGGGACGGATGCCCGATTCCTGCATCAAGGTTCCCGCCATGCCCATGATGAGCGCCTCTGCCCGTTGTCGCGCCTCTTCCTCCATAGTGGCCTGAACGCCGCCCCATTGAACGAATTCCGGTGGCGGGATCGGGGCGACGATATGCACATTGCCGCCGGTCTTGGCGGCGCGGCGGGCGGCGAAATAGAGCGCGCTCTCTGACTCCGGGCTTTCGTCCATTATAACCATATAGGTTCTCATTTGCTCTATATCCCCACCAGAATGTGCCAATTTTGCATTTTTTATCGGTTTTCAGGGGTACGGGACTTGACCCTTTCCCTGAATGAGACAAACATCCAAGCCTCCTGTTTAAACCGCTCGAAAGAAGGGCGCCAGACCCCATGGCTATAGAAATCAAAATGCCGGCTCTCTCCCCCACGATGGAGGAAGGCACGCTGGCCAAATGGCTCGTGAAGCCCGGCGACACCGTGTCTTCCGGCGATCTGCTCGCCGAAATCGAAACCGACAAGGCGACGATGGAGTTCGAGGCGGTCGATGAAGGCACGATCGCCCGGATATTGGTGGATGAAGGTACGGAGGGCGTGAAGGTCGGCACTGTCATCTGCGTGATGGCCGAAGAAGGGGAGGACGCCTCTTCCCTCAAGGATGGCGGCAAGGCGCCCGCCGCCGCGGCCCCGGATGCTGCTGCGCCCGCTTCTGCTGCGCCCGCGCCCGCCGCTTCGGCCCCCGCTGCTTCGGCCAAGCCTACGCCTGCGCCGTCTGCTTCCGCGCCTGTGGCGGCTGCGGTCCAATCCTCGTCGGGCGATCGCGTGAAGGCGACGCCGATCGCGCGGCGCATTGCGGCAGCGAAGGGCATCGATCTCGCCACCGTCAAGGGCACCGGCCCTGCGGGGCGTATCGTCAAGGCGGATGTGGAGGCCATGGGCGCGTCCCCTGCCGCTGCGGCCGCCCCGGCTGCCGCGTCCTCTTCCGCGCCGGTCGCCGCGCCCATGGCCGCGCAGGATTTCGGCATTCCGCATGTCGCCGAAAAGCTGTCGAGCATGCGCAAGACGATCGCCCGCCGCCTGACCGAGAGCAAGCAGCAGGTGCCGCATATCTATCTGACCGTGGATATCCGGCTCGATGCGCTGCTCAAGCTGCGGGCGGACCTTAATGAGTCGCTCGCCGGGCGGGGCATCAAGCTGTCGGTCAACGACATGCTCATCAAGGCGCTGGCCATTTCGCTGATGCAGGTGCCGGAATGCAATGTGCAGTTTGCGGGCGACCAATTGCTGAAGTTCAGCCGCGCCGATATTTCGGTCGCCGTGTCGATCCCGTCCGGCCTGATCACCCCGATCATCAAGGAAGCCGACACGAAGAGCGTTGCCGCCATCTCCACCGAGATGAAGGATCTGGGCGCCCGCGCGAAGGAAGGCAAGCTGAAGCCCGAGGAATTTCAGGGCGGCACCGCCAGCATTTCCAACATGGGGATGATGGGCATCAAGCAGTTCGAGGCCGTCATCAACCCGCCTCAGGCGATGATCATGGCGATCGGCGCGGGCGAGCGGCGGCCCTATGTCGTCGATGATGCGCTCCAGATCGCGACGGTCATGTCCGCGACCGGCAGCTTCGACCATCGCGCCATTGACGGGGCCGATGGGGCGAGGCTGATGGCGCTGTTCCGGCAACTGGTCGAAAATCCGCTCAGCATGCTGGCCTGATGGGCAGGCAGGAGGAAAATCCTCCGGCTGGTTGCCCGGCGGTCAGGGTCATCGCCATGCCTGCCGATACCAATCCCTACGGGGATATTTTCGGCGGCTGGCTGATGAGCCTGATGGATTCGGCGGCAGGGTCCATCGCCGCGCGTCATTCCAAAGGGCGCGCGGTGACGATCGCGGTGGAGGGGATGACCTTCCTGCGCCCGGTCATCGTCGGGGATGAAGTCTCCGTCTATGCACGCCTGCAATCGGTCGGCAATACCTCTATGAAGATAGAGGTAGAAGCATGGCGGCGCACCCGGCATGATGACCGTTCCTATCGCGTAACCAGGGCCGTGTTCACTTTCGTGGCGATCGGGGACGATCGCCAACCCCGTTCCGTGCTGCCGGTATCCTTGCCGGACGCATGACCATCCTGCACAAGAAGCGAGTTACATCATGGCAGAAACATATGACGTTATCGTTCTGGGGTCCGGTCCGGGGGGCTATGTGGCCGCCATCCGCGCCTCGCAACTGGGCCTGAAAACCGCGATTGTCGAGCGGGAAAATCTGGGCGGCATCTGCCTCAACTGGGGCTGCATCCCGACCAAGGCGCTGTTGCGCTCGGCCGAGATTTTCCACTATATGAACCACGCCAAGGATTATGGCCTGGCCGCCGAGAAGATCACCGCCGATATCGAGGCGGTGGTGAAACGCTCTCGCGGGGTGGCGAAACAGCTTAATCAGGGCGTCACCCACCTGATGAAGAAGAACAAGATCGCCGTCCATATGGGCGAGGGCAAGCTGGTCGCCGCCGGGAAATCCGGGGGGAGGCTTTCCGTCACCAAGGACGGCAAGACCGAGGAACTGAGCGCGAAGCACATCATCGTCGCGACCGGAGCGCGGGCGCGCGACCTGCCTTTCGCCCCTGCGGACGGCAAGCGCATCTGGACCTATCGCCACGCCATGACGCCGCCGGAAATGCCGACAAAGCTGCTGGTGATCGGATCGGGCGCGATCGGCATCGAATTTGCGAGCTTCTACAACGACATGGGCGCAGACGTGACCGTGGTGGAGATGATGGACCGCATCGTGCCGGTGGAGGACGCCGACGTGTCGGCCTTCCTCGAAAAGGCGCTGGTGAAGCAGGGCATGAAGATCATGACCGGCGCGGGCGTGGAAAGCCTGAAGGCGGGCGCCAAGGGCGTGTCGGCCAGCATCAAGGGCAAGGATGGCAAGGTGGTGAATGGCGAATATAGCCATTGCATCGTCGCCATCGGCATCGCGCCCAACAGCGAGAATATCGGGCTGGAGACGCTGGGCGTCGAGCAGGTGAAGGGGCATATCAAGACCGATGGCCTGTGCCGCACCAATGTCGATGGCCTCTGGGCGATCGGCGACATCACCGCGCCGCCATGGCTCGCGCACAAGGCCAGCCATGAGGGGGTGATCGCCGCCGAGGCGATTGCGCAGGCGCTCGGCAACAAGGATGTGCACCCGCATGCGATGGATGTGCGCAATATCCCCGGCTGCACCTATTGCCATCCGCAGATCGCCTCGGTCGGCCTGACCGAAGCGAAGGCGAAGGAAGCGGGTTATGAGGTGAAGGCGGGCACCTTCCCGTTCATCGGCAATGGCAAGGCGATCGCGCTGGGCGAGCAGGATGGCTTCGTAAAGACGGTGTTCGATGCGAAAACCGGCGAATTGCTGGGCGCGCACATGGTCGGCGCGGAAGTCACGGAGATGATTCAGGGATACACGGTCGGCAAGACGCTGGAGACGACCGAGGTGGAACTGATGCAGACGGTGTTCCCGCACCCGACCATCTCCGAAGCGATGCATGAAAGCGTGCTGGCCGCCTATGGACGGGCGCTGCACATCTGAATATCGGATATCGGCCTGCTGCGGCGGCGCGGAAGGGGATGCCGCCTTCGCGCCCGTGACGGGAAAAAGACCGGCCCTGACGAAAATCGTCGGGGCCGGTTTTTATTGAGCTTTCATGGGAGCCGCAGGACGGTCATCATACCCACTACTTTTCCTTGCCGGGGGAGGCGGGGTTTTGTTCATATGGAAACCGGATGAAGGATATTTTCTTCTTTGCCGGAATCTATGGGATGGCAAAGGGCAGGGTGGCTGGAACAGAACGTTGCGAACGGGACTACGCCGGGAAGGGGGCCGGAAGGGGATGAGCGGGAGCAAAACGCGCCATGCGGAAACCTTCGTTCTGGCAAGCCCGGCGACCGGGGACGGGCCGCCGCCGTTCTTTTCAGACGCCATTTTTTTCATGCGTCCGTGAAATCATGGGCAAGGCGGGAAGGCTCGGCGGTGCAGGGCGGCGGGGCTATATCAGCTGGAGAGGGTGAAACTCTGCGCTGCCGGATTATCGGGACCGATCGACATGGGCCAGCGAGGCCCCCGGTTTCAGGTGATGGCCTGAACGGCCCAAAACCCGCCGCCGCGCCGATATCCCGCTGACATATAGCGAATATATGGAAGCTGGTGTCGGATTCCTTCCAGCGCCATGATGGGCAGCGGTTGAAAAAAAAGGCGGTGACGGGGCCAATGTCGGCCGGCTCTCATTATAGCTATCGGACCTTATACGGCCTGTATGAAGGCGCGCCCGGCTGCCCTGTTATGCGCCGGTTGAACGTAGGGCTATCCCGATATTCCGGCCGATTTTGCCGTGCATGAAAAAAGGGACGGGAGCCAATGGCGTCCCGTCCCTTTTCCAAAATCCTCGCGCAGAGCGCGCGAAAATTACTGTGCGTTGGTCGCGTTTGCAGCGTTCTCAACGACGTTCGAAGCGTTTTCGACAGCGTTCGAAGCATCTTCAACGGCGTTCGCAGCGTTGTCGATAACATTTTCGACAGCGGCGGCGTTGTTAGCTTCTGCAGCAGGCTTTTCACCGCAAGCGGCCAGAGCCAGCAGGCCAGCCGAAGCGAAAACAACAGCGATCTTCTTCATCTTGTTAGGCTCCCAATAGCATGTCTCACGCATCAAACCTGTTTAAGAAGTTATGTACGCGCGAGCGCTTCGAAATAACGGCTCAGTTCAACAAATCAACATATTTTTGGCACCGCAGGCCGAAGCGAGTCGGTCGAGGTGAGTTGTCTACTACAACAGTTTGCATTCGGTGCAAGCTCTCTTTCGCATTTGCGACGCCGGGAAATGCGCCTGTCCCCGCCGCGATATTCCGCGCCGTCCGGCTGGAATGCATCCTGCCGAATGACGCCGGGGCCGTGGGGGCGGATGGCCCCATGCGCGGGTCGCGGGCCGGATCGAAGGCCTCATCAGGCTAATGGATTGAACCTGCCCCATAAAAGCATGTCCTGCACGCGCCTGCGGCTGTGAGAGGCGGGGGCTTTCATCTTGCGAATCGCGGATATATCCGCCCGGCTTTCTGAATCCGTCCCGTGGTTCGCGGGGAAAGGATCGCCCGGCGGGGTGCAATCGATTTGGGGATTTGCCAATGCGCCGCCGGTCCGCTAACCGGGGCGCATATTTTTTCAAGCCAGCTATTTTCTAAAGGACATACACCCGTGGCCGCGCAATATGCTTATGTCATGAAGGGCATGACCAAATCCTTCCCCGGCGCCCAGAAGCCGGTGCTCAACAATATCAGCCTGCAATTTTATTTCGGCGCCAAGATCGGCATCGTCGGCCCCAACGGCGTCGGCAAATCGACGCTGATGAAGATCATGGCCGGTATCGACACGGATTTCACGGGCGAGGCCTGGCCGGGCGAGAACATCACCGTGGGCTATCTGGCGCAGGAGCCGGAACTGGACCCCACCAAGACCGTGCTGGAAAATGTGAAGGACGGCGCGCGGGAAGTCGCGGACATGCTCGATCGCTTCAATGAAATCTCGATGCTGATGGCCGACCCGCCGGAAGATGCCGATTTCGACGCGCTGATGACCGAAATGGGCGAGCTTCAGGAAAAGATCGACGCGGTCGATGGCTGGACGCTCGACAACCAGCTTGAAATCGCGATGGAGGCGTTGCGCTGCCCGCCATCCGACTGGCCGGTGGACAAGCTGTCGGGCGGTGAAAAGCGCCGCATCGCGCTGACGCGCCTGCTGATCCAGAAGCCGTCGATCCTGCTGCTGGACGAACCGACCAACCATCTTGACGCCGAAAGCGTCGAATGGCTGGAAAATCATTTGAAGGAATATGCGGGCGCGGTGCTGATGATCACCCACGACCGCTATTTCCTCGACAATGTGGTGGGCTGGATTCTTGAACTCGATCGGGGCAAATATTTCCCTTATGAGGGCAATTATTCGACCTATCTCGAAAAGAAGGCCAAGCGTCTGGAGCAGGAGGATCGCGAGGAATCCGGCCGCCAGAAGGCGATCAAGGAAGAACTGGAATGGATCCGGCAGGGACCGAAGGGCCGCCAGACCAAATCCAAGGCGCGTATCAAGAAGTTCGACGTACTGGTCGCCTCTCAGGAAAATCGGTCCCCCGGCAAGGCGCAGATCGTCATTCAGGTGCCCGAACGCCTCGGCGGCAAGGTGATCGAGGCGAAGAATATCTCCAAGGCTTATGGCGACAAGCTGCTGTTCGAAAACCTCTCCTTCATGCTGCCGCCGGGCGGCATCGTGGGGGTGATCGGGCCGAACGGCGCGGGCAAATCCACCCTGTTCAAGCTGATTACCGGGCAGGAAAAGCCCGATGACGGCGAAATCGCCATCGGTGAGACGGTGCGTCTGGGCTATGTCGATCAGAGCCGCGATCATCTCGATTCATCGAAGAATGTCTGGGAGGAAATCTCCGACGGCCTCGATTATATGAAGGTCAACGGGTTCGACACCTCGACCCGCGCCTATGTCGGCGCGTTCAACTTCAAGGGGCAGGACCAGCAGAAGAATGTCGGCAAGCTGTCGGGCGGCGAACGCAATCGCGTCCACATGGCCAAGATGCTGAAACAGGGCGGCAATGTCCTGCTGCTCGACGAACCGACCAACGATCTGGACGTCGAAACGCTGGCCGCGCTGGAAGACGCGATCGAGAATTTCGCGGGATGCGCGGTGGTCATCAGCCATGATCGCTTCTTCCTCGATCGTCTGGCGACGCATATTCTTGCGTTCGAGGGCGACAGTCATGTCGAATGGTTCGAAGGCAATTTCGAGGCCTATGAGGAGGATAAGCGCCGCCGTCTGGGCGATGCGGCGGATCGCCCGACCCGGCTTGCCTATAAGAAGCTGACCCGCTGAAGGGGCTGGCCCTGCCACGGGGCCGCCTTCTTGTTGTATTTCGAGACAGGGGTGGGGGAGCGGTGATCGCCGGTTTCCCCTCATCCATCCCCGTTTTCATGATGATATTATAGTCAGGACGATCGGATGACGACGAAACTCACACCGCCCTATCGGGCCGATCATGTCGGATCGCTGCTGCGCGCCGCGGAAGTGACCAAGGCCCGCAAACAATTTTTCGATGAAAAGTCGATTTCCCGCGAGGAACTGACCGCCATTGAAGACAAGGCGATCATCGACGCGGTGAAGATGCAGGAAGAGGTCGGCCTGAAGGTCGTGACCGATGGCGAAATTCGCCGGTCCTTCTGGCATTATGACTTTATCGGCGATCTTACCGGCTATGAATTGCAGCGCCGTCAGGAAGCGGGTGCGCAGTTTCATGGCACGACCATCCCGTCCGTATTCCCGACCATCGTGGGCAAGCTGGATTTCCCGGACGATCACCCGATGCTCCAGCATTTCCGGTTTCTGGCCGCCAATACGACGGTTACGCCGAAAATCTCTATTCCGGGGCCGAGTTGCTGCCATTTCCGTACCTTGCAAAAGGACGTGCTGGTGCCGGAATATAAGGATCTGGATGTCCTGTTCGCGGATCTTTCGGCGGCCTATAAAAAGGCGGTGCAGGCTTTTTATGACGCGGGTTGCCGCTATCTCCAGATGGACGATATCTTCTTCGCCTATCTGTGCGACCCCAAGCACCGCGCGCAGAAGGTGGAGGAAGGCGTCGATCCCGATTGGCTGATCTCCGCCTATGCGAAGATGATGCATGACGCGATCGTCGATCGCCCCGCGGACATGCTGATCGGCATGCATATGTGCCGGGGCAATTTCCGCAATCATTGGGCGGCCGAGGGCGCTTATGATCTGGTGGCGGATACCATTTTCAATGCGACCGACGTGGACCTGTTCTTCATGGAATATGATACGGAGCGCGCCGGGGGCGTGGAGCCGCTGCGTTTCCTGAAAATGGGCAAGCAGCGCATTTACCCCGGCTTCATCACCACCAAATCGGCGGAACCGGAATCGATCGACGACCTGAAGCGCCAGATCGACGAAGCCGCGAAATATGTGGATATCGACCAGTTGGGCATCGCGCCGCAATGCGGCTTTGCCTCGACCGAGGAAGGCAATGCCATCACGCAGGACGAGCAGAAGGCCAAGCTGGAACTGGTGGTGAAAACCGCCGAAGCCATCTGGGGCGAGGCCTGATCCTTCCTTGAGGCAGGCTTGCCGACCGGTTTAAAAAGCGCCGCGTTGCCCCATGGCAGGCGGCGCTTTTTTCATGGATCGGCGGGAGGGCATGCATTGCCGGGTGCGGGCGCGTGTCTGTGCTTTTGCGCCGGAGGGTGTTTTCTACGGGGCTATGCTTTCGTGCAGGCCGGAGGGCCGCCCGAAACCGATCAGAACTGATCCGCTATATCCATTAATCGGGTGAGGCGTTTGGGCGCGACGGAGCGCCAGCTTCGTTCCAGCCATTCGCCAACATGGCTCCAATCGGTGCCGGGGCGATCCAGCCGCATCGCGATCCAGCCCAATGCGCCATAATAGGCCGGACGGTAATAGAGATCCGGTTCCTGCTCGATCAGGGTGGCCATTTCATCCGGCCCGCTGGTCTTGACGAGCAGCGCGACGGCATCCTCGCCATGATGGCGGATCGAGACATGGGCGAAATATTTACCGGATTTCTCCCCGCCCACGCGCCAGCCGGGCGAACCATGGGACGGACGAAAATCGACCTCCGGCAGTTTTTCCGCCAGTTCACCGACGCGCGATACTATCCAGTCCGGGTCCATCTCCCGGCTGACATAGCTGGCGAGCACCCGCGAATAGAGCTGATGCTCGGCGATCAGGACGCGGGCGGCGAGGCTGTCGGCATCGTCTTCGGGCAGGATCGCAACCTTCGTCTGGCCCAGCACCGGGCCGTCATCCAGTTCCGCCGTCACGATATGGACCGAGCAGCCGCCATGGCTGTCGCCCGCCTCGATCGCGCGTTCATGGGTGTGCAGGCCCTTGTAGAGGGGCAGCAGGGAAGGGTGGATGTTGAGCATCCGCCCGGCCCATCCCGCGACAAATTCGGGCGAGAGCAGGCGCATATATCCGGCCAGCGCGATATAATCGGCCCCGGCCTTGCGGATTTGCGCATCCATGATGGCGTCGAATTGGGCGCGTTTCATGCCCTTGTGGCTTTGGCCGAAGGTGGCGACCCCTTCGGCGGCGGCGAGGGTCAGCCCCGCCGCATCGGGATCATTGGCCGCCACCAGCACGATCTCATAGGGGCAGTCGTTCGCTTTCGCGGCGTAGAGCAGCGCCGCCATGTTGGACCCGCGCCCGGATATCAGGACGGCGACGCGGGCCTTTTCAGCCATCGTGCCCGGCTTCCCATGCCTCGCGTGCGCTCCATGCCTCTGCCGATCCGCGCACCGTGCACCCCTTGGCGCCCGGCTCGATCGCGCCGATGCGGTGGACGATTTCCCCCGCCTCGGTCAGTTCAGCGGTGACGCGCGCGACATTTTCCTCCGCGACGACCAGCACCATGCCGATGCCGCAATTGAAGGTGCGGGCCATCTCGCCCGGTTCGATATGGCCCTGCGCCTGAAGGAACGCCATCAGCCGCGGCTGTTTCCACGCATCGGCATCGACCATGGCGCGGCAGCCATCGGGCAGCACGCGGGGGATATTTTCCAGCAATCCGCCACCGGTGATATGGGCGAGGGCATGAATGTCGCCCTTGCGGATCGAGGGCAGCAGCGCCTTCACATAGATGCGCGTCGGGGCCATCAGCGCGTCGATCAGCAGCACGTCCTGATCGAACAGCGCGGGGCGATCCAGCTTCCAGCCCTTGTCGGCGGCGAGGCGGCGCACCAGCGAATAGCCGTTGGAATGGACGCCGGAGGAGGCGAGGCCCAGCAGCACGTCGCCCGCTTGCACCATCCCGCCGGTCAGCGCTTCGTCGCGCTCCACCGCGCCGACGCAGAAACCGGCAAGATCATAATCGCCATCGGCATACATGCCCGGCATTTCCGCCGTTTCGCCGCCGATCAGCGCGCACCCGGCCTGTTTGCAGCCCTCGGCAATGCCCGCGATAACGCGTTCGGCAATGCCGTTTTCGAGGCGGCCGGTGGCGAAATAATCGAGGAAGAACAGCGGCTCTGCGCCCTGTACGATCAGGTCGTTGGCGCACATGGCGACCAGATCGATGCCGACCATGTCATGCTTGCCGCTGTCGATGGCGAGTTTCAGCTTCGTGCCGACGCCATCATTGGCGGCGACGAGCAGGGGATCGCGGAAACCGGCGGCCTTCAGGTCGAAAAAGCCGCCAAAACCGCCCAGATCGGCATTCGCGCCGGGGCGGCGGGTCGCCTTGGCCAGCGGCGCGATGGCCTTTACCAAGGCATTGCCGGCGGCGATGTTCACGCCCGCCTGCGCATAGCTATAGGATCGGGGCTGGTCCGAGGAGGAGGAGGAGTCGTTCGCATTGCTCATGCCAAAGCCGCCTATCCTATTTGCCGATTTTATCAAGCCGCAGGCGCATTTCACGCCGGAACTGCGATGAAAATATAACGGTTCATGAATTTGGCGGCTTGGATTTCCGGTCATTTGCCGCCAAAAGGACGGCGTGACCCAAATTGCCCGCCTTCCCTTTTCCCTCGGTAAACTTCCTTCCGCCCGGCTTCTGGCCATTCCGGCCGTTGTCGCGCTGGGCCTCGTGGCCGCGAATCTGGTCGCGCAGATGGAGGGGGAGCGCGGCGTGCCCCCCATTGCGAGCAGCGGCGATTATGAGGTGGGGGGCATCCGCGTCGATGTCTATGCCGACAATCCTGATGCTGCCCGCAATGCAGGCTGGCGGCAGGCGCAGCGGTTGGCGTGGCGGAAATTGTCCACCACCATGCGCGGCGGCGCCATCGGCCTTTCCGACAGCCAGCTTGACCAGATTGTTTCGGGCATAGAGGTGGAGCGCGAAGAAATCGGCCCCAGCCGCTATATCGCGACGCTGCGGGTGCTGTTCGACCGGGCGCGGGCCGGGCAGATATTGGGCGTGCAGGGCGCGGTGATGCGCTCTCCGCCCTTGCTGGTGATACCGATCATACGCGAAGGCGGCACGTCGACCGTGTTCGAGACTGTCAACGAATGGCAAAAGGCATGGGCGCGCTATCGCACCGGGGACAGCGCGATCGATTATGTGCGCACCAGCGGCACCGGGCAGGACGCGCTGTTGCTCAATGCGGGGCAGATCGGGCGGCGCGGGCGCCTGTGGTGGCGCAATATCCTCGATCAATATGGCGCGGCGGACGTGATCTTCCCGATCGCGCATCTGGAGCGCCAATGGCCGGGAGGGCCGGTGATCGGCACCTTCGCGGCGCGTTATGGCCCGGACAACCAGTTGCTCGGCACATTTTCCCTGCGGGCCAATAGTCCCGCGGCCATCCCGAAGATGCTGGATGAAGCCATCGGCCGCATCAACGCCATCTATAGCGGGGCGTTGCTCGATGGCCGTTTGCGGCCCGATTCGTCGCTGGTGATCGAGGAACCGGTCAGCGCGGAGGATATCGACCTTGGCAATGTGACGGATTTGCCGGTGGAAATGAGCGACGTGCCAGCCGCGAGCGCGGGCGGCGCCAGCTTCTCCATTCAGTTCGATACGCCCGATGTCGGCTCCGTCAGTCAGGGCGAGGCGCAGCTTCGGTCCATCCCCGGCGTGCGGTCGGCATCGACCAGCAGCCTTGCGCTGGGCGGTGTTTCGGTGATGCAGGTCAGCTTCGACGGGTCGGCGGATGCGTTGAAGGCGGCGTTGCAGGCAAAGGGATATCAGGTGAACGGCACCGGCTCCACGTTGCGTATCAGCAGGCGGGCAGGGGGCGGCGCGGCTGCGCCCGCAGCTGCGCAGTGACCAGCCAGATCGGCCTGCCGTTCGACTGGCGGGCGCAGGTGCAGGCGGGCAGCTTTCTGGTGAGCGACGCCAATCGGCTGGTGCTGCGCCATATCGAGGGCTGGCGCGACTGGCCCATTCCCATTTCCATCCTCTCCGGCCCGGCCCGGTCGGGCAAATCGACATTGGGACGTCACTTTTCCGCGCTATCCGGGGGCCTTGTCATCGACAATGCCGATCAGAATGCCGGTCAGGAAGAGGACATGTCCTTGTTTCACCAATGGAATATAGCGCGAGACAGCGGGCGGCCATTGCTGTTGGTGGGGCAGGATGCGCCCGCGCTCTGGCCTGTCACCCTGCCGGACCTGCGGTCCCGGCTGGCCGCTGCGCCGCATGTCCGCATCGCGGAACCCGATGATGCGCTGGTGCGGCAGTTGATCGAAACCGGGCTGGCGCAGGGCGGGTCCGCCTATGCCGCCGATGTGCCGGAATGGCTGACCCGGCGGATCGAGCGCAGCTATGCGGCGGTGGCGGATATGCTGGTGCGCCTCAACCGCCTGTCGCTCGCCGCCTCGCGCCGAATCTCTGTCCCCCTGCTGAAAGAGGCGCTGCGCCAGCAGGGATTTTCGCCTATGGAAGGGGAGGGCGGCGCGCCCCGGAACATGAATGGATCACAGGAAAGCGAATCTGAGCATGGCTGACGCAGACCCGATTCTGAACCTGTCCGAGGAACGCTATTTCAACCGGGAACTGTCCTGGCTCGCCTTTAACCGGCGGGTGCTGGAAGAAGCGACCAACATCGCGCATCCCCTGCTGGAACGGCTGCGTTTCCTTTCGATCAGCGGCAATAATCTCGACGAATTCTTCATGGTGCGCGTCGCCGGGCTGAAAGGCCAGCAACTCGACAATGTGGATATGCGGTCCGCCGATGGGCTGACGCCCGTGCAGCAGCTTTCCGCCATCGGCACGGAAGCGGACGCGCTGATGCGCGATCAGCAGCAGGTCTGGCACCAGTTGCGCCGGGAACTGGCCGCCGCGGGGATCGAGGTCATCACCGACGAGGCGCTCGATCCCGCGATCGAAACATGGCTGGAAGAGCATTTCCGCACCCAGATATTCCCGATCCTGACGCCGCAGGCGCTCGACCCGGCGCATCCCTTCCCGTTCATCCCCAATCTGGGTTTTTCGATATTGTTCGACCTCATCCGCCAGTCCGATGGCGAGAATGTGCGCGAACTGGTGATGATCCCCTCTTCCCTGCCGCGCTTCTTCCGCATTCCCGGCACGCCCGCGCGCTATATGGCGCTGGAAAGCGCGATCCGCCGGTTCAGCCATTTGTTGTTTCCGGGCTATAAGGTCCGGGAAAGCGGCATTTTCCGCGTCATTCGCGACAGCGATATCGAAATCGAGGAAGAGGCGGAGGATCTCGTCCGCTATTTCCGCAGCGCCATCAAGCGCCGCCGCCGGGGGCGCGTGATCCGGCTGGAGATCGAGGCGGGCATCCCCGTGTCGGTCGAGGAGATGCTGCAAAACCTGCTGCACGGGCAGGATGCGCTGATTGCCGATATCAACGGGTTTATCGGCATTGGCGATCTTTCCAATGTGGTGGATGAAGACCGCCCCGATCTGAAGTTCGAGCCGTTCGCGGCCCGTTTCCCCGAACGGATTCGGGAATATGGCGGGGATTGTTTCGCCGCGATTCGGGCGAAGGACATCGTCGTCCATCATCCCTATGAAAGTTTCGACGTCGTCGTCGCCTTTTTGAAACAGGCGGCGGCGGACCCGGACGTGGTCGCTATCAAGCAGACGCTATATCGCGCGGGCAAGCAATCCGCCGTTATCCGCGCGCTGATCGATGCGGCGGAGGCGGGCAAATCCGTGACGGCGGTGGTCGAACTCAAAGCGCGCTTCGACGAGGAGCAAAACCTGCTGTGGGCCAGCGCGCTGGAACGGGCCGGGGTGCAGGTCGTCTACGGCTTTATCGACTGGAAAACCCATGCCAAGATTTCGATGGTGGTCCGGCGGGAGGGCGATGCCTTTCGGACATATTGCCATTTCGGCACGGGCAATTATCACCCGATCACCGCGCGCATCTATACCGACCTGAGCTTCTTTACCGCCGATCCACGCCTTGGCCGGGATGCGGCGGCGGTGTTCAACTATATCACCGGCTATGTCGAGCCGCAGCATCTGGAATTGCTCACCATCTCTCCGCGCAGCCTGAGGCAAAGGCTGAGCGAGATGATCGACGGGGAAATCGTCAATGCACGGGCGGGCAAGCCTGCCGCGATCTGGGCGAAGATGAACAGCCTCGTCGATCCGGCCCTCATTGAAAAACTCTATCAGGCCAGCAATGCGGGGGTGGAGGTCGATCTGATCATTCGCGGCATCTGCTGCCTGCGGCCCGGCGTTCCGGGCATGTCGGAAAATATCCGGGTGAAATCGGTGGTCGGCCGTTTTCTGGAACATAGCCGTATCGCCGTGTTCGCCAATGGCAAGGATCTGCCGAATAATGATGCCAAGGTGCTCATCAGTTCGGCCGACTGGATGCCGCGCAATTTCGATCGGCGGGTTGAATATATGCTGCCGATCCTCAACCCCACCGTGCATGATCAGGTGCTCGATCAGGTGATGGTCGCCAATCTCATCGACAGCGAACAAAGCTGGACGCTGGAGCCGAATGGGCGCTATGTGCGGGTTGATCCGGGAGAAAAACCGTTCAACCTTCATCGTTATTTCATGACCAACCCGTCGCTTTCGGGGCGCGGGGCCGCTCAGGAGCATGGCGATGCCGCGCCAAAGCTCAGCTTGCGGCGCAAAAGCTGAAGGATTTGTCTAGCGCATGAGCCTGCTGCAACAACTGGCCCGGTCCCGTGATGATGATGCGCAGCCGGAGCATGATATGACTTCACGCAGACGGGCGATTGTCGATATCGGGTCCAACAGTGTGCGGCTGGTCGTCTATGACGGCCCGGCGCGCGCGCCGTTCCTGCTGTTCAATGAAAAGGTGACGGCGGGCCTGGGCGCGGCGCTGAGCGTGACGGGGCGGATCGACGACACCTCCATGCAGCGCGGGATAGAGGCGCTGGTGCGCTTTTCCAGCCTGATCCGCGCGATGGATGTGCGGGACGTGCGTTGCATCGCGACGGCGGCGGTTCGCGAGGCGGAAAACGGAGAGGATTTCGTGGCCCGCGCCCGCGCCGAGGCCGGGATGGAGATCAGCATCCTCACTGGCGAGGAGGAGGGGCGGGCGTCCGGCATGGGCGTTATAGGCTCGATTCCGGAGGCCGACGGCATCGTTGCCGATCTGGGCGGGGGCAGCCTCGAACTGGCGCGGGTGAGGAACGGGGCCGTCGAAAAAGTCCTTTCCCTGCCGCTGGGCGTGTTGCGCCTGCCTGCGTTGCGGGACAGCGGCAAAAGCGCGCTTGCCAAATATGTGGCGAAGGCCCTGCTGAAGGCGGGCTGGCGCGACACCGGGCGCGGCTTGCCGATCTACATGGTCGGCGGTTCCTGGCGGGCGCTGGCTCATCTCGACATGCGCCTGTCGAATTTCCCGCTGCCGGTGATCCATCATTATCGGATGGAGGCCGCCCGCGCCGCCTATCTGGTGCGCGTCACCGCGCAAATGGGCAAGGCGCGGCTGCGCAAGATCAAGGCGATTTCCGCGGCCCGCGCCGCTTCCCTTGGCCATGCCTCCGCCCTGCTGGCGGTGCTGGTGCGGGAAATGGGCAGTTCGGAACTGATCGTTTCAGCGCACGGCCTGCGCGAAGGGTTGATGTATGCCGGTCTTTCCTCCGAAGAACAGGCGCTCGATCCGCTGCTGGTCGCCGCGCAGGCGGAAGGCGAGGCGCAGGGGCGCTTCCCCGGCCATGGGGGGCAGATCGACACATGGATTGCCTCGCTGTTTCCTGACGATCCGCCGCAATGGGCGCGGCTACGCCGGGCCGCCTGTTTTCTGGGCGATGTGGCATGGCGCGCCAACCCCGATTTTCGCGCCGAACGCGGGGTGGAGATCGCCCTGCACAGCAATTGGACGGGGATAGACGGGGCGGGCCGCGCCATGGTCGCGCAGGCCCTGCACAGCGCCTTTGGCGGCGGGCTGGAAGGGACGATCGACGTCAACGGGCTTGCCGACGCGGGCGCGCTGCAACGGGCCGTGGAATGGGGCATGGCGATACGGCTGGCCCAACGCCTTTCGGGCGGCGCTGCAAGGCCGCTGAAAAAGACGGCCATCCGGGTTGCCGATGGCGCCGTCTTGCTGAGTTTCGATTCCATGGGCGCGGGGTTGAAGGGAGAGGCCGTTACCCGCCGCCTCAAAAGCCTCGCTCAGGTCATGGACCTGTCATGGCGAATCGAACCGGGTGACTGATCAGCCGCAGGAAGCCCGTTCGATCACCATGTCATAATCATAGCTGACGGTCAGGCGATCGGGCCGGAAATCCATCGTCATCGCGGTGTTGGGGCCGCCCCAGCGCAGCGTGCGCGCGCCCGATATTTCCAGCATCCGCGCGCCCAGTTCGGCCGTTGCCTTCTGGCCGATAAATTGCTGGAGATCGTCATTCTTGCAGGCCCCCTCCATCGATGGCGGGGTGGAAGCCGCGTCGGTATCGGCGGAGGTCGCCGCGCAACCGCTGACGGTGAACAGGGACGTGGCGCCCATCATAACAGTCATCCCAAGGGCTGGAATTTTCATGAATGCACCTCTTGCGTTCGGGTCATTTTCAGGCGTCCATCGACAACGGCGAAAGCCAGATTTCCTTCTACCAGAGCAAGCGCGTCCCGTCCAAATTCTTCGAAGCGCCAGCCGTTCAGGATCGCAAGGCCATCGCGCACCCCGGCGGCCAGCGCCTCTATATCCTCCGTTCGCGCGATCAGGCGCGGCGCGACCTCTATTTCCTTCGCGCGAATTTTCAGCAGCAGCTTCAGCAGATCGGCGACAAGGGCGCCATCCTTGCCCAGACTCGGCTTGCGGGGGTCGCGTTCGGGCATTTCCTCGCGGGGCAGGGGTTGCGCGCTGGTGATCGCCCGCATCAGGCGGCCGCCTATGTCATTGGCGCGCCATGCCGCCGACAGGCCGCGCACCTTGGCCAGATCTTCCTGTCGTTTGGGCGGGTGAGAGGCGATATCGGCCAGCGTTTCATCCTTCACGATGCGGCCGCGCGGCATATTCTTGTCCCGCGCTTCCTGCTCGCGCCATGCCGCCAGCGCCTTGAGGCGGCCCAGCACATCGGCCTTCTTGCTGGATATGCGCACCCGCCGCCACGCGTCTTCGGGCGCATTTTCATAATTGGAAGGGTCGGCGATCCGCTCCATTTCCTGGTCCAGCCAGTCGCCGCGCCCGGTCTGGCGCAGCTTTTCCAGCATTTTGGGGAAAATCTGGATGAGATAGGTGACATCCCCGATCGCATAATCGATCTGCCGCTTGTCGAGCGGGCGGCGCGCCCAGTCGGTGAACCGGGCGCCCTTGTCGAGCGTCACGCCCATCCACGCATCCACCAGATTGCCATAGCCGATCTGCTCGCCCAGCCCCAGCGCCATGGCGGCGATCTGGGTGTCGAACAGGGGGAAGGGCGTTTTCCCGGTGAGGTTGTAGATGATCTCCAGATCTTGCCCCCCGGCGTGAAACACCTTCAGCACATCCTCATTTTCGACGAGGAGGTCCAGCAGGGGGGTGAGGTCCAGCCCCGGCGCCTTTGGATCGACCGCGGCTGCCTCGTACATGTCGGCGATCTGCACGAGGCACAGGTCGGGCCAGTAACTATTCTCTCGCATGAATTCGGTATCGACCGCTATCCACGGAGATCGGGCGAGTCTTTCACACAGTTTGGCGAGGTCTTTGCTGGTGGTAATCAGCGGATGAATTTGCATAAGTCGGTCGATCACATTATGGGCAGGCGCTCAGGTCTGACTTTTCCTGAGGTATAGGAGAAGTGTGGCCATAGCCCGGTTACATCAGTTTGTCATTTCCAAGCAACGCCTAGGCAAGAAACGGTTATCATGCACGCATATCGTACTCATACCTGCGCGCAACTGCGCACTTCTCATGTCGGTGAAACGGTCCGCGTATCCGGCTGGGTGCATCGCAAGCGCGATCATGGCGATCTGGTGTTCATCGACCTGCGCGATCATTATGGCATGGTGCAGATCGTTACAGAGGTGGACGGGCCGGTTTTCCAGGTGATCGAGTCGCTTCGCGCCGAAAGCGTGGTGACGGTGACGGGCAGGGTGGTCGCCCGCGCCGCAGAGGCGACCAACCCCAATCTCGAAACCGGCGAGATAGAGATTCGCGCAGAGGACGCCGTGCTGCTGTCGGCCGCCGCCGAATTGCCGCTGCCGGTCGCGGGCGAACAGGAATATCCCGAAGATATCCGTCTGCGCTATCGCTTCCTCGATCTGCGGCGCGAGACGCTGCACGCCAATATCGTGAAGCGCACCAAGGTCATCTCGGACATGCGCCGCCGGATGGAAGATGCGGGCTTCACCGAATATTCGACGCCGATCCTGACGGCCAGCAGCCCGGAAGGCGCGCGCGATTTCCTCGTGCCCAGCCGTATCCATGCGGGGAAATTCTACGCGCTGCCGCAGGCGCCGCAGCAATATAAGCAGCTTTTGATGGTGGCCGGGTTCGACCGCTATTTCCAGATTGCGCCCTGTTTCCGCGATGAAGACCCCCGCGCCGACCGCCTGCCGGGCGAATTTTATCAGCTTGACCTCGAAATGAGCTTCGTCACGCAGGAAGATGTGTGGAACACGATGGAGCCGGTCATCCAGCAGGTGTTCGAGAAATTCGCGGATGGAAAATATGTGACGCCATCGGGCAGCTTCCCGCGCATCCCCTATTCCGAAGCGCTGCTGAAATATGGGTCGGACAAACCCGATCTGCGCAATCCGGTCATTATTCAGGACGTGACCGATCATTTCCACGGATCGGGTTTCGGCATCTTCGCCTCGCTGGTCGAAAGCGGCAGCGTGATCCGCGCCATCCCCGCGCCGGGCGCGGGTGCGGGCAGCCGCAAATTCTTCGATGAAATGAACAATTGGGCGCGCGGCGAAGGCTATTCCGGCCTTGGCTATATCAACATCAAGGATGGCGTGCCCGGCGGCCCCATCGCCAAAAATCACGGCGAGGAAGCCACCGCGAAGCTGATCGAGGCGCTGGGCCTCGGCCCCAATGACGGCGTGTTCTTCGCGGCGGGCAAGGAAGGGCAGGCGGCGAAACTGGCAGGCCTCGCGCGCATCCGCGTGGGCGAGCAACTGGACCTGATCGACAAGGACCGGTTCGAACTGTGCTGGATCGTCGATTTCCCGTTCTATGAATATGATGAGGACGAAAAGAAGGTCGATTTCGCGCATAACCCCTTCTCCATGCCGCAGGGCGGCCTCGATGCGCTCAACGGGCAGGACCCGCTGACGATCAAGGCCTATCAATATGACATGGTCTGCAACGGCTTCGAGATCGCGTCCGGCTCCATCCGCAACCAGTCGCCCGAACTGATGGTGAAGGCGTTCGAACTGGTGGGCCTCAGTCAGCAGGATGTGGAGGATCGCTTCGGCGGCCTCTATCGCGCATTCCAATATGGCGCGCCGCCCCATGGCGGCATGGCGGCGGGCGTGGACCGCATCGTCATGCTGCTGTGCGGGGCGCAGAATTTGCGTGAGGTCACGCTGTTCCCGATGAACCAGCGCGCCGAGGATCTGCTGATGGGCGCGCCCGCGCCCGCTGAACTCAAACAGTTGCGGGAACTTTCGATTCGCGTGGTCGAACCGCCAAAGGCATGAACTGCCCCGTTTTGGGGCACTCCCCGGCGGCTCTCCGCTCGACAGGTGTGGCCGGTGAAGGATAGGATTTCGTCATGACCATTCACCTGTCCCATTATGAAAAGGGTGATGATTTCGACGGCGATTTCGACAAGGCCCTGCGCAAGCTTCAACAGCGGATGGAGCGGGTGCAGGTCGCCCATATCGTCCATCGCCGCAAGAGCATCATCCTGTTCGAAGGCTGGGATGCCGCAGGCAAGGGCGGCATCATCAAGCGGCTGACCGCGCTGCTCGACCCCCGCTATTATGAGGTCTGGCCGATCAGCGCGCCGACCGAGGACGAAAAGGCGCGTCATTTCCTCTGGCGTTTCTGGACGAAGCTGCCGACCGAGCGGGACATCGCGATCTTCGACCGTAGCTGGTATGGCCGCGTGCTGGTGGAGCGGGTCGAAGGCTTCGCGGCCGAACGCGAATGGAAGCGCGGCTATGATGAAATCAACGAGTTCGAGGCGCAGCAGATCGACGCCGGAACCAATATCATAAAGCTGTTCATCCATGTCACGCAGGAGGAACAGGACCGGCAGCTGGCGCAGCGCCTCGATGATCCGTGGAAACGGTGGAAGACGGGGACGGATGATTATCGCAACCGCGCCCGGCGGGAGGATTATCTCGACGCGATGCACGACATGTTCCGCAACACCGACACGCGCTGGGCGCCGTGGACGGCGATCGACGGCAATGATCGCAAGTCCGGGCGGATCGCCGCGATCACGGCGATTGTCGAGCGGCTGGAAGAACTTGTCCCGATGGACATGCCGGAGCCGGACCCCGCAATAGTCGGGCTGGCGCGCAAGGCCTATGGGTATCGCGCCCGCAACAAGGGCGGGAAATAGGGCCGGGAAACGGCGCCGGAAAAGGGCAATCGCCGGACATCTGGAAAAAGGGTCGGGATGCGCTTATATGGTGAGCCTCGACCAAAGGGGAACATGCATGTTCGGTGCGCTCGTCGCCTATCTTGATTCCATAAAGGCGCGCGACCCCGCGCCCCGGTCCCGCGCGGAAATCCTGCTATATCCGGGCGTTTGGGCGCTGGCGTGGCATCGGGTGGCCCATCGCCTGTTCCGGGCGCGGCTGTTCTTTCTGGCGCGGGTGGTGAATCACTTCGCCCGCTTCCTGACCGGGAACGACATTCACCCCGGCGCCCGGATCGGCCGGAATTTCTTTATCGATCATGGCTTCGTCATCATCGGTGAAACGGCGGAGATCGGCGATAATGTAACCATTTACCAGAATGTGACATTGGGCGGGACCGATCCGGCCAATGGCATAGGGGGCAAGCGCCACCCGACCCTGATGGACGATGTCATCGTCGGATCGGGCGCGCAGGTGCTCGGGCCGATCACGGTGGGGCCGCGTGCGCGCGTGGGGGCCAATGCGGTCGTGACCAAGGATGTGCCGGAAGGCGCGACGATGGTGGGCATTCCCGCGCGGCAAATGCTGGTCGATATCACGGCCTATCAGCGCGATTTCGTGCCCTACGGCACCCCCTGCCGCGACACGTTCGACCCGGCGACGCAAAAGCTGGAAATGCTGCAATGCGAGGTGGAGCGCCTCAACAAGCGGCTGGGCGAAGTAATGGCCGAACTGGCGGAACAGGTCGCGCATAAGGATGCCCACGGGGACGCCTATAAAGACAAGGCCCCCGATGATCAGGAGCGCGGTTGCGCCTGATGGGTGAGGTAACTCCTTTCCCCCAGCGACAATCCCCCGGCCAGACCGGTTTTGACCGGGCCGAGCTTTCCCGGATCATGGACCTTTACGGCCGCATGGTATCCGCCGGGCACTGGCGCGATTATGCGCTTCACTTCGGGAAGGACATGGCGGTTTTCTCCGCCTTTCGCCGCGCGGCCGAACGGCCGGAATACCGGATCGAGAAACGGCCCGCCCTGCGCCACCGGCAGGGCATGTGGGCGTTGATCGGTGAGGCGGGCACGATTTTGAAACGCGGGCAGGAACTCGCCGGGATATTGGCGCCGGTGGAACGCAAGCTGGTGCGCCTCATCGAAAAATAGAGCGATCTGGAGCCGGGTGGAAACATCTGTCCGCCCGGAAGGTGCGGTAATCAAAAGATAATCCAGCGCCGTTTCGGTATAATCGGAATCGGAAAGATTCCAGTGCGGTTTATGGACAGGAAATGTGCGCCGTCCCTACCCGCCATGGGGGTGGCGCATTTCAAATCCACCGCTTCAGGCGCAAATTTTCTTTTCCGTTCATTTTGATCCGGCCCCGTCAAAAGGGTCACATTCCTGTCATCGCCGGGGAGGAGAGATGAGGCGTCAATAGGCTCATGGCGCCGTGCGTTCCGACGGGTTACATAAAAGTGAAATCTTTTTGTCATTGAAATGTCATGAAAGGGAAATAGCGGCGTCACACGACCAGAGGTGAAAGCTGTATGACCATATCATTTCGATCGCTCTATCGCGTGGTATTGCTTGGCGGATGCGCGGGCCTGTCCACTATTGCCCATGCCCAGCAGGGCATCACCGCCGAAGATGTCGCGGCCTTGCGGGCGGAAATCGCCGCCCTGCGTGCGCAGGTCCAGACGCTTCAGCAGCGCGCCGATCAGGCCGATGCGGACAAGTCCGCGCAAATGGCCGCCGCGCCCGGTTCCTCGGCGCCTGCCGCGATGGCGCAGCAGGCCACCAACGGTTCGGCCTCTTCCACCACGGCCCCCACACCCGCCACGGTGCCGCCGCCCGTTAGTGTCGCATGGAAAAGCGCGCCGCAACTCAAACAGGGCGACTGGAGCTTCAAGCCCAAGGGCCGGATGCAGTTCGATACCGTCATCGTCAATGCGCCCGGTAGCGTCGATGATAACGGGCTGGGCACGTCCACAGAGGTCCGACGGCTCCGTCTGGGCGGGGAGGGCAGCCTGCCGGGCAATTTCGGCTATAAGCTGGAAGCCGAGTTCTCCGACAACAAGGTCGATCTGGTCGATGCCTATATTTCGTGGCAATCCGGCAATTTCGGGGTGCGGCTGGGCAATCAGAACCAGTTTCAGTCGCTCGATGAACTGATAGGCGATACCACCGGAACGGTCATGGAGCGGGCGGCCTTCACCGACGCCTTTAATTTCGAGCGCCGTCTGGGCATCGCCCTTGAATGGCAGAAAGGGCCGTTCCTGGTGCAGGGCGGCTTTTTCGGGGATGATGTGAACGCGCTTTCTGCTGGCAATGGGGATGAGAATAACAGCTACGGCGTCGATGGCCGGGTGGTTTTCGCGCCCCGACTGGGCGAAGCGCAATTGCATTTCGGCGCTTCGGGGCATTGGCGCGATCTTAACAGCACGGCCGATGCGGGCGTGCGCTATCGTCAGCGGCCCTTTTCCCACGCCACGGATAGCCGCATGATCGATACCGGTGCGTTCGGCGCGCGCAGCGAGACGCATTATGGGCTGGAATTTGCCGCTGTTCGGGGCCGTTGGCACACGGCCGCCGAAACCCACTGGATGACCGCCGACCGGATCGGCGGCGCAGACCCCCGCTTTTTCGGGGGCTATGCAGAGGTCGGATATTTCCTGACTTCGGGCGACACACGCACCTATAAGAACGGGATTTTCGATCGCTCGGCCCCGAAAAACCCGGTCGATCAGGGCGGCATCGGCTCCATCCAACTGACCTTCCGTTATGATTATCTGGATCTGGACGATCGCGATATTCGGGGCGGCAAGCAAAATGGCTATATTGGCGGGCTGGTCTGGTCCCCGATCAACTATCTGCGCTTCAATTTGAATTATGCGCATCTCGATTATCGCGATGCGGCGATTTATGCCGGAACCACCCGTGATTTTGGCGTGGATGTGGTGGGCCTGCGCGCCGAATTCGATTATTGAGGGGGTATAACGCAACGAAAAAAGGCGCATCCGTCCTGCGGCGCGCCTTTTTTCGGGAAAAGAAAGCCGGCCGCGAAACCCGATCGCGGCCGGTGCTTTTCTTGTTCAGTTCGTTACTTCGGAATCCAGCGCATAGCCGGCCGACCGGACGGTGCGGATGATATCGCGCTGCCCGCCCGCATTGATCGCCTTGCGCAGGCGACGAATATGCACATCGACCGTGCGCAGTTCGATGTCGCTGTCCCGGCCCCATACGCTGTCGAGCAGCCGTTCACGGGAAAACACCCAGCCGGGATGCTCCAGAAAATGCTTGAGCAGCCGATATTCGGTCGGGCCGAGCGGCACGGTTTCCCCGCCGCGCTTCACCTTGTGGCCGACCGTGTCCATCTCGATATCGGCAAAGGACAGGGTTTCCCCCGCAAGGCCGGGCCGCACCCGGCGCAGCACCGCGCCGACGCGGGCGACCAGTTCGCGGGGGGAGAAAGGCTTGGTCACATAATCATCGGCCCCGGTTTCAAGGCCGCGCACGCGATCCTCTTCCTCGCCGCGCGCGGTCAGCATGATGATCGGCACGTTGGCGGTCGAGGAATTGCGGCGCAGGCGGCGGCATACCTCGATGCCGGACAGGCTTTCGACCATCCAGTCGAGCAGGACGATATCGGGCGTATGCTCCTGAGCGAGCAGCAGCGCTTCTTCGCCATCCACCGTATGGGCGATGTCGAAATCTTCCTTGCGGAAATGCCAGATGAGGAGTTCGGCCAGGGCGGCGTCATCCTCCACCAGCAGCATATGGGCGCGACTCATGATGATGTTCCTGTTTTCAACTTTCCCGCCTTGTCAGCTTTCGATGCCGGTATCGCGGTCACGCTCCGGCAGATAGTCGCCGGTGGCGGCATAATAGACCATTTCGGCCACATTGGTCGCATGGTCGCCGATCCGCTCGATATTCTTGGCGATGAACAGCAAATGCGCGCATTCGCTGATCGTCTTGGGATTTTCCATCATATAGGTGACGAGCGTGCGGAAAATGCTGTTGTAGAAGCTGTCCACCACATGATCGCGCGCGACCACCGCTTCGGCCAGAGTGGCGTCGCGCGCGGCGAAGGCGTTGAGGGCATCCCCCACCATCTCGCCGGCGACCTGCGCCATGGAGGGCAGCAGCGAAATCGGTTCGATCGTCCGGTGCGTCCCCAATTGGGGCACGCGCTTGGCGATATTCTTGGCATAATCGCCGATCCGTTCGACCACGCCGACGATCCTGAGCGCGGCGATCACGTCGCGCAGATCATTGGCCATCGGCGCGCGCAGGGCGATGATCTGGACAACCAGCTTTTCCACCTCTGCTTCCAGCGCGTCGATCTTCGGATCTTCCAGCACCACCCGGCGGGCCTTTTCCTGATCGTGCCGGATCAGCGCCGTCATGGCGTCTTCCAGCGCGGTTTCGACGCGGCCGCCCATTTCGGCGACCAGTCCGCGAAGCCGGTTGATCTCCTCGTCAAAGGCCTTGATCGTATGTTCGGGCATAAAATCCTCCTCCAGTCGCCAGTCCGCGTCAGCCGTAACGGCCCGTAATATAATCCTTCGTGCGGTCTTCGCGAGGATTGGTGAAAATTTCAGACGTTACGCCATATTCGACCAGCGTGCCGAGGTGGAAGAAGGCGGTTTGCTGGGAAACGCGGGCGGCCTGCTGCATATTATGGGTGACGATCGCGATGGCATAGCGCCCGCGCAGTTCGTGGATCAGTTCCTCGATCTTCGCGGTCGCGATCGGGTCGAGCGCGGAGCAAGGCTCATCCATCAGGATGACTTCCGGCTCCACCGCGATGGCGCGGCCGATGCACAGGCGTTGCTGCTGGCCGCCGGAAAGGGCGGTGCCGCTGTCCTTCAGCCGGTCCTTCACTTCATCCCACAGGCCCGCGCGGCGCAGCGAGGATTCGACGATCACGTCGAGATCCGCCTTGTTGCCCGCCAGCCCGTGAATGCGGGGACCATAGGCGATATTGTCGTAAATCGACTTGGGGAAGGGGTTGGGCTTTTGAAACACCATGCCGACCCGCGCCCGCAGCTGCACCACGTCCATCGAGCTGTCGTAGATATTCTCTCCGTCCAGCGTGATGTTCCCTTCGACCCGTGCCCCGGCGACGGTGTCGTTCATCCGGTTGAGGGTGCGCAGGAAGGTGGATTTGCCGCAGCCCGACGGGCCGATAAAGGCAGTGACATGATCGTTGCCGATTTCGATCGACACGTCGCGAATGGCCTGTTTTTCCCCGTAAAAGACATTGACGTTGCGCGCCGACATCTTGGGCTGGGCGGATTGGGTCTGTTCAGTCATGAAGATTTACCACCGCTTTTCGAATTTGTTACGAAGATATATCGCGATGCTGTTCATGCTGAGCAGGAACAGCAGCAACACGATGATGGCCGCCGAGGTCTTTTCGATAAAGCCTTTGCTGACTTCGTCGGACCACAGGAAAATCTGGACGGGCAGCACGGTGGCCGGGGCGGTGACGCCGCCGGGCGCGCTGGCGATGAAGGCGCGCATGCCGATCATCAGCAACGGCGCCGTTTCCCCCAATGCGCGCGCCATGCCGATGATGGTGCCGGTCAGGATGCCGGGCAGGGCGAGCGGCAGGACATGGTGGAACACCACCTGCACGGGCGAAGCGCCGATGCCGCGCGCCGCGTCGCGGATCGAGGGCGGCACCGCCTTGATCGCGTTGCGCCCGGCGATGACGATGACCGGCATGGTCATCAGCGCCATCGTCAGGCCGCCGACCAGCGGCGCGGAACGGGGCATATGCATCACGTTGAGGAACAGCGCGAGGCCGAGCAGGCCGAAGATGATGGAAGGCACCGCCGCCAGATTGTTGATCGACACTTCGATCATGTCGGTCCAGCGATTGCGCGGCGCATATTCCTCCAGATAGAGGGCGGCCAGCACGCCGACCGGGAAGCTGAGCAGCAATGTCACCAACATGGTGAGCAGGGAGCCTTTGAACGCCCCCCATATGCCCACCTGCGTCGGGTCGGTGGCGTCGCTCGATGTCAGGAACGTGGTGTTGAAGGCGCGGCTGATATGGCCCTGCTGCTTCAGCCGGGCATAGTCGCTCTCCGCCGCTGCCGAGCCATGCCCCTTGGCGGCGAGATCGATTTCGGCGGACGCGGGCAGATGCAATATGGCCGAGCGCTGGAGAATGCCGGGATCGGCCTTTATCGCATCGCGGACCGTCAGCCATGCGCTGGAGGAAAGGAACGCCTGCCCCCCTTCGCCCAGAGTGGCGTCGGCAGCCTGCGCGGTCACGATGGGCAGATTGGCGTTGGCCAGCGCTTGATCGGCGTTCGGGCCTTTGAGCATATCGGGATCGATGATCGATGGCGCGCTGGGGAAATCGATCTTCACCGCGATTTCGGTGCGGATGAAGCCGGACAATCCGTTGCCGAGCATCGAGATGAGCAGGAAGGCCAGAAAACCGGCCGACAGCATGATGGAAAAGAGGCCGATCAGGCGGAACCGCCGTTCCGACGCATAGCGGGCAGCGATGCGCTTTTGCATGACGGTGCCCTTCCAGTCGGTAGGCAGGCGTCGGGTGACGGGTTGGCCATTATTTCCGGGCGCCCCGTCGCGGGGGCCGTCAAATGTTGCGGGGCCGGTCATTCATAAGCCTCCCGGTAACGCTTCACCACCTGAAGCGCGACGATGTTGAGCAGCAGGGTGACGATGAACAGCACCAGGCCAAGGGCAAAGGCCGCCAGTGTCTTGGCGCTGTCGAATTCCTGATCGCCGGTCAACAACTGGACGATCTGCGTCGTCACCGTGGTCACGCTGGCGAACGGGTTGAGGGTGAGGTTGGCCGCAAGGCCCGCGGCCATCACCACGATCATGGTTTCGCCGATGGCGCGGCTGACGGCGAGCAGGACGCCGCCCACCACGCCGGGCAGCGCGGCGGGGATCAATACCTGACGGATGGTTTCGCTGGTGGTCGCGCCCATGGCGAGGCTGCCGTCGCGCATCGATTGCGGGACCGCCGTGATGCTGTCATCCGCCATCGAGGAAACGAAGGGGATGATCATCACGCCCATGACGAGGCCTGCCGCCAGCGCGCTTTCCGAAGACGCGTTCGATATGCCGATGGAGACGGCGAAATCGCGCATGGCGGGCGCGATGGTGAGGGCCGCGAAATAGCCGTAAACGACCGTGGGCACCCCGGCCAGCACCTCCAATATGGGTTTCAGCCATGCGCGGGCCGCCGGGCGGGCATATTGGGTGAGGTAGATGGCGCTCATCAGGCCGAGCGGGATCGCGACCGCCATGGCGATGATCGCGCCGACAAAGACCGTTCCCCAGAACAGCGGCACTGCGCCGAACGCGTCTTCATTGCCATAGCCCAGCGCGGCGGATTGCGGCGACCATTTGGTACCAAACAGAAAGTCGATCGGGTTGACCATCGAGAAGAAGCGTATCGATTCCCACAACAGGGACGCCACGATGCCGACCGTCGTGATGATCGCGATCAGCGATGCGATCAGCAGGCCCATCATCACCAGCCGCTCGACCCGTGTGCGGGCGCGGAAATCGGGCCTGATGCGGGTGAAGGCGAAGGCGCCGCCCGCAAAGGCGAGGATGATCGCGATGATCGCTCCGCCGACCGAAAAGAAACGCTCCGCCTCACGATACGGCTCGACAAGGGCGTTTGAGCGCGGATCGAACGCCGCCTTCACCTTGCCCTGCGCAATCGCGCGGGCCTCGCCCAATATCGCGCCACGGGAAAAGCCGTCGTCCGGCAGGGTGGCGGCGGCCGGATCTTCCAGAACGCGCTCGGTTACGAGGCCCGGCGTCAGGGTGGACCAGATGGCGAGAAACAGCAGCGAGGGCACCAGCACCCAGAGCGCCGCATACCAGCCATGATAGCCGGGAAGGGAATGGAGCAGGGAACGCGGCTGCGCCCCGGCCCTTGCCTCGGCGCCCTGCGCCAGAGGGTTCCGCGCCGGAGACGATGCCGGGGCGGCGTCTCCGGCGTGGGCGAGACGCAATGCCTTGGCCCGCGCGCTGAGCCAGGCGACGAGGCCCAGCCCGATAATCAGGATGACGATGGCAAAACCGCTCACGTCCTTATTCCCTTCCTGCCTGTATCGGGGGAGTGTTTCCCGGCCATGCTTATTTCAGGCCGGCGCCGTCCAGCACAGTCAGGTTCTTGACGATATCGGCATTTTTGGTGCGCACATCTTCCATCGCCGTCACCATGCCCCGCTTGGCGAGATAGCCTTCCGGTCCCCAGCCCTTGGCAAATTCGTCCAGATAGGATTTCAGGCCCGGAATGACGTTGAGATGCGCCTTCTTCACATAGATGTAGAGCGGGCGCGCGCCGGGATAATGGCCGTTGGCGACATTATCATAGCTGGCCTCTATGCCGTTCAGCGGCACATCCTTCAGCTTATCCCGGTTTTCTTCCAGATAGCTGAAGCCGAACACGCCGAGGCTGTTGGGGTTGGCGACCAGTTTCTGCACGATCAGATTGTCGTTTTCGCCGGAATCGACATATTTGCCATCTTCGCGGATGCGGGTGCAGACGGCCTTATATTCTTCCTCGTTCTTTTCCTTCAGATCCTTCATCGCCGGGTCGGTGAGGCAACCGGTTTCGAGGATCAGTTCGGAAAGGGAATCGCGCGTGCCGGAGGTCGAGGGCGGGCCGAATACAGAAATGGTGACTTTCGGCAGCGACGGGTCGATATCGGCCCATGTCTGCGCCTTGTTCTCACCCTTGCCGAAGGGATTGGCGGCCAGAGCCTTGTAGATGAGCGCGGGCGTCAGCTTGAAGCCGGGGCCATTTTGCGCTTCGGCGATGGCAAGCCCGTCGACGCCGATCTGGACTTCGATGATATCCTTGACGCCATTGGCCTGGCACTGTTCGAACTCGCCCTTCTTGATGCGGCGCGAGGCATCCTCGATATCCGGATGCTGGGCGCCGACGCCCGCGCAGAACAGTTTCATCCCCGCGCCGGTGCCGGTCGATTCGATGATCGGCGATTTCATGCCGGGGTTGTTCTGGACGAATTGTTCCGCAACGGCGGTGGCGAAGGGATAGACGGTGGAGGAGCCGACCGCGCGAATCTGATCACGGACGCCGCCCGATCCGCCGCTTCCGGCCTGATCCTGACAGCCGGAGAGGGCAGCGGCGAGCGCCAGCGCGGAGATGGCCAAAACAGCTTTATGCTTCACGAAAAGCCTCCTGTAATATTCGGCAGACAGCCCGCCTTCCCTGACGGCCTTGCTGGCGTCTGCTTAACGGTCGTTGGAGCCGTCACTGTGACAATTTGATTGCACTTTTATGACATCGTATTCAGGCTGCTGCTGTTTTTCGCGTTATCCATGGTTTCCGGCATGAGGGAAGGCAGCAGGACGGAAACGGTCGTTCCCTTGCCCGCCGTGCTGGAAATATCGAGTCGGCCGCGATGCCGTTCCACGATATGTTTGACGATGGCAAGGCCCAGACCCGTGCCGCCAATCGCCCGGCTGCGCCCCGAATCGACCCGATAGAAACGCTCTGTCAGGCGGGGCAGATGGTCGGACGGGATGCCTTCCCCCTCATCGCAAACTTCCAGCCGGATCATGGAGGGCGGGGCAGGCGCCAGCCGCACGGTTATCGGGGTGCCGGGCCGGCCATATTTGGCGCTGTTGCTGACCAGATTATGCAGCAATTGGGAAATCTGCGTGCGATCGCCCTGAGTCGCGGGAATGTCGTCGCTGATCGCGGCGATGATATCATGTCCCCGATCGCCCAGATTCTGGCGGCACAGGCTCAGCACTTCATCCACCAGCGCGGGCATTTCTATGGGGGTTTCGGGCAGGCGGTATTTGTCCGCCTCGATGCGGGAAAGCGACATCAGGTCGTCGACGAGTTGCTGCATCCGCCGCGCTTCCTTCTGGAGGATGGACAGGAAGCGTTCGCGGGTCTGGGTGTCTCCCCCCGTTTCCGGGTCTTGCAGCGTTTCGACAAAGCCCAAGATCGCAGCCAGCGGCGTGCGCAGTTCATGGCTGGCATTGGCAACGAAATCGCCGCGCAGCCGTTCGGCCGCATGAAGGCCGCTTTCATCGGTAAGATAGACGAACAGCCTTTGCCGCTCTTCCTCCTGACCGAAGGGGATGATGCCCATGGCCCAGCGCTGGTTGCGGTTGCCCAGCCCGATAATGTCGATGCGCACCGGTTGCGTCGGCATTTCGGCGCTGCTCAGCCGCTCCGCCGCAGCCGGATGGCGGATGGCGAGGCGGGCGTCCTCGCCCAATATATGCGCGCCCAGCAGCTTGCGTGCGCTGCTGTTGGCCAGCGTGACCTTGCCATGCTCCACCACCAGCACCGGCTCGCTCAACCCTTCGACGATGGACCGGAACCCGGCCATGGCGACAAGGTCGGGCGGGTCGAAAGAGGGGGCAGCCATGGGATCGGCGATGGCGGACCGGGACGGATTGTCCCGCAACAGCAGAAAAAGCAACAGGCTCACGATCAGGAAAATGGCCAGAACCTCCAGCCTCGTTCCCAGCCATTCCGCAGAGATGACGCCCGCCGCAACAAGGGCGAGGGCTGCAATATGTTGTAAAGTTCTGGCTTGATTCATGGTTACCACTCTGGATTAATCATGAAAATATTGCGATGGCATGTCACAGGATATTTTCCGGCCATGGTCGAAGGACCGGGGCAATGCAATTTTCCGGGGGCAGGTGTGACGGAGCGACAGGATCAGGACCAGAACGCCGGCCCGGAACAGGGTGCGCAGGAACAGGGCGCGCGGGAAGAGCATGTCGCCCACCGCCGCAAATTGCTGCTGGGCGGCGGATTGGCGGCAGCGTCCGCCGTGGTTTCGATTCGCCCCGCGCTGGCCAATACCGCCGCTTCCGTCCTCAACTGCCATATCCCGGTGCCGGACCCGGCCAAGGCGGCAGGCAAGATGATCTCTGCCGAGGGCAAGCTGGTGCCGAAGGGAACCAAGGGAGCGTTTCCGGCCAGCAGCCGCCCCTATACCGGCGAAGAGGTCAAGGCCGCGCTGCGCGGCGGGCGGAGCCTGCCCGGTACGACCTATGACCAGAACCGGGCCTATCTCAACTATATCCGGCGTCTGCAAAATGGAACGAGCGGCTTTACCTGCTATGCCTCGTTGCAGATGCCGCGCTGACATCAGCCTCTTTTTTCCATGACCGGCGCGGGGCCGCTCTATCACCGGGATATGTATCACCGGGACAGGCCGGACGCCCTGTTGCTGCGCCCGCTCGACGGATTGACACTGATCTTTCATCGCCCGTCGGGCATGAGTCATATCGTCGACAGCCCGGTGCCGGAAATATTGGCGGTGCTGGGGGAAGAGCCGAAATCGGCGGCGGAAATATTGGCCGCGCTGGGCGAGCATTATGATCTGGAGGATGGCGAGGACGCCATGGCGGGGCTGATCGGCCATCTCGACGCGCTGTGCGGGCTGGGGCTGGTACGAGGGCAGCGATGCGCCATCACCTGACCCTTTCGATCGGCCCGGCCCGGTTCCGCATCGGTTCCGCATGGAAGCAGCCCATCACCCGATTGCGCCAGCTTTACCGCGCCTATCCCCGGTGCGGGGAAGAGGGCGTCGCGGATTTCAGCGTTCGGCTGGAACCGGCGGGGCCGCTGCGGCGCTGGTGGCGGCCATCGGTGCGGATCGCGGGCGATTATAGGCTGGCCGACGCCGCCCCCATGGCCTTGCGTCACGGCCTGCTGGCGGCGGAAATGGGGATGAACCTGCAAATGGCGTTGGGTTGGCGGCGGCATTTGCTGCTCCACGCGAGCAGTGTCGAGAAAGATGGCAAGGCGCTGGTGATGACGGGCGAATCGGGTTCCGGCAAATCGACTCTGGCCGCCCTGTTGGGCGAACGGGGCTGGCGCCTGATGGGGGATGAGTTTGCGCTGCTGGATTTCGTCACCGGCGACGTGCATCCCTTTCCCCGGCTGGTCTCGCTCAAAAATGCGGCGATCGACGTCATGCGGCAAGAGGTAGGGGCGGAGGATCGCTTCGGCCCGTTGATGGCTGGCACGCCCAAGGGGGATATCGCCCATCTGGTCCCGCGCGCCGACGCCATCGCCCGGATGCAGGAGGCGGCCCCGCCCGCGCTGCTGCTGTTCCCGCGCTTCGGCCATGGGGCGGCGATGCACGGCATCGGCGCGGGGGAGGCGTTCATGCACCTGACGCAGGCCTCCACCAATTATGTCGCCTGCGGAGAAGCCGCGTTCGAGGCGTTGCATCGCTTCACCGCCTCGACGCCGGCGGTGGCGCTGGATTTCGCTTCGGGGGAAGAGGCCGTCGCGGCGGTCGAACATTTATGGGCGGAGCATCGGGGATGAGCGGCGTTTTGCTCGTCGATCTGCTGCGGACGCCGGAACGGGCCGCCGGGCTTTGCGCGCCGCAATGGAATGGCGTCATGGCGGCGGGGCGGGCGGAGCGGTTGCTGGCGACGCTTGCCTGCCGCCTTGATGGCATGCATGTGCCGGACGAGGTGAGGGCGGTTCTGGCCGATGCGCGGCGCGATGCCGCCCGCGATCGGGAGGTGGCGCTGTGGGAGGCGGACCGGGCCAGCGCCGCGCTGGCGCCGCTGGGCATCCCGGTCATCCTGTTGAAGGGCGCGGCTTATGTGGCGGGCGGTCTGTCGGCGGGCGAAGGGCGCATGATCGGCGATCTCGACATATTGGTGGCGAGGGATCGTCTGGACGAGGCGGAACAGGCCTTGCTCGTGGCCGGTTGGGAATGGGTGAAGGATGATCCCTATGACGAGCTTTATTATCGTCGATGGATGCATGAACTGCCGCCGATGATCCATCGGGAGCGCGACCGGATGATCGACGTGCATCATACGATCCTGCCCCTGACGGCGCGTCCCGTGCCCGACGCCGGGGCGATGATCGCCGATCGGCGGGATCTGGGTGGGGGCCTGTATATGCTGTCGCCGGAGGATCGGGTCTGTCATGCGGTGGCGCATATGCTGGCCGATGGCGATCTGGCGGGTGGATTAAGAAATCTTTGGGATATCAGATGTCTGCTGTCTGATATTGAGGATAGACATAAGCTGGAGGCGCGGGCGGCGCATCATGGCCTTGCTCCCCATCTGGCACGGGCGCTCAGGCTCGTCGATCATCTCTATGGCACGCGCACGGCAAGGCTTGGCCGGATTGACCGGCTGTTTGCGCGCCGCCTCACCGCCTCGGACGGCTGGGGGCGGGATTGGCGCAGAATGTCCGGGCTGGCCTTTTACATCCGGTCCCACTGGTTGCGGATGCCGCCGGGAATGCTGATGCGCCATTTGTGGACGAAATGGCGCAAGGGGCATCGACCCGCTTGAAAGAGAAACACTTATCGCCGCCAGTCGCGGATCAGCGGGACCAGTTCATCGAAATGATCGATCACCGCGTCCCCGCCCAATCGATCCGGCGGCCCGTCGCAATAGCCGAAGCTGACGATCACGCACGGAATGCCGAGCGCCTGTGCGGGGCGGCTGTCATTGGTGGTGTCGCCCACGAAGAGGCAGCGCCCGCCGCCGGCCCGTTCCACCATCGCCCGCAACGGGGCTTGGTCCGGCTTCAGCACGCCGACCGTGTCGCCGCCCACAATGGCGCTGAAATAGCGCGTCAGCCCCAGTTGCTCGATCAGCGGCAGGGTGAAGCGCTCTATCTTGTTGGTGCAGATGGCGAGGCGAAGGCCCATGTCGCGCAACTGATCCAGCGCGTCGATCAGGCCGGGATAGGGATGGCTGTGCACCGCGACATGGCGCGCATAATGGTCGAACAGGATCGGCAGCAATTCCTCCAGCAGCGCCGGATCGTCCCGGCCCGACGCCGCGAGCGCCCGGCGCAGCATCACCCGCGCGCCGCTGCCGACGAAAGCGCGAATCCGGTCCACCGGAAAGGGCGGCAATCCGATGGTCGCAATGGCGTGATTGACTGCCGCGGTCAGATCTCCGCTGGTTTCCAGCAGGGTGCCATCGAGATCGAAGCCGATAATATCGAACGCATTTTCCTTCATGGAGGTGTCCATGCCCTTTGCCCTGTGGAATATGCAAGGCAAACATGGCAGAGGGGGGCCATAAGGCCTCTCGCCGGGGCATGCGCAGAACAGGAATCGGAATGACCATCAGTCAACGCCCGCTTGCAGCCATCATTCTTGCCGCAGGGCAGGGGACGCGCATGAAATCCGCCCGGCACAAAGTGCTGCATCCGGTTGCGGGCCGTCCGATGCTGTTGCATTTGCTGGCGTCGGTGGAGGCTCTGGGCGTCGATCGCAAGGTCGTGGTGGTCGGCGCCGGGCGCGATCAGGTGGAGGCGGCCGTGGCTGGCCGTGGTGTCGCCATCGCCGTGCAGGACCAGCAATTGGGAACGGGGCACGCCGTCGCGCAGGCGCATGAGGCGCTGGCGGGCTTTGCCGGGGATGTGCTGATCCTTTACGGCGATGTGCCGCTGGTGCGGACGGAGACGATGCAGGCGATGATCGCGCGCCTCAACCGGGGGGATGAGCCGCGCGCCGTGGTGCTGGGGTTCCGTCCCGAAGATCCCGCCTCCTATGGGCGTGTCGTGGCGAACCCGCAGGGCGTCATCGACAAGATGGTGGAATATAAGGATGCGACGTCAGAGGAGCGATCGATAACCCTTTGTAACAGCGGCCTTATGGCGGTACGGGCGTCCGATCTGTTCGTGCTGCTCGACCGGATCGGCAACGACAATTCGGCCGGGGAATATTATCTTCCCGATATCGTGATGCTGCCGGGCGCGACCAGCGCGGTTATCGAAACCGAGGCGGAGGAGGTGGCGGGCGTCAATTCCCGCGTGGAACTGGCGGAGGTGGAGGCCCTCTGGCAAAATCGCCGCCGGGCGGAGGCAATGCGCGACGGCGTCACGCTGATCGCGCCGGAAACGGTTTTCTTTTCCCATGACACGCAACTGGCGCGCGACGTGGTGGTGGAACCCCATGTGGTGTTCGGCCCCGGCGTGGTGGTGGAGGACGGCGCGGTCATCCACAGCTTCTCTCATATTGAGGGAGCAATAATCCGTAACTCTTCGGAAATAGGCCCTTATGCGCGCCTTCGTCCCGGCGCTGACATCGGCGTCAAGGCGAAGGTCGGCAATTTTGTCGAAATCAAGAAGGCGACATTGGGCGAAGGGGCCAAGGCCAATCATCTGTCCTATATCGGCGACGCGACCATCGGCGCCGGGGCCAATATCGGGGCGGGAACGATTACCTGCAACTATGACGGCTTTTTCAAATATCGGACGGAAATCGGGGCCGGGGCGTTTATCGGCTCCAACAGCGCGCTGGTGGCGCCGGTGAAGGTGGGGGCAGGGGCGATCGTCGGGGCGGGCAGTGTCCTCACGTCCAATGTATCGGACGATGCGCTGGCGCTGGTGCGGCCCCCTCAAACGGAAAAGGCGGGCTGGGCCAGGCGGTTCCGCACGGCCATGCAGGAACGAAAGGCAAAGCAATAAATGTGCGGCATTATCGGAATAGTCGGCAGGGAAGAAGTATCCGATCGTCTGCTGGATGGTCTGCGGCGGCTGGAATATCGGGGCTATGACAGCGCAGGCATTGCGACGATATTCGACGGCGTGATCGAACGGCGACGGGCGGAGGGCAAGCTCGCCAATCTGGCGAAGGAACTGGCGGCCGAGCCGCTGCCGGGCCGGATCGGCATCGCGCATACCCGCTGGGCCACCCATGGCGCGCCGACGACGAGCAACGCCCATCCTCATGCCACGGATGAGGTTGCGCTTGTACATAACGGAATTATAGAGAATTTTAAGCCTCTGCGTGAGGAATTGATCGGGCGCGGCCGTCATTTCGACAGCCAGACCGATACGGAGGTCGTCGCCCAGCTTATCAGCGAACAGGTGGAGCAGGGCGCCAGTCCGCAAGAGGCGGTGAAGCAGGTTCTACCCCGCCTTCAGGGCGCCTTCGCGCTGGCGATCCTGTTCCGCAATCACCCCGATCTGCTGATCGGCGCGCGGCTCGGTTCGCCGTTGGTGGTGGGCTATGGCGAGGGGGAAACCTATCTGGGGTCCGATGCGCTGGCGCTGGCGCCGCTCACCCAGAAGATCGCCTATCTGGATGAAGGGGATTGGGTGGTCGTCACCCGCGACGGCGCGCAGATTTTCGATCGGGATAATGTCCCGGTGGAACGCCCCGTCACCGTTTCCGGCGTGTCGGGCGCGATGATCGACAAGGGCAATCATCGTCACTTCATGGCGAAGGAAATCTACGAACAGCCCATCGTCGTCGCCCAGACCTTGCGGTCCTATTTGCGCCGGATGGAAAATCAGGTGGCGTTGCCGGACATGGATTTCGATCTGGCGGGCGTGAAGCGCATCACCATCGTCGCCTGCGGGACGAGTTATTATGCGGGGCTTGTCGCCAAATATTGGTTCGAGAAATTCGCGCGGGTGCCGGTCGATATCGATGTCGCCAGCGAGTTCCGCTATCGCGAGCCGGTGCTGGAACCCGGCGGCCTCGCGCTGTTCATCAGCCAGTCGGGCGAGACGGCCGACACGCTCGCCGCCTTGCGTCATGCGCGGGCCGAGGGGCAGATCATCGCCGTGGTGGTCAATGTGCCGACCAGTTCCATGGCGCGGGAGGCCGATCTGCTGCTGCCCACGCATGCCGGGCCAGAGATCGGCGTTGCCTCGACCAAGGCGTTCACCTGTCAGCTTGCGGTGCTGGCGGCGCTGGCGGCCAATCTGGCGCGGGCCAAGGGGCGGCTGACGGCGGAGGAAGAGGCCGAAATCGTCACTCATCTTTCCGAAGCCCCGGCGGCGATGAACGACGCGCTGGCCTATGATGGCGAGATAGAGGCGATGGCGCATCTGGTGGCCGCCGCCCGCGATGTCCTGTATCTGGGCCGGGGGCAGGATTATCCCATGGCGCTTGAAGGGGCATTGAAACTTAAGGAAATCAGCTATATACATGCCGAAGGTTATGCGGCGGGTGAAATGAAGCATGGCCCCATCGCGCTGATCGACGATGCTGTGCCGGTGATCGTTATCGCCCCGTCCGGTCCGCTGTTCGAAAAGACGGTTTCCAATATGCAGGAGGTGCAGGCGCGCGGCGGCAAGGTCGTGCTGATTTCCGATGCGGAAGGGATCGCCCAAGCCGGCGATGGCTGCATGGCGACCATCGAAATGCCAAAGGTTCATCCGCTGATCGTGCCGCTCGTCTATGCGGTGCCGGTGCAACTGCTCGCCTATCATGTGGCGGTGGCCAAGGGCACGGATGTCGATCAGCCGCGCAATCTCGCCAAGTCGGTGACGGTGGAATAGGCTTGGCGCAGGCGTGCCCCTGAAAATCCGGGCCGGCCCCTTTTCAGGGAGACCGGCCCGCAGGGGGAGCCAAGCGTGTTCAGATTTGTTCAGAAATCGGCGCGGATCGTCAGGCCGTAGGTGCGCGGGTCGCCCGGCTGCCCGGCGATGAGGCCGGTATTGCCGGGCGTGGTCGCCAGCAGTTCCAGATACTCCTTGTCCAGCAGGTTGCGGACCCAGCCATAGACGTTGAGGCCATTGCTGTTGCGAAAGCCCAGCCGCAGATTGACCAGAGCATAGCCCTTCACGTCGAAATATTCGGAACGGGAAGGGTTGGACGAGAATTTGGATCGGTAGCTGCCGTCCCAGCCGATATAAAATTGCCCGTCGCTGCCCGCCACGGTGGTCGGCACGTTGAATTCCACGCCATAAGACAGCGACCATTTGGAAATGCCGGGCAGCCATTGCCCGGAAATGTCGCAGGCCGCCGGGCTGGGCTGGCCCGGAACGCCGGGCAGGCCTCCGTCCCCGATCGGGGAGCCGCCGGAAAGTTCAGGCGGGCAGGGCGCGTTTCTGAAATCGCGATAGGTGGCGTCGGTATAGGCGCCGTTCGCATAGGCCGTCACCCGGTCGGACGGGCGGACGGAGAAATCCGCCTCTATGCCGCGCGTGCGCACCTTGCCCGCATTGGCGAGATAGCCGCGCAGCGTGGCGATGGAGGCATTGTTGACGATCGCCTGATAATTGTCGATCTCGGTCCAGAACCCGGTGAGGTTGAAGGTCGCGC
Organism: Sphingobium sp.; assembly: GCA_050252755.1. Classification (GTDB taxonomy): domain Bacteria; phylum Pseudomonadota; class Alphaproteobacteria; order Sphingomonadales; family Sphingomonadaceae; genus Sphingobium. The sequence continues at coordinate 98,353 of JBFWKI010000006.1, forward strand.
GGCGATCCCAGAACTGGGTTTTCAGCCCGGCCTCGAAATGATTGACCTTCTCCGGCTCCACGGTGGCATATTGCGTTTGCGGTAGGCCGTCCACGATCGGCACGCCGTTGAGGTTGAGGCCGCCCGACTTGAAGGCGCGCGAATAGGTGGCGTAAGCCATGACGTCGTCGCTGACCTTGTAGGATGCGGTCAGGTCGTAGGAGAGGTTCCAATCGCTGAAGCTGCGTTCGAAAAATTGCGGCGGCAACTGGCCCCGCTGGGCGACGATCCACGGATCTGTTGAATAGGGACCGGTGAACTGCACCAACTGGCGGGTGCCATCCGACGCGGTGCCGGTGACGATGCTGTTATAGGTGCCTGTTTTCTTGTCATAATTCAATCGGATGCCCGGTTGCAGATCCAGCCGGTCGGTAATGTGCCAGGTCAACTGGCCGAACAGCGCCGCGCTGGTGTTTTTCAGGCGAATATCATTGTCGGCGGTCAGCCCGTCCAGCACGGCGGGAATATTGGTAAGCGCGGTGGGGTCGGCGCTGGGCGCGAGCAGCCATTTGCTCGCATCCTCGCCTTGCACCTGCTGGCCTGTCGTGTGGATCGTCTGGTGGAACCCAAAGGCGCCGATCACGAAGTCGATCGCCTTGCCGCTTTGGGCGTAGCGGATTTCCTGCGTCCACTGCTTTTGCTGGGTGGGGTTTTGCGACTTGGTGGTGACGCGCAGCCCCGTGAAATCGCGATCATTGGATGGCTGCCAATCCCAATAGCGATAGGCCGAAACGGAGGTCAGCGTGCCTGCGCCCACATTCCATTCGGCGCGCACCGACGCCCCGCCCATTTCGTTGCGCGCCTGAAGCTGCGCATCCAGATCGGTCTGCCGGTCGTAGATATCGGTGCTGGGCACCCCATAGCCGGGGAATAGCTTGATCAGTTCGGGATATTGGCGGCTGGCCGAACGCTGGGTCGCGCCATAGCCGGCATAGATTTGTGCGCAGCAATTGGGGTTTTGCAGGTTGTAATCGCCCGATACGGTGATGTTCAGCCTATCGGTGGCCTTCCACAACAAGGCGCCGCGCAGGCCGAGAAAATCCTGGCTGTTGACGTGCTGATTGGTGGCGACGTTATAGATGGTCCCCTGACGATCCGTCACCGATGCGCCGATGCGAACCGCGACGCTGTCGCTCAGCGGCCCGGATATGGTGGCTTTCGCCTGTTTGAAATTGAGGTTGCCGACCGAGATTTCCGCCTTGCCCTCATAATCGAAGCTGGGCGCGCGGGTGGTGATGTTGATCGCGCCTGCCGTGGTGTTCTTGCCGTAGAGCGTGCCTTGCGGGCCGCGCAGAATCTCGATCTGTTCGATATCGACGAAGTCCAGCGTCGCGGCGGCCACGCGGTTATAATAGACCTGATCGACATAGATGCCGACGCCCTGCTCGATACCGTCATTGGTCAGGCCGAAGGGTGCGCCAAGCCCGCGAATATTGATCGCGGAATTGCGGGGGTTGGTGGAATAAAATTGCAGTGTGGGCTGAAGCTGTTGCAAACGCCCGACGTTGAAACTGCCGGTATTGTCCAGCGTGGCCGAATTCAGCACCGCTATCGCCAGCGGCACGTCCTGCACGGATTCCGCCCGGCGGCGGGCCGTCACCGTTATGTCTGAGGCATTGGGCGCGCTTGCGGCGGACGTGGCGAGAGGCGTGTTGTCCTCCTCCTCTGCATAGAGGGGGGATGTCGTGGCCAGCAGAGCCGCGGCGGCTGTCCCGGCGAGCCAGTGAAAACGTGCGATCATATATTCCCTTTCCGGTTCGATCACAGCGCCTCCGGTGGTCCGGTCAGCTCTATTTTGTCGAAGATACCCCTTATATAAGGCTGATATTGTTGGTGTTTCCTGATGATTCAGGGTGTGAAGCGGCGCTTTTCCGTGACGTCGATCTGCACGACGCGCCCTTCATGAACGGTGATGGATATGCTGCCGAAGCGCAGCCCTTCCAGCGCTTGCCTGATAGTGGCGAGGCTCTCATCCCGTGGATCGACGGCGTTCCGGTCATCAATTCCCCGATCGGGCGAAGCCGGGGGCGGTTCGGCATGCGGTAAGGTCATGATTGATTGTCTCCTTATGCTTTGATCCTTCTGCCTCTCGTTCTATATATCTATAAAAATAGTAGACAATAAAGGAATATGTGCACGCGCCCTAGTTTTGCTTTTTCGGCGAAAGAAAGGGACCGGATTTCAAATATATCCGATCCCTTCCTTCCATCATATGCTCATGGAAAGGGCAGAGGGCGGCGCGGCGGGATGGAACGCCATCCCCTGTGCCTGCGTGCGCTCGGCCTGTGCCCGGCGGATCAACCGGCGCAGCAGGAACTGGCCGAAATCCCATGTTCCCAGACCGGATTGCGCGTTGATATGCCCGGCCTTGCCCGCATCGGCGAAATGGCTGCCCCAGAAGAAGGCGAGGCGTCGCGCCCGTTCGGGGTCGATATAGGGGTCATCCCGGCTGGCGACGACGATGGAGGGGAAGGGCAGGATGCCGCGAGAGGCTGGCGCAAAGGGCAGCAATCGCGGATCGAGAGAGCCATGATCCAGTTCCGGCGGCGCGACCAGCAGCGCGCCTGCGACCGAGGAACTGAAATTCGGCCGCCGCCGCTGCGCCCAGCGGGCCACGGCGTGGCAACCGAGGCTGTGGGCGATCAGGATAACGGGCCGGTCCGCTGCCTCGATCGCCCGATTGAGCGCGTCGAGCCAGCGATCGGGATCGGGCTGATCCCAATCGCCCAGTTCCGCCCGCTCGCAATCGGGAAGCAGCACTTCCCAATGGGTTTGCCAATGGGCGGGGCCGCTATTGCCCAATCCCGGTACGGTCAGAAGAAGCGGGGCCTCATGGCCGTCCGTGGGGGGCGTGAAGAAGGTCGATAGGTGCATAGCCAAATTTCCTTCTGAAAAGAGAACCAGGCCGGTCGACTCGGTATACGTCCCGACAAGGGTGCAGATTATCTCAATCATTATGGTAGACAAGTGCCGAGCGGCAAAATGGATGCTTTGTGAGGCAGGCTGCGACAGGCCGCAGCGCCGATGACGGAAATCCGCGGCATCGGATCGTGGTATCGGGTAGCGGGGGCGGGCAGCGGCGGGGCGGCTACGGGGTGGCGGCGGTGTCGCGGCAGGATCGCGCGAATGGCCATCCGGGCTTTCCCCCTCTTGCGCTTGCTGCCGGGAAACCTATGTGCTGTCTCCATCTGCTTGAAGGATTAGGAAAGATCGCATGACCACCACGACCCATAGCCGCATGTTGATTCTGGGATCGGGACCGGCGGGGCTGTCTGCCGCCATTTATGGCGCGCGCGCGGGCCTGAAGCCGATTGTCGTGCAGGGCATGCAGCCCGGTGGTCAGCTTACCATCACCACGGACGTGGAAAATTACCCCGGTTTTCGCGATGTGATTCAGGGGCCGTGGCTGATGCAGGAAATGCAGGCGCAGGCGGAGCATGTGGGCGCCGAAATGGTCTGGGACCAGATCGTCGATGTCGATCTTTCCAGCCGCCCCTTCCGCCTGACCGGGGACGGCGGGACTGTTTATACCGCCGACACCTTGGTCATCTGCACCGGAGCGCAAGCCAAATGGCTGGGCGTCGAGGGGGAAGAAACGCTTTCCGGCAAGGGGGTTTCGGCCTGCGCGACCTGCGACGGGTTCTTCTATCGCGGCAAGAAAGTGGTGGTGATCGGCGGCGGCAACACGGCCGTCGAGGAAGCGCTGTACCTCACCAATCATTCGCAGGACGTGACGCTGATCCACCGCCGCGATTCGCTGCGCGCTGAAAAGATCCTTCAGGAACGGCTGCTCGCGCACCCGAATATCAGGATATTGTGGAACAAGGCGGTGAAGCGCTTTGTCGGCGGGGAGGGCGCGGCGGGCCTGATCGGTGTGGACCTGATCGACACGGTGACGGGCGAGGCCTCCCATGAACCGACCGATGGCGCGTTCGTCGCGATCGGCCATCAGCCTTCGACCGAATTGTTCGCGGGCAGTCTGGAACTGGACGATGGCTATATTCTGGTGGAGAAGGGAACGTCGAAAACCGCCATTCCGGGTGTTTTCGCGGCCGGGGACGTGACCGACAAAATCTATCGTCAGGCCGTTACGGCCGCGGGCATGGGCTGCATGGCGGCGCTGGACGTGGAACGGTTCCTTGCCGAGTCGGATTTTGAGGCAACGAAGGCCGCCGCCGCCGAATAACCAGCCAATTGGGCCTGCCTTGCGCGAGCAGGCGGGGCAGGCCCGCTATCTTCGCCCCGGAACGATGAGGGATTCAGCCGCGATTCAGCCCAATTTGGCCTGAAGAAAGGCGTAGAGCGACCCATAGCTTTCAAAGGTTTCGCCATCCACATCATCATCGTCGATGATGATCGAAAAACGGTCCTCTATCTCCGTCAGCAGGGTCGCCACGGCCATGGAGTCGAGTTCCGGCAGGGCGCCGAACAGCGGCGTTTCGGCGGTGAAAGCCTCCACGGTCTCAGCCGGAAGGCCGAGAACCTGTTGCATGGTCGTCCGCAAGATCGCATCGGTTGATCCATGCGGGGCGTCTTCTTTCAAAGGGTCTGCACGCATTCTGGCGCCTGTAGACTCAACCGGGGCGTCGGACAAGCTGAGAAATGCGCGTCCGTAACGCGGGCAGCCACATGCGGGCCTTGCGCGGGTTGAAGCAATCGAGCCGCAGCATGGGCCGCGTATCTTCCATCCAGTCGCGCTTATAGGCATTGTTGCCGGTGCCGTAATCGATCCGGTCGATGGGTTCATGGTCGATCATATGTTCGAACATATGGTGACTCAGCAAGGTTCCGGGTGATTGCCGGTCATGGGCGGTGCTGTGGGCCATTTTGTGGACGCAGGCGGTGCGGCCCTCGATCGTCCAGAGCTGCACCGCGACGGCGCCCCCTCCATCATGCTCACGGGCGAAGGCGAGCCGCAACACCCCGCGCGCGGCGGCGTCTTCGGCGATGGCGCGCACCATATCGGGGAAAGGCTCGGCATTTTTCCAGCTTGCGGCATACACCGCCAGATAGTCGCGCCAGAGATCTTCCGTCAGCCGGTCATGGACCGCGAAATCAAGGGAGCCGGACTTGCCCTTGCGCCGCACGCCGGACTGCAAACGGCTGGGCCTTTGCGCCCAATAGGCGGCGAAATCCCGCCCTTTGAGGTCAAGATAATGATTGCTGTTCTGATCGGTCAGCAGGGCGATCCACCCTGCCGCCGCAAAGGCGTCGCGCATGATTTTCGCGGTGATCTGCGTCCCGTCGCGGATGATTCCATCGTCGATCAGGGGATAGAAGCTGATCCGGTCATGGCGCTGGCGCAAGCTGGCGGCAATGGCGCGGATCAGCGCCTTTTGCCGTTCGGGCGATGGCGCGCCCTCGACGATCGGCGCGTAGGAAAAGCTGTAATAATTGGCAAGGGCGCTCGCATGATCGCCCTTGTCGATCAGCGGAAGGGTCGCGGCCGCATCGGGGAAATCGGCGCGCGGCCACAGGCAGCTGCTATCCGAAAAGCAATGCCGGGCCAGCATCTCGAACCAGTCCCGGCGCGCAAAGCCATGTCCCGCCCGGTCGGGGGCAACAGGCGCGCTGCGATGGGATTCGGGGGATGACACCGGGTCTTTCCTTGCTTTGGCCCTGTAGCGGCCTGTCTTGTTCTGCGGTCTTTTCCTGCGGCAGGAATCTCTCTATCCCGCGACCGCACGATACTATAGCGGGAAGTGGTGCAAATGAGGTTAAGTGAATCGCCTTTACGGCCCATTGACCATCTTCCCGCCATGGGACGGGCGGATCATCCCGCGCTGGCGGGGAAATCGGGCGCCCTTTCTTATGCGGAACTGGAACAGGCCGTCGGGCGGCTCGCGGCATGGCTGGCGGCGCAAGACCTGCCGCCGGGCAGTCGGGTCGCCACCTGGGCGGCGAAGGGGCGGCTGGCCTGCCTGATGCCGTTGGCCGCGCCACGGGCGGGCCTTGTCCATGTGCCGGTCAACCCGCTGCTCAAACATGCGCAGGTCGCCCATATATTGGCCGATTGCGGCGCGCGGCTGTTGATCGCAACGCCCGCGCGGCTGGCGACGCTGCCCATGGACGACATGCCGGACGGATGCGCTCAGGCGGGCGAGGGGGACGCGCTGGCCGCCGCCCAGGCGCTCCCCCAGCTGCCTCCCTCCGATGCTGCGCCCGATGATCTGGCCGCGCTGCTCTATACCAGCGGATCGACGGGCAGGCCCAAGGGGGTGATGCTTTCCCACGCCAATCTGTGGCTGGGGGCCGTGGCGGTGGCGGATTATCTTCGCCTGACGCCGGAGGATCGCATCCTCGCGGTGCTGCCGTTCAGCTTCGATTATGGGCAGAACCAGCTTTTTTCCACATGGGCGGCGGGCGGGACGGTCGTGCCGCTCGATTATCTGACCGCGCGCGACGTCATCAAGGCGGTGGAACGGGAAGGGATTACCGGCCTTGCCGGGGTGCCGCCGCTCTGGGTGCAACTGGTCGAAGCCGACTGGCCGCCGGAAACCGCCGCAAGGCTGCGCCGCCTCACCAATAGCGGCGGCGCGCTGACCCGGCCGCTGGTGGCGCGTTTGCGGGCGCTGTTTCCCGATGCCGATCTCTATCCCATGTACGGCCTGACCGAGGCCTTTCGCTCGACCTATTTGCCGCCCGAACTGGTGGCGAGCCATCCCGACAGCATGGGGCGTGCCATTCCCCATGCCGAAATCCTCGTCTGCCGTCCGGATGGCGCGCTGTGCGGGGATGGAGAACCGGGTGAACTGGTGCATTGCGGGCCGCTGGTGGCGCAGGGCTATTGGAACGACCCGGCCCGCACGGCGGAGCGTTTCCGCCCCGCGCCGCCCGCATCCTATTATGGCGGCATGGCCGTCTGGTCCGGCGACACGGTGCGCCGGGATGCGGACAGGCTGCTTTATTTTGTCGGCAGGGCCGATGCGATGATAAAATCGGCAGGGAATCGGATCAGCCCGACCGAGATCGAGGAAGCCGCCCAGTCCGTTCCCGGCGTTGCCGAGGCGGTGGCGCTGGGGGTGAGCGATCCCCGGCTGGGGCAGGCGATCCTGTTGCTCGTCAGGGCGGCGGAGGGGGACGCGGCTTCGCTCGAAGAGGCGATACGCGGCCGTTTCCGTGCGGAATTGCCCAATTATATGATGCCCGGAGAGATCAGGATGATCGACCAGTTCCCCCGTAACCCCAATGGAAAGATCGATCGGGTGGCGCTTTCCCGCCAGTATGCCGCCACCGGTCAGGAGGCAGATGCATGAAACCGTCAGGACCGATCCCGCTCTGGTTCGAAGTCGAAAACGGCATGTTGCTGCTGGGCGATTGCGGGGTGAACTCGCTGGTCGACGAGGCGGGTGACACGCCGCTGTTCGTCTATGACATGGGCGCGGTGCGCTCCACCATCGGGCGGTTGCGCGTGTCGATGCCCGATTGCCTGCACCTCCATTATGCGATCAAGGCCAATCCTTATGCGCCGCTGCTCGCGGGCATGGCGGGGCTGATCGACGGCTTCGACGTCGCATCGGGCGGGGAATTGCGCATGGCGCTGGAGGCGGGCATGACGCCGGACCGCATCAGCTTCGCAGGCCCCGGCAAGCGGGACGATGAACTGCTCGCGGCCATCAGCGCGGGCGTCACCGTCAATCTGGAATCCGAAGGGGAGGCGCGCCGCGCCCTCGCCATTGCGGAACGGGCGGGCGTGACGCCGCGCCTTGCCGTGCGCGTCAACCCGGATTTCGATCTCAAGGGATCGGGCATGAAGATGGGCGGCGGCGCGAAGCCCTTCGGCATCGACGCGGATCGCGCGGGCGCGCTGGCCCGGCTGGTGATAGAGGCGGAGGCGGACTGGCGCGGCTGGCATATTTTCGCGGGCAGCCAGTCGCTCGATACCCTCGCCATCATCGAGACGCAGGCGCAGACGGTGGCGCTGGCCGCTCGCCTCTCCGAAGAGGTCGGGCGCGCGCCGCCGCTGGTGAATATCGGCGGCGGACTGGGCATTCCCTATTTCCCCGGCGACCTGCCGGTCGATCCGCGCGCCATTGGCCTCGCGCTGGAGGAGGCGATCACCCTGCCGCCCGACATATTGGAGGAAAGCGCCTTTGCGATGGAACTGGGCCGCTATCTCGTCGCGGAGGCGGGCGTCTATCTGACGCGGGTGGTCGATGTGAAGGAAAGCCATGGCGAGCGCTTCGCCGTCGTCGATGGCGGGCTGCATCATCAACTGGCGGCCAGCGGCAATTTCGGGACGGTGGTGCGCCGCAACTATCCGGTGGCCGTCGCCAATAAATTCGGCGCGGCCAATGCGGATACGCCCATCACGATCGTCGGCTGCCTGTGCACGCCGCTCGATCGGCTGGCGGACAAGGTGCTGCTGCCGCCGGTGGAGCCGGGCGATCTCATCGCGTTGTTCATGGCCGGGGCCTATGGCGCGACGGCGTCTCCCGCCGCGTTTCTGGGGCATCCCCCCGCTGGCGAAATGCTGGTGGGGTGATCCGCACGGGGCTGCGGATACAGGTTTTTACGAGAATACTAACGCAATTTTCACCCTTTTCCGGCATCAGGCAGAAACTATGCCCATGGGTTACGCCTTCATTCCGAGCGGAAGAAGGGGTAGGGTCATGGCAGGAAAAAAGAGGTGAGTGGCATGGCTTTTGGCCATATTTGCAGGGTTTTCATCGGTTTGGCGTTGTCCGCGCTGGTCTTGTCCGGCTGCGCGACGGCCCCGGCAGGCCCGCAGCTTCCCCCCGCTTCCTTTGTTTCGACGCAGGAAGGGCCGGGCGAGGAATATGTGATCGGCCCGCTCGATGAACTGACAATCTTCGTCTGGCGCAACCCGGAACTGGGCGCCAAGGTGCAGGTGCGCCCGGATGGCCGCATCACCACGCCGCTCATCACCGACATGCCCGCCGTGGGCAAGACGCCCAAGATGCTGGCCGATGATATCAAGCTGGCCCTGACCCAATATATACAAAATCCGCTGGTTTCCGTGATCGTCGATAAATTTTCCGGCACGTTCAGCCAGCAGGTGCGCATCATCGGCGCCACCGACAAGCCCGCCTCCATTCCCTATCGCGCCAATATGACCCTGCTCGACGCGATGATCGCGGTGGGCGGGCTGTCGGAATATGCGGCGGGGAACAAGGCGCGGCTGGTTCGTTTCAACAAGGATAGCGGCAAGCAGCAGGAATATGGGCTGCGCATCAACGATCTGGTCAAGAAGGGCGACACCAAGGCCAATGTGCTGCTGGCGCCCGGTGACGTCATCATCATTCCCGAAAGCATGTTCTGAACGGTCGCCCGCGCCCTGAACCCTTTGGCCCCGTGATGGCCCCGGCGGCGAACAGCCACGGGTCCGGCAATGGAAAGAGAAACGAACGGACCGATGCCCAGCCTCTATGATGAACTGCTGATCGCCCTGCATGGCGTATGGAACCGGCGCTGGCTGGCGCTGGGCATTGCCTGGGCGGTCTGCGCGCTGGGCTGGCTCGCCGTGTCGATGATCCCCAACAGCTATCAATCGCGCGCGCGCGTCTATGTGACGACCCAGTCCGTCATTCAGGACAAGGTAGGCATTTCGGCGGCGGAGCAGGAGAAAAGCCTGAACGGCCTGCGCCAGACGTTGATGAGCGCGGATAATCTGGAAAAGGTCGTGCGCGGCACGGATCTTGCCGGGACGGTGGCGAGCGATGGCGATATCGCCGCGCGGGTGGGCATGCTCCGCCGCAACATCACCATCGTCTCGAATGACGAGAATATGTTCGAAATCACGACGACCATGGCGGACAGCTCGCTTTCCGACCGCACCAACGCCCGGTTGACGGCGCAGATCACGCAAAAGCTGATCGACCTGTTCCAGCAGGCGAATATCTCCGGCAATCGCGATGAAACGCGGCAGGGCCTCGCCTTTCTCGATCAGCAGATCACCGAAACCGGCAAGGCGCTGGCCGGTGTCGAGCAGAAGCGCATGGAATTTGAACAGCGGGTCGGCCTGCTGCCCGGTTCCGGTTCCATCGGGGATCGGCTGACGGCGGCGCGGGCCGAACTCAACCAGCTTGAACCGCAACTGGCCGCCGCGCAGAGCGCCGTCGCCGCGATCAACGGCCAGTTGAGCGGCACGTCCGCGACCATTGCGGGGGCCGGGCCGGGCGGCGCGCCATCGGCGCTTGCGCAGGCGCAGGCCGATCTTGCGGCTGGCCGCGCGCGCGGCTGGACCGCCGAACATCCCGATGTGCAAGCGCTGGAGCGCCAGATCGCCGCGATGAAGGCGCAGGGCGGCGGCGCGGCGGCAGCGAGCGGCGGGACGCCCAACCCGGCTTATCTCTCGCTCAAGTCCATGCAGGCGGAGCGCGCGGCCAATCTTCAGATGTTGCAGGGCCGAAAGGCGCAGATACAGGCCGATATCAACACTATGGTATCGCGCCAACTGACGCAGCCCGGGCTGGCCACCGAACAGGAACGGCTTTCGCGCGATTATGATGTGCTGAAAAATCAATATGATAAATTGCTGGCCGATCGGGAAGCGGTACGCCTGCGCGGGGATGTGCAGAATGAAACCACGGGAACGACTTTTCGTGTTATTGATCCCCCCGCTGTGCCGGGCGCCCCGGCATCGCCGAATCGGCCGCTGCTGCTGATCGGCGTGCTGATCGCCGGGATCGGCGCGGGCGTCGGTGCGGCCTTTGCGATGGGGCAGCTTCGGCAGACTTTCCCGACCGCGCAGAAACTGGCAAAAGCGGCGGGGGTCACGGTGATCGGATCGGTGACGGAAACGCTCAACCCCGCCCTGATGGGGGAGCGCCGGCGCCGGTTGAAGATGTTCATGGGCGGATGCGCCGCATTGGGATGCGTGTGCCTGTTGTTGATTATGGTTGAGTTTGTTCAGCGCGGAATGGCGTAAAGGGGAAAAGACGTGGGCAAACAGAATTTCCCGTTCGGCGGCGATGGTTCCCCCATCAGCCCGGCTTCGGCCAGGAGCGTGCTGGATCGCGCCAATGACCTGTTTCATTTTGAAAAGGCGATCCGGGGCGATGCCTTGCCGCCGCTCGATATCCCGGCGGAGATGATCCCGCCCCCGCCGCCTGAACCGATGGCCGCGCCGGTGCCCGGACCTATGCCCGCTGAAACCGTGAATGATGCGGCGGGCAAGGCCATTGTCGCGGCGCGTCGCGCCCGTGACTGGAACGGCCCGGCGCAGACATTGGATCGTGACGCCATGGCGGAGGCGGGGTTTCTGGTCCCCGGCGCGCCCATCACCCGCACGGGCGAGGAATTTCGCATCATCAAGCGGGAACTGCTCGCCCGCATCCGGGGCAGCCGCCAGCAGGAGGCCATCCCCAACGGCAATATCATCCTTGTCGCGTCTGCCCACGCCGGGGACGGCAAGACCTTTTGCTCGGTCAATCTGGCCCTGTCGCTGGCTGCCGAAACCGGGCTGGAAATCCTGTTGATCGACGCCGATTTCGCCAAGGCCGAAATTGCGTCCACGCTGGGCCTGACGCCGGGCAAGGGCATGATGGACGCGCTGGCCGATCCGCATCTGCCGGTGGATGAACTGGTCATCCGCACCGATGTGCCGTCCTTCTTCGTGCTGCCGGCCGGGCAGGGGAATGACAAGGATGCGGAATATCTCGCCTCCTCGCGCATGGAAGCGGTGATCGCCGCGCTGGTGGCCGGACGGCCCGACCGGGTGCTGATCTTCGATTCCCCGCCCTTGCTGGCCGCATCGCCCGCGGCGGCGCTGGCGGCGCATGTGGGGCAGACCGTGCTGGTGGTCCGCGCCGACCGCACCAGCGAAAGCGCGCTGCGCGATGCCGCCGGGCTGCTCAAGGAATGCCAGCATGTCCAGTTGTTGCTCAATGGCGTCAAATTTTCGCCCAGCGGCCGCCGGTTCGGCAGCTATTACGGCGTGGAGACAGATTGATGCGGTTTGCCCTTTCCCCGATCAGGCCGCTATGGCGCGGCGGCATCCCGCTGGGCGTCCTGTTGCTGGCGGCCTTGCCCGGCGCGGCGGCGGCCCGCACGGAAATCGCCCCCTATATAGAGGCCGACCAGACGCTGATCGCCAATATCAAGGGGGATGACGGCGTCCTCACCTATACCACGGTGGCCGTGGGCGTGGATGGATCGGTAACGTCCCGCCGCGCCGAGGCCCAGCTGAGCCTGCGCTATGAGCATCAGTTCGGCTGGAACCGCCGCACGCCCGATCAGGATATCATTTCCGGCATCGCGCGGGGGCGCTATTGGGCGATCCCCGATACGCTCAGCCTTGACGGCAGCGCCTTTGCGACCCGTCTGCGCAGCGACGGCCTTTACGGCGCCGGCGGATCGCTGGCCAATAGCGGGGACTATACCGACGATATCTACGCCTTCAATGTCGGGCCTACGCTGACGACGCATATCGATGACCTGATGGTCAACGCCGCCTATCGCTTCGGCTATACCAGGGTGGACGGCGATTCCGACTTCGGCGTGGGGAACAACCGCTTCCGCTACGGTTCCTTTGACGAGAGCACCTATCATTCCCTGACCGGATCGGTCGGGATGCGGCCCGGCGACCTGCCCTTCGGCTGGACGCTCAGCGCCGGTTATGAGCGGGAAAACGCCAGCGAACTGAAACAGCGCTATACCGACCTGTGGGCAAGGGGGGATGTGACGGTTCCTGTCTCCCCCACGCTCGCGCTGGTGGGCGGCGTCGGCTATGAAAAGATGAAGATCAGCCAGCAATCGGTGCTGATCGATGAAGATGGCGCGCCGGTTGTCGATGGCAACGGCAATTATGTCGGGGATCGGTCCGCCCCGCGCCTGCTGGCCTATGATACCGATGGCATCATCTGGGATGCGGGCGTGCTCTGGCGGCCCAGCCGCAGAACCTCGCTGGAATTGCGGGTCGGCCGCCGCTATGATTCGATGCATTATACCGGCGTGCTGGATTGGCAATCCGGCCCGAACAGCACGGTGCAGATCGCCTATTTCGACACGATCGACAGCTTCGGGCGCGGGTTGAACAACAGTCTGGACGGCCTGCCGTTCGCCTTCGATGCGCTGCGCAATCCCTTTACCGGCCTGCCGACCGGATGCGTCAGCGGCGAGGATGGGCTGGATTGCCTCAACGACACGCTGGCCGGGATCAGCGCGGCCAATTATCGGCGGCGTGGCGTCACGGGCCAATATAGCTATGCGCGCGGGCGCTGGAACTGGGGTCTGGGCCTTGGCTGGACGCAGCGCAAGTTCCTCGCCCCCGATGTCGGCATATTGGCGGCAATCGACGGGTTGAAGGACAATAGCTATTATGGCGTGCTGTTCGGCGGCATGCAGGTCGATCAATTGTCCAGCGTCAGCGGCAGCCTCTACGCCAATCACACGGATAGCGGCGGCTCCGACCTCAGCTTCACCAATTATGGCGGCTATGTGACCTATGCCCGCCAGTTCGGCCGCCGCCTGACCGGGCAGGCGTCGGTGGGCGTGGACGCGGTCGATGGATCGCAGGTCGAACAGATCATCAGCCTGCTGGGCCGCATCGGCGTGCGATATCAATTCTGACGGAAGGCGGAAGGCCCGCGCGGCTTTTCCGGGGAGATTGAAAGCGATGTACGATCAGTTTTATCAGTTTCAGGGCCGACCGTTCCAGCTCACGCCCGACCCGCATTTCTATTTTGAAAGCGGCACCCATCGCAAGGCCCTGTCCTATCTGGGCTATGGTCTGGCGCAGGGCGAAGGGTTCATCGTCATCACCGGGGAAATCGGTGCGGGCAAGACCACGCTGGTCGGCCATGTGATGAACACCATAGACCCGGCCCGGCTGACCGCGATCAAGATCGTATCGACGCAGGTGCAGGGCGATGACATGCTGCGCCTTGTCGCGCTGGGTTTCGGCATTACCGACGAGCATCTGCCCAAGGCGCAGATGCTCCAGCGGATCGAGGCCTTTCTCCATGCGCAGGCGCGCAAGGGGTTGCGGACGCTGCTGATCGTCGATGAGGCGCAGAACCTGCCGCCCTCCTCGGTCGAGGAATTGCGGATGCTGAGCAATTTCCAGCTTGGCGGGCAGGCGCTTCTCCAGATTTTCCTGCTGGGCCAGCCGGAATTTCGCCATCTGCTGAATGCCCCGGAAATGGAGCAGTTGCGCCAGCGCGTGATCGCCAGCCACCATCTCGAACCGATGCTGGAAAGTGAGATCGAGCCCTATATCCGCCATCGCCTCGCTCTGGTCGGGTGGCAGGAAAAGCCGTTCTTCCCGGCCGACGCCTTCGACGCCGTTTACCGGGCGACCGACGGCATACCGCGCCGGGTCAACGCGCTGATGAGCCGGGTGTTGCTGCTCGGCGCGGTCGATCAACTGGAGGAGATTGACGGGCAGGCCATCGACACGGTGGCCGCCGATATGGGCCATGATGAGGAAGCGGGCGACCGGGATGCCGCATCCGTTTCCGCCGATGCCCCTGCCGCCGCCGCCACCGCTGCTTCGCCTGCCGGGACGATGGCGGACGAACTGGCGGAATTGCGCCGTTCCATCGGATCGCCGGGCGACCTCAGCGCCGATCAGCGCGATCTGGCCGATCGGCTGGACAGCGTCATGGGCCGCCTCGCCCAGCTTGAACGGCAGAATGAGGAGCAGGAGGCCGCGCTGCGCCGGGTGCTGACCCTGCTGGTCGATTGGGTCGAAGCCGACACACAGCCCGCCCGCGCGGCCTGATCCGCCGGGGAGGCATGGGTGAAGAACGCCATTATCAATGCCTTGTCGGTCGATGTGGAGGACTGGTTTCAGGTCGGCGCCTTTGAAAAGACGCTCGACCGCGCGGACTGGGACGGGCTGGAATGCCGCGTCGAACGCAATGTCGATGCGGTGCTGGCCCTTTTCGCGGAAAAAGGGGTGAAGGGCACGTTCTTCACCTTGGGCTGGGTGGCGGAGCGCTTCCCCGCCACCATCCGCCGCATTGTCGAGGCAGGCCATGAACTGGCGAGCCACGGCTATGACCATCAGCGCGTCTTCACCTTCGCGCCGGAAGCCTTCCGCGCCGATCTGCGCAGATCCCGCGCCCTGCTGGAACAGGCCGGCGGCGTGGCGGTGAGCGGCTATCGCGCGCCCAGTTTCTCGATCGACGCGCGCACGCCATGGGCGCATGCGATTTTGGCCGAGGAAGGCTATCGCTATTCCAGCAGCGTCGCGCCGGTCGTGCACGATCATTATGGCTGGCCCGAAGCGCCCCGTTTCGCCTTTCGCCCGGTGGCGGGCAGCGACTTGCTCGAACTGCCCGTGACGACGGCCCGGCTGGGCGGGCGGACGCTGGCGGCGGGGGGAGGCGGCTTTTTCCGCCTGCTGCCCTATGCCTTTTCGCGCTGGGCGGTGCGGCAGGTCAACGGGCGGGACGGGCGCCCCGCGATCCTCTATTTCCACCCGTGGGAGATCGACCCGGATCAGCCGAAGGTCGCCCATGCGCCGCTCAAATCCCGTGTGCGCCATTATAGCAACCTTGCCGTCATGGCGCCCAAGCTGCGCCGCCTGATCGGGGATTTTTCATGGGGCAGGATAGACGCGCTGGTGGATCGACAGGGGGAGGAAGCGCCATGCTGGCCCGCCCGATGACCGTCAGCCTCGTCGATCCCGGCGACCCGGTCGAAGCGGCGGCGCTGGATCGCTGGATTTGCGCGCATGCCGATTCCACGCCCTTTCATCGCCCCGCATGGATCACCGCCGTGGCGCGGGGGTGCCGTCAGCGGGCGCTGATGCTGGTGGCGCGGCGGGAAGAGGCCATGGCGGGCGTGCTGCCGCTCTCCCTCATAACCTCGCGCCTGTTCGGGCGGGCGCTGGTGTCGAGCGGATTTGCCGTCGATGGCGGCATTCTGGCCGATGACGCGGCGACGGCGCAAGCGCTGGCGGACGAATGCTGGCGGCTGGCGCAATTGCATCGCTGCCCCACGGCGGAACTGCGCGGCGGGGTTCTGCCCGGCGAAGGCTGGACGGAAAAGAGCGGCGCTTATCTGGGGTTCGCCAAGCCGCTGGAGGCCGATGACGAAGCGCAGTTGCTCGCCGTGCCGCGCAAGCATCGGGCCGAGATTCGCAAGGGGCTGGGCAAGGATCTGACGATCGAGACGGGGCGGGACCGGCGGCTGCTGGATATCCATTATCGCCTTTATGCCGAAAATGTGCACCGGCTCGGCACGCCGGTATTCCCCAAGGCGCTATTTACAGAGGTGCTCCGCGCCTTTGGGGAGGATGCCGATATCCTGCTCGCCAGCAAGGACGGGCAACCGCTCACCACCATTTTCAGCCTCTATCATCGCGGCGTCTGCATGCCCTATTGGCAGGGGTCGGCGCTGGCGGCGCGGGGGATGCAATCGAACGAGGTCGCCTATTTCCGGCTGATGGGCCATGCACGGCAGCGCGGCTGCACGATCTTCGACTTCGGCCGATCCAAGGTCGGGACGGGGCCTGCGGCGTGGAAAAAGACATGGGGATGGGAAGGCCAGCCGCTCACCTATGCCCTGCGCGCCGCTCCGGGCGAAGAGCCGAGGGATATCAACCCGCTGTCCCCGCAATATCAGCGCAAGGTGGAGCTTTGGAAAAAACTGCCGCTGCCGATCGCCAGCCTGATCGGCCCCCATATCGCCAGGGGGCTGGGCTGAGGCCCCTTTGATGACGATGCGCGAAAAGGGCGAAATTCTCTTCCTCTGCCACCGCATTCCCTTTCCGCCGGACAGGGGTGACAAGATCCGGTCGTGGAATCTGCTGAAGGCGGCGGCCCGGATCGCGCCGGTGCATGTCGGCTGCTTTGCCGATGATGCGCGGGACATGGGGTTTGCCGCCGACATGGCGCGGATCACGGCCAGCCAATGCGTGTCGATGCGCGACCGGTCCCGCCCGGTGGCGGCGATCGACGGGCTGATCCGGCGTCAACCGATGCTGGTGGCGCTGTATGAAAAGCCGGAATTGCGCCGCTGGGTCGCCTCCGTGCTGGCGGATCGGCCGATCCGCGCCATCCTCGCCTATTCGGCGCAGATGGCGCATTTCGTGCCGGAGCATCTGCCCGATACGGTCCGGTTCATGATGGATTTCGTGGATTTCGACAGCGCCAAATATGCCGCCTATGGGGCAGGGCAGGGCGGCCTGATGGGGTGGGTGCACCGGCGCGAGGGGCGCGTGCTGCATGATTATGAACGCAAGGTGGCGCGCCGCGCCGATATTTCCACCTTCGTCAGCGAAGCGGAAGCCGCGATGTTCCGGCAGGCGGGCGGCGTCGAGGGGCGACCCATCGCCGCGCTCGATAATGGCGTGAAGCTGGACTATTTCCGCCCCGATGGCGATTTCGCCGCTGTCGAAGCGCCGCCGGGGCGGCCCTTGCTGCTCTTCACCGGGCAGATGGATTATCGCCCCAATATCGAGGCGGTGGAGAGCTTTGCGCGGCAGGTTTTCCCCGCCCTTCGCGCCGTGCATCCCGGCGCGGTCTTTGCGATCGTCGGGCGCAACCCGACGCCGCAGGTGGAGGCGCTGGGCGACCTGCCCGGCGTGGTCGTGACCGGGGCCGTGCCCGATGTGCGCGGCTGGCTCGCGGCGGCCGATTGCGTCGTCGCCCCGCTGCGTATCGCGCGCGGGGTCCAGAACAAGGTGCTGGAGGCCATGGCGATGGGCCGCCCCATCGTCGCCAGCCCGCAGGCGGCCGAGGGCATAGATGCCGTGGCCGGTGAGCATCTGCTGGTGCCGGGGCAGATTTCGCAGGAGGTGGAAACGATCCTCGCCCTGCTGGCCGATCCGGCCCGCGCCGCGGCTCTGGGGCAGGCGGCGCGCCGCCGCGTGGAAGACCGATATGATTGGGCCAGCACGCTCGCGCCGCTCCAATCCCTGCTGTTCGGGCAGGAGAGCGGCGGGAAATGAGGCAGGCCGTCCCCCTGTCCGACTCCCCCTTGCGCCGGTGGATCGTCACGCCCGGCTGGCCGCGTCATCTGCTGGCACTGGGCGGGCTATGGGGGGCCATATTCCTTCTCTTCCTGCGCGATGTCGCGGATATGGCGATCATATGGTGGACATCCTCCTCCTATGGCCATTGCCTGTTCATTCCGGTGCTGATCGGCTGGCTGGTGCATCAGCGCCGCGCCATGGTGAGCCGGATCGCGCCGGTCTGCTGGACGCCGGGCCTGCTGTGGCTCGCGGGCGGGGCCTTGTGCTGGCTGCTGGGCGATGCCGCCAGCCTTGGCGTGATCCGCCATGGCGCGATCATCCTGATGATGCAGGGCGCGGTGGCCGCCCTATTGGGGCCGGCAGTGGTGCGCGCATTGCTCTTCCCGCTTTTCTATGCGTTCTTCATGATCCCGGTGGGGAGCGAACTGGAACCCGCGCTGCAACTGATAACGGCGCGGATCGCGGTGGAGTTGCTCCATCTCTTTGCCGTCCCGGCGCATATAGAGGGCATTTTCATCACCACGCCCACCGGCTATTTCAAGGTGGCGGAGGCCTGTTCCGGCGCCAAATTCCTGATCGCGATGACGGCCTATGGCGTGCTGGTGTGCAATGTCTGCTTTCGCTCATGGATCAGGCGCGGCCTGTTTCTGGCGGGCGCGCTGCTCGCCTGCCTGCTGGCGAACGGGGTGCGGGCGTTCGGGACGATCTATGTCGCGCATCTCACCACCGTCGATGCGGCGGTGGGGTTCGATCATGTCGTTTATGGCTGGGTGTTTTTCGCCGTGGTGATGGCTGGCGTGATGGCGGCGGCATGGCCTTTTTTCGACCGCAAGCCGGGGGAGCAGGCCGAGCCGCTGCCGATCTCACAGGCCGTTCCGCAGGCCGTCCCACAGACGCCATCGGGCGGGCGCGGGGCCTCTCTTCCCCTCGTCCTCGGCGGGGCGCTGGCCCTCGTGATGATCGCCCCGGTCTGGGGCCGCCTTTCCGCCCATTGGGGCAAAGCGGACCTTGCCGCGCCCGTGCTGCCGCAACCGGCCGGGTGGGAGCGGGTCGACACCCCCGCCCGCTACCCATGGAAACCGCGTTTCGATGGGGCCGATCATCTGGCGCAGGCCCGCTATGCCGATGGCAAGGGCCATGTCGTCGATCTCGCCATCGCCACGTTCGGGTCGCAGGATGAGGATGGGGAACTCATCGGCTTCGGGCAGGGCGCGGTCGATCCTGACGGCCAATGGGCATGGTCCTCCCCGGCATGGGCGCCCGATGGCGCGCTGGGCGAGGAAATCACCGCCCCCGGCCCGGTCCTGCGCCATGTCGTCAGCTTCTACCGGGTGGGGGAAGGCGCGCTGACCGGCAAGGCGATGACCATCAAGATCGACACGATGAAGGCCCGTCTGCTGGGCCGGGACCAGCGCGCTGTCGCCATTCTCCTTTCCGCCGAGGAAGGCGGGCAAGCGGCGGCGGATGCTTCCATCCGGGCGTTTCTCGCGGCGCTGGGCGACCCGCGCAGGCTGGCCGACGCCGCAACGGGGCCGACAGGGCAAGGCAGGGGCGATAGCGGCGAATGACAGCAGGGAAAAGCGGGAACGGGCCAGCGATTTTGATTCCATCGCCCTCGAACAGCGTCTAGAGCCAGCCCTATGTGCGGGATAGCGGGCATCTTCCACCTTGAAACGGCCAAGCCGGTCGATCCGG
Organism: Sphingobium sp.; assembly: GCA_050252755.1. Taxonomy (GTDB): domain Bacteria; phylum Pseudomonadota; class Alphaproteobacteria; order Sphingomonadales; family Sphingomonadaceae; genus Sphingobium. The sequence goes on from JBFWKI010000006.1 coordinate 117,974, forward strand.
CGCGGGTCCAGCGGATGATCGACATCATGCCGCATCGCGGGCCGGATGGTGCGGGGGTATGGACCGCACCGGGCATCGGTCTGGGCCATCGCCGCCTGTCCATCATCGACCTTTCCGGCGGCGCGCAGCCAATGGCCAATGCGGATGGCAGCCTGATCGTCACCTTCAACGGCGAAATCTATAATTTTGCCGAGATACGCGCCGAACTGGAAGAGCGCGGCCATCGGTTCCGCTCGCACAGCGATACGGAGGTCATCCTGCACGCCTATCGCCAATGGGGCGAGGAATGCGTGCATCGCTTCAACGGCATGTTCGCCTTCGCCCTGTACGATCAGGGCACGCAATCGCTCTGGCTGGCGCGGGACCGGCTGGGCGTGAAGCCGCTCTATTATGCCCCGGTGTCGGACGGCAGCGTGATTTTCGGCTCGGAACTCAAGGTGTTGCTGGCGCACCCGCTGCTGCGGCGCGAGCCGGACCCCACCGCGATCGAGGATTATCTGGCGCTCGGCTATGTGCCGGACGACGCCTGCATCGTGGCGGGCGTGAAGAAACTGGGCGCGGGGGAGCATCTCAAGCTGTTGCGGGGCAGGGGGCTGCCCGCGCCGCGCCGCTATTGGGACGTCAGCTTCGCCGATCGGACCAACGCGAAACCGGCGGCGCTGGCAGAGGAACTCACCGCGCTGATGCGCGAGGCGGTGCGGTCCCGCATGGTGGCGGACGTGCCGCTGGGCGCGTTCCTGTCGGGCGGCGTGGACAGCAGCAGCGTCGTCGCGCTGATGGCGGAGGCGTCCCCCCGCGCGGTCAAGACCTGCACCATCGGCTTTGACGTGCCGAGCCTCGATGAAACCCGCCATGCCGATCATGTGGCGCGCCGGTTCGCGACCGACCATCGCACGCGGCTGGTGTCGCCCGATGATTATGGGCTGATCGACACGCTGGTCGCCCATTTCGATGAACCCTTTGCCGACGCCTCGGCGCTGCCCACCTACCGGGTGTGCGAACTGGCCCGCGAAGAGGTGACGGTCGCCCTCTCCGGCGATGGCGCGGATGAGGCCTTCGCCGGATATCGCCGCCACCTGTTCCAGCATCGCGGCGAGAAACTGCGCGCCTTCGTGCCCGAAGCGGTCAGGCGGCCCCTGTTCGGGACTTTGGGGCGGCTATATCCCAAGGCCGATTGGGCGCCCCGTTTCCTGCGCGCGCGGTCGACCTTTCAGGAATTGGGGATGAGCGGGGCGGAAGCCTATGCGCGCTCCGTCGGCGTGACGCCCCCCGCATTGCGCGCGCGGCTCTATGGGGAAAGTTTTGCGCAGCAGATAAACGGCCACCGCGCCGAGGATCGCATCATCAGGGCGATGGAAAACGCCCCGGCGCGCGATCCGCTGGACCGGGCGCAATATGCCGATCTGCGCATCTGGTTGCCCGGCGACATCCTGACCAAGACCGATCGGATGAGTATGGCCGTCAGTCTGGAAGCGCGGGAGCCTTTGCTCGATTACCGGCTGGTCGAATTTGCCGCCCGCCTGCCCGTGGGGCAGCGCATCCATGGCAATGGCGGCAAATATCTGATGAAGCGGGCAATGGAATCCTACCTGCCGCAGGATATTCTCTATCGCGACAAAATGGGTTTCGTCACGCCGATTTCCCATTGGTTCCGGGGCGCGCTGGCAGGCGAGGCGGAAGCGGTGGCGACCACCTCGGCACTGGCGCAAAGCGGCTGGTTCGACACCGCGCAAATGGCCGCGCTGGTTCAGGATCACAAGAGCGGCCGCGCCGATCATGGCCGCCTGCTCTGGCAATTGCTCATCCTCGACAAGAGCCTGACGCGCCTGTTCGGCTAATACTCACGGGGCGTCATCAGGCCTCGCCGGGATAATCCGCCCGCACGAAAAACAGCCCATCGGGCGGGGCGTTGAGACCCAGCCTGCTGCGGTCCGCCGCTGTCAGCGCACCCTCCATATCCGCGACATTCCATGTCCCCATGCCCACCAGCGCGAGACATCCGACCATCGATCGCACCTGATGATGGAGGAAACTGCGGGCAGAGGCATGGACGTCGATCCGGTCGTCGCGGCGGATCACGTCCAGCCGGTCCAGCGTCTTGACCGGGCTGTCCGCCTGGCATTGGGTGGATCGGAAGGTGGTGAAATCATGCTTGCCGATCAGCAGCGCGGCGGCCCGCGCCATCGCCCCTTCATCCAGCCTTTGCGGGATCTGCCACGCCAGCCCTTTTTCAAAGGTCAGCGGCGCGCGGCGATTGGCGATGCGATAGACATAAGACCGGCGGATGCAGGAAAAACGCGCATGCCAGCCTTCGGGCGCTTCCTCGCAGGCGATGATCGCCACCGGCGCCGGGCGCATCAGCGCATTGAGGGCCTCCATCAGACGGAACGGCGCGATCGGCTTTTCGATATCGGCATGGGCGCGCATCGCCATCCCGTGCACGCCTGCATCGGTGCGCCCTGCGCAGTGCACCACGGCCGTTTCCCCGGTGACGGCATGGATGGCCTCTTCGATCGTCTGTTGCACGGTGGGGCCATGTGCCTGCCGCTGCCACCCCATGAAGGGCCGCCCGTCAAATTCCACGGTAAAGGCGAAGCGGGTCGTCATGTGTCCGGCATGTCCGGCGTGTCCACCATGGTTCCGGCCGGTATCGCATGGCCGCGCAGCAAGTCCCCGACGCTCATCGCGCCCTTGCCTGCGCGCTGGACAATGCGGGGCCGGATCGAATCCGCGCCGCATCCGATCAGCAGCCCGTCATCCAATATGGCGCCGGGCGGGCCGCCCTCCGCCTCGATCCGGGCGGTGAGTATCCTGAACCGCTCGCCTTTCAGCAGGAAGAACGCGCCGGGCGCGGGGTTGAACGCCCGCACCTGCCGTTCCGCCTGCACCGCGCCCGCGGCAAAATCGATCCGCGCCTCCTGCTTGGTGATCTTGGCCGCATAGGTGACGCCCTCCTGAGGCTGCGGGACAGGCGGGAAGGCCGCCAGATCGGCCAGCGCCTCCACCATCAACCCGGCCCCGGCCTGTGCCAGTTCCCCCGTCAGCGCGCCAGCGGTCTTGGCGGCGATGGCCGTCCGCGCTTCGGCCAGCATCGGCCCGGTGTCGAGGCCCGCTTCCATGCCCATGATGGTGACGCCGGTTTCCGCGTCCCCGGCCAGTATCGCCCGCTGCACCGGGGCCGCCCCACGCCAGCGCGGCAGCAGCGAGGCATGGATATTGAGGCAGCCATGGCGCGGCGCGTCCAGCACCGCCTGCGGCAGGATCAGCCCATAGGCGGCGACCACCGCGATATCGGCGTCCAGCGCGGCAAAGGCGGCCTGCTCTTCCTCGCCCTTGAGCGACAGCGGCGTGCGCACCGTCAGCCCCAGTTCTTCGGCGCGGGCGTGGACGGGCGTGGGGTGCAGCTTCTTGCCACGCCCGGCGGGGCGGGGCGGCTGGCTGTAGACGGCGATGATCTCATGCCCCGCCTCGATCAGCGCATCGAGCGCCGGCACCGCGAAATCGGGGGTTCCCATATAGATGATCTTCATGAGGGCCTCTCAACCCCTTGTGCAGGCCAAGTGCAAGCCTTTATGTGCTATGCCCATGGCATCACCCGAAATCGAAGCCCTGTCACAGGCCCTTGCCCGCCTTCCGGGGCTTGGCCCGCGTTCGGCGCGGCGCGCTGTCCTATATTTGCTGAAACGGCGCGAATCCGCGCTGGAACCCTTGCTGGAGGCGATGGTTCGCGTGAATGAGCGGCTTTCGACCTGCTCGGTCTGCGGCAATGTCGATACCACCGACCCTTGCGCGATCTGCGCCGATTCCCGCCGCGATGATCGCGCCTTGTGCGTGGTGGAGGATGTGCCGGACCTCTGGGCGCTGGAAAAATCGCGCCTGTTCCCGGGGCGTTTCCATGTGCTGGGCGGGCGTCTTTCGGCGCTCGATGGCGTGCGGCCGGAGGATCTGGGCATTGATCGCCTTATCGCGCGAGTGAGCGCGGGCGGCATCGATGAAGTCGTCCTCGCCATGAATGCGACGCTGGAAGGGCAGACGACCGCCCATTATATCGCGGAACGGCTGGAGGGCTTTCCCATCCGGCTGACCCAGCTTGCCCATGGCCTGCCGGTCGGCGGGGAACTGGATTATCTGGACGAAGGCACGCTGGCGCAGGCATTGCGCGCGCGCAGGCCTGTGGGTTAAGGCGAATTAACCCTCTGCCATCTTGATATTCCGGCTTCGTTCTCATATTTGGGAATGATGGCCATTCTACCGATCCTTGAGGCGCCCGATCCGCGTCTGCGCACGATTTCGACACCGGTCGAAACTATCGACGACGCCCTTCAGACGTTGATCGACGATATGTTCGACACCATGTATGACGCGCCGGGCATCGGCCTTGCCGCCATTCAGGTCGGCGTGCCCAAGCGGGTGCTGGTGATCGACCTTCAGGAACCGGAATCCGAAGAGCCGGACGCCAAGCCCGTCCGCAACCCGCTGGTGTTCATCAACCCCCAGATATTGGAGGGGTCGGACCAGCTTTCGGTATATAATGAAGGCTGCCTGTCGGTGCCCGATCAATATGCCGAGGTGGAACGCCCCGCGACCATCCGGGCCAGTTGGATGGACCGCGAAGGCCGCATCCACGAACAGAGGTTGGAGGGGCTGCTCGCCACCTGTCTCCAGCATGAGATGGATCATCTGGAGGGCATTCTCTTCATCGACCATCTTTCCCGCCTCAAGCGCGACATGTTGATCAAAAAGCTGCAAAAGGCCCGCCGCGCCGCCTGACCAAGGGGCGGCGAGAGCATCAGCGCTTGCCAGCCGATATCAGGGACGATATGTTCTCATTTCGTTCTTGTCATTCGGGGCTGATTGCTGATGGAACCGATGGTTCTGATATTCCTTATCGTCGCTTTGCTGGCCGGGCTTGTCGCTGGTTGGCTGCTGGCGTCCCGTCCCCTTGCGGACCTGCGGCGGCGTGAGCGGGAGGCGGCGGACAATCTTGCCCGCCTCGAAGGGCAGTTGGGGCAGGCCGAGGAACAGCGCAATCTGGCCCTGCGTGATCTGGCCGTCGAGAAGGAACGCGCCGAGCAAGCCGGAATCGTGCGGGAGCGTCTGGAGATCGTGCAGGCGGAACGAGAGGAAGCCCGCGCCCGCCTCGCCGCGGTGGAGGCCGATGCACAGGCCCGCGCCGAGGGGCTTGAGGCGCAGTTAAAGGCTCTTGGTGAGGCGAAGGAGCAGCTTTCCGCCCAGTTCAGCGAGATCGGCGGCAAATTGCTGGGCGAGGCGCAGCGTGCTTTTCTGGAACGGGCGGACCAGCGCTTCTTGCAGGCCCATGACAAGAGCGAGGCGCAGTTGAAGGCGCTGTTGCAGCCGGTGGGCGACACCATCAAAAATTATGACACGCGCATCGGAGAGATCGAACGCGCCCGGACCGAGGCTTATGGCGAGCTTAAGGGGCTGATGGATTCCATGCGGGTCGGGCAGGAAAGGGTGCAGACAGAGGCGCAGCGTCTCGTCAATTCCCTGCGCGCGGCGCCCAAGGCGCGGGGGCGCTGGGGCGAGCAGCAGCTTCGCAACGTCCTCGAAACATGCGGGCTTTCGGAATATGCGGATTTCCAGACCGAGGTGAGTGTCGAGGGCGGCGACGGGCGGCTGCGGCCTGACGTCATCGTCCGCGTGCCGGGTGGCCGGTCGCTGGTCATCGACGCCAAGGTTTCGCTGAACGCCTATCAGGATGCGTTCGATGCCGGGGAAGAAACGCTGCGGCAACAGCATATGGGCCGCCATGTCTCGGCCATGCGGGCGCATGTCGACGCGCTGGGGCGCAAGGATTATCAATCGCAATTCAGCGATACGCCCGATTATGTCATCATGTTCGTGCCGGGGGAGCATTTCCTGACAGCCGCGCTGGATCAGGAGCCTCGGCTTTGGGATTATGCGTTCGGCAAGCGGGTTCTGCTGGCCACGCCCACCAACCTCATCGCCATTGCCCGCACGGTCGCGGCGGTCTGGCGGCAGGAGAAAATGGCCGATGAAGCGAAAAGGATCGGCGCGCTGGGCAAGGAAATCTATGAACGCCTCGCGGTCGCCGCCGCCAGCCTCAAAAAGATGGGCCGCAGCCTGAACGGCGCGGTCGCCGATTATAACCGGTTCGCCAACAGTTTTGAAAGCCGTGTGCTGGTGACGGGGCGCAAGCTGCGCGATCTCAATATCGAAACGGGCGGACGGGAAATCGAGGAACTGGAACAGGTGGACGTCATGGCGCGCGATCCCGCCGCGCCGGAAGCGACATTGGGCTTGCCGGGGCGCGGCGGGGATGGGGATATTCTGCCTTCCCCGGCTGCGGCAGAACCGTTGGCGGCAAAATAGAAAAGGCAAGCTAGGATCATCGATCCGTCTGCGACTCCCGCCCTGAGAGCCTGCAAAGGGCGGTTTCCCACGCTTTCGGTGCTCAAGGAGCATGGGTTCACTGCGCTCCGGGGCATGGAAAATCATCATATTGGCCATCGGCCGCCTGCGCTTCCATTACGTCATCGTCTTGTTCTGGGGTCGCAGACGGCCACAGGCCAATGTCGATCGGTGCTGGAAAACAGATAATCGCCGGGGGGCAGGTGGCTGCTTGCCCTTTTCCCTTGTTTCCTGCCCCATGCCCCATGCGGCAGCGCTCCCCTTTGCCCGCCTATTTATCGACGCCCCTGACCTTTCCCCATGTCCGCGCCGCCGTATATCCCAGATATCCCGTGCCAAAGAGCGCATAGAGCGATTCGGGAATCCCGTTGAGATAGGCATTCATGCCCCGCGCAATGGCGTCGGCCGTTTCGGGTCGTGCCGCCGCGATCAGCCCCATCGGGATGGCCCATAGCAACAGGGCATAGATCACATAGAGAAAGGCGGGCCGCGCCCTGCTGGTCCACGGATCGGCCGATTGCGCTTCGGTCACGATCGCGGAAAGCCGAACGCGCATCGCCTCCAGTTCCTGCGTGCCTTCCAGTTTGAGCAGTTCCAGCTTGGCCGCGTCCCGTGCCTGCGGATCGGGGATGACCTTGTCTATGATGGTGGAAAGCGGGCGCAACAGCCCGTCGAGCAATGCCATGTTCTCTGCCTCCTTGTTCCGCGCTTTTTCTTCGACCGTCACCCGTCACCCGGTCTGGCCGAGTCGATTGGCGATCCAGCCATAGAGAAAGGCTTCATTGGCCGGGCGACTTTCCGCCAGCGCGATATAGCGTTCCCCCTGCAACGCCTCGATCGCTTTCAGCAAAACCGCTTCCCCGCCGCGCCCGCGTATCCGAAGAAACGCCTTGAGCGCGGCGAGCGTCACCGGCCCCATGCGGCGATCGACGGTCATATCGGCATAATCGCGCCCGTTCCGGTTGAGCGCATTCAGCGCCCGCTGGAGAAATCCCACCGCCACGGCTGGCCCCATATTGACTCCCGTGTCGAACATCTCCCCCGCGATGGAAGGCGCGATATCCCCGACAGCGGCAAAGCCGGGCGCGCGCCAATAGCGTTCACGATAGATGCTGCGCGCCACGTCCAGCGGCAAAAGGCGCATATCGCCCGAATATCCATGCGCCCGCGCAACGGCCTGCGTGATGCCCCATTTCGTGGGGCCGCCACGATCGGCGGGATGATCGCTATAACCGCCCTCCCGATCGATCAGTTCATCAAGCCAAGTTTCGATATCGCTCATGCCTGCCTCCTTGGTGGAATGCAGGGCGCTACCCAAAATCAACCGAGTAGGACATCGCCGCACCTACGGGACAAGCCGAAGCGGGAAGGCGTCGCAAGGCAAAAATGACAAGGCCAGCCAGCGAACCGCACGAGCGATCCTGCGTCATTTTCCAGCTTTGCGGGGAAATTTGGCTAGCCTTCATATTGTCCTATAGAAGTTCGTGCGACGCTAGCCAACACAGTGTGACGAACTTCAGATTCGGGTCACTAGCGCATCTGAAATCGGCAAGAAGGCGTTTCTTTACAACAGCCTTTCTCTCTGACGCGGGCCTGATGCTGTGACGATACAACAATGGTTCCAGCCGCAGCGCGCGAAGCCAATGCATGCGTCAGAAGCGCCAGGTCGCTCCCAGCAATGGACCGGACATGACGACATCGACGCGCGTGGCCCCGCTGCGATGATCGACATGCAGATGCCGGTAGCCCGCCGAGAAGTACAGATTTTCGCTGGCCTGATAGTTGATCGTGCCGAGAAGCTGACTCGTGCTTTTCGAACCGGCGCCGAAACCTCCGACGTCGCCATAGGCAATCACCGACCAGCGCGGCGCGAGACCGATATTGGCGCGCGCGCCGACGATCGGGTCGACGAAGCTGAGGTTGGGCGAGCGGTCCACGCCGGCGAGCGGCACCCGCACCGAACCGCGCAGCCACCAGACGCGCCCGCCCGCCAGCAGGTCTACGGTCGCCTTGGGGTCATCGACTACACGATAGCCGCCGGCGAGCGTCAGCGAAGTCTGGCGCAGCCGCCCTTCCGCCGGAATGCCGAGCGCCGGCACGCGCCCTTCCTTCGAGGATGACGAATGGCTTAGGTCGCCAAGCAGCACGAAGCGGTCGCGTCGTACATAGCCGGACAGGAAGAAGGCGGCATCGAGATCCTCCAGCAAATCCGAGAAGGACTTGTCGGTCTCGACCGTCGGAGCGCCGCCAAAGGGCGTGATCGACCCGCCGACGCCGGTGGCCCAGACATAGGCCGTCACCTGTCCCGACCATTCCGGTTCTTCCTGCGCCGCGGCCGGCGCGCACAGCCCCATCGCCGCCACCAGTCCGCCCGTCATGCATAAGGCCATGTGTTTCATGCCGGGTTCCTCAAAAGATCCTTGAAGACGCGACCGCCCTTCATGATGAGGCGCAGACTGTCGTCAGGGGTTCCCAGCCACGACAGGTCGCTTTCGGGGTCGCCGTCCACCACCAGCAGGTCCGCGAGCGCGCCTTGGGCGATCACGCCGAGCCGTCCCGGATAGGGCGCGCGCTCCCCCGATAGCGCCAGCAGTTCGCCCGCTGCCCCGGTGGCCTTGTGGAGCGCCGCCAGCGGTGACATGAAGCGCGCGAACTTGACGAGGTTGCGTCCCTGGCTGACGCCGCCGGTCGGACTGAACAAGATGTCGGTGCCGAAGGCGGCCTTGATACGGAACCGGTCCATAAGTTCGAAGGCGCGAGCCGTGCCTCCGGCCACCTCCCGCTGCTTTGCGGCGGAGACCGGGTCGCTGAAGCTATTCGAATCCTCGTCGGCGAGGAACGCCTGGATGCTCCACCACGCGCCGTTGTCGGCCATCATCCGGGCGCTCGCTTCGTCCGCAAGCTGGCCATGTTCGATGGACTTCACGCCCGCGCGGACCGCCCGCTGGATGCCGCCGGGCGTATAGACATGGGCGCAGACATAAGTGCCCCAATCCTCCGCCGCATTGACCGCCGCGCGCATCTCTGCCTCGGTATATTGGGTCGCGTCGAGCGGATCATACATGGAGGCGACGCCGCCTCCGGCCATGATCTTGATCTGGCTCGCGCCTTTCATGAGTTGTTCGCGCGCGCGGCGCAGCACTTCGTCGGCCCCGTCGGCGATCGCGGCCACGCCGCTCGCCTCGGTATAGTCGGGCGGCGTCGAAGGCACGCGCGGCAGCGTGTTGAGCAGCCGGAAATCTCCGTGGCCGGAGGTCTGCGAGATCATCGCGCCCGAAGGGAAGATGCGTGGCCCCTCGACCACGCCGCGGTCGATCGCCATTTTGAGGCCGAAGGCGGGGCCGCCAACGTCGCGCACCGTGGTGAAGCCGCGCCGCAGCGTCGCCCCTGCCTCGCGCCCGGCCATCAAATGCACGAAGCCGATGTCCTGCGTCAGCGCGACGATCTGGCTGACCCCGACCAAAGTAGCGTGCCAGTGCGCGTCGATGAGGCCGGGGATCACTGCGCGTCCGCCGCAATCCACCGCCTCGGCCTCGGCGGGGCCTTGCCCGCGCCGCGGCAAAGCGGCGATCCGGTCGCCTTCGATCAATATGTCCACGCCGTCGCGCATGCTGAGGGTGGTTCCGTCGAACAGGCGCAGATTGGTCAGCAGCAGCGGCCGGCCCGGCGTCTGTGCCCGTCCCTCTCCGGAGGCGAGGCCGAACCCGGCGAACATGCCAACGACCGCCGCTGTGCCGCCGAGCATCTGCCGCCGCGAAAGGTCGGCCTCGATCCGCCTGAAAGCCGCCATCGTTTCCAGAGTGCCGCAGTGGCAGCCAGTGTGCAGGCCATGTTGATGACATAGAGCGCCTATGGTCACTTCAACCCCCAATCCTCACTTTAGCACTTGAATAAACTATCTTATTTTGTGCCGATACGGAATGGAAATAGCGCTGTTCTTCCGACATGGGTTACGAAATATGGTCGATCACCCGGATCGCCGACTGTAGCGAGCCTAGGAATAACTGAAATACAATATCATATTAATGATATTTTTGGTCGGCCTTCGTGTTGTCCTATAGAACCTTGTGCGAGGCACCGAGCACCGACCTGCTATGCAGGTTCGAGCAAATTCAGCAGGATGAATGGGGATGGCTAAGAGCCGCATGAGCTAAATGGCCCGACAAGAATCGTCGTCATTCCGGCCAGTCGTCGGGAAGTCAGTTGCGCGAGCTGTGAATGACATGGAGGATCGTCAATATAGTGTCGTCTTCGCTCAGTGCATAGGCGATGATGTAGGGAAGCCGACTAACGGATTTCTCATTAGGTGCCGCCGCCGCGTCCTGATCTGCCCCCACCGAGTGGACCATGTTGATTGTTAGTGGATTATTCTCGCCGCCGCCATATCCGGGTGGAGGTGGAGCGAAGCGGAACCGGAGGCCGGATATGGCGGTGAAGCCGTTTCCGGGG